>JAOUHU010000127.1 GCA_029884455.1 Gammaproteobacteria bacterium | reverse complement strand
CGCTTGAGGATCATGAGGCCGGGCAACTCGGATTGCGCGTCGGCGACGTCATTACCTTCGGTATCGAGGGTCGCACACTGGACGCACAGATCGACGCGATTTTCAGCCAGCAGGGAATACAGACACGGTTCTGGTTCGAGGGTATCGTCTCCGATGGCGCGCTGGACGGACTGATTCATCGGCATGTCGGTACTGCGTACATGGCTGATGATGTTGCCATTGAGGCGCAGCGAAAAATTGGTTCACTTGCGCCGAACGTCATCACTGTGCGCACAGCGGCGTTGCTGGCATCGGCGCGCGACATCCTCGGCAAAGCAGCCGCGGGGCTCGCGGTCGTGGCCGCGGTCAGCCTGCTTGCCAGCATGCTGGTGCTGGTCAGCGTGCTCGCCGCCGGCCGCAGCCGGCAAGTCTATGCCGCGACAGTGCTGCATTCACTGGGCACACGCATTGCCGTCATTCGACGCAGCCTGCAACTCGAATACCTGCTGCTGGCGCTTGTCACGACCAGCTTCGCGGTACTGCTGGGCGCGGCGATCGCGATGCCGCTTTTGAGCTTGCGGCTGAAATTGCCGACCGTCGGGCTGTTTTGGCCAGGCCTGGTTACCGCCGCCGTGGTCAGTGGAGTTTCGCTGCACCTTGGCGCCCGCTACCTGCTGCACCGGCTGCGGCTGCGACCCGCGATTCTGTTGCGCGGCGCAAACTGACCGGCGGCAGCCAACCGTACCTTCGTCTCAGGCCTCGAGCACTGCGCGCACGCGCTCCGGCGTAAATGGCATATGGTAAAGGCGCTTGCCCGTCAATACCTGGAACGCGTTTGCAACCGCGGCGGCGATGAACGGGTTGCCGATCTCGCCGAGTCCCGTCGGCGGCGTATGGCGCTCGAGAAATTCAACATGAATTTCCTCTGGCGCTTCGGCCATGCGCAACAACTCGTAATCGTGAAAATTCGATTGCTGCACCGCCCCGCCCTTGATCGTTGCCCGTTCTTTCAGGATGCTGGACAGACCATAAATGACGCCGCTTTCAATGTTGGCGCGTGCCATGTCGGGTTGCACGATGATACCGCCATCGACAGCGACCCAGACCTTGTGCACCCGAATCCGGTCGCGGTCGAGGGAAATCTCGACGACCCCCGCACCGAGCGACCCGGAGCGTTCGCTGACCGACACGCCCAGGGCACGTCCGGCCGGGCGCGGCGTATGCCAGCCGGACAAGCGCTCGACCGCGTCGAACACAGCCTGTGCCTTCGGCGTAAGTGCCATGCGCTCGCGCCGGAACGCAAATGGATCCAGGCCTTCCGCAACGGCCATTTCATCAATCAGTGACTCGATCGCAAACAGGTTGAAAGGATGTGCAACGGCGCGCCAGTGCTTCAGGCGGATGCCGTGCGAAGTGCCGCGTGTTTCGATCTGCCGATGCGGTATGTCGTAATAGTCGCCGAGATTGATGCCCGAATAGATCAGGCCGCCGCCATCGCCGACCACGCAGTGTCGCCAGCCCGCAAGCTTGCCATTCTGGTCGAGAGCCGCCTCGACGCACTGCAGGTTTTGCGGCCGCAACATGGCGAACGCGAGATCCTCTTCGCGCGTCCAGATCATTTTCACCGGTCGCCGGATCGCACGCGCGACCAGCGCTGCCTCAATGGTGTAATCCGTCACCGAGCGGCGACCAAATCCACCACCGAGGTATTGCTGGTGATGCACGACCTGGCTGATGTCAAAGCCCAGTGCCCTCGCGACCGCGGCGCGCGAACTTCCGGGCGCCTGGGTGCCCTCCCAGATTTCGACCTCATCGCCGCTTGCGTTGAAGCGTGCAACCGCATTGAGCGGCTCCATTTGCGCGTGGTATGCGTAGTCGCTGCGGTAATCGGCTCTGAAGACCTTCGCCGCGTTGTCAAAAACTGCGCTGCCAGCGCCGGCCGTATCGATAACGCGAACCTCGCTCTGCGGGTCGCGCATGACGTCCATGTAGCCTGAGTCGAGCATCGCTTCGGAGTCGTAGCCCTGCGCGGCGGCGCTGCGGTCCCATTCCACTTGCAACGCTTTGCGCGCTGCCAGTACCTGTTCGAAGGTGTCAGCAACCAGCGCGACGCCGTGTTCGAGGCCGACCACATCGACGATGCCGGCGAGCTTGCGAATGTCTGCGTCGTTCCAGCGCTCTGGTCTGGCGAGCTGCACCGGTCCGTGCACGACGCTCGCATACACCATGCCTGGCAGTCGCACGTCGATGGAATATTGCGCCGAACCGTCAACTTTCACCGGGATGTCGCGCCGCGCAACGGGTGTGCCTATGAGTCGAAAATTTTGCGGTTGCTTGAGTTCTTCCCGCGAGACCGCCGGCAGCATCGCCGGGACCTGCGCGAAGGCAGCAATTTCGCCATAACTCAGCGAGCGCCGCTTGACTGGGTCGATGACCACGCCGGGCTCGGTGACCAGGGTTGCGGCATCGACGCCCCACTCCTCGGCCGCGGCCTGTAACAGCACCTTGCGCACCTGTGCGCCGGCAAAGCGCATCTGCTCAAAATAAGATCGCACCGCGCGGCTGCCGACGATCATCATGCTCTTGCTGCCGCTCGTGCCGTAGCCGTAAATCTCCGGCTCTGCGGGCGCCATCTCGAGGCTTACCCGAGACCAGTCTGCATCGAGCTCCTCGGCAAGCGCAATCGGTACTCCGGTCATCGAGCCCTGGCCCATTTCCGCAGCCGGCGTGACGATCGTGATTCGATTGTCGGCAGTGATCCGGACCCAGGCACCGATGTCGAGATCGGCCGCTTTCTGCGCTGCGTCGGCAACCAGCCAGGTGCCGCCTGGTCCGATGCCGACAGCGAACGTGAGCCCCGCTGCACGACCGAGAAAATGGCGGCGCGACAGGGTCGATTTGAAACCGGGCGTCATGACCATGGCTCAGGCCTCCTTCGCAGCGCGCTGGATCGCGGCAATAATTCGCGTGTAGGTGCCGCAACGGCAGATCACACCGTTCATATGGCGCACGATGTCGTCGCGCGTCGGGTCCGGATTTCGCGCCAGCAGGGTTGCGGCCTGCATGATTTGCCCCGACTGGCAGTAGCCGCACTGCGGCACCTGCTCGGCAATCCACGCCGTTTGCAAGGGGTGGCTGCGATCCGCCGACAGGCCTTCAATGGTCGTAATGTCCTTGCCGGCAGCCACCGACAGTGGCGTGCGACACGATCTGACCGCATTGCCGTCCAGGTGCACGGTGCAGGCTCCGCAGTAACCGCCACCACAACCGTACTTGGTTCCGGTCAGGCCAAGCTGGTCACGCAATGCCCAGAGCAATGCTGTATCGGCTTCGGCTTCAAGCTTGACGGGCTTGCCATTGACGTTGAATTCGATCATCTCGGAT
>JAOUHU010000017.1 GCA_029884455.1 Gammaproteobacteria bacterium | reverse complement strand
GCTGATGCGCCAGGGCAACCGCTTCACGTTTGAACTCCGCCGAGTAATTTCTTCTTTTTGGCATGACACTCCTCCACGGCCATTATCGGCCTTTTCAGATGTGTCCGCGATATCAGGGGTTAACCCACGTCCAGTTTTTCGAGGGTGGACCGGGATTCAGCATCAACTATGGATTCGCGGCCGAAAACACGTTTTTTGGAAAGCGGGAACAGCTTGTACATTTCTTCGATGATCCGATTCCCGGGCAGACGCATATCGTGGAAACGCAACGCACCGGCCTGACCGTCATTGCGACAACCTCGGGAAGAAATCCCCCGGACAACAGGGTGGTGCATACGATCAGCTTCGGCGGGCCCGATGTTTGTGAGGCACTCGGCTATCCCACCGGTTGCGATGCAAATTTCTCTGGCTCAGCCGTATTGCGGTCGGATGGCACCGGGCACGGGCAGGTTGTCGATATTTTCTCCGGCGATGCTGCAGGCATTTATGTCGATATGAACTGCGTCTTCGTTGCCGGAAACGAAGCCTGGTTGAGTGGCGTCATTACGCGCGGAGCTGCGCCTGACGGATTCGACCTGACCGGTCTGCCATACATAGTCCGGGTCCAGGACAACGGTGACTCGGCAAATGATCAGGCTGACGGTATCAGGGCCCGTTTCCGCTCGATACCGTGCTACTCGGCGCCCCAGTTCGATCTCTTCGAATACGCGGACGGTCAGGTAACTGTGAATTAGCTCGAATGACTTTTGACACAAAACGGAAGACCCCGCCGAGGCGGGGTCTTTTCGTTTAGGTGCTAGCTTCGAACTTCACTAGATTCACAGTATTCTCACTTTTTTGCTCGGCCAGAACCAGTCGGGGCGTAAATCTCTGAATAGCGGGTGTGGTTCAATGGTAGAACATCAGCTTCCTAAGCTGACGGTGTACCCGATTACCCGAAAGCAGACGTTCAAACAGTGTAAGCCAACGGCTTCTTCTGGCCGATTGGCGAAGTTAGCCAGGCAAAGTATCGAGAGGCCGGTAATCGGCCGGAAGCCGCCGGTCATTATTTTCGCGCTATAATTTCGGCTGTTGACCCGAGCAGATATAGCGATGCCGTTCGACCTGTGTCTGAATATTTTTGTTGTCAGCCGTTAGACTTGAATTAAGCGTAAAAATCGTGCACACGAAATTATGTCTCTTGGCACTCATATATATGCTCTCCAGCTGTATTGCGGTACAAGATAATCCTGCCCGTTATTCCGGTGCTTCCGGTGGCAGCTTGCACGAGCATGTCGCTCTGCCGGCGTACCCGAACAGATCCTATGATGTCTTTATTCCCGACGGCCTGAAAACGCCGGCACCAGTACTTCTGGTCCTTCACGGCGGAGGCGCTGATGCAGTAAATGCAATTCGGATGACCTGCCCTGAAGGCGACCTGAGCGATCGGGATTGCCTCACGAACCACGCGGCACAGAATGGTTACATCGCCGTTTTCCCCCGGGGCACATCGCGCCGACTGTTGAAGCAAATGCGGAGCTGGAATGCCGGCGGCGGCGATAATGATGAGCATTGGATCTGCACGTCGGGACTGGCGTGTAATAACAATGTTGATGATATTGCGTACTTCAATGCGTTACTTGATGCACTCGAGGCCAGTACCCCGGTCAACATGAAAAGGGTGTATGCGACAGGAATATCGAACGGCGCGGCCATGGCCCACCGACTGGCTTGCGAAATGCCACACCGAATTGCGGCAATCGCAGCAGTAGCGGGCGCCAATCAGGTGAGTGCGGTACAAGGCTGCAAGCCAGACCGGCCGGTCCCAGTTTTGCAGATTCATGGAACGGCCGATTGCGCCTGGCCGTACGATGGCGGCAAGCCGAACTGCGTCGGTGCGCCAAAGTTCAAGGGGGAATACATCGCCGTGGAACGCAGCATGCGCGTCTGGCGTGATATCAATGGCTGTGCAGACGAATTTGTGGCGACGGAATTGCCGGATCGATTGAATGACGGCACACGGGTGACGCGGTTCGACTGGCGCGACTGTCAGGCTCCGCTGGTCGTTTATCGGATATTCAACGGCGGACACACCTGGCCCAATGGTTACCAGTATCTATCGGCGCGCAAAATTGGGGCCGTTACACGCGAACTGACGAACGACCACATCTGGAAATTCCTTGCATCCCACACATTGCCGTAAATAGCGTGTGGCACGGAAGAGGTTCTTGCGATTTGAATGATCGCATTGAAGCAGAGAAACGAATTACCGCAAATGGCCGTCTCCAGCCGACCACCTGGTAAATGGCTGACCGGCAGGAATGCACCTGGAAGCAGCCTGTCGCGATATTTCAGTTACAATTTCCGCTATTGACTCAAGGCGGACAACCGCAGAATGACGCTAACAGGAAGCAAAAATGTCAGCTCGCAATCTCAAATCGTGGGTCGCAATCGCCGAGATTATTTCGGCCGTGGCGGTCGTCCTTTCCCTTATCTACGTAGGACTCGAAATACGAAGAACTACAGTGGAGTCCGACGCGGACATCCAGGCGGAACTTTTAACCTATACACATCAACGGAGAATTTTAGCTATTGAGAGCGATGACCTCTCACATATATTGATCAAGGGTTATGGCGACGTGAATAGCCTAACTGCTGAAGAGCTGCTCCGATTTCAGTACTACGTGGACCTTCATTTCGTCGCCTGGGAGCGTGCTTACATGGCGACGCAAGCGGGTGTTTTTTCAGAAGAACTGTATGACGGGTGGAAAGATTGGTTTGTATCCGTTGCAAAGCGCGACCCCGATTTCGTATGGCCAATGGTGCGCGACTCGCAGTCGTGGCCCGAGTCTTTCGTGCGAGAGGTTGATGAGAGTCTGGTGAGCTTGAATTAAGCTGACTCTTGGATTCTCGACGTTTTCAATGACCGCTTCCGGCGAGAGCTGACATCCGGGCAAGCGCCCCGCTCATTTTCCGTTCCCGACAAAGAAAACCCTCTCACCCCTGCGTGTTGCGTGCAGAGGTGGAGGGTGCTTTTTTCTGTGGCATATATTTATACCCCGGTCTCCCGCAAGCCCCCTGCTACAACTGCTGCATGAATCGTTGCAGGCTCGCGCGCGCCGCGTCCTGGTTGTCCCAGGGTTCGAAGGCGCGCGGCACACGACCGCTGGTGCGCAATTGCAGCTCGGCGGCATTCGCCAGCAGGCGAATCTGGTCGAGGGTAACGCGGTAATAGGCATCCAGCGACGACGCTACCGGTTTCGGGTACACGGGCTCGCTTGCGCCGATGGACTCCGGCGTCCAACCCGCAAGCTCCAGCGGCAACGGCTCGCCATCGACGAACAGCACGATGGAATCAAATCCGTCGCGCCGTTCCTCCATGTCCGGGGTCTGGTTGGTGTTCCAGATGCCAAGCCAGAGGAAGTATTCATGGTGGCCGCTGCGATTCACGAGCAACGGGCCGAGACTGACGAAGTTGCGCGCATAGGCGGCGTGCGCCGGGTCGTCGCGATACAGCACTATCGGCAGCGCGCTGTATACCAGCGTCACGCTGGTCAGCGGATCCAGTTTGGTGCCAGCCGACGGCGGCGCGGCGGCGCAGGCAACAATCAGGCTGGCGGCAAGCACGATTATCAAGTGTCGCCACATCTTTTAGAAAAACACCTGGTAACCGATGTTCATGAAATAGGACTCTCGATCGAGGGTCGCGGCTATCGCATCGCGGCTGGCAAACTGCTTGCCGGCCTCGAGTTCGACGCGCAACTTCCTGCTATGCCGATACTGCAGGCGGATCCCGGGCGTGTACAGCAACTCGTCGCTCGAGTCAGTCAGAATACGGCGCTGGTCAATGCGCAAGCGCGGATTGATGCGCCAGCGTGTGCCGAGCGGAAAGCGCGTGTCGAGACTCAGCGATATTACCTCGGTGCTGTCGGACTCCGAGTAACGCAGGCTCAGCATCGATACGTCGCCCTCGGTGAACAGGCTGCTCGCGACCAGCGTCGTACCGATATAGCTGTAACTCGACTCAGGCATTGCAGCGACGCCGCCGGACTCCGGGGTCGCCTCGATCGTCGTCTGGTTTGCGTCGAGGCTGAGTTGCAGGCGCGGCGACACCGAGTAGGAAACCGCGGTCGTATAGGAGCTCGCGAGCGGCGTTCGGTCGAGGCTCAACTGGCGTATTTCCTCTTCGGTGAACAGCACCTGCAATTCCGCAAACGATTGCACCGGCTGGCCGATCATGGCACTGCCGCTGCTGAGATAAGGGCTGTGCCGCTGGTCAATGGATGCGCTGACGTTGAGGCGCGAGCCGATGCGCCAGCTGCCCTGCAGATAGGCGCTGCTGATTTCGCTGTAGGAGGTGTCGTAATCGATCAGGCCCCAGAGGCTCTGGTTCTCCGCGAAGTAGCGAAATTCAGTGCCAACCGCCTGGCGATCGTCAATACCGCCAATTTCCTGCTGGATGACAAACAGGCTGAGCTCGAGATCCTCAAAGACCGGGCCATAGTCGGCGCTGAGGCCATAAAAGGAACGCTCGGAGTCGAAGCCGTCGGTGGCCGAATTGACCGGCTGGCCGACGACGCCATGCAACTCGATACGCTCCGACAGGCGATAGCCAAGGTCAAAACCATCGAAACGGCCGAGTATGCCAGCGGTATTCCGCGACTGGCGGCCGATGCGACCGCGCAGTCCGGTCTCCGCGTCGGCGACATCGGCGTAGGCGTATGAAACGCGCAGCGCATTGTCATCGCTCGTCGCCGTATCGAGAAAATCGCTGCGATAACCGGCTGACAGGCGGCTGCTGAAGTCAAATCGTGAACCGCGCCGGCGAGCATCGAAATTGAGGTCCGAGTAAAGCGCCGACTGACTGATGATCTGTTCCTCTTCGTTGAGCTGGTTCGCATCGCGGCGATAGTACTGTGAGAAATAGGTATTGAAACGCCAGATGCCGGGCTCGGCGCGCTCGCTCGCCGCTCGGTCCGCGGCGGCGGTCGCGACCGCGGCACTATCAGACTGTCGGCCGGTCGCCAGCAACGCAGCCAGGCGTTGTCGCACCCGGTTGGCGCCATCGGCGTCGGGATACAGCGCCAGGTAGCGCTGGTACTCCGCCTTGGCGTGCGCGGTCTGGCCGTTTTTTTCGCGTGCCAGACCGAGCAGCTCCTGTGCTTCGGCGTGCCGGTCGTGGTTCGGCGCTCGCAGCACCTTGGTGTACATCTGCACGGCTCGCGACACTTCGCCTGCGACCAGAGCACGTTGTGCATCGGCCATGAGCTGGTCTATCTCGTCCAGGCCAAGGTCGGCCAGCGACGGGTCAGGCGCATACGCTTGCTCCGCAACTGCTGTCGCTGTTGTGGTGAGCGGAATTTCGCCGGCTTTGTCGACGCGGTCGATCCAGGCGTTGGGATGCGTGTCGCGCAAACGCGCGAGCTCCGCCTGCGCCGCGGCCGTACTGTCGAATGTTCCCAGGCGCAGGCGGTACCAGGTAACGCCGGCGAGCAATACTTCGGTTTCGAAGACCTGCAGGCCCGGTGACACATTGCCGAGAGCGCTGTCCGCTGCTGTATGCGGCGCCCGGCTCGACGACAGGTTTATTACATAGGTTTGCGGCTCTACAGCCGCCGCTGGAACGCGCACACCGCTGGCGCCGGAGTTTGTTGCCGGCGCGGCCACAGCCGTATCGAGATGCACCCGCACGATGATCTGGTCGCGGCCACCGCTGTAGGAAACCTCGTAGCGAACCGCATCGCTGAAGACGAAAGTGAGTACCGGCGTCGACGCCAGCTCGCCGTCGTAGTCCAGCTCGAGCAGCCTGGCATCGTCGGCATTCAGCGGCCGGTACTGTTCGTGCGTGTTGGCAATCGTCGGCGACGCGCCGGCGCAGATGGTGGTGGGTTCCAGCTGCACGCGCAGGCGATTGCCGCGGTTGACCGGTAAGTGATCGATGTACTCAACCTTGCAGGCGAAGTCGACGGTAATCGTCGCCACGCTATCGTCGCTGCTGATGTTTGCGCCAGTGATGAAGCGTGTTGCAGCGGCAGCCGGCGGCAGGCCGCCGAGCAGCAGTATGCCAATCGCGAGACCGTAACATCGAACCAGCATCGACTTGCCTACCACTCGTTCGCGCTGATGCGGTGCTCGGGTGTGCTCTTGTGGCAGGAGCCGGCACAGTTGCGAAGTTGGCTGACGGTAGCGCCATTGTGCGGGCCGGGCTTGTAATCGCCGGCGTGGCAACCCGCGCAATCCGGTCTGTACGCCGGGTAGGTCCAGGCGACGACTTCGGTGTTGGTGCGGTGGCAAGTGGTGCACTGCAGGTTGCCGCGATGATTGAGCGGCTCGTACGGTGTCGTCGTATGCCGGAATTCGTCGGGGCTGAAGCTATCGGTGTTGTGGCAGGTACTGCATTCCCTGGCGGTGCCGAAGTGACCGGTATTCTTGCCGATCGCGATCACGCCGTTATGGCAGGACGAGCAGGAGCCCAGCACCTGGGTGTGATCGACCGTAAATACGGGCGACCAGGTCGTCGGTGTATGACAGTCCTCGCAGACATTGGTCGTAGCCGGATGCTGCAGGTTCTTGCCGGTCGCGATCGTGCCGTTATGGCAGCCGAAGCAATTACCGGTGACATTGGCGTGGTCATAGGTGGCCGGCAGCCAGGCCACCGTGGTATGGCAGTCGTCGCAATTGCTGCCACTCGCGATGTGATCCGGATCCTTGCCGGTGGCGATCGTACCGTTGTGGCAGGATCCGCAACTGCCGAGCACCTGCGTATGATCGACGGCGAATGGTGGTACCCAGACGGTTGGCGTATGGCAGTCTTCGCAGACGTTGGTGGTCTGTACGTGGGTCGGATTTTTGCCGGTAGCCGCAACGCCATTGTGGCAGTTACTGCAATTGCCCGTGATGTTGGCGTGGTCGAAGTTCGCGGGCAACCAGCCATTCGGCGTGTGGCAATCCTCACAGATGTTGCTGCTCGCAATATGTGTCGGTGTCTTGCCGGTTGCCGTGACGCCGTTGTGACAGCTCGCACAGTTGCCGAGGATACCGGCGTGATCGAAATTCGCCGGCACCCAGCCTGCGGTTGTATGGCAGTCGTCGCAGTTGTTACTGCTGGTGACGTGCGTCGCGGACTTGCCCGTTGCGATCGTGCCGTCGTGGCAGGAGCCGCAGTTTCCGATCACCTGCGCATGATCAACGGTCTGCACCGGTGCAAAAGCGACCACGCTGTGGCAGTCCTCGCAGACATTACTGGTATTGATATGGTTCGTGTCCTTGCCGGTTGCATCCACACCGTTGTGGCAGCTCGCGCAGTTGCCGGTGATATTGACGTGATCGAAATTCGCGGGTACCCAGCCGGACGTCGAGTGACAGTCATCGCAGCTGTCGCCGCTGGTAATGTGAGTCGGGGTTTTGCCGGTCGCAGTGTTGCCGTCATGGCAGGACTGGCAGGTGCCAATGACCTGCGAGTGATCGACGCTGAACGCCGGCGCAAAGGTGCTGGTCGTATGGCAGTCCTCGCAGACCGCCGTGGTCAGGATGTGTGCAGCCTGCTTGCCGGTCGCATCCACACCATTGTGGCAACTCGAGCAGTTGCCGGTGATGCCGGCGTGATCGAAGTTTGCGGGCACCCAGCCCGCGGTCGTATGGCAATCATCGCAGCTATCGCTGCTCGGCAGATGCGTCGCGGTCTTGCCGGTCGCATCCACGCCGTTGTGGCAGGAACCGCAGCTGCCAAGTACCTGTGCATGGTCGACGGTATCGGCAGGCACGAACTGCACCGAGTTGTGGCAGTCCTCGCAAACATTCGTGGTCTGCGCGTGGCTGGCGCTTTTACCGGTTGCGTCGGTGCCGTTATGGCAGGAAACGCAGTTGCCCGTGATGTTGTCGTGACTGAAGTTCGCGGGCACCCAGCCAGTCGAGAAATGGCAGTCGACACAGTTGTCGCCGCTGGTGATGTGGTTTGGCGTCTTGCCGGTCGCGATACTGCCGTTGTGGCATGACTGGCAGGTACCGATGACCTGGGTGTGATCCACTGCGAAGGCAGGGGCGAAGGTGCTGGTCGTGTGGCAGTCCTCGCAAACCGCCGTTGAATTGATATGAGCCGGGTCTTTGCCGCTAGCCTCGGTGCCGTTATGGCAGGACGCGCAATTGCCGGAAATGTTGCTGTGATCGAACACGGCCGGCAACCAGGCACTCGTGTTGTGGCAGTCGTCGCATTGTTCACCCGAGGTTATGTGGTTCGGCGTCTTGCCGGTCGCCTGCACGCCATTGTGGCAGGAGCCACAACTGCCGGTCACCGAGGCATGGTCAAAAAACGGGATGCTGTTCCAGTCGCTGGTAATGTGGCAGTCCGCGCAACGTTCCGAGGACTGCACGTGGTCTGGCGGCTTGGCCGAGGCGCGCACGATGCCGGCAGGCGAATGGCAGCCCGCGCAGACGGGCTGGGTTGGTCCAAAGCTTGCGCCCGAATGACAGGCCTCGCAGCTGACGCTGGCATGCGCACCATCGAGTACGAAACCGGTGCTGAAGTGATCGAAGGTCGCCTCCTGGCCAATCGAAGGGGCAGCAAGACAAATCCCGAGCAGGGCAAGCGGCAGCCATCTGTTCATTGCAAGGACCTCAGATCCCGGAACGAGATATCGCTGTGGCAGCGACCGCAATCCGGGCCAAATTCGCCATCGTGTACGTCGTCGGACAAGTGGCAGTCAGAGCAGCGGTCGCCAGTCTTGCGCATTGCAGCAAGTGAACTGCGGTGGCAGCTGTCACAGGCGACATCGGCATGTGCGCCGAGCAGTTCAAAGTCCGTCTGCGTATTGTGATCGAACAGCCACAACTCCCAGGCAACCGGATTGTGGCAGGACTCGCAGTCGCGCTCGAAGACGCCTTTGTGATGATCGTCTTCAAGATGGCAGTCAACACATGTGCTGCTGGTATCGGTAAATTGCTGTGTCGCGTGGCAGTCCTCGCACTCGGCCTCGCGGTGCGCACCGAGCAAGGGAAAGCTCGCCAGGTCGTGATCGAAGAATACCGGGTCCTGCCAGTCAAATTCGGTATGACAATTCGCACATTGCGAGCCGAGCGAACCGTCATGAGCATCGTCCTCAAGGTGGCATGACTCACAGGTCGTCTGCAGTGCGACTTCAAATATGGCTTCAACATGGCAGTCATTACAGGCCACAGATTCGTGCGCGCCGAGCAGGCGGTAGTCGGTATCGCGATCGTGATCGAACTGCGACTCCGCCCAATCACTGCTGTTATGGCAGGAGTCGCATTGCTCGCCGTTATGGCCTTTGTGGCTGTCGTCTTCGAGATGGCAGGCAACGCAGGCCATGTCCATCTCGTCCTCGAAGGGGCTTTCCGAGTGACAGTCACCGCAGGCTAAGCTTGCGTGCTTGCCCTCGAGCGTGAAGTCGGTGTCGCGCGCATGATCAAAGCTCGAATCATGCCAGTCAGTCGGGTTGTGGCAATTCTCGCACTGCTGTCCGCTGCGGCCGTCATGCGCATCATCCTCGGCGTGACAGCCGTAGCAGGTCATTGGCGCATTCTGGTAGGTCGAGTCGGCATGACAATCAAGGCACGCAGCCTCGATGTGTTTGCCGAGCAGCGGATAGTCTGTCGTATCGTGATCAAAGCTCGCTTCCGGCCACTCGGTAGACTGGTGGCAATCTTCGCAACTGCTGGCAAAAGTCTGGCCGTGAACATCGTCGTCGCTGTGACAATCATTACAGGCGCCCGGCGCCTCCCGGTACAGGAGGTCGATGCTGTGGCAATCGCTGCACTCCGCCTCTGCGTGTGAGCCGAGCAGCTCAAAGTCGGTGTACTGGTGATCGAATGCCGCCTTGTTCAGGCGCACGATGTCTGCGTTGCGGCCCAGGTGGTCGGCATGACAAATAGCACATTGCACATCCTGCGCCTGCGGATACCGGCCGTGAAAGCCGGTGTGTGCGCTGACATCCGCGGCAACCTCTTCATGACAGTCGAGGCACAACTGGCGTTGCGCGGGCTTGTCGAAATTCTTGTGACAGGATGAGCAGTCGGATTCGAACTCGGCGTGGTTCGCAGTCAACTCTCCCGGCATGACCAGAGTCTGGATCTGGGCGTTACCGATACCCGGAAAGAAAGCCGCTGAGGTCAAAGCAATAGCCATAAGCAGAAGCCGATATCTCATCGCGAATCGCGTGCTCGCGTACTAATACATATGCACGGCCAGCACGTGTATCAGAGCGGCCAGCACCATGATGAAAAATATTGGCAGGTGAAACACGTGCCAGAGCGCGAACAAGCGCTCATAAAAGGAGAACTGCGATACACGCCCGACCAGGGTCGTGTAGTCGCGAACGTATCTGGAGACTGTCCGGCGCAGGCGTTTCTGATCCGCCATAACAACGGCCGAGGTCCTGGCTGCCGCACGCAGCTCACGCCTTGCAGTAAGAAGTAATGAAAACCGCAAAAAATGATGCGTAAACGTCCAGCGCAGGCTTCGCCCTATGCCGATTGATCGCGTGATCTCGTGGCCTCTTAACTGCGTCGACATTGCCTGGATGCGCGCGGTAAATTCCGGCATCAGCCTGGCCAGCCCGTGGCTCTTTTCCAAAGATACCGACAACTCGCGCTGTAGCTCGGCCAGAGTCAGCTGGTGGCCTCCCAGGTTCCTGTGAATATGTGCGTATATATGCCGCCCGACAATGCCGCTGCCGGCAACCAGCAACATGCTGTAGAGCGCAACATTGCTGTTGAACGCGCCGAGTTTGAAATTGCTGTGATAGAGGATAAGCAGCGGCCCGAGCAACCCCAGTACCACGTGCAGTTGAAACCAGCTCCTGGTGGTGCCAAGCCGGTGCAGCAACTTCATGCGCTTACGCAACGGGTATAGCAATAACAGCAGCATCAGTGTGCCGCCAATGATGCCGAGCCAGTAGCCGACGCCGTTGTCCGGCGTGATGAGGTCGAGGTCACGCAGCAACCAGCCAAGAACAATCAACAGCGTCAGCAGTAAATAGGCACTGAACTCGGTGCCCCAGCCGCGCAGCCCCAAAAAGGCGCCCGCGGTCTTTTCGTCGGCCAGGAACGAGGGGTTCTGCATTACAGTTTCATTCATTGTGCCGCCCCAATTACCAGCTCCAGGTATGGCGAATTTGCTGTCGGCACCGCTGCGCTTCGCACTTCAAGATTTGCCACCGAGCGCAAGGCGTCTTTGGGTGCGGAAATTTTTGCAGTGACAGTTACCATCTTGGCGGCGGAGAGAACGTTGTCCGGAACCATCGCCTGCGCATCGCTGAGTACAAAGTCGAACGGCAGGTCAGTTGCCGGGCGCTGCACGACGGCGAGCGGCATCGGCGGACCGTCGATCGCCCTGGCAAAAATAAAAACAGAATCGTCGGCGCTTATGAGTGTTCGGGCCTCGTCGCTGATACTGACGTGGCCACGAATCTGCGCAGTGCTGGAATTTTCTATTGACTCTGCAAACGCGGTATCCGTCTGGCCAAGCGCAACGGCCTTGTCATACGCGATCCGCGCGTCATGGTTGCGGCCAAGATGCTGGTAGGTTTTAGCCAGCAGCAGCCATCCCTTGCCGTCATCGGGCGAGTTCTGCAGACGCTCCTCAAGGCCGGTAAGCAGGCTCGCCACGGATGGCACACCGTCCGTTTTGCCAGTGCCTGGTTTGGTCGCGGTACTGTGCACCGTTTCGGTCACCATATCGGGACGACCGAGAAAGCTGTACAGCGAGATCGCCAGGATGACGACAATAATGCCGGCGAGGATTGGCAGCCGAACCATGCCACGGGTCCGGCTTACTGATCGTTTCGCCAGTGGCTGCAGCATGAAAGCCACTGCGAGTAATGCCATTGCGAGCGTAGTTACGAAGAAAACGGAATTCATGAATTTAATCTGCGACCCAAGCTATTAACTTAATTAACACGTTGTGGAAAGCGAAAAGGTTGCTCAAACAGCAAAATTTTTTCGCGAAATATCTGTCGCCAAAAACAGACGGATTCGATGTCTTCGTTCCCAAGCGAATGCACCGAAAATTCCTTTGGCGTGTATCGCACAAAATTCTTTCGCTTTCTATCGACTTGCTCGCAGCATTTACGCAAGCTTGTGCGTGCCGCTAAATGACTGAGGCGAGCGTTCGCGGCTGGCCAAAAAATGGGGTGAATTACTACCGGCTTTCGCCGGCGATGCAGCGAGTTTTCCGCAATCGCAGCCTGCGCATAAATGAGAACAATTATCATTCGTGCAGCGAGGATTCGCTCCCGGCAGCGAAATGTCTCGATGACGCCAGGGAATTGCGAGAATCGACGTGTTGCGCAACGGCCAATCATTGTTAGCATGTGCGACCCTCGAATAGCCACCGACAACGAATGAATACACTGACAGTCAGCCTGTACTCGTTACCGATCGTGCTTATATTGATCGGCTACCTGCGTCTGCGGCATCGCCGTGAGCAGTGCGCCATCGAGGCTGCGCAGGAAGCCATCGCAGCGAGCCTGACCGAGCCACCGTCACTACACCCTGTCATCGATGCCAACAAATGTATCGGTTGTCGCTCGTGTCTTGCCGCCTGTCCCGAGCAGGACGCGCATCCCGTGCTCGGCATGATTCGAGGCAAGGCACGACTGGTCGGGCCGGCAAATTGCATCGGGCATGGGGCGTGCAAGGCAGCTTGCCCGGTAGGCGCTATCGATCTCGTGTTTGGTACCGAAAAGCGCGGTATGGACATACCGCAGGTCAAGCCGAATTTCGAAACCAACGTGCCTGGCATTTTCATTGCCGGTGAGCTTGGCGGTATGGGTTTGATCGGTAACGCAATCGAGCAGGGCAGGCAGGCGCTGGAAGAAATCGCCAAACTGGACGGCATTGGCCAGGGCGATGACTTTGATGTGATTATTGTTGGCTCTGGACCGGCCGGGTTCGCTGCGTCGCTGGCCGCGATGAAGCGCGGACTGCGCTTCGCGACCATCGAGCAAGATTCCCTGGGTGGCACCGTTGCACACTTTCCGCGCGGCAAGCTTGTCATGACGCGGCCAGCCGAGTTGCCCATCGTCGGCGTGATGAAGATCACCGAAACGACCAAGGAGAAATTGCTGGAGTTCTGGCAGGGTGTCGAAGCAAATACATCGCTAAAAATTAATTACAACGAGCGCGTCGAGACCATAAAAAAATCCGCCGACGGCAAATGTTTCGATGTCGAGACGACGAAAGCTTTTTACCGGACACGGGCGGTCTTGCTGACGATAGGACGACGTGGCACGCCGCGGCAGCTGGGTGTGGTTGGCGAGGATCAATCCAAGGTGGTGTATCGCCTGATCGACCCGGCGCAATACGAAGGTATGCACGTGCTCGTGGTCGGCGGTGGTGACAGTGCGCTGGAAGCGGCACACAGCATCGCCGATGTGCAGGGGTCGATCGTCACCCTGTCGTATCGCTCTGCTGCGTTTTCGCGTGCCAAGCCCAAGAATCGCGACAAAGTGGAGCGCTACGCGGAAGCAAAGCGCATTCGACTGTTGATGCCATCAGAGGTCAAGGAAATTCGTGCGGACAGCGTGGATATCGAGTACCAGGGCAAGCTCTACAAGCTGAAAAACGACGCGGTCATAGTCTGCGCCGGCGGTATCCTGCCGAATGGATTTCTCAAGGAGATCGGCATCACGATCGAAACGAAGTACGGTACGGCCTAGGCGAACCGCAGCGCGACATCCGCTATGCTGGCGACACAAGTTGCCGAACCGCGTCCACAATATCCGCTTTCTGAAAAGGCTTTGTCAGCACCCAGTCCGCACCCGCCGTGGTCGCTGCCTGCAAGTAGGCTGTCGTCGTAATTGCCTGGGGCTGGTATGACTTGGGGCCAAAATTGCCACCCCCCGAAATAGCAATAACCTTAATGTCCGGATTGATCTCGCGCACCAGACGAATCGCCTGCACGCCATCAATGCCAGGCATGATCACATCGGTGATCAGCACGTCAAAGTGGTGCTTGTCGAGAAGTTTGAGGCCCTGCTCAACATTTTCGGCAGTCGACACCTCGAATCCTTCGCGGGACAGGACTTTTGCGACCGCAGACCGTACGTCGAATTCGTCATCAATCAACAATATGCTAGACATATTTGCTCAACTCACTGCTTGTCCATCTTCGTGCGGCACGTTATGGGTGGCCGGCAATAGAACCCGAAATACGGAGCCAAATTCTATTGTACTCTCAACCTGGATGACGCCGTTCATGTCAGTCACGATGCCGTGTACCACCGAAAGTCCAAGACCGGTTCCTTCGCCAACACTGCGAGTAGTAAAAAATGGTTCGAATATTCGCGCCACGGTCTGATGATCCATGCCCTCGCCGGTATCGCTCACCGTCAGACACACACAAGGTCCTTGGCCAAGAAGCGGATTTGCCTTGGCAATCGCGGTATCGATTTGCGTCAGGCCGAGACTGATCCTGACAACGCCATGCTCATCCCGCAATGCCTGAAAAGCGTTCGTGCACAGATTCAGAATCAGCTGACCTACCAACGCAGCGTCGCCAAGTACGGGGGGACACGTCGGGTCGATGTCGATCTCGAGCTTTGCGAATGCCGGCACCGAGGCGCGCAACAATTCCGCTGTATCGCGAATTGCAGCGGCCATGTCGACAGCCGCGTGCGTATCAACGGCCATCTTGCGACTAAAAGTAAGTACCTGGCCGACAATGCCTTTGGCACGGGTGGCAGATCGCAACACCCTCTGCAAGTCATCCCGTACCGCGGAGTCCGCGGGTAGATCCTCGATCGCGGTCTCGGTGTACAGGATGATCGGCACCAGAATATTGTTCAACTCGTGCGCGATGCCGCCCGCCATCGTACCGACTGTTTCCAGACGCTGGACATGGCGCAGCTGCTGCTCGAGGCTAAGGCGATCCAGGTCGGCCTTCTCGCGATCGAGAATCTCCTGTTGCAACTGCTTGCTGACATCGGTGAGCCGGTCCTTCATCAAGTCCAGGTCGCGGGAAAGGTCCACGAGTTCGACGAGGTCGGTTTCGGCGGTCAGGTGTTCCGACAAAGCGCCGGATGCGATTTGCCGGGACGCTTTCTGCAAGGCTTTGACGGGCCGCACGACCCGCCGGCCGATGACTGGCAACATAGCAAGTAACGCCGCGAGATAGCCTGAAATAATGATCAGGCCGTTCTTGTAGGCGATCGTGTTCTGCTCAAGATAGGGCGCTTCATCAAAGCCGACGCGCAGGCTATACGGATCTCCCGCATACAACACTGGCACCGAGAAAAAGTAAATGCCGTCGTCATGTTGTTGAAAGGTCAGGTCCTCAAGGTACGTTTCAGCGTCGGCGGCGGTGACGAGCGAGCTCAGGATGCGCCGCTTGTCGCCCACCAGTTCGGCGAAGAATCCGCTACCACTGAGAACCACACTGTCCAGAATATCTGTGATTTCCTTGTCGGAAGCAGACGCACCAATACGCTCCAGGCTGTCCGCAAGATAACGAGCGTGTCCGCGGACGCTATTGAGAAACATTTCCTCATTACTTTGTTTGATCAGGTAGACCATGCCGAAATACAACGTCGGCAACACCAGAACGTGAATAGCGAGCACGCCAAGCGTGATACGACCTGCGATCGTTTTTGTTAGTGCTGCCATAGCACACGTATAACTTTGATGTTTTCGCGGTGCTGCAGATCTTCCTGCCAAACAAACGCGATTGCCAGGGGGTTGGCTGCGATCGCATCCAGAACATACTCCAGTTCGTTGAATACCTGGGGTCGATGCCGCCCCGTTTGTAACGTTAATGTCAGCAGGCGCCGATCATAAGTGCGTGCCGACATCCCCACCACATCCTGCAGGAAAATTTCCCAGGCACGCGCATCGGAGTGATTGCTTATCGGGTGAATCTGACGACCCGTATCGGAGTAAACGACGAATCCGAGGTAGAGTTTGCGCAAGTCGAGCGCGCTAATATTTGAAAGCGGGCTGTCCTCTCGTGTGACAAGTACCAGTTTGTGGTCCGCGAGAACGAATGACGGCGTCCATGCAACGACTGTCAGCAACACAAACAGAGTGCGTCTGGCGATCACGGGAATGTCGCGCTCCACTGAAGTCGAAGCTCGGAAAAATCATCCATTGATATTTCGTTGCGGCTGAACTCAAGGGCGATTGCCTGGCGCTCGGCGAAATCGTAGCGGAATCCCAGCAATTCACGTTGTGCGACAAAATTCGGAAACAGTTGCAGGTAGCTATCAGAACTCGTATCACTCGTTTTTTCGAGCCGCAGGTAGCCATTTGTACTTGCACCCAGCGTTCGGGCGAGCTGCAGATATGCCGAGAAAAACGCATCGTCTATGGCCACGACGGAACGCTCGACCGTATTGTCCACGTAATATGCGGCGGAGATGATCTGCCAGTCATCCCATTCCCAGTTGACTTGTCCGCCGAGCAGCAGCTGACGTATGACGAAAGGATTTTCAATTCCAAACGCTGCAATAGGGTCGGCCAGGATCTCGCTGTAACTGACAATTGCGCCGAAATTCGACTCACCGACAATATCCGGGTAGTACGCGACGTTGAGATTCGCGGCCAGGTTACCGGAACTATCGTCCGGATCGAGCAGATCAAACGGTATCAGTTCACTATCGGTCAGCCTCGGTGCAATACCCGCCGCGACAAGATAGCGGATACCGCTGCTGCCGTCGCGTGCCTGCCATGCATCGAGCATCAGCCCGGTGATGTGAGAGGCAATTACGCCTCCGTCATCCTCCCAGTTTTCAATTGCCGGACGGGAAATGCTCGGTTGCAGATACGCGCCATGGTGCCAAAGGTTATTCCATGCGCTGGAAGGCTGGTGAAATCGGCCAAGCCAGATCGAACTGTTCGCGGTATGGTCGTAGCCGATTTGCAGTCGCTCGAGCTCGTGCTCATCATCCGTAAGGAAGTACTCGCCCAGAAACCGCCATGGTCCATTCATGTAACTGAACAGAAAATCCACGGCAGGCGTAAAGTCACTAGTCGGAATACCGGTCTGCGAAACGGACCGACGCTCAAGATCGTCGGCGCTGACAAAAACCAGAAACTCGGACTCGCCGTCAGCGCGAACCGGCGATTGAAGAATCAGAATGCAGATAGCGCCGAGCAATAACGAGTAAATGTTTAGCTTCATAGTTGACAGGTCCGGAGTGTCTGCAGGAAAAGTGACGCACCTCTGGCCGAGATAAGTTTCATGCAGTCGAAGGCGCGGCTCTGCGACAATCGCCTAGCCAGGCTAGTGTACATCCGGACCGGTCGTTGGCCGATCGCATGAAACATATCCTTTCTTGGCCGGTAGTAACAAATTAATCGTTCCTAAACAAGAATCTGACGGGCGTCGAATGATGCGGACTTCTTAATTCGCCTGTAGTGCTATCACGTTAGGGTGTTTACTCGATCCAAATGCGTGAAATATCCCATTTCTCCGCGCGGTGCCCGGCGCGAGATTAGTGGCGCACATGCGCCATCACACGACTGGTATGCGGTTGCTTCCATGAGCATTGAGGGTCGGGAAACGCATGTGCATCACATATGACAAGAGTAATCATAATCGACGACGAGGAAGACATTCGATGCGTGCTCAAGGAAATTCTGGTGCGCGCCGGCTTCGAAGTGGACGCCGCAGCCAATAGTGAGGATGGGCTCGATTTGTTGCGCGAAAAAGGCGCCGACCTGGTCATTACCGACGTCGTCATGCCGGGTAACGACGGTGTTGCGACCGCTTACGACATTCGCATGGAATTTCCCAACACCAAGATAATTGTCATCTCTGGCGGCGGCAACGTGGCCTCCCAGGGGTACCAACCGTGCGCCATCAAGACTGAGGCGTACCTCGCGTCGGCGTCGGTAGTCGGGGCCAATGTGACGTTGACGAAGCCATTTAACCGCCAGGAGCTGGTCAACGTTGTGACGCAACTGACAGAAAAACATTAGGCGGTTGTACATAACGCTCGTCGGCCAAGCATCTTCGATGTTATTGTAGTTGCGTCGTAGAAAACTCATTTCATAATAAAAATATCGCAGTTGTGACCCCGACAAATTCCGTTGCCCCCGCCCCAAAGTGGGCGCCGAAAGTGGTCGTCCTGCTCGACGATGACATGCGGGTGCTGGACGTCAATCGAAGCCTTGCAGGTGCAAGTTTTGCATCACTGACCGCGCAAAGCGACCAGTGCCTGCATGCCCAGTTACACCCTGGCTGCGATGGAAAATGCAGCTTCGAGAAATCGTGGCACCACGCGAGGTTGAGCCTGGGCAGCCGGGACAGTGTGGAATGGGAGGTCGACGATACCGTCTCAGGCAGCCTGTTACGGCTGGATCTTTCAAAAATGTCGGTACCGCAGAAAGTGGCACGTGAGCGCCGGCGGCGGCACCTGGCTTTGACAGTTACAGATATTACAAAGTGCCGTCAGGAGCATGCATCTCTGCTGGCAAGTCAGCAGGCGCTTGTGAAACTTTTGCTTGCCAGAAACACTGACGCATCGGTTTCCGATGGTCAGGAGTATGACGAGACCGGCGACACCGGCAATCGACTGATGGCTGAGTTCGTCAAGAAAGATCGATCCACAGCCCGGAAGTTAGTCCTTGCCCAGGAGAGCGAACGGAAACGTATCGCTTCCGAATTGCATGACGGTATCGCGCAATCCATTGGCGTTATGAAATACAAGATTGAGGCAACGGTTGCAAACCTGGCGCAACAGCATCCGCAACTGGACCTGAGCCGCTTCAACAACATAGTAGAAGATATCCAGAGCCTGATCGAAGAAATTCGCCGCATTACGGACAATCTTGCGCCGTCGGTATTGGCGGGCTTTGGAATCCGCGTTGCGCTGGAGTGGCTATGCCGCGAATGCACGGTCGAGAAGCGCAAGGTGCAGGCACATTGTGCGAATGATATTGACGAAGCAAGGATGCCGGAATTGGTCAAGATTGCGATCTACCGGGTCGTGCAGGAGGCGTTGCACAACGTCGTCAAGCATGCGCAGGCAAGCCGCGTTGACGTAACGCTCGAGTCAGTCGATGGGGGCGTCGAATTGATAATCTCGGACAACGGTGTTGGCTTTGATGGGCCAGCAGAAGCAGGCGATCGCACGGCAAAAACCGGACTCGGCATGCGCAACATGCGGCAACGCGTGGAGGCAACCGGCGGCGATTTCAGCATTCAGGCCGCGCCTGGCCAAGGCGTCGTCGTTCGCGCGATGTGGGACGATTCCGAGCTCGATCTTATTCGAGAATGAAGCTGTTCTGGATAGCGTAGACAGTTACTTCCGAGACGTTGTGCAAGTCGAGTTTCTTCATCATGCTGGTGCGATGTTTCTCGACCGTCTTTGGACTTAGTGACAGGTAGATCGCGATCTCCTTGGTGCGCTTACCCTCGGCAATCAGCTTCAAGACCTGCCGTTCACGGCTGGTGAGTATGTCCCAGGACGAGGAATCTGTTGGTTTGGTGGAACCTGATACATATCCTGCGACCACCGTTCCGGCGATACTCGGGCTCAGGTAGCTCTTGCCACCCAGAACATTTCTCAGCGCGGCAAGCAGCTCGGTCCGGCTGTCGTCCTTGAGCACGTATGCATCGGCACCGGCCTGCAACGTTGCATGGATGAACTTGGCGTCCTTGTGATAGGTCAGTGCCACGATCTTCATCTGTGGGTGCTTGCGCTTGATCTGCACGATTGCGTCGATGCCGCTGGTTAAAGGCATTGTCAGATCCATGAGTACGACATCAGGCTGCAATTCGGACGCGACGCGAATCGCCGACTTGCCATCAGCCGCGACACCGACAACCTCGAAGTCAGCCTCGGACGCCAGCATCGCCTCAAGCCCGTTCCTCATCAAGGTGTGGTCGTCGACAATGAGGATTTTGTGAAACGCGCTAGCAGCCAAGATTGTCGGGCCTCGAGTCTGTCCAGATCTGCGGAATTGTACATCGGATTCACTCATAGGTTGGGCTGAGCGGTGTGTGACCGGTAGTAGGCAAAACCCTCCCGTTAACAGAGGGATTTCCTACCCGCGCTGTCGCAGAACACCGACTTTCGCTCTTGCCGCAAAACGCTATTTTGCTACGCACAACAATTCCAGATATCCGAGTCACAGTTGTCGAATGTGGGAGCCACTATGAACGTGCTTAGCAGGAGGGATGCGATGATTCTTATTAGCAGGGGACTATTCGCAGCGGCCGCGGCAATGCTCTTTGTGGCGCTGCCTGCGTATACCCAGGAAAGCAGTATCTACACGCAGTGCCCGACCGAAACCACGCTGCACCCGAGCGGCGATGGGATCAAGTGCAAGCACTTGTCCGGCGGTGATGGCATGGTGACCATGGCCGATGGCAAGGAGCTGTACATCTTCAGCTTCTCCGATATTCCACTGCCGGCAGATTCGGGCGTAACGCTCACCGAATATCCTGGCTACGTAATGGAAACCGGCATGCTGGCAGCAAACGCTCCGGCACCAACCATTGTCGTCGATGAGGACGACGAACTTTTCCTGTCACTGACCAATGTCGGCATGGCAATGCGGCCCGATCTTTTTGATCCGCACACGGTGCACTGGCACGGTTTTCCGCAGGCGGCTGCCATTTTTGATGGTGTCCCGGATGCATCGATCAGCATCAACATGGGAGCCACACTGACCTATTACTACAACGCCAAGGACGCCGGCACCTACATGTACCATTGCCACGTCGAGGCGACCGAGCACATGCAGATGGGCATGCTCGGGAATCTCTATGTACGGCCGAGGCAGAATCGCTGCTCTAGCGATCCGTCCATTCCGTGCCCGCCGGGTCACGCCGACGGGGATACCTACGCCTACAACGACGGTGACGGCTCGACGCAATACGACGTTGAGTACCCGATCCAGATCGGTTCTTTTGACTCTGAGTTTCACGACGCGAGTTTCGGCGTGCAGCCGCTGCCGTTTGCCAGCATGCGCGACAACTACTTCCTGCTGAATGGCCGCGGCTACCCCGACACAACAGAGACGGCCGTGATCAGTACGCCGGATCCGCTCGGCGGCATCCCCAAGCCCTCGCAGCCCGTTTCGAGCCTGATCACCGCGACCGCGGGCGATCGCATACTCCTGCGCATCTCCAATCTGAACGTCACGCAGTTCAACACGCTGGGCACGAACGGACCGGCGATGGAGGTGATTGCGCTCGACGCGCGGCTGCTGCGCGACGATGACGGCAACCCCATGTACTACAAGACCAACTCGGTGACGCTCGGCGGCGGGCAGTCAGCAGACGTCATCATCGAGACCGCCGGCCTGGGCGGGAAAACTTTTTTTCTCTACTCAACCAACCTCGACATGCTGTCGAACAACACCGAAAACTTCGGCGGCATGATGACCGAGATACGTATCAACTAGGAGACCGGCAATGACCAGATTCAAGCAGAACACTTTCGGTGCCGGCCGGGTCCGACTCCTCCTGGTCGTGGCCTCGCTTGCAATGTGCATGGTTTCGGTCACTGCGCGAGCAGGCATTGTCGGTGAGACGGGTCCGACCTTTTCTCTCTCAGCAGAAGAAGGCTACATCTCGGTCGCCGACGGCGGCTCTATCTATGCATGGGGCTACACGTCGAGCGGCACGATGCAACTGCCCGGCCCGACCTTGATCGTCAATCAGGGTGACCCTGTTGAAGTAACACTCACGAACAACCTGCCGGCTGCGGCCGGTAACGTGTCGATTGTGTTTCCCGGGCACGTTGTCAGTGTCGACGCTGGCGACCCGGGTGTCGCCGGAGACCTGACACAGGAGGCCGAGCCGGGCGGCACGGTTACCTATACGTTCATGGCCACCGAGCCCGGAACCTACCAATACCACAGCGGCACAGAGCCCGACCTGCAGGTCGAGATGGGGCTCTATGGCGCGCTGATCGTTCGGCCGGCGACCGCCGGCTGTGCCTACATCCCTGCAGAGTCCTGCTACGACCGCGAGTACCTCTACGTATTGAGCGAAATCGACATCGATATTCACCAGGCCGCAGAACTGCAGGCTGGCGGCACCGGCCCTATCATGCTGCCCGCCGCTGCCTATCATTCCGAGTACTGGCTGATGAACGGTCGCGCGGCCCCCGACACCATGGCCGCCTCAGGCACCGGCGTACTGCCGACCCAGCCATACGGTTCCCTGACGCGGATGCACCCGGGCGAACGTGTCCTTATGCGAGTTGTCGGAGCCGGGCGCGAAATGCATCCCTTCCATCATCACGGTAATCACGCGCGATTGCTGGCGCGCGATGGCCGCATGCTGCTGAATACCTCCGGCAACCTTGCGGGACCGCTGCTGTTCACGATCCCGTCGATTCCGGGCGCAACGGCTGACGCGATTTTCGAATGGACCGGCAAGGACCTTGGCTGGGATATCTACGGGCACCAGCCGGGCGATGGCAGCGCTTGCGTCGATGGCAACGGTGATGGCTACGACGACGACAATCTGCCAGCCGGCATCGGCAACAACCAGGGCGAGTGGTGCGCGGATCACAACGAAGCTATTCCAGTCACGCTGCCGGCTCTTAGCTCGCTGGCGTTTGGCGGCTTCTACAGCGGCAGCCCCTACCTCGGTGCGCTGGGCAGCCTGCCGCCGGGAGAGGGCGGACTGAACCCGGAAGCCGGGTTCGCCTATATGTGGCACTCCCATACCGAGCGCGAGCTCGTCAATAACGACGTCTTCCCCGGCGGGATGATGACCATGCTGATTGTTGAAGCCCCCTGGGTCGAGATCAACGACTAAGGCGGAGGAGAAGAGCAATGCGATCGAGAATGATGACTGCTGTTTTGAAAACGGCCTTGTTTGCGAGCGTCCTGCTGACTGCAGTTACCTCGTCCGCCGCTGATGTTTACCTGGAAGCGAAGAGTTTTGACAAGCAAATCCCGGACGGCGCCGGCGGTACCCTGCCCGTAAAGATGTGGGGTTTCGCGATGTGCGACAGCACGGGCTTCACGAACTGCGAGCTCGCTACCGAGATGGACGCGCCCGGTCCGCAGATCAACGTCTTGGTCGCGGATGCGCTGAATATTCATCTTAGGAACAGCCTGCCGAATGTGCCGGTGTCAATCATGATCCCGGGCCAGCCCGGTGGCGGCGACCCGGTTCCCTCGACAGGTCGCGTCGGCTCATTTACGCATGAAGCCCAGCCTGGCGGCGACGCAACCTATACGTGGCTTGCGAACACCCTGAACCCCGGCACCTATCTTTACCAGAGCGGCAGCTACCCTTCGCTCGAAGTACCAATGGGGTTGTATGGCGCACTTGTTGTAAATGTTGCAGTTGGTGAAGCCTATCCGGGGGTCATGCCTGACGCAGAGACGCTGCTGCTGTTCAGCGAAATTGACCCGATTCAAAACCAACGCGTCGATAACGCTGCGGCCCTCGCCGCACCTACGCCGGAATGCGTGTCCCTGGTTGATTATGCTGACCCGGCCAGTCCCGCATACATGGCGCTCGGTTATCCATGCAGTGTGGATTACAGCCCGGCGCTGTTCCTGGTAAATGGCCAACCGTCGGCCGACAGTCTTCCGGCCGGCGACGACACCGGCAATGAGGTCCTGCTGAGGTTCTTGAATGCCGGCCTGCGTTCGCACAGCCCGTCAATCGTCGGAGCCGAGCTGGCGCTGATCGCTGAGGACGGCAATCTTTATCCTCTCGCGAGGCAGCAAAATGAGGCGATGCTGGCCGCAGGCAAGACGATCGACGCCCTGATTGCGACACCGGCGGGTGACTTCACTTATTCTGTCTTCGATCGCATGCCGACGTTCAGCAACGAAAATCTGCCAAACGGCGGTGCGCTCGGGTCATTGCAGGTCGGCGCCGGCGCCCCGCCACCGCCAACCCTTACGCCGGGTGCGGTTGACGACTTTTACACATTCAACGAGAACTCGCCGCTCACCGGCAAGAACGTATTGACGAACGACATCGGACTTGCGGGCGCGACGGCAGCCCTGTCTGCCGCTGCGTCCTGTGGCACGGCCATTGTCAACCCGGATGGCACTTTTTCCTACACAGCTACGGGCTGTAGCGGTTTGGCAAGCTTTGATTACACCGCCACGCTGGGTGTTGATGTCTACACTGCGACGGTCACTATCGATGTCTCGTTCCTGGATGACGCCCCTGTGGCTCGTGACGATGCCTATGTGAATGCCATAGGGGCAACTGTCACGGTTGCTGCGCCCGGTATCCTGGCAAACGACAGCGATCCGGACGGCGACACACTGAGCGTGATTATTGACGGCATAACTCCTGCCGGACTGGTGCTGGATCCATTGACCGGCGCCTTTAGCTACAGCGGACCGTCGACCTCGTTTAGTTACTTTGCCAACGATGGCACGTCATCGAGTGACGCCGCCACGGTTGAAATCACTGTCAATCCGGTTGCTGGAATTGTGCTGACGGTGCAGGATCCGGACGGCACTGCGGTGGATGAGTATCGCTGGGTGGTGCAGGAAAACCGGACTTACATCATCGACCCTGCCGCGCCGCCGTTGCCGCAGGATACGCTCTCGACGAACTTCCACAAGAGCTCGATGCCGGTTGTTGCACAGGGAAGTGGTGCGGACGAGTTTCTCGAGGTCGCGCTAGATCCGGCGAAGCACTATTACGTTTCGATTCTGCCGAGTGACGCCGGCAGTGGCGCGGGTCACACACTCGGCGGTGCCGAAATACGGCCGGGCATGGACGCGGTCACGGTTATCGTTAACGAGCAGCCGATCCCTACGGCCCAGATAAGCGTCCTCGTCTTTGAAGACAACCTGCCGACCAATGGCGCACCGGATCCGCTCGAGCCGCGCCTCGGCGGTTGGCAGATAACACTCGAAGACGCCGGCGGACGCTATGGCATTTCGGGCGGAGTGATGAGCCAGGACGCTTTCGGCGCGCCGCTGAAAAACTCGCTGCTCGGCCTTCCCTCTTGCCCCGGCGCTGCGCCAACGGGCGTCATTCTTACCTGCCCGGATGGAACTGCACTCATCGTCGACCTGCCGCCCGGCAAATTCGGCGTTACCGCCGCGGCGCCGGCATCCGAAGTGGGCCAATGGACCCAGACCTCAACCATCGAGGGCAGCAGGGTCATCGACGCCTGGGTCAAGGCGAATGAGCCGCCCTTCTTTGCGGAATTCGGCGTTGCAAGCTTCCACGCGTTTTTCGGTTTCGTGAATCCCAGCCACTCGGTCAGCCCGGGCGGCGACAATGTAATTACCGGTCGGGTGACCATGCAACATCCGGCGCGACCGCCGATAGCGGCGCTCGAAGACAGCAATTCGTATGTCGGTCTTTCACATACCCGCGCCTGGGTTGGCTTGAACAGCGATGCTGGTTCCGGCGCAAACATTGCGGCCGTGCAGGCTGACGAGGATGGCTATTTTACGATTTCCAACGTTCCGGACGGTACCCACCAGCTCGTGGTATGGGATACCTATCTGGATCAGATCATTTCATTTCGCACGGTGATCCTGTCTGACAGCGAAGGCGCCGATGTCGGCAATATCGCCGTACCGACCTGGTTCGGTCGTCATGAACACACTGTATTTCTCGATGACGGTTGCGCCGCCGCTGGTGGCGGTGGCGTTGCGAATGACGCCGTGCGCCAGGACTGCGAGGAGCCGCTTCCCGAACAAGCCGTGAACCTGCGTTGGCGCGACGGCACGGTCTTCCAGTCATTTCCCACCGATACAACTGGCTTCGTGCCCTTTGACCAGATTTTCCCATTTGGCTCCTGGCAGGTGGCGGAGATCGATTACACGCGCTTCAAGGCGACTGGAGTAACCATTACTGTGGATGGCGGCGGTGACGTCACTGGCGGGCCCTACCCCGGCCTGGTAAACCCGCAGGTCGGTAGTCCGCGCACCGAAACCGGTGCCGTGCTGACGGCGGGTTTCAACTCGCTCGCCGGTATGACCAGCCTGTTTGACTGGGGCAAAGCGCCGTATGCCCCCGGCGAGAACGGCGGCATCTCGGGTATTGTTTTCTACGGCTCGACGCGCGGCGAAAACGATCCCCGGCTCACCGTTGGCGATCCCTGGGAACCCGGGATTGCCTCAGCCAGGGTGCGTCTCTACCACGAAGTGGCCAGACCTGATGGCAGCACGACTCTCGCTCTCGTGGAGGAGGTCGAGACTGACAGCTGGGATGCCAACCCGCCTACCGCCTGTCCGGGTGAAAACGGCGCTGAATTTATCGCCCAGTCGCTGGCCGGTGATAAAACGCGGTGTTATGACGGCGTGCGCAACTGGGAGCAGGTGCGGCCAGCCGTCTTCGACGGCGGCTACGCCTTCAATGATATTCCGGCTGGCAAGTACGTGGTCGAGGTCGTGCCTCCGCCTGGTTATGAGCTGATCAAAGAAGAAGACGTCAATGTCGGTTTCGGCGACAGCTTCGGCTTCGCGCCGGTAGCTGTTGTGCTGCCGGGTGGCGCACTACTACTCGCGATCCCGGACGCTGCGATGGTTGCGGCGGCGCTGGCGCCCGAGCCGGGCCTTGCGCAACCACCCTGCGTGGGCACGGAACGTGAGGTGGGCCCTTATCTGAGCCTGTTCCCCTCGGAAATGATCGAAGCGCCTTTCGCTGGTGCGTTGCGGCCAACGTGTGACCGCAAGGAAGTCATTCTCTCTGACCAGGGACAGGCGGCAGCAGATTTCCATCTGTTTACTTCGACGCCGGTTGCGGGTCAGTTCCAGGGGCTGACCACCGACGATATCGCGATCGAAACCAATCCCGGTTCGCCGAGCTTCGGCGACAAGTGGGGTCCGGCTTTCATGCCGATTTCGATGCGCGATTTCAAAGGACAGGAAATTTACCGCACTTACAGCGACGCGTTTGGCCGCTACAACGGCATGTTGCCATCGACGTTCACCGCGAATATTCCGATACCGAGCGGCTACTCGCCGGCGATGCACCTCGTCTGCCTGAATGACCCGATGCTTGCAAATGGCGGTATGGATCCGTTCCGCAATCCGAATTACGGCACCTTCTGTTACACCTTGCAGTACATGCCCGGAACGACAACTTACCTCGATACGCCGCTGATTCCGCAGTCGGCATTTGCAGCCGGCTTCAACTCCGTGGACTGTGCCTGCACCGACGGCACGCCAAAGATCGCGTCGGTCCGAGGCAGCACCGGTGGCAGTTTCGGGCCGCTGGTTGCGCCCGGCGGCAGTTTCGTCATTCGATCCGTGGGCCAGGATGTCGCGGTGCCTAACCCTGCTTACGAGGGACCACTGGCTGCGCCACCATATAACCAACCGACGGTGACGCGTGATTTCGACTTCGGAGCGACCAATGGCACGGTGACCCTCGATGGTATTCCGCTGGCAATACAGGGCTGGAACCGTAACCAGATTACGGTGACGGCTCCATCGACTCCGATGCAAGGCCAACTCGTCGTTACCCGCGCAGACAATGGCAAGAGTTCCATCAATGCCGTGACCGTTACGGTTGGCACCGAGACGCCGATCCGTGTCCCGGCCGGTGGCTCGATCCAGGCCGCGATTGATGCTGCTGACCCAGGCGCGTTGATTCTCGTCGAGAGCGGGACTTACAACGAACTGGTGGTCCTGTGGAAGCCTGTGCGACTGCAGGGCTCGGGCAGCGGCACCATCATCAACGGCCTGCGACTGCCCAGCGAGAAGCTGGATACCTGGCGGCAGAAAGTCAAAGGCCTGATCGACAGCGGTGAGGTCGACCTGCTCCCCGGTCAGCCCGCGGGCGACTTTGATCTCATCGGCGGCGGCGATAATCTCATCGGCGGGGGCCTGTTTGGTACCGAGCTTGGTGCGGCGATTACAGTACTTGCCAAGAACGACGGCAGCTGGAACGCGAATGAGGCGCGCATCGACGGCTTCACCGTCACCGGCGCCGACGGTGGTGGCGGCATTTTCGTTAACGGCTACGCACACAATCTGGAAGTTGGTAATAACCACGTTACCGCAAACATGGGCAACCTGAGCGGCGGGGTACGCTTTGGCCACCCGTATCTGGCGACGACCGGTAGCGGACCATTCGACTACAACAACAACGTGCGTGTGCACCACAACGCAATTACACAAAACGGCGCCCGTGCGAATCTGGCTGTCGGTGGCGGCGTCGCTCTGAACAAGGGCACCAACGGTTATCAAGTCAGCGATAACTACATTTGTGGCAACTTCAGCATCGGTGACGGCGCTGGCGTCGGGCAACTGGGCCTGAGTGATGGTGGCACGATCGCGCGCAATCAGATCTTGTTCAATCAGTCGTTCAATACCGAGGTGACTCGTTCCGGCGGCGGCATCATGATCGCAGGTGAGCCGTCCGCAACCGGGCTGACGCTCGGCAGCGGCGACATCGTCGTAGACGCGAACCTGATTCAGGGTAACCAGGCTGGCAGCGGGCATGGTGGCGGTATTCGTGCGCAAAACGTAAACGGCGCGGACACGGCGACCAGTCCCTGGAGCCTGACGATCATCAACAACATGATTGTCAATAACCTGTCCGGATGGTCAGGGGCCGGCATCTCGCTGCAGGACACGACCAACGCATCGATCATCAACAACACGGTCGCCAACAACGACAGCACTGCTACCGTGGGCACACTGGTTGCGGCGAACAGCTCTTCGCCACAGCCAGCCGGCATCTCTGTGGAGCGCCACAGCGCTGCGCTGGCTGCAGCGCTGGGTGATCCGGACGGATTCTCTGACCCGATACTGCTCAACAACATCGTTTGGCACAACCGGAGCTTCGTCTACGACGCAACTGCCGGCAACGCGCACCTGGAACCTGTGCTGGCGGCATCTGCTGTCGGCGAGTGCAACCCGGCGACAACGAACTATTGGGACCTCGGCGTCCTGGGCGAGCCGGTTTCAGGTGGTTTGCAACTCAGCCCGATCGACTCAATCCTGACAAATACCGCCGGTTACGACGGCTCCAATATCGATGGTGATCCGGACTTCCTGTCGGAATATTGCAATGGCGCTCGCACCTTGGGAGCGCCGGGACCGATGCAGGTCGCGGCGGAAGTTATTGAAGGCGGTAATTTCATCGACGTACGCTTCGGTCCGCTGACACAGTCGTGGCCGGTTGGCAGCAGTCCATGGGATTATCATATTGGCGAACTTTCGGCGGGACTGGACAACGGCAATGCCAGTGCTCCGGGTGAGGACTTCGATGCCGAGACCCGTCCGCAAGGCGCTGGTGTGGACCGCGGTGCCGACGAGATGTACGTGCCGGGCACGGTAACGTTCACCTCAGCCACCTTTGGCACGCTCAGCGGCGGTACACTGGCCTTCGGCAACATAACGGGGAACGGCACCCAGCCGAGCACGGTCACCCTGACGGTCGCCGGCAACCCGGTAACGTTCCAGAGCCTGACAGTCACCGGCAGTTCGCAGTTCAGCAAGGGCGCCGATACCTGTTCCGGCCAGACCGTTACCAACAGTACCTGCACGGTCACGATCAACCTGGTCTATAACGGCAATGGTCAAAAAGCCGGAACCCTGACGGTAACCGACAACGGCGCTGGTAGTCCGCAGACGCTGGCGCTCACGGGCCGGTAACCGGGGTCACAGCGGATGCGTTTGATACCTGAGCATGGGCTTGCCGATCCGCCCGCGAGATGGGTCGCGGGCGGACTCTTGTTGCTCATATTGATTACAAGTGCCGCGACCGCCGGGGGTGGGACAGGGCACGAGGTGGCTGCAGCAAGTACTCTGCCTGCAGCCGCTCGCCATCCGCGCGAGAATACTTTCATGAAACGCCAGTGGGGCGTCGAGGTGCTGTTCGTGCGCCAGACATCGGCCGGCTACATGCTCGAGTTCCGCTACAAGGTGCTCGATGCCGAGAAGGCGAAACCCTTATTTGAACGCCAGACCAAGCCATTGCTGACGCACGCTGCATCCGGGGCGAAACTCATAGTGCCCACGCCAGCCAAGACTGGCGCCTTGCGCAACTCGAACCCGCCACTGGTCGACCACGATTATTGGATGTTCTTTGCCAACCCCGGAAAGCTGGTCGAACCAGGCGACCTTGTCAGCATCGAGATCGGTGACTTCGTCGCTGCCAATCTCGTTGTCCAGTAAGGATAGAACCATGAAATTGAAGCTCAGATTTGCTGCCGTGTTCATGACGCTCCTCGTCAGCGCGCTCGGTGCGTTCCTGTTGCTCGACAGGGAGTACGGCATCACAGGTGGTCATGGCCGCGCCGTCGACGCACTGATCGCTCGAAACATCGCCGCACGCGGCGGCGCGGATACCTGGCGGGCTGTCTCGTCACTGCAGCTTTCGGGTCAGATGGACCTGGGCCAGGGCATGTATGTGCCGTATACGATGGAACAAAAGCGGCCCGGAAAAATGTGTATCGAATTCGTCTTCGATGACGAAACTGCGATCCAGTGTGTAGCTGCGAAGGCGGGCTGGAAATTACTGCCGTTCCGCGGTCGCACGACGCCCGAGCCGATGAACGAACAGGAGTTGCTGGAACTGTCGGATGCGGTGGAAATCGACGGCCTGCTGTTCGATTCTGCGGATCGGGGACACGAGGTCGAGTTACTTGGCCACGCACCAGTCGATGGCCGTGACGCACTCAAGCTGGAGGTCAGCTTGCCGGGTGGCGCGAAACGCTGGGTCTATCTTGATGCCGAGACCGCACTTGAGATCAAGGTCGAGGCCACGCGAACGCTGCGCGGTAAGGAAAGACTGGTCGAGACCTTCTACTCCAATTGGCAGCAGACTGATGGCCTGCTGATTCCGCGGCGGCACGATACGCGCACCGAGGGCGATGCCGAGACGCATTTCCTGACCGTGGACAGCGTGCACGTGAATCTGCCGCTCGACGATGCGCGCTTTGCGATGCCCTCCAGCATGGGCGCGAGCCACGCTGGCAGCAGCAGTTCGCCATGAAGACCAGGCTTGTTCTGCCGGTGCTCGGGCTTGCCGCCGTTGCTGCAATGAGCGCGTCATTGGGGCAGCAGGCAGCGACAGAGTCGATGCACGACGCACACGCGACGCACCGTGCTGCGATGAAGTCGCCCCGCTACGCGATAAGGGAGCAACAATATGACATCCCTGACGTGCATCTGATTGCCGCTGACGGATCGACATCGGAGCTGAGCGCTATCCTTGATTCGGACCAACCGGTCGCGCTCAATTTCATTTTCACAACCTGTACGACAATCTGCCCGGTCATGACTGCGACGTTCGCGCAGATGCAGCGACAGCTCGCAGAAAAAGCTGATGAGGTCAGGCTGGTGTCGATCTCTATCGACCCGGAGTATGACCGACCTGACGTGCTCAAGGCCTACGCGGAGCAGTTTCACGCCGGTGGCAACTGGATGTTCCTGACCGGCGATAGCCCGGACATTGAGAAAGTCCTGCGCAGTTTCGATTCCTATGCGGGCTCCAAGATGAATCACAAGGCGGTAACACTGCTGAAACGACCGGACCACGCGGCATGGATACGCATTGACGGCCTCGCGAACGGCGAGAGCCTGGCACAGGAAGTGACGGCACGGCTGCTGAATTGAGTTCTTTCCGATCAGCAGCATGGCCGCTCTGCGTGCTGGCGATACTGCTAAATGGCTGCAGCGCCGCTACCACGGATGCACCAAGTGCGGCCGAGGCAGGTCGCCGGATTTATCGTCAGGGCCTGTTGCCCTCCGGCGAGCCCGTGACCGCTTTCGTTGCTGGTGATGTACCCGTGCTTGGCACGCAGTTCAGTTGCCAGAGCTGTCACGGGCGCAGCGGCATGGGTGCATCCGAGAGCAGCTACACGGTGCCACCGATAGCAGCGCAATTCTTGTTCGTCGAGTCGCCACAGCCGAAGCGACCCGCCTATGATGTGCAGAGTCTTGCCCGGGTGCTGCGCGACGGTGTGACGGCAGGCGGCCGGGTGTTGTCGGCGCAGTTGATGCCACGGTATGAGCTTGGCGACGCCGAGCTTGTATCGCTTGCGGCCTACCTCGCCACCTTGTCCCCGGGTAACTCGCCGGGCGTCGACACGCAGCAGATTCATTTCGCAACGGTCATGACGGAGGATGTCGACCCAGGCGAACGCGCTGCAGTGCTTGCCGTGCTGAACAGGTTCGCAGCTGAGATCAATGCGAAGACACGCAACGAGGCCGAGCGTTGGGACCGCGGCTACACGCCCGAATCGAAATTGCCAACAGCATTTCGCGAGTGGGTAATCGAAGAATGGACCCTGGCCGGGCCACCCTCAAGTTGGGACGCGCAGCTGGAAACGAAATATGCGGTGGGGCCGGTATTTGCGATGCTGAGCGGACTCGGCACCGGATCGTGGCGCCCAATCGGAAATTTTTGTGAGCGGCACGAAATACCGTGCCTGTTCCCGGGCACAGCGCTGCCAGAGGCGCAAGCGGGCGACTTCTACACCCTGTATTTCTCGCGGGGTCTGTTTCTCGAGGCCGACCTGATCGCAGCGCGGGTTGCGGCGCAACCGCAGGCGAGCATCGTCCAGGTTTACTGCGACGCGGTATCCGGTCAGGCCGCGGCGCGGCTACGGGATGCGTTGCGGGAAACCGGCGCCAGCGTCTCCGACATTGCGGCCGATTGCAACGACCTGCACGCGAGTGCCGAAATTGCGGGTCAAGTCGCCGCTGAGCCCGGGTCAGCGCTGGTCCTGTGGCTGAATCCCGGGCAGCTTGCCGTTCTCAAGCAGGGGTTGCCAGTGCGTCGCGTGTACCTGTCTTCGACACTATTAAAGGGCGCCGCGCCGGCCTCACTAATGTTGACGTCGACTGACGTGTTTATCGCGTATCCCTACCTGTTGCCCGGCGAAGCCGACCCTGCGATGCAACGTTTCGCGCTCTGGGCCAAGACGCGAGGTGTCGAACTCACTGTGCCACGATTGCAGGCCGAAGCGTTCTTTGCCTGTCTGGCGCTCAACGATGCGATGAAGCACATGGGCCGATTCGTAGTGCGCGATTACATGCTCGACATCCTGGATCATGCACAGGGGCTCGCCGCATACCTGCCGTTTTATTCGCGGCCGACCTTCGGGCCCGGCCAGCGTTTCCTCAGCAAGGGCGGCTACGTGTTGCCAATCGTCAACGGCAAGATCGACACAGACAACGCGCAGTGGATCTTGCCTTGAGCAAAAGTTTCTCGAAGCTACCCGGTGTTCTGCAAACCCTGCGCGATGCCGTTGACACTCGCGAGCAACGCCGCGAATAACTCGGGGTCCGTGCGCCCCGATGCGCGCCAGCGTGCCAGCAGATCAATCTGCATCAGGCTCATCGGGTCGACGTAGGGGTTGCGCAACATGATCGCGCGCTGCAAGGTCACATCGCCCTCGAGCAATGCAGTGTGTCCGGAGAAGTCCAGGATCAGGTTCTGTGTCAGTTCGAACTCGCGTTCGATGATCGGGAAAAACTCCTCGTGTAAGTCGCCGGCAAGTTCCGAATACAACTTGGCGATACCGAGATCGGCCTTGGCAAGTACCATTTCAGCGTCTGCGGTCAGCGCGCGCATAAAGTACCACTCCAGCAACATCTCGCGAATCGCAGCTTCACCGAACACCTCCACGGCCTGCTGCAGTCCCGAGCCAATCCCATACCAGCCCGGCAGGACGCAACGTGCCTGGGTCCAGGAAAATACCCAGGGGATCGCACGCAGGTCGCCGATGCCGGATTGGCTGCGGCGCGCCGACGGCCGTGAACCGATACGCATGCGCTCGATCAGGTCGATCGGCGTTGCATCTCGAAAGTACGCATAGAACCGTGGGTTCTCATAAACGAGCTTCTGATACTCGTCGCGACTGCTTGCGGCAATCACGTCCATCATCTGGTGCCACTCTGGCATGTCATTGCCGCGGTGTGTCGGCAGTGCCGTGGCCAGCGCAACCGATCCGGTTACCTGTTCCAGCGTGCGTAGCGCGATGCCTCGCAGTCCGTACTTCTCATTGATGATTTCACCCTGCTCGGTAACGCGCAGGTGGCCGTTGACGGTGCCGGGCGGGGAGCCGAGCACCGCAACATGCGTCTTGCTGCCACCGCGGCTGATGGTGCCGCCGCGGCCATGGAACAGGGTCAGCTTGATGCCGCGCGCGGCGACCGCTTGCAGCAAGGTAAGCTGCGCGTTCTGCAGCGCCCAGCGTGCCGCGGCGAGGCCGCTGTCCTTGTTACTGTCGGAATAGCCGATCATGACCATCTGGCTGTTGTCGCGGCCTGCGAGATGTTCCTTGTACAGCCCGGTGGTAAGCATCGTAGTCAGGATGTCGGGACCGTTTTGCAGGTCGTCAACGGTCTCCAGGAGCGGCGCGATATCGAGCGGCACATTGCCGTGCTTGGTGTGCAGACCGCCCCAGTGGGCGAGCAGCAGCACTGCGAGAATATCGTCCGCACCTCGTGTCATGCTGACAATAAAAGGTCCGATCGCTGCGCCACCGTAGCGCCGCCGACAGGATGCGATTGCCTGGAAAACCGCCAGCGTCTTGCGCGCCTGCGTACTGAGAACATCCGGTACACCTTCGCGCTGCTCCAGCGCCTCAACAATGCGCCTGGTTCGATCGGCAATGCTCCATTTGAGCCAGTCGTCGATGCCAAGGCACTCACCGATGACTTCGCGATGAACCTCAGCGTCCTGGCGTACATCGAGCGTCGCCAGGTGGAAGCCGAAAGTATCAATGCGGCGCAACAGGCGGCGCACCGCGAACAGGCCCGCGTGTTCACCCTTGTTACGCTGCAGGCTGCCCGCAATCAGCCGAATATCGTCGCGGAACTGCGCGACTTTTTCGTACGGATACACATCATCGTCATAGGTGGACTGCAATCGCTGTTGTATGAGGCGCAGCAGTACGCGGTAAGGCATGTCGCGGTGCCGCGCAGGCACAGCGTGAAACGCCTGTGGAAATACAATGCGATATTGTTCGATACGCTCGTCGATCGCGGCATCGATTTTGACATTCTGCCGGGCCTGGCTGAGTTTCTCGGCCAGCGACGAACACTCTTTATAATAAAGGTCGAGAACCAGCGAGCGCTGCCGTGCCAGCGTGCTGCGGATGGTCTTGGCATTCACGTTCGGGTTGCCATCCATGTCGCCGCCGACCCAGGAGGCAAACCGTGCCAGCACCGGGATGTCGATTTTCACATCGTCGCCGTAAATGCGCCTGACCGCATTTTCCATGTCCTCGTAGAACGGCGGCATGGCCCGATACAGGACATCGGTGAGGAAGAACAGCACGTGTTCAAGCTCATCGGCAACGGTCATCTGCTCGGGCGGGTGTTCGTCGGTTTGCCAGCCGGTGGTAATAAGCAGGCGGATGTTTTCGTAGGCGACGTGTTTTTCCTGCGCCGTCATGGTCGGGTTGAGCAGCTCAACCAGGTTCTTGACGATGTTCTGTTCCTTGCGCAGCATCGTGCGCCGCGTCGGTTCGGTCGGGTGCGCCGTAAATACCGGTTCGATAAGCAGGGTGTTGAGCAATTCCTGCAGGTCCTGCGCGGTGAGGCCCGCTGCTTTCAACTTCACCAGCGTGTCCTCGAAGCCACCCGGCTGATAGTGGCCCTCTTCGAGCAGGTATTCGCGGCGCCTGCGGATGCGGTGCACTTTCTCGGCGGTATTCGCCATTTGAAAATAGGTGGAAAAGCTGCGGATGACCTGCAGTGCCATTTTTGCATCGAGACCCTTGACCAGCGCCGCGAGATCCTCACCCGGCCGTTCGTTTTCCTCGCGCCGGCGTATGGACCGCTGCCGCGCATTCTCGACAAACTCGAACAACTCCTCGCCGCCCTGGTCGCGAATCAGGTCGCCAACCATGGCGCCCAGCGTTCGCACATCGTCGCGCAGGGCCTGGTCCTTGTCTTCGAACATGATGTCCTGGCGGCGCAAGGATTTATGTATCCCGATATTCATGCTGGAGCTGGTTTGAATCGCCTAGTCGCGAAAATTTTCGTACTGCAACGGCAGACCCGTGTGAGTTTCTTTCAAAAAGGCGATTGCCGCCTGCAGGTCATCGCGTTTCTTGCCGCTGATGCGCAGCTTGTCGCCCTGGATGGCGGCCTGCACCTTGAGCTTGCTGGTCTTTACCTGCTTTACCAGTTTCTTCGCAAGCTCGGCATCGATACCACGCCGCAAGGTCATGATCTGGCGCCTTTCCTTGCCGACGGTCTCCGGCGCGCGCTCTTCGAGGCAGGCCAGGTCGATGCCGCGCTTGGCTAGCTTCTGGTGCAGGATGTCGCGCATTTGTTGCAGTTGGAAATCTGACTGCGAGGTGAGCGTGATGACCTCGTCGTCGAGCTCGAATTTCGCGCCGCTGCCCTTGAAGTCGAAGCGTGTATTGACCTCGCGGTTCGCCTGGTCAATACCGTTCTGCGCCTCATGCGAGTCGAAATCACTTACTACGTCAAAGCTGGGCATCGGCGGGGTCCTTCAGGTCGGGCGACAATAGCAAAAACTCATCGAGCTGCCCAGATTGATGAGCTGCGGTATTTCCACGCAGTACTGAAACTGTGGCAATGCAAGCAGCTTCCCAGGCAGGTGCGTCGCTCAGGGTGCACGCAATAGAGACTCTGGCCAGCACCGCCGCGGCCGAGCGGGTGTGCGAGCAGGTTTTCGACGTGCTGGCGCAGCGACTGCCGTTATCGGTCACCGTGGCACAGCTTGGTGACAGCGCACTGGCGGAAACGGTGTTCGGCGCAACTTGCGCGGTGCTGCGTTCGGCGCTTGACGCCGCAAGGGCCGATCCGGCAAGCCTCTCAATTGCCATCGATGCCACCATGCACCCGCAGCAGGCATGGTTGCGACGTTGCGAAGTGCTTGGCCCGGGCCCGGTGTACCTGTTGCTCGGCAGTGCATTGACGCCACCGGCTACAGACACTGTGCGGCGGCGGCAACAGGACAGCTTCTGGCTGCAGTGCTGGGAGCTGCGCACCAGCGGGCTGGTGCGCATGGCGATCGCACCCGTGGTGTCATCACCGTGCCCGTTGCTGCCATCCGAAAATGCTTGCGGCATCCTGCCGCCGTTCGGTTTGCAGGTGCCAACCGGTACGGCCTGGATTCCAATGCAGGTCTGTTTGACCGACTACGCGAACGCGGCTGGCGAACTCGATAATTTTGCCTTGCACGCGGCACTGCGTGCCTGCATTGAACTCGGTGAATCCCTGCACGACAAGGCAAACTGGCCGACGGCCGCGATGCGTCATGATGCCTGGCTGAATCGCCGCCTGGCCATTTCGATTACCGGTATCGGCGACCTGGCGCTGTTGCGCGGGCTGGATCCGGGTTGCTTTTACGCCCTGCAGGAACTCGGCAACATCCTGCACGATGTGCGCAGCGTTGTGAACGATTACTCGCGGCAACTCGCGGCGCTGATCCAGCCGGCACCTGCGCTCAAAATGACAGACGGCGAACATGGCCCCGACTGGCACGCGCGCTGGCAAAAGGCGCTGCAATTTTCCGCGGTGCGCCATCGCAACCTGCTCGCAATTTCACCCTGGTCGGTATTTCCATCGCGGCACGGCGCCGATGGCCGCTATGCTGATCTGTTGCCGCTGCTCGAATACGCCGACGTGTGTGCGTTTCCTGAGCCGCCGTGCTTGCGATCATGGAATATCAATAAATTCAAACACTTCCACCACCGCGCCTGGGCGGTTCTGGAGCGCAAGGACGCACGAAATCTGTTTGCGGAGCAAATATGAACTAGGATACGGTGCCGGACAGCCAAAACGAGGGCAGTTGTTGCAGCCAATCACTCCTGATGCTCACGGAATCGCCGTCCTGATTCTGACTGTCATCGCCCTGTTTCTCTTCACGCGCGACCAGATTCCGCTGGAATCGTCGTCGCTCGCGATCCTGATCATCCTGATGTTCGGTTTCACGATCTTCCCCTACGAAACCGCAGCCGGTTCGAGGCTCGGCGCGGTGGATTTCTTTGCCGGCTTTGGCAGTGAGGCGCTGATCGCCATCTGCGCCCTGATGATGGTCGGCAAAGCGCTGGAGACAACAGGTGCCTTGCAACCGCTTGCGAATATCGTCGGTCGTGCCTGGGCCACATGGCCGGTGATGGCACTGCTGGTTACCCTCGTTGCCGGCGCTGCGCTGAGTGCTTTCATGAACAACACGCCGATTGTCGTGTTGCTGATGCCGATTCTGGTCGGCGCATCCTTGCGCTCCAAGTTTCCGGTCACTGAAGTCATGTTGCCGATGGGCCTCGCCACGATCATCGGCGGTATGTCGACCACCATTGGTACATCGACCAACTTGCTGGTGGTCGGTATTGCGCAGGACCTGAATCCGGCGCACCGGTTTTCCATGTTCGAATGGGCGCTGCCGGTGGTTATTATCGGCGGCATTGCGATCCTGTTTCTGTGGCTGGTCGCGCCGCGCCTGATTCCCGATCGTACACCGCCGATGGGCGACACCTCGCCACGCGTGTTCAGCGCACAGTTGCACGTCAAGGAAGGCGGTGCAGCAGACGGAATGAGCCTGTCGGAGGTGCTGGCGAAGGCCGATGGACTGCGCATCGACAAGATCCAGCGCGGCGAGTCGCTGTTTCTCGCCAAGTTGCCGTCCGTAAAGCTGCTGCCCGGCGATCGCTTGTTCGTCAAGGACTCGCCCGAAAACCTCAAGCACTACGAACAGGTGCTGGGTGCAACACTGTTCAATGCCACTGATCTCGAACATCCGATTGACGAGCAGACGCCGTTGCGCGCGGAGGGCCAGCAGCTCGCCGAGGTTGTCGTCACACGCGGCTCGCCGCTGCACCTGCGCAGCCTGGCGGCGGCCCGCTTCAGCGCCAGCTACGGCCTGATGCCACTGGCATTGCATCGTGCACGCGCACCAAATTCGCAGGTCACCGGCGACCTGAACATGATTCGGCTGCGCGCTGGCGACGTGTTGCTGGTGCAGGGCTCACGCGAGTCGATCAACATGCTGAAGGACAGCGGCTCGATGCTGGTGCTCGACGGCACGACGGATCTGCCGCGCACGCACCATGCCAAGCGTGCGCTGACCATCATGGGTTTCGTGATCCTGACGGCCGCGCTGGGCATCCTGCCGATTTCGGTCGCGGCTGTGCTTGGGCTCGGGCTGATGATTGCGACTGGCAGTTTAAGCTGGAGTGACGCGAGCAGCGCGCTGTCCATTCCGGTCGTCATGATCATCGTCGCGGCGCTGGCGCTTGGCAAAGCGCTGGTCGGTACCGGTATGGCGAACTATATCGCGTTCAACTTTGTGGATGCCGCGGCGGCATTGCCGACACCGATGATACTGAGCGCCTTCCTGCTGCTGATGACGATCATGACCAATATCGTGTCAAACAACGCGGCCGCCGCGATCGGCACGCCAATCGGCGTGAGCATCGCCGCGCAGCTTGGGGTCAGCCCGGAACCATTCATTCTCGCGGTGCTGTTTGGTGCCAATATGAGCTTTGCAACTCCATTCGGCTACCAGACAAACCTCCTGATCCTGAGTGCCGGCGGCTACAAGGCGAGCGACTTCCTGCGGGTTGGCATCCCGCTGACCATCATCATGTGGCTGGGTTTTTCGCTGATCCTGCCCATGATGTACCAGCTCTGACCGCGACTTGGGTTTCAGGCGTAACCGTTGACCTGTATGGGGCCGCCGGGGATACTCCGGCCATGATTGCTCGGTGGCACAATGACTGGTCCTGGCAGCCTTATAAGGAGAGGGCGGCTGGCTGACCTGTAGCTGAGCACAAATACCAGAGCCCATCTCCGCCGTTGTGGGGGTGGGCTTTTTTATTGCGTGCGCGAGACATAAAAATGCAAGCACCATTCGACATCGCAGCTGATCTGGATACGCCGGTCTCGGCCTATCTGAAGCTCGGCGCATTGCGGCCACGCTTCCTGCTCGAAAGCGTCGAGGGTGGTGAACGTCTCGCGCGCTATTCATTCCTGGGTTTCGGTGATGCGCTCGAAGTACGCATGGATCGGGGCGGCCTGCACATTAACGGCGCAACGCGCGCACGGCCGCTCGATCAGCGGCAATACCTCGACGCACTGCGTGCAGCACTGGCCGCCGCGCCGCGGCCCGGCCCCGAGGTTGCAGAACTGCCGTTCGCGGGAGGCCTGGTCGGTGTCTCCGGATACGACGTGGTGCGGCTGTTCGAAAAACTGCCTCGCGACACGCAGGCGCAGAGCCATATCCCCGATGCCGCGTTCGTGGCGCCGGCATCATTGCTGGTATTCGACCACCTGACCCGTCGCGTCGCATTGCTGCACGATGGCCCCGAGGCGGAGCGCAAGGCGTTACGCAGCGAGGTGATCCGGCTGATGCGCGGCGCCGTGCCGAACGGCAACAGCGTCGTCACAACCACGCCGCCCGAGGCAAGTTTCTCGGAGCAGGAATTTTGCCGGCGGGTAGCCGCCTGCAAGGAATACATTGCCGCCGGCGACATCTACCAGATCGTCATGTCAGTGCTGTTTCGCGGCCGCTCGAACGTCGCGCCGTTCGAGGTCTACCGCGCATTGCGATTGTTGAATCCATCGCCGTACATGTTCTTTCTCGAGTTTGGTGATCTCCGCGTTGTCGGCTCCTCGCCCGAGGCGCTGGTGAAGCTCAACGGCGACTGCGCGTCACTGCGGCCGATTGCCGGCACTTTGCCGCGCGGCAGAGACAGTGACGAGGACCGAGCGAATGCCGCCGCGTTGCTGGCTGATCCCAAGGAAGCGGCCGAGCACGTCATGCTTGTCGATCTCGCGCGCAACGATCTTGGGCGTGTTGCAACGGCCGGCACGGTGCACGTCGAACCCTACCGTGCGATCGAACGCTACAGCCACGTGATGCATATAGTCAGTGGTGTGCAGGGAAAACTTGCGAGTGGTTTTGACCAGTTCGATCTGTTCGCCGCGAGTTTTCCTGCAGGCACACTGGTCGGTGCACCAAAAGTCCGCGCCATGGAGATCATCGAGGAACTGGAAACGGTCGGGCGTGGCCTGTATGCCGGCACGGCCGGTTACTTCGGTCTGAGCGGTGACATGGACCAGGCAATAACTATTCGTACGCTGGTTTTTTCCGGCGACGAGTACAGTTTCCAGGCGGGCGCCGGTATCGTCGCTGATTCGGTCCCGGAGAATGAATATCGCGAAGTGCTGGCAAAGAGCGCGATTCTGCGCCGCGCACTCGAAATGGCCGGGGAGGGTCTGTAGTGCGCATGTTGCTGATAGACAATTACGATTCCTTCACCTACAACCTGGTGCAGGCATTTGCAGCACTGGGTGCCGAGATCAGCGTGCATCGCAACGACAAGATTACGGTCGACGAGGCGCGCGCGATGCAACCAACACACCTGGTCATTTCGCCGGGACCCGGCAGGCCCGAAGACGCCGGCGTGTCGATTGCCATGATTGCGGCGTTTGCGGATTCGATCCCGATCCTCGGTGTCTGCCTCGGCCACCAGTGCCTGGTCACACACTTCGGTGGCAAGGTGGTACGTGCCGAGCGACTCATGCACGGCAAGACCTCGATGGCGACGCACGATGGCAAAACCATTTTCGCCGGGCTGCCACAACCGTTCGAGGTCGGACGCTACCATTCGCTGTGCGCCGAACATGCATCATTTCCCGCGGCTCTCGAAATCAGCGCGCAAACAGAGCGTGGCGAAATCATGGCCGCACGGCATCGTCAGCTGCCGGTCGAGGGTGTGCAATTTCATCCTGAAAGCGTACTCACGCCCGATGGCCCGCGATTGATGGCCAACTTCCTGCGGATGCGGGCATGAAAAGCGGATTCAGCGCCGAGCTCGATGCACTGCTGCGCGGCGAGCACTTGTCCGAAGCGCAGGCGCATGCCCTGATGCTGAACCTCGCTGCCGGCGACATGCCGGCCGCGATGGCCGGCGCATTCCTGGCCGGGTTGCGTGCAAAGGGTGAAACTGCCGACGAGATTCGCGGTTTTGCAATCGCGATGCGCGAGCTCGCGCTACGGCCCGAGATCCCGCCGGGCGCGCCAACCGTGGATACCGTGGGCACCGGCGGTGATGGCTCGGGCAGCCTGAATATTTCCACCGGCACGGGCCTGCTCGCGGCCGCGGCCGGTGCCCGCGTGGTCAAGCACGGCAATCGTTCCATTTCCAGCAAGTCCGGCAGCGCCGACATGCTCGAGTGCCTCGGCGTAAAACTGCCACTGGACGCAACGCAGGCGGTCGCCTGTCTTGAGGCTACCGGGTTTACGTTCCTGTTCGCGCCGGCCTACCACCCGGCAATGAAAGCGATCATGCCGGTGCGCACCGCGATGGGCGTGCGTACCGTATTCAATATGCTCGGGCCGCTGAGCAATCCCGCCACGCCACCGTTCCAGCTTATTGGTGCGTGGAGCTTGTCCGCCGCACGGCTGATGGCTGATGCGCTCGCAGGCATGCCGATCGAGCGTGCCTTTGTCGTCCACGGCGAACCGGGCTGGGACGAGGCAACGCCGGTGGGTGAGTTCGTGTTGCTCGATGTGCGGCCGGGCAAAGTAAGCGAGACGCGGCGCACCCCGGAAGACTATGGTTTAAGGCGTTGTGCGGCGACCGAGCTGACTGGTGGCGATGCGGCGCACAATGCAGCGGAGCTCAGGCGCGTGTTCAGTGGCGAGGACCGGGGCGCACATCGCGACGCCTTGTTGCTGGGCACTTCGCTGGTACTCGAGGTACAGGGTACGGCGAAAAACGCACGCGAGGGTCTCGAGCTTGCGGCCGCAGCGATCGATAACGGTAACGCGGCCGCATTTCTACAACGCCTGCGACAGCATTTTGCGAGCGTATGAGCGACTTCCTGCAAAGCATGGCCACTTCGAGCGCCGAGCGCGCAGCCGCGTTGGCGAGCATCCGTGTCGCCGGTGCGCCGCCCGCGTTGCCAATCAGATTCGGGCGCTTTGACGTGATTGCCGAGATCAAGGACCGCTCGCCGGCAGAAGGTGAACTGGCTACGCAACTAAACGAACGCGGTGCACAGGCGCGGCGTTATGCAGAAGGCGGCGCGGCCGCCATTTCCGTGTTGACCGAGCCCAGCCGTTTCGCCGGTTCGCTGCAACACCTTGCGGACGTTGTCGCCGCGGTGCCGGACACACCGGTCATGCGCAAGGACTTCCTGGTCGAGCCTGTACAGGTCGTCGAGGCACGCAGCGTTGGTGCGAGTGGCGTGTTGTTGATCGCGACGATGCTCAGCGATGCCAAGCTTTGCGCGATGCTCGACTGCGCATTCGAGCACGATATGTTCGTGTTGCTTGAGGCCTTTGATGCGCACGATCTGCGACGCGTCGGCCGCCTGCTGGCGTTGCCGCAATACCAGCAGAGTGCCAGCCGCGGGCAGCTGCTGGTTGGCGTCAACACACGTGATTTGCGCACACTCGAGGTGGATGCGACGCGACTCGAACAATTCGCTGCAATGCTGCCGCAGGCGCGCTGTGTTGCGGAAAGCGGCTTACGCTCGGCCGCCGATGCGGCCGCGGTTGCCGAACTCGGCTATCAGCTGGCACTGGTCGGTACAGCGCTGATGCGCAGCGCCGACCCCGCTGCCCTGGTCGCTGACATGGTTGCTGCCGGCAGTGCGAGGATCGCGGCGTGAATACCTTCATCAAGATTTGCGGACTGCGCAGCGCCGCCGACGTCGCGGCGGCGGTCGCGGCGGGCGCAAATGCGGTCGGCTTCGTGTTTTCCGACTCGGTTCGCAAGGTAACGCCGGCGCAGGCGAGACAGGCGACGGCGAACCTCGACGTGCGCGTACGACGCGTCGCGGTCATGCGTCATCCGGACAATGAGCTGTGCCGGCGTGTTATTGAGGAGTTTGCTCCCGACGTTGTACAGACCGACGCCGATGACTTTGGCGGATTGCAGATTCCCGGGCATATCGAGTGCTGGCCGGTATTTCGCGAGGGCGCGGCGGAAGTTGCGACGACCGGGCTTTACGTGTACGAAGGGCCGCGTAGCGGCAGCGGCGAGAAAATCGACTGGGCGCGCGCTGCCGAGATTGCACGACGTGGCCGCATGATCCTTGCCGGCGGGCTCGCCGAGGACAACGTACGGCTGGCGGTGCGCACGGTTCGTCCCTGGGGTGTCGACGTGTCAAGCGGCGTCGAGTCATTGCCGGGCTACAAGGACCATGACCTGATCAAGCGTTTTATCAGCGCCGTGCGCGCTGCGGAGAAAGAATTATGAAGGACCTGTTGCAGGCCTCCATTGACGGCGACCTGCCTGACGAGCGCGGCCGCTTCGGCCCGTTTGGTGGTCGATACGTCCCGGAGACCCTGGTGCCGGCATTCGAGCGCCTCGAACAGGGTGTGCGCGATCACCTGCACGAGGCGAGCTTCCAGAAAGAATTTCGGCGCGAGCTGCGCGAGTGGGTAGGACGGCCGACCGCGCTGACACTGGCGCCGCGGCTCAGCGCGCTCTGGGGCACCGAGGTCTGGATCAAGCGCGAGGATCTCGCCCACACGGGCGCGCACAAGATCAACAACGCCATCGGCCAGGCGATCCTGGCGAAACGGCTCAACGCAAAACGCGTTATTGCCGAGACCGGTGCGGGGCAACACGGCGTTGCCGCGGCGGCCGCCTGCGCCCGCGTCGGCTTGCCGTGTTCGGTCTACATGGGCGCAGTGGACATCGAGCGGCAGGCACCGAATGTCGATCGCATGCGCCGGCTCGGTGCCGAGGTTATCGCCGTCGAATCGGGCGACAAGACGCTGCGTGCAGCGATCGACGAAGCCTTGCGCGAATGGGTTACGGACCCGGCCGGCATCTACTACCTGCTCGGTTCCGCGGTCGGCGCGCATCCCTATCCCTACCTCGTGCGCGAGTTACAGGCTGTGATCGGCGAGGAAGCGCGGCAACAGATGCTGGATCAGGCGGGCGGACTGCCGCATGCGGCATTTGCCTGCGTCGGCGGCGGCTCGAATGCGATCGGGCTGTTTTATCCGTTGCGCGGCGACGACATTGAACTGATCGGTGTTGAGGCGGGCGGCACCGGCGACGGTCTCGGCCAGAATGCGGCAACCCTCGCAACCGGCACGCCCGGCGTGCTGCAGGGTGCGTATACGATGATCCTGCAGGATGACGACGGCCAGGTGCAGGAAACGCACTCGATTTCGGCCGGCCTTGATTACTCTGGCGTCGGTCCCGAGCACGCCATGCTGCAGGCAACCGGTCGCGTGCAGTATGTTTCGGCACGCGATGACGAAGCGCTCGAGGCGCTCGAGGAACTGTGCGCCAGTGAAGGTATCCTGACGGCGCTGGAAACGGCGCACGCCTATGCCTACGCGCGCAAATGGTCGCAACGAAATCCGGGCAAACGAATCCTGATCGGAAACTCCGGTCGCGGTGACAAGGACATGCCGACCCTGAGCAAATACCCGCCGAGGACGCGAACACATGCAAGCACATGAGCGCCTGACCGCAGCGATACGCGCGGCGAACAAGGATGGCGGCACGGCGCTGGTGCCGTTTATCACGGCCGGCTACCCGGAACCCGCGGAGTTCATTGCCACTCTCAAGGCGATTGCCACGGTTGGCGACGTCGTCGAGATCGGCATTCCGTTCTCCGACCCGATGGCCGATGGCATGACGATCCAGCGTTCGAGCTTTGTCGCGCTGCAAAAGGGTGTCAGCCTGAAGTGGATATTCGAGCAGCTCGATGCGGCTGGCAAAATCGATGCGCCGCTGGTCATGATGTCCTACCTGAATCCGCTGCTGGCTTTCGGTTATGGGAATCTCGCGCGCCGTGCCTTAGCGGCAGGAGTCTGTGGGTTCATTGTGCCGGACTTGCCGTTCGAGGAAAGCGCCGAGCTGCGCGCGGCACTGGAAGCCGAAGGACTCGGCCTGATCCAGCTGGTGACGCCGGCTACTCCCGATGAGCGCTTGCGCATGCTGGCGCAAGCGTCGCGAGGATTCGTTTACGCCGTTACGATTACCGGCATTACGGGCGGTGATGCTGGCTTGCCGAAAAATCTTGCTGTTTATCTCGACAAGGTTGCGAGCCGTTCCGAATTGCCGGTTTGTGCCGGCTTCGGAATTCGCGCTGCGGCTGATGTTGCCAACGTCGGCCAGCACGTGGCGGGTGCGATCGTCGGCTCAGCGCTGGTCGAGGTGCTGGAACAGGGCAGTGATCCAGCGGCGTACTTGCGTTCACTGCGTCAAACCTAAAAGGGGTCAGAGCCCTTTTAGGACCACATATGGCGGCGACAGCCACATATGGTCGAAAAAGGGCTCTGACCCCCATCAAATTATGAAGAAACTCAACTCAGCCGAATCACTGATCACGATCAACCACTGGCGGAATATTCTGCAGAGTGAGGGTATCGCCTGCGAAATTCGCAACCAGCATCTCGGTTCCATTGTCGGCGAGTTGCCGTTCGTCGAAGTGTGGCCGGAGCTTTGGGTGGTGAATGCGCTGCACTACGATCGTGCGTTGCAGCTGATCAGCGACGACGTCATCAGGGAAAGCCCGGCCGAAGCCTGGATCTGCGCTGGCTGCAAAGAAGAAAACGAGGGCCAGTTCGCGGCCTGCTGGAACTGCGGCAATACCCTCTAAACAAAAGGGGTCAGAGCCCTTTTTGGACCACATATGGCAGCGACAGCCACATATGGTCGGAAAAGGGCTCTGACCCCTTTTGGGGTTAAGGCATGCCGCGGGCGAGCAGGCGCGTGCCAGCGATCTCCGAGCGCAAAATCGCGGCAATCTTGTCGGATTGCACAGGTCGGCTGATCAGGAACCCCTGCGCGAGGTCGCAATGGCAGCTGCGCAAAAAATTCAGTTGCGACAATGTTTCCACACCTTCGGCCGCGACTTCGATATCCAGGCCCTGCGCCATCGCGATGGCGGCGCGCACGATGCGCTGGTGGCTGTCATTCTCCGCCACGTCGACAATCAATGACTGGTCAAGCACGAAGCTGTCGATAAATCCCTTGTCGAGCGACTCGAACGAAACATCGCGCGTACCGAAATGATCAAGCGAAATGCGCACGCCGAGTTTTCGCAGCCCTTGTAGCGTGCCGAGTTCGGCGTTGCGTTTTTGCACTATCGCACCATCGCTGATTTCGAACTCGAGGCAACCCGGATCAATTGCGGTGTCCTGCAGTGCGGACGCGACGGCATCGACGAGTCGCTTGTGAATCAGTTGTTGCGGCGACAGGTTGAGCGCCAGCGACAGGTCGGGCAACTCAAATTGCCGCTGCCATGCCGCCAACTGCCGGCAGGCGGTGCCGATGATCCACTCACCGGCAGAATGAATCAGACCACTGCTCTCGAGAATTGGCAAAAAACGCGCCGGTGGCAGCAATCCAAAGCGCGGATGCTGCCAGCGAAGCAATGCCTCAAGACCAATCAGCCGACCGCTGGCGAGGTCAATGCGCGGCTGGTAATGCAGTACAAACTCGTTGCGTACCAGCGCGTGCCGCAGTCCGATCTCAAGCTCCTCACGTTGTGCGAGCTGCGCGTTCAGGGCCTGCGAGTAATACTGAAAACGTCCGCCACCACGTTTCTTTGCTTCGTACATGGCGAGATCGGCTGCTTTTATAAGCAGGTCTGGCGTCGCGCCGGAATCGGGATACATGGCGATACCGATACTTGGCGTTGCGTACACCTCGCTGTTTCCGATCTCGTATTTCTCGGACAGAACGAGCAGCAGTTTTTGCGCCGCTGCTGCGGCGTTTTGCGATTCGCCGAAATCCTCGAGACAAACGACGAACTCGTCACCGCCCCAGCGACCCGATATATCGCCGATGCGCAGGTTGGTGCGCAGTCGACCGGCGACCTGCATCAGCAATGCATCGCCGATATCATGACCGAGCGTGTCATTGACCGACTTGAAGCGATCGAGATCGACAAACAGCACCGCCAGCGGCGCCGACTTGCGCTGGCTGCGCCCCATCGCCCGGCTGAGCTGTTCAATAAACAGGCTGCGATTTGGCAAACCCGTGAGCTCGTCGAACTGCGCCAGCTTCTGCAATTCGTTGTTGCGCCGCGCAGCGTCGGTTATGTCGCGAAATGTGATCACGCCGCCGACCAGCTGGTGCTTGCCGTCGAACAGGCCCTGGCCGTTGATCGACAGTACGATGTCGGCTTGCCCGGGGCGGCGGAACAACGCCACCTGGCCGGCGAATTTCTCGCCGCTGCGTGCCCGCACCAGCGGCAATTCTGCGGAATTGCGGTAGTTCTCGCCGTTAGCGTCGACGCAACAGAAGGTTTTCTCCCAATTGCTGTCCGGTTGCATACGCGGGCCGAGTGCGAGGATCGAACGTGCTGCAGGGTTGATATCGAGCACGTGGCCCTCGCGGTCGACAACAATCACGCCGTCATTGATATTGCGCAACACGGACAGCACGGTGACGTCAGTATCGGACAGCCTGTGCTGCAGGCGGTGCCGCTGCACGGCGTGTTCGAAAATCGACTCCTGGCCGTCGACGCTGATATCGTCGACACATATATAAGCCTGTGCGCCGGCGTTGACGGCTGCAATGCCGCGGTGCTCCCGGTCTTTGGTTGTGAGTGCAATCGCCGGGCAGTTATCGAAGGAACCGAGCAGTTCGATGATTGACTGGCCCGACTGGGCGATCGCCGGGCCTGCCTCGAAAAGCACGATATCCAGCACCGACGGTGCATTTGCCGGAATCTTGAGCGAGGCGGAGCGAGTCAACATCGCGCAATAAGGTAAAGTCTCGAGTTCCTGCAGGTAGTCAGCGGCGAATTCGCCACGACCAAGATAGAGAATGGAATGCCCCGCCATAGATCGTCGTCGTTGTCCGTTTTTTGTTGTTTGGCCGGTGTCCTGCTGGGCCAGACGCATGATAGCAGAATGCCAAGCAAAGACAGGCATTTAAGCCGTTTCAAACCTATCACCGCAAGGCGGCATCCAAATAGCAAAGGAAGCGGAGAAACGGACCTTGGCAATGCTTTTGGCGGCTCGCTTCAGCGACTATAGTTCCCGGATGGTTACGCTCGAGCGACCGGCATTTACAGAGGAAGCTGACTGCATTGCAAAGGCGCAGCAGTCGGACGCAAAGGCTTTCGAGCGGCTGTACCGAATGCATGTCGACCGCGTGTACGGACTTTGCCTGCGCATGACCGGCAATGTCAGCGAGGCCGAGGACAGCACGCAGGAAGCATTTATCCAGGCCTGGAACAAGCTGCACCTGTTCCGCGGCGACAGCGCATTCAGCACCTGGCTGCACCGCATCGCGGTCAATGCGGTATTGGGCCGGATACGCAAGTCGAAGCGTGAACAGGACCGGATCCAGGTGGCGGTCGAGCAGTCATCGGCACCGCTGGCAACCGCCGACACAGGCGATATGCGCGATCTGTCGGAGGCCGTTGACCGTCTGCCGGAGGGCGCGAGACATGTATTTGTGCTGCATGCCGTGTATGGCTACAGCCATGAAGAAACCGCTGACATGCTGGACATTGCAGCGGGCACGAGCAAGGCGCAGTTGCATCGGGCACGACGCCTGCTGGCGCAACAGCTCACAGAGCAAGGATTTGAAGCATGACAGACAGAGAGGATAAATTGATGCGCGCGGCGCGCGGTCTTGCCACCGGGATCAGCCCGGCACGCGACCTTTGGCCGGGCATTGAGCAGGCAATCAGCGCACCGCGGAAGTCACGGTGGTCGCCGATGTTGGCGCAGGCTGCGGCAGCCGTATTGCTTGTCGGCGCGTCATCACTGGTTACATATGTTGCCGTCAAGTACGATGCCGGCGACACTCCGGCCCAGGTTATGACCGCGGCCGCGCCGCAGGGCCTGATTTTCGATCGGGCTGCGTTTGGTGGTGAAGACACGCTGGCGGCGGTGTACGGCCGCGCCGGTGGCAATATCGGTTCGATGCTGGATCGCGAACTGGCGAGCCTGTCGCCGGAGGCACGCGAGGACGTGGAGCGCAACCTCGCCGTGATTCGCCGCGCCATCGAAGAAATTGCAACGGCGCTGGAAAAAGAACCGGACAACGTATTTTTGCAGGAGTTGCTGGTTGAGGCTTACAGCAACGAGCTGGCATTGATGAATCGTATTGGCAGCATGGCGCAGCGCGTCATGGCGCGCAGGGATATCTAGAGGTGAGCACTATGAGACATGGAATGAAGAGCACGATGGCGGTCGTATGCGTGGCGACACTGGCGAGTACCGCGGCGAGCGCGGAACAGCAGGTTGACCGGACCATCGATGCCGAAGCGGATAGTTACATCGAGATCTATAACACCTCGGGTGAAATCGAGGTGATCGGCTGGTCGAAGAACCAGGTCAGCGTCAAAGGCACTCTTGATGACGACGTCGAAGAACTGGTCCTTGAGCGTGACGGCAAGGATATCCTGATTCGGGTCAAGGTGCCGCACCGGCATCACGGCAATGTCGATGCAAACCTGGTCATCAGCGTGCCGGAAAAAAGCAGCATTGAAGTATCGGCTGTAAGTGCCGACATCACGGTCAGCGGCATACTGGGGAAACAGGCGCTGGAAACGGTCAGTGGTGATGTTGAGACCACGACGGCGGGAAATGACGTGGATGCCGGGTCGGTCAGCGGTGATGTTGATGTAACCGGCAACGGCAAGCCGGCCGACTTTGAGGCGGCAACTGTTTCTGGCGACCTGACCCTGACGAACCTGGCAGGCCGGGTTGATGCGGAGTCAGTCAGCGGCGATGTTGAAATTATCGGCGGTGTGTTCGATGACGTGTATCTCGAATCGGTTAATGGCGATCTCGAATTTCATGGCGAGCTGGCGGACGGCGGTGACCTCAGCATGGAATCCGTGAATGGTACGATCGACATTGTGTTCGCCAGGGACCCGTCCGCACGCTTCGATATCGAAACCTTCAATGGCAGCATCCGCAATTGCTTCGGGCCGAAACCGGAGCGAACGAGCCGCTATTCGCCGGGGCTGGAACTGAGCTTCACAGTCGGCGATGGCGACTCGCACGTCAGCGTTGAGACACTCAACGGCAGTGTCAATATCTGCAACCAGTAAGCCCGAAAAAGGGGTCAGAGCCCTTTTTTGACCATATGCGGCCCATACCATATATGTTCCAAAAAGGGCTCTGACCCCTTTTAGCGCATAAAGAATTTGCTACCCTTGATCTCCCCT
>JAOUHU010000064.1 GCA_029884455.1 Gammaproteobacteria bacterium | reverse complement strand
CGTGGATATCCCGCTGTCGGTTGCCGCTATCGCTCGGGCGGGAGCTGGGACGAATAACATCCCTATTGAGGCAATGAGTGCACGAGGCGTTCCAGTATTCAATACTCCCGGAGCGAACGCCAATGCTGTCAAGGAACTTGTGATAGCGGGCCTCCTGATTGCGGCACGAAATCTTTGCGACGCCCGTGAGTACGTGCGAGGTCTGCGCGAGACTGGTGAGGCCTTGAACAAAGCAGTCGAGGCAGGCAAGAAACAATTCGTTGGCTTCGAGTTGCCGGACAAAACGCTAGGCGTGGTTGGCTTGGGCGCAATTGGTGTCGAGGTTGCCAATGCGGCACTTGCGCTGGGCATGAAAGTAATTGGTTTTGATCCCAAGATTACAGTGCGCAATGCCTGGCAATTATCGGCTGGTGTTGAACAGGCGGATACTATTGAAGAATTGTTCCAGCGTGCAAACGCGATCACCTTGCATGTGCCGCTCAACGACGATACCAAGGGCCTCGTAAACAAGAAACGGCTGTCGCTGTTGCCCAAGGGTGCTGTGCTGGTCAATTTCGCACGAGGCACAATTGTCGACAACGAGGCGGCTTTGGCGGCACTCGACAGTGGTCGTCTCGGTGCCTACGTGTGCGATTTCCCCACGGCAGAGCTGATAACGCATCGCCGCGTTGTCGCGCTGCCGCATCTTGGTGCTTCTACGCTCGAAGCCGAAGAAAACTGTGCAATTATGGCGGCCGAAAATATCAAAGATTTCCTTTTAAATGGCAACATCCGCTATTCAGTCAATTTTCCGGAAGCGCGTTTGCCGCGGCTGGACGCATGGCGAATTACAATCGCGAACAAGAACGTACCGAACATGGTGGGACAGATATCGACAAGCCTTGCTGCCGCAGGTCTGAACATTGAGGACCTGCTGAACAAGTCGCTGGGCGAACTGGCGTATACAATCGTTGACGTAAACGGTGCCGTAAGCGACCAAACCTGTGCGCAGATACGTGCTATTGACGGTGTTTTGTCATTGCGAAATTTGGGTAAGCTTGTAACCTGAGCAACAGCTCCACCGGAGTCGATGTAGCGAGTCAAGTATGGCCGATAAGGACAAAAAAGTTGCACCGGACCTGGCCGAGATTCGAAGCCGTATCAACGAGATCGACGAGCGCCTGCAGGTGCTGATCAACGAGCGTGCAAAGTTCGCGCAGCAGGTCGGTGTGGCCAAGGGCGAGCTGGCGCAAGCGGTCGACTATTACCGCCCAGAACGCGAGGCGGAGGTCCTCAGGGCAGTCAAGGACCGCAACCAGGGCCCACTCCGCGATGAGGAGATGTTGCGCCTGTTTCGTGAAATCATGTCTGCCTGCCTGGCGCAACAGGAACCGCTGAAAGTCGGTTTTCTTGGGCCGGAGGGCACATTTACGCAAACGGCTGTTTACAAACACTTCGGACACTCGGTGCGGGCACTGCCGTTCCATAGTATCGATGAAGTGTTTCAGGAAGTTGAAAGCGGCGCAGCCGATTTCGGCGTCGTGCCGATCGAAAATTCGACCGAGGGGTCTGTCAATAACACTCTTGACATGTTCCTGACTTCGCCATTGAAGATTGCGGGCGAGGTTGAGCTGCGCATTGAGCAGCACCTGCTCGGCCAGATGCAGGGACTGGAAAATATTCAACGTATTTGTGCGCACGAGCAATCGCTTGCACAGTGTCGCGGCTGGCTGCGTGAATATTTGCCACAGGTCGAATTGATTGGCATGTCCAGCAATGCGGCAGGCGCGCGGCGGGCTCGGGACGAAGTTGGCACCGCCGCCATCGGTCCAGACGTCGCAGCTGACGTTTACAACCTGAAGATTCTTGTCAGCAGCATCCAGGATCGACGCGACAACTCGACACGATTTCTGGTTGTCGGCAGAAGCCTGCTGGCGCCAAGCGGCGCAGACAAGACCACGTTGCTGGTATCGACAAGTGATACCGGAGGTGGTGCCGGCGTGCTGCACACCTTGCTGCAGCCCTTGGCGGAGCACGGCGTGAACATGACCTTCATCGAGTCACGGCCCTCGCGCCGACAGAATTGGGACTATGTTTTCTTCATTGACGTCGAGGGTCATGCCAGCGAATCACCGGTTGCAGACGCACTGGCGGGCCTGGAAAAGGTGAGTTCCCTTTTCCGCGTGCTGGGCGCCTATCCGAAAGCGGTGAACTGACATCCTCGGTCTAATGCATTAATGCGATTCGAAGTCCAACCGTCAAGAATTACCGATGCGAAACTAACGGTGCCGGGTGACAAGTCAGTGTCACATCGCGCATTGATGCTCGGTGGTATTGCCGAAGGCCGCACCAGCGTCAGTGGTTTTCTAGCAGGGGAAGATTGCCTGGCAACGCTCGAAGCGATGTCCCGGATGGGAATTACGATTGCACGCCCGGCGGCGACCGAGCTGATTGTTCATGGCGCCGGGCTGCAAGGCCTGGTCGCGCCGACAGAAGAGCTGGATCTTGGAAACTCCGGTACTGCGATGCGCCTGATGGCCGGCTTGCTAAGCGGCCAGAATTTTACAACCGTTCTGACCGGCGACGCCTCGTTGAGCTTGCGACCAATGCAAAGAGTAATTGGTCCGCTCGAACGTATGGGTGCCACAATCGAGAGCAATGCGGGACGCCCGCCGTTGATTGTGCATGGTAACCCGGTGTTGCGCGGAATCGACTACACCTTGCCGGTCGCGAGCGCGCAGGTGAAATCGGCGGTGCTGTTGGCCGGCTTGTATGCCGATGGCGTTACAACGGTGAAGGAGCCCGCTGTGACGCGCGATCATACCGAACGAATGCTGGTAACGATGGGTGCGGAAGTGGACCGCGTGAGCAACCGAATTTCGCTTCGCGGTCACCAGACGTTGCGCGGCAGCGATATCGCGGTGCCGGCGGACCTTTCTTCGGCGAGTTTTGTGATGCTGGCAGCAACACTTGCAGAGCGTGCGGATGTCTTGATTACGGGTGTAGGCATTAATCCTACACGAACCGGTGTAATCGATATCCTGCAGGCGATGGGGGCAAGTATTGGCTTCGAGAATCGGCGTCTGTTTGGCGCCGAGCCGGTTGCGGATATTCGTGTGCGTTCGTCGAGATTGCGGGGTGGTGTGATCGATCCGGCGCTGGTGTCGCTGGCAATCGATGAATTTCCGGTGCTTTTTGTGGCCGCAGCGGCCGCCGTGGGTAAGACCGTATTTTCCGGGCTCGCCGAGCTGCGTGTGAAGGAAAGTGACCGCATATCTGCAATGGCGGCTGGACTACGCGCATTGGGTATCCAGGTCGAAGAGGTCGAGGACGGCGCCACGGTGTATGGCGGCAAATTTATCGGCGGCGTTGTGGAGAGCCACGGAGACCACCGCGTTGCGATGTCTCTGGCGGTTGCCGGTACCGTCGCCACGGATACGGTGGTAATCAATGATGTCGCCACCGTGAATACCTCGTTTCCAGGATTCACCAGCTGCCTCCAACAGCTGGGGGCTGCTATCCGGTGAGCCCAAGTGCCGGAATCCCAGTGCTGGCTATAGACGGGCCGAGCGGTTCTGGCAAAGGTACGGTTGCAAGGCGCGTGGCAGAGCGACTTGGCTGGCATTTGTTGGATAGCGGGGCGCTGTACCGGCTGGTAGCCCTGGACGCATCGAGGAAAGGCGTCGCATTCGACGATACAGCGGCGCTGGCCGAAGTGGCCTCCCGACTTGATGCACACTTTTTGACGGCGAAGGACGGCGCTGAGCGCATTGTCTTGTCTGGCGATGACGTAACGGCGGCGGTCCGTAGTGAAGAAACGGGCCGCGGGGCATCAGCGGTTGCCGCGATACCGGCGGTACGGGAGGCCTTGTTCGACCGACAGCGGGCGTTCCGGCGGGCCCCAGGGCTGGTCGCCGACGGTCGCGACATGGGCACGCAGGTTTTTGCCGATGCGCGGCTCAAGGTGTTTCTGACCGCATCCCCGGAGGAGCGCGCCAGGCGCCGCCATAAGCAGTTGAAAGACAAGGGTATTGATGTTAGTCTCGCCGCCGTTTCACGGGATATAGTGGACCGGGACAGGCGGGATTCCGAACGATCGGTCGCTCCGCTCAGGCCTGCGGACGACGCCAGAATTCTGGATTCATCCGGCAAGCCTATCGACGAGGTTGTTCAGATCGTGCTCGATTGGGTTGCAAGCATCTAGTTTTTTCCGGAAATGAGATTTTTGTGTCGGGTCGAACAGGACGTTCGATTCCTTTTTCATACTCCGTCGACCGAAGGATCGGTGTGACGATAACAGGGTGAGAACGTATCGTTCTCTTGGGTTTTTCACATGTCTGAAAGTTTTGCTGAGTTATTTGAAGAGAGTTTTGCCAGTCAACAAATCAAACCAGGTGCGATCATTACCGGCACCGTTGTGGCAATCAACGACGATGTAGTCATCGTCAGTGCAGGCCTCAAATCAGAGGCCGTTATCCCCATCGAACAATTCAAAGCCGATAGCCGCGACCTGGAGTTGTCGGTAGGTGATGTTATTGAAGTTGCGCTTGACGCAGTCGAAGACGGTTTCGGCGAAACGCGCCTGTCCCGCGAAAAGGCGATCCGTGCCCGCACGTGGACCGATCTTGAGAAAGCCTTCGAGAAAAGCGAAGTTGTTATCGGCGTCATTAACGGCCGCGTCAAAGGCGGATTCACTGTTGAGATCGACAACGTACGTGCGTTCCTTCCCGGATCGTTGGTTGACGTTCGCCCGGTTCGTGATCCTGGTTACCTCGAGGGTAAGACGCTCGAATTCAAAGTCATCAAGCTGGATAAGCAGCGCAATAACGTCGTCGTGTCTCGGCGCGCGGTCGTCGAGCAGGAATTCTCCGAAGAACGCGAGGCGTTGCTGCAGGACTTGCAGGAAGGCAATACCGTCAAGGGCATCGTCAAGAATCTTACCGATTACGGAGCGTTTGTGGATCTGGGCGGCATCGACGGCCTGTTGCACATCACCGATATGGCGTGGAAACGAGTCAAACATCCGTCCGAGGTGGTTGATGTTGGCGCCGAAATTGACGTCAAGATTCTCAAGTTTGACCGAGAGCGCCAGCGCGTATCGCTCGGCATGAAACAACTTGGCGATGATCCGTGGAAGGATCTCGCGCGTCGCTATCCGCCGCAGACGCGGTTGTTCGGCAAAGTTACCAATATTGCGGACTATGGCTGTTTCGTCGAGATCGAGGATGGAGTCGAAGGCCTGGTGCATGTTTCCGAAATGGACTGGACCAACAAGAACGTCAATCCGGCGCGGGTAGTGTCGATCGGCGAGGAAGTTGAGGTCATGGTTATCGAGATCGACGAAGAGCGCCGGCGCATTTCGCTCGGTGTGAAACAATGCAAGTCGAATCCGTGGGCGGAGTTTGCCGCGACCTACAATCGTAACGACAAAGTGTCCGGGCAGATCAAGTCGATCACGGATTTCGGCATTTTCATTGGCCTGGAAGGCGGAATCGACGGACTGGTGCATTTGTCAGACATCTCGTGGGAAGAGGGCGAGGAAGCGGTTCACAACTATAAGAAAGGACAGGAGATCGAAGCGGCGGTGTTGGCGATTGATGCTGAGCGCGAACGCATCTCTCTCGGTATTAAGCAGCTGGAGAAAGATCCGTTTTCGGCCTGGCTGGCAGAACACCCGAAGAATTCGATCGTCAAGGGCATCGTCAAGGAGGTTGATGCGCGTGGTGCGACGATCGACCTCGGCGATGGCATCGAAGGATCGCTGCGTTCCTCTGAAATGGCGCGTGACCGGGTCGAGGATGCCCGGATGCTGGTCAAGGTAGGCGAGGAAATCGAAGCAAAGTTTACCAATGTAGACCGCAAAAACCGGACCATTGCGCTGTCCATCAAGGCGAAGGAAGTGCATGAGGAAGCTGAGGCAATCAGCAGTTACAAGTCGGACGAAAGCGCGGCCCCGGTTGGCACCACGCTGGGCGAGCTATTGAAGGAAAAAATGACGGGCGGCAGCAAATAATACGTAAAAACAGTAGCCCGGACCATCTGGTCTGGGCTATATTGCTAGTATTATCCGTAGGTTACGGGCCAATACGAACAAGCGAAGCGACAGATGACCAAATCGGAACTCATAGAAGTTATCGCACGCAAGCAGAAGCACCTGCCGGCAAAGGATGTGGAATTGGCCGTCAAGCATATGCTTGACCTCATGAGCGACGCGCTCGCAACGGGACGGCGCATAGAAATTCGAGGTTTCGGCAGCTTTTCCTTGCATTTCCGGCCACCGCGTATTGGCCGCAATCCCAAAACCGGTGAGGCAGTGGCGCTGTCTGGCAAATATGTGCCGCATTTCAAGCCTGGCAAGGATTTGCGAGATCGGGTCGATCAAAGCGGCCACTTTCCGATCAAGAATTAACGCCGGCGCGGTTGTCGGCCAAATCGGTTTTACCCGCTAAACTGGTAAAGCAATACACTCGGATTTTGCATATCTGCTGATGCTGCTCACGGAGTGCCGCGCATGTTGAAAAGAATTGGCCTGTTGCTGCTGGTTTTGGGCATCGTGCTGGCTGTTCTCACTTTGACCGCGTTGAATTCCGGGAGTATTGAGCTGGACCTGGCATTTTTCGCCGGCACCTACCCGGTGTCCATTGTGCTGGTGGCGACTTTTATTTTTGGTACGGTATTCGGCATGCTCTGCATGACCGCTTTCGTTTTTCGCCTGATCCATGAACGACGGACATTGCGTCGTGCACTGCGCCTGTCGGAATCCGAGGTCAGTTCCTTGCGAAGTTTGCCGTTGTCCGATGCCGACTGAATCGACATTCCTGCTGGCCGGGCTTTTCCTGTTGCTGGCCGCGGCGGGCTGGGCGATGGGTCGATTTGGCGACCGCGATGAGGAAGACGCTCCGCTGCCGTTGAACGTCGACTATCTGAAAGGGCTCAACTTTCTGCTGAACGAACAGACAGACCAGGCGTTGGAACACTTCCTTGCCATGGTCAGGGTGGACGACAAAACCATAGAAACGCACTTCGCGTTGGGCAGTCTTTTCCGGCGCCGCGGCGAAGTCGATCGAGCGATCCGTATTCATCAAAATATTATCGCGCGGCCGGATCTGGCCAGTGAGCAGAGAGACCAGGCACTGTTTTCGCTGGCGAAGGACTACCTGCACGCCGGCCTTCTCGACCGTGCCGAGAAACTGTTTGTGCGCCTGTCACAAGGCTCTCGCTACCAGGTTCAGGCCCTGGAAAGCTTGTGTCGCATTTACGAGCAGGAAAAGGAATGGCAAAAGGCCATTGAAGCCGGGCAGCAGCTGGAAATCATCGGCGGCCGCTCGATCGCTCTCCAGATCGCCCATTATTACTGCGAACTGGCCGAAGCTGCGATCAGACAAAAAGATTTCAATGCTGCGCGCCATCATGTCAAGAAAGCACAGGCGGGCAGGCCTCGTACCATGCGTGGGGCGTTAACCCGCGCGCATATCGCACGTGAAACCGATGACCACAAGACAGCCATTCGGCTTTATCACCGCATTATGGACGAACACACGTACCTCATTTCAGAGGCTTTGCCAGAAATCGTTGCGGCCCATGAGCGTGACGGTTCCCTGGACAGTCTTGATGCGTCTTTACGCGCGATGGTTGAGAGCGACCCGGACATGCGCACGCTGGTGGCATATACAGCAATTGTTAATGGAATCACCGGCATTCCGGTCATAGACGAATGTGTGCAGCGATACATGCTTGAGGAATCAACATTATCTGAATTCGTCGATCTTAATCGACTCACCAAAGGCGCCAGCGACGGCCAGTCTGAGGCGTTACAGAAGGTCCGCGGTGCCTTGTCCAAGCTGGCCTCGGCGACGCCACGCTATCAATGCCAGGAGTGTGGATTTTCGAGCCAACGGCTGTTGTGGCAGTGCCCGAGTTGCAGGAACTGGGAAACACAGCGGCCTGCATCACGTGTTCAGTTTGATACCGTACTGCAGCATTCAATTACGAAACGCTAATCGCGTGATTTAGGTCAATTTCCAAGGCGGCAATTGCCGCTGACTGCCTCTAGGCTTCTTTCCTGTGCCCGATCCGGGCACAGACCCCGACTATGAAAGGAGCAAATGGTAATGATGAAGACTAAAGCCCGACTCTTGACAGTGCTGGCTGCCTGCTTGCCGCTATGGGCATTCGCCGGCCCCGTTGACATTAATACGGCAGACGCAGCAACGATATCGGCGGAACTCAAGGGCGTTGGCCCGACTAAGGCGCAGGCCATCGTTGAGTATCGTGAGAAACACGGCCCATTCAAATCGCCGGCGGATCTATCGCTGGTGAAAGGCATCGGTGAGCGAACCGTTGAGTTGAACCGCGACAACATCGTGGTGAGCACCCCCAAGAAGTAGGCAATTTCGAGCGCCGTCTGTAGTGTCGCGCCGGTGTCCGTGACAAAGGTCCGGCACCGGCCATTTGGATTGGCTATGATTCAAGCCAGATTCGAAGACGAGGCACGATTTTGCAGAAGAAAGTAAGAACAGCCGTATTCCCTGTCGCGGGTCGTGGTACCCGGTTCCTGCCGGCGACCAAAGCCAGCCCCAAGGAAATGCTGCCGATCGTTGACAAGCCGCTCATTCAATATGCGGTCGAAGAAGCCGTTGCAGCAGGCGCAGAAAAGCTTGTGTTTATTACCGGCAGTTCGAAACGCGCTATCGAAGATCACTTTGACTCCGACCCGATGCTCGAATCAGCGCTTGCGCAATCCGGGAAACACGACCTCGTGCAATTGATCCGGGATATCGTGCCGGCGGGCGTTACCTGCATCTATATACGCCAGGGAGAGCCACTCGGGCTCGGCCACGCGGTGTTGTGTGCCCGGCCAGCAGTTGGTAACGAACCATTTTACGTGCATCTTGCCGACGACCTGATTGATAACGATCCGCCCTGCCTGCAGCAGATGGCGGCCGAGTACCAGCGGCATGGCGGTAGTGTCATTGCCGTTGAAGCTGTGCCAGCCAATGAAACATCGAGATACGGCATTGTCGCCGTCGACGCGGAAAACGATAATCGCATTACCAAGATAGTCGAAAAACCGGCGCCAGCGGATGCGCCCTCGAATCTCGCGGTTGTTGGTCGTTACCTGCTTGACGCAGCGATATTTGACAAGCTGCAGAATACGGGCCGTGGTGCTGGCGGCGAGATCCAGCTGACTGACGCAATTGCTGACTTGCTCGCCGACATGCCAGTGCACGCATATTCTTTTTCAGGCGATCGATACGATTGCGGCAGCAAGATCGGCTATCTCAAGGCGACGGTTGCCTATGGCCTGCAGCACCCGGAAACCGGCGAAAGCTTCCGCGCGCACCTCAAGGAGCTGCTCGGCTAGGACAAAAAAAGGCCTTCGTCAGAAGGCCTTTCGATGTATGGCTCCCCGACCCGGACTCGAACCAGGGACCAATTGATTAACAGTCAATCGCTCTACCAACTGAGCTATCGGGGAATCGGTTGGCACCTTAGCGGTGCGCGGCGGGATTTTGGTCCAGCCACCCCCTTAAGTCAAGCCGCGACCGCCCTTTTCAAGCGACGCACGGCCTCCTTCAGCGTCGGCAACGAGCACGCAAATGACAGTCGCAAATAGCCGGGCGCTCCGAAGGCGCTCCCCGCTACAACTGCCACGTTGGCGGTGTTTACAAGGTATTCCGCAAATTCGATATCGCTCCGCATTCCAAGTTTCTGCATCGCTCCGGTCACCCGCGGAAAGGCGTAGAAAGTCCCCTCGCCAGCGCGGCACTCAAATCCCGGGATTGAGTTCAATGCCTCGACCAGGAAGTCATGTCGCTCTCGATAGGCGGCAGTCATCTGTGCGACGACAGCCTGATCACCCTGCAGCGCAGCGACGGCCGCCTTCTGCGAAATGCTGCATGGATTCGATGTACTCTGGCTCTGGATAGTCGTCATGGCGGCTATCAGAGCGGCAGGTCCGGCCGCGTAGCCGATTCGCCAACCCGTCATCGCGTAAGCCTTCGATGCTCCATTCACGGTGACAGTGCGATCGAACAAGGCAGGGCATGCGCGCGCAAAACTGATAAAAGGTTCCTTCGCCCAGGTGATGTGTTCATAGATTTCATCGGACGCAACGACAATCTGTGGATGCTTTTCCAGAACCGCACCCAGCGTCGCAAGCTCGGCTGCCGAATAGCTGGCTCCGGTCGGATTCGAGGGGCTGTTCAAGAACAATAAACGGGTTTTTGCCGTTATTGCGGCCGCCAGGGCATCGGCCGTTATACGGAATCCTTGTTCGATACCCGTCCCGATCACGACCGGTGTCGCATCGCTAAGTGTCACCATGTCAGGATAGGACACCCAGTATGGCGCCGGGATAATAGCCTCATCGCCCGGATCCAGTAATGCCAGGCACAGGTTGTACAGCGATTGTTTGGCGCCACTGGATACGATTATCTGCGACAGTGAGTACTCAAGATTGTTTTCTCGACGGAACTTGCTCTGGATTGCCAACTTCAGTTCGGCGGAGCCGTCAATCGGTGTGTATTTGGTCGCGCCGGCGGTAATTGCTGCAATCGCGGCGTCCTTGACCGCCTGCGGGGTATCGAAATCCGGCTCGCCAGTAGCGAGGCTTATGATGTCGCGTCCGGCCGCGCGTAACTTTGTTGCCAGTGCAAGCGCGGCTCCGGTTGGCGACGGCTTGACCCGCGCCATGCGTTTTGAAACTGATAAACTCAATCGTTTGTCTCCCGCTGGACGCGTTCATGGTACGTGAAACTGTAAAGCTGCCCAAGAAATCTGCGGTAGACGAGCGAGACCGGCTGCGGCTGGTGTCCGGCTATCAGCCGGCAGGCGATCAGGCCCAGGCTATTGCGGGCCTTGTGGCGGGACTGGACGATGGGCTGGCGCGCCAGGTTTTGCTCGGCGTCACGGGCTCGGGCAAGACATTTACAATCGCTAACGTCATCGAAAAGCTGCAGCGACCGGCTGTGGTGCTGGCACCAAACAAGACTCTCGCGGCACAGCTTTACGGAGAAATGCGCGAGTTTTTTCCGACCAATGCGGTCGAGTATTTTGTCTCGTACTACGACTACTACCAGCCCGAAGCCTATGTGCCGAGCTCCGATACCTATATCGAGAAGGACGCATCGATTAACAAGCACATCGAGCAAATGCGACTGTCGGCGACCAAGGCACTGCTTGAAAGGCCCGACGCCATTATCGTCGCGACGGTATCCGCGATTTACGGTCTGGGCGACCCGGAAGCCTATTTCAGCATGGTGTTGCATCTCGTCCGCGGTGACCGACTGGATCAGCGCACAATTTTGCGACGTCTCGCAGAGCTGCAATACCAGCGCAATGAGCTGGATTTCGCGCAGGGTACCTATCGAGTGCGCGGTGATGTGATAGACATATTTCCCGCAGAGTCAGACCGGGATGCCATCCGGGTCGAGCTATTCGACGAGGAAATCGAATCACTTTCGTACTTTGATCCGCTGACCGGGGAAATTACGCGCCGCGTGCCGCGTCTGACAATCTTCCCGAAGACCCATTACGTAACTCCGCGGGAGCGCCTGCTGGAGGCCTGCGAGCACATTAAGATCGAATTGAAAGAGCGCCTGACTTATCTTCGCGAAGAAAATAAACTCCTTGAAGCACAAAGACTTGAGCAAAGAACCTTATTTGATTTGGAGATGATCAAGGAACTTGGCTACTGTTCAGGCATTGAGAATTACTCGCGATACTTGTCAGGTCGCGAGGCTGGCGAACCGCCGCCATGCCTGTTCGATTACCTGCCCGAAAACGCACTACTGGTAATCGACGAAAGTCACGTGACCGTGCCGCAACTGGGCGGTATGTACAAGGGCGATCGGTCCCGCAAGGAAACGCTGGTGCAATATGGCTTCCGTCTGCCGTCCGCGTTGGACAACCGGCCACTTCGGTTTGATGAATTCGAAGGCATGTCGCCGCAAACGATTTATGTGTCTGCGACCCCGGGCGACTACGAGATGAAGCACAGTGATAACACGGTCGAATTGCTGGTCAGGCCAACGGGCCTGGTCGATCCTGACGTCCAGGTGCGGCCGGCGGCGAGCCAGGTTGACGACGTTTTGTCCGAAATCCGCCGCCGGGTTGCCGTCGATGAACGCGTGCTCATAACCACGCTGACCAAGCGCATGGCCGAGGATCTCACCGATTACCTCCACGAACATGGGGTCCGCGTGCGTTACTTGCATTCGGATATTGGTACTGTCGAGCGTACGGAGATAATTCGCGACCTGCGCCTTGGTACCTTCGATGTCGTGGTCGGCATCAACCTGCTGCGCGAAGGACTCGACATGCCGGAAGTGTCGCTGGTTGCTATTCTGGACGCGGATAAGGAAGGGTTTCTGCGTTCCGAACGCTCTTTGATACAGACGATTGGCCGCGCGGCACGCAACATCAATGGCATGGCTATCCTGTATGCGGACCGAATGACGCACTCGATGCAACGCGCAATCGAAGAGACGACGCGTCGGCGCGAGCGGCAACAGGCGCACAATGCTGCATACAAAATTCAGCCAGCCAGCATCATTAAGCAGGTCGCTGATGTCATGGAGGCAGCCTATCCTGCGCCGGCCAGGCAGCGCTTCACAGCGGCTGAGAATTCGGTCGGTTACCTGGCGATGTCGCCAGAGCAGCTCATCAAGAAGGCTGCAAAACTCGAAGCCCAGATGCTCAAGTACGCCCGTGACCTTGAATTTGAGGCCGCGGCCAAACTCCGCGACGAAATCAGGGAGTTGCGTGAGATCGGGCTTGGGATTCGCGGTCGCAAGGCAGACTAACAAGCCTTGCGTGTGGGGCAGGCCTTGAGTATCGTATCCCGCCCTTGACCGGGGGACACTTTGCGAAGGGCGCCCGGAGCGTCTTGGGGCGATT
>JAOUHU010000016.1 GCA_029884455.1 Gammaproteobacteria bacterium | reverse complement strand
TTCGTTGTGCGCGCACGTTGGCGTTCGCGCCCACCCAGTCTTATGCGCTCGACCGGGCGGGTAACCGGATCCGGCAGCAGCGCATCAAGACGCTCGGCAACGCCGAGCGCCCGCATCACGCGAACAAATGTGTCGAGCGAAACGCCTTCGCCGTTTTCCAGGCGCGTAATGGTGCGGCGGGACACACCGGCCTCTTCCGCCAGCGCTGACTGATTGATGTTCTTGCTCAAACGCAGTCGTTCGAACCTGCGCCCAAGGCTGGCTTCGATCGCCTCGGGCGAGGCAACCAGGTAATCTATTTTTTGCGCCATATTCGGCTCTTTAACTCGCATATAATTGTTAATGAGTATTATACGGCTCAAATAGTTGTTTTCAATGGTTTTCTCGCCCCTTAGCTGCGGCGCCGGCACTGAGCCGTGACAGTTCGCGTTATGTTGCATCGCCTGAATGCGGATCGTTGCGCAACAAGACGGCCACAAATCTCCTCTATACTTCGGCACAACAAGAATCAAAACAGGGGGATTCAGTGAATTTTGCATATCATTTCGCTCGAAAGACGCCCGCAGCAGCGCGCTTCGTTTTTGTGCTGCTTGGCCTCACGACCCTCATCGCGCAGACAGCCGCGGCACAGTCAGTCTTCATCAACGAAATTCACTACGACAACACCGGCACGGACGCGGGTGAAGCGATCGAAATTGCCGGCCCGGCTGGCACCGACCTGACCGGATGGAGCCTGGTGCTGTACAACGGAAGCGGCGGTGCCCTTTACAACACGATCAGCCTGTCAGGCGTGATCACGAATCAGCAAGGCGGTTTCGGTACCCAGGTCAGCAACCTGCCGGTCAACGGGCTGCAGAACGGCAGCCCGGACGGTATTGCGCTGGTCGATGCTGGCAGCAGCCTGGTTCAATTCATCAGCTATGAGGGTTCCTTCATTGGCGTTGGCGGTCCGGCAGCCGGCATCGCCAGCACCGACATCGGTGTTTCTGAAAATGGTTCCGGCCCGATCGGCGAATCGCTGCAGTTGACGGGTACCGGCACCACTTACGGTGATTTCTCCTGGACGGCAAGCTCGCCCAGTTCCTTTGGCAGCGCCAACACCGGCCAGGTATTCGGTGACGGCGAGCCGCCCGGGCCGGCCCTCGTTATCAATGAAATCGACTATGACCAGCCATCGACAGATACGGCCGAGTTCATCGAGATCCTGAACAACGGTGTCTCGCCGGTCGACCTCGCAGGCTGGTCGCTCGCATTGATCAACGGCAATGGCGGCGCCCTGTACGCCACGATCGACCTCGCGGGCGGCGTGCTGGCGGGCGGCGATTACCTGGTGGTTTGCGCGAATGCGGCTACGGTCGCGAACTGTGACATTGACGCGTCGCCCGACACCAACCTCATCCAGAATGGCGCACCCGATGCGGTCGCCCTGCTCCTCGACGGCGTCGTTATGGATGCGGTCAGCTATGAAGGCGATACCGTCGCGCCCTACACCGAAGGCTCGGGCGCCGGCCTCGATGACAGCACCGACGGCAGCATCTCGCGTTGCCCCGACGGCGTCGATACTGACCAGAACAATCTTGACCTGGAATTCGTTGCAGTCAGCACACCAGGTGACGAAAACAGCTGCAATGGCGCGCGCGAAGTGAAAATTCACGAGATCCAGGGCAATGGCGCCGCGAGTCCATTGGTCGGCGCGGTGGTCATCATCCGTGGCATCGTCGTCGGTGATTTCCAGGACGGCGCCGCGGGCGCGAATGGCGACCTGAACGGCTTCCATGTGCAGGAGGAGGATGCCGATGCGGATACCGACCCCCTCACCTCGGAAGGCATTTTTGTGTTCAACGGCAATGCGCCGGCGCTCAACGTGCAAATCGGCGACCTGGTACGCGTGGAAGGCGTGGTGTCCGAGTTCAATGGCCTGACGGAGATTACCTCGTTCACGGGCGTGAGCGTGCTGAGTTCCGGCAATCCATTGCCGGCCGCGTCGGTGCTGTCACTGCCGGTCACTGCGGTGGCTGACTTCGAGGCGTACGAAGGCATGCTGGTGACCTTCCCGCAATCGCTCGTGATCTCGGAGTATTTCAATTTCGATCGCTTTAACGAAATAGTACTGAGCTCCGCACGGCACCTGACGCCAACGGCCGAGTTTGAGCCTGGCCCGGACGCTGTCGCTGCGGCGAACGCGTTCCTGCTCGACAGCATTACGCTTGACGACGGGCGCTCGGCGCAAAACCCGGACCCGGCCATGCACCCGAACGGCGCTGTCTTCGATCTCGGCAACCTGTTCCGCGGCGGTGACACGGTCGCCAATGTAACAGGCGTAATGGATTACTCATTCAACCTGTATCGGATTCAGCCGACCGCGGGTGCAAATTACGCCAGCAATAATCCGCGTACCGCGTCACCGGACGAGGTTGGCGGCAGCATTCGACTGGTGTCTTTTAATACGCTGAACTATTTCTCGACACTCGACAATGCCGGCGCTATCTGTGGTCCTTCGCAAAACCAGGATTGCCGCGGCGCCGACAACGCCGAGGAATTCGCGCGGCAGCGCGCCAAGACCATCGCCGCCCTTACCGTTATGGATGCGGCTGTCGTCGGCCTGCTCGAAATCGAGAACAACATTAACGATGACGCGGTGACCGACCTGGTCGCGGGCCTCAATGCAGCGACTGCACCAGGCAAATACGATTACGTTGCGACCGGGGCGATTGGCAGCGACGCCATCAAGGTCGCGCTGCTCTACCAGCCGGGAGCGGTCTCCCTCGTTGGCGGCCATGCCATCCTCGATGCATCCGTCGATGGCCGCTTCGATGACTCGAGGAACCGCCCGTCGCTGGCGCAGACCTTCATCGACAATACGACCGGCGGCATGTTCACGGTCGCGGTGAATCACCTCAAGTCGAAGGGCTCCGATTGTAATGACGCCGGTGATCCGGATACCGGTGATGGTTCCGGCAACTGCAATCTCACCCGCAAGGCTGCGGCTGAGGCACTGGTTGACTGGCTGGCAACCGATCCGACCGGCAGCGGCGATGCCGACGTCATCCTGATTGGCGACTTCAATTCGTATGACAAGGAAGAGCCGATCGATGTGCTATTGGCCGGCGGCTACACGGACCTCATTGATGCCTACCGTGGCGAGGACGCCTACTCGTTCGTATTTGGCGGGCAAATCGGTTACCTGGATTATGCCCTGGCCAATGCGAACCTGATGTCACAGGTGACCGGCGCGACGGAATGGCACATCAACGCTGATGAACCCGACTTGCTGGACTACGACACCACGTTCAAGGGCCCGAACCAGGACGCCATTTACGCGCCCGACGCCTACCGTTCCGGGGACCATGATCCCATCGTAGTCGGCCTCGAGACCTGCGACGAAATCGCGCCAACGATAGATGCGATCTCGCTCACGCCGAACGTACTCTGGCCCGCCAACCACAAGTACGTGGATGTGGCAGCGACCGTCTCTGCCAGCGACAACTTCGACCCCGATGTTTCGGTGACGCTGGTTTCGGTCACGTCAAACGAGGCAGATAACGGTAATGGCGACGGCAATACGGCAGACGACATCATGATTGTCGACGACTTCAACCTGAGCTTGCGCGCCGAGCGTTCCGGCGCAGGCACAGGACGCATTTACACCGTGACTTACCTCGCCACCGACGACTGTGGCAACAACTCGGAGACCGCCAGCGCAACGGTGACCGTTCCGCACAGCGAAGGTAACTGATCGCCCGCCAGTTCAGGCGCGCCGCTCGCGGCGTTCCGCGTTGCGGCACGCGCGGCGCAATGCCGCGAGTAATGAGCTGTGTTGCGCAAGCTGCCGGGCGAAGTTCGCCTCGCACTCGCCGCCTTTGGCGCGCAACAATGCGCACAGCGAACGCTTTTCGGCGGCAGGCCAGTTGCCAGGGTCGGCAATCGCGACGAGTGGTGCAATACGCTCGAAAGCATGCCGCTCTGCTCGCGACCATTGCGCGAGCGAGCGCACACCAATGTCTTGCGCCAGCCGATTCGCGACGCGGTGTGCTGCATCCTTGCGGTTGCGGCTGCCGGTGGCGTTAAGCAATTCTGTTGCCAGCAATGAACTGGTCTCCAGCCAGCGTTCCTCAAACAACTCACTGTGTCGTGCGCCCGGCAGGCTCAGGTGCATATCGCAACTCGCGAGGCGTCGCAGCAGTTTCACGTCGTCGCGCGTGCCTGCACTGCTGCTCGCCAGCTCGCGAATTTCACGCCGCACCGGGCGATAACCAAGCCGATAGTAAAACCAGAACGCAGCACTTCGCAGTGCCTCACTATTGTCGGCACCGAATTGATACGAATTTGCAATGAAGCGCGTACAGCCTGCGAGTTGATGGAACACGCGCATCACCTGTACCCACAGGAATGCCGCTTCGCTGCCACGGTACTCGTCGAAAATATTGACGCCCGTATTGGCCTGCAAGAACAGCATGCTGGCACCGCCGTAGCCTATCGGCATGCCGTTGCTGAGTAGCAGGTAACCCATGGTGCACTCGAGCGGATAGCGATGCTCTTGCAGCAGGCCGAAAATCGCGATTGATACACCTTCGCCAACGTCCGCCACATAGACCTCGCGCGGATTGGCATGGTTAAAGTGATTGGTCTCGCGATGCCGTACGGCAAGTGACGCCATGGCGACGTCGATCATCCTGGAACCTGCGCGTGGCGGCAGGCGCGTCAACGACTCGAGTGGCCGCCGGATCTCCGCCGCCACTGAGCCTGCCGGCTTTCGCAGGCCCTGCGGCCGCACGCACACTTTTGCGGCCGCAACCCTGTTCGAGGATTTCGAGAATCGCGTACTGCGAAGATCCCATTTCAGCCACAGTTCGGCCGCGTTGTAGAGCGCCGCCCAGGTGGATCTGAGCCTGTGTTCCTGAAGTTGTGCCAGCAGCCAGTCGAAATCTGTTGCATCGCTGTTTCTGCAGGCATTACCGATCCAGTCTTTGCCGGTGACCAGGCCACTGTCGAAGTACTCCTCGTCGGCCGGCTGCAACAGATGCGTGAGTATTTCGTCAAGTCCCGGCGGATCGTGATCCTTGCCCCAGTCAATCGATACGATTGCCGGCACTCGCCGCTGCAACCAGCTCGCCACCTCGAACGAGAACTGGCAGTGCACGGACGTGCCGGCGATTCCGGTGTCGCGTAATTTCAGCCGCTCTGCACGAGGCAGCTGCGCTACGCGATATTCCATGTTCGCGAGTTCCGTGCGGGCCAGTCGATAATGCTGCAGCGAGTCCGGAAAAGCGTGCAAAAAGCACAACGCAGAGTGCCATCGCCTGAGCTCGGCCGCAGATTTGAATTTCCCGCCCGCGAGCTGTTGCAACAGGCACAGCTTTTGTGCCGCAAGCGCTGCGCCATAGCGATTCCGGATCTGGAACAATTGCCGGATCGCTGTGCTGGCGCCGATTGCCGTGGCCATTGCCCGACCCTCAGCCGAAGCGTGCGGCGAGTGCGCGAAAGAAGGGCTCGGAATCCAGGTCGCGGCCGGTGGCGCGCGTGAGAATCTGGTCCGCTCTCAGTTTCGAACCGTGCACGTGTACGTGCTCGCGCAGCCAGCGTGTCAGCATTTGCAGATCGCCGCACGACAATGCCGCGTCGAGGTCGTGGCGCTCGTTGAAACTCTGGATAAATTGCGCGGCATACAGGTTGCCGATCAGGTAGGTCGGGAAGTAGCCAAACATACCGAGCGCCCAGTGTACATCCTGCAAGCAGCCTTGCGCTGCGCTCGTCGGTCGCACGCCCAGCAGGCGCTGACTCAATTCATTCCACGCGCCGGGCAAATCCGCGATGGCAAGATCGCCCGACAGCAGCGCGAGTTCGATCTGGTAGCGCAACAGGATGTGCAGGTTATAGGTGACCTCATCCGCTTCGACACGACTCAGGCCTGGTCGCACCACGTTCACAGACTGCGCCAGTTTTTCGGCGCTCCAGTCATCGAAGGTCCCCGGGAACAGTCGGCGAAGTTCCGGCAGGTAATGCAACCAGAATCCAGGCCGACGGCCGACATGGTTTTCCCATAGTCTGGATTGCGATTCGTGAATGCCCATACCCGGTCCCTCGGCAAGCAGCGTCTTGCGAAGCTCGTCGCCGAAGCCCTGGTCGTAGAGCGCGTGACCGCCTTCGTGCAGGGTCGCGAACAAGGCCGTCATCGGGTTGCATGTGTTGACGCGTATGGTCACGCGCACGTCGTTCGGACCTGCCATCAGCGTAAACGGGTGCGTCGAGAAGTCCATGCGGCCGCGTTTGAAATCAAAACCCATATCGCGTAGCAACTGGCGACAGAAACCAGCCTGCTGCGCTTCCGGGTAACAGGCCACCGGCAATAGCGTAGCGTTGCGGGTTGCGTCGGCGAGCCTCCCGACCATAGGGCCGAGCCGCTTACCAACAATATCGAGTACCGGCTCGAGCCGGTCGCGCGTCATGCCAGGCTCGTACTCATCGAGCAACGGGTCGTACAGATCATCGGCGCGTCTTAACGCCTCCGCACGCTCGCGTACGAGCAGCAACACGTCGGCGAACGGCCCCGAGAAAAGCGAGAAGTCATCTTCACGCAACGCCATCTCCCAGGAAGCGAGGCAGCGGGAACGGGTCTCGGCAAATTTTCGTACCAGTTCGTCCGGTAGTGCGAGGGCAATACGGCGGTGGTGCCGCAGCCTTGTCAGCTCGGCTTTGGTGAGCTCATCGCAGGACGGATCCAAAGCCGCACGCTCGATTACATCGCCGAGCTCGTCTGCTGTCAGCAACCTGTGGCGCAATCCTTCAAGCGTCGCAAGCTGCGCACCGCGGTCCGATCGAGCGCCCTGCGGCAGATAGGTTTCCTCGTCCCAGTTCAGCAAGCCGATCGCGCCATCCAGGTGGCGCAGATCCGCGGTCGTGCTCGCAAGCCGAGCCTTCGCATTACCATCCGGCAGCGCATTGCGTGCCGGGGCACGCAGTTCCGGCGGTTTCTGGCCAACCAGCACTGCAACCAGTCCACCGCGTTGCGCAACATTGATGACCTGCCGCTGCGAAACGCGGCCGAGCGTTGCGATGCCCTGGTCGGTCGCCGCAAACCCGAGCACCGTGTAAAACGGCTCGTCGCTGACACGACCGTCCTTGCCGACGATCGGGAATTCATGCACGGGCAGGTTCACGGCTGATTGCACCACCCACGAGCGGTGCGCATCGCCAGCAACGGCCAGCGCCTCATCGATCAGGCTGTCCCATTGTCCGGGATCGACTTCAGAACCTATGTGGATGCCGGTACCGCCGTAACCGCGGTTTGGCTTCAGGACCAGCTCTTCACGATGCCGGCGAATGAACTCCGGCAGGTCACCTTCGCCGTGCGGCAAGGACGTGCGCCTTGGCGAAACGATACGCGTCCACAGCACATGGCGGCGGAACAGGCGCAGCTCGTCAACGCTGAAAAACTTCCTCGCCAGCGCCTCGTCCGTAAAAACCTCGAAACAACTCTTGTGATCAAAGTCGCCGCCGAGCGATGAAACCATCCGGTTCTGCCTGAACAACAGCCGCATCGCGCTGAGCTCACGCCCCTCTTCGCGTTCAAGTTCGAACAGGTCACGGGCCTCGTAATCACGATAGCCTATGTCGATGCGCACATCCTGGAACCAGACTTCGCCCGCGATGACTTCAAGTTCGCGCGGGTCCGCGTGCACGATCGTCGCGCCATGGCGCTCGCGACAGAAGTCCCGCAGCGACGGCTGCTCGGTAGGTCCTTCGCCCGAATACTTGGGTTCGATCAGGCACAGGTTCCTGCCTTTGCGACCGACGGCGCGCGCATGGTCGAGTAACAACTGCAGGAACAGGTCGCGCTGGTCACGCGGCAGTTCCAGCCTGAGGTCGGGATCGTGTCCGCGGATGGTTGGCACGATATTGCGTGTAACCAGCGCTTCTGCGACCGGCGCAAGTTGCAGTCCGCCGACTCCGGACAGGTTCGGTTCCATGAACTGCAACGAGTCCTGCCAGCGCGCACCGGTGAAATCACACACGCCATCGAGCCGTCCGTAGATGGGGTTCAGGCGGCTGTGCTCCGGCCCCCAGATCTCGCGCAGGAATGCGTCCTCCTGCTCGGCAATGGGCAACACGGCGCGCACGGCGGCATCCGACAGGTACAGGTCCGGCAGGCGCCGCAGCGCATCCGTGACGCGGCTGCAAACATGGTGCAGGTAGGCCACCTGCTCCGGCATCATAAGCAGCGGCCGCAACATGATGCGCACCGCCTCCGTGACACCCTTGCGTTCATAGACGACGGCATTGGCCCAGGCGTCGGCGGTGAGGGTGCGCTCAAGTTGTGCCAGCGAAGCGGCGGAGATGTGTGCCACGGCACGGCGCACCCGCGTATCGAGGGTCTTTGCGCTAAGCCCGAGTTCTTCAGTAGGTGAAAGCATCCGCATAAGCCGATTCAAATCAGCCGAGCTTGCCGGGCCGCGAGCACATTCGCCATACGTAATTTCAGCGTAATGCCAATGCTAGACTAGGCGCCCCGGCAGCAAAGCCCCGCCCCTCTTGGAGAAACAAACAATGCCAGCGAAACCCGTTCTCGTCGTAACCGGCGCCACCGGCGCGCAGGGCGGCGGTCTCGTACACGCCATCCTCGATGACCCGCAGCAGTCCTTCGCCGTACGTGCCGTGACCCGCAAGGCAGACTCCGACAACGCCCGCCAGCTGCAGCGCCTCGGCGCCGAGATCGTGAGCGCCGACCTCGACGATCTCGGCAGCCTGGAACGCGCGTTCGCAGGCGCCTACGGGGCCTATTGCGTGACCAATTTCTGGGAACATATCTCGCCGGAGCGGGAGACACGGCAGGCGACTAACCTGGCCAAAGCAGCGCAGGCAGCCAAACTGCAGCATGTCGTCTGGTCCACGCTGGAGGACTCCCGCAAATGGGTGCCACTGACCGATACACGCATGCCAACGCTCTTGGGCAAATACAAGGTGCCGCATTTCGACGCCAAGGCAGACGCGGATCGCAAATTCATTGATCTCGGCGTACCGGTGACATTCCTGCTCACCTCGTTCTACTGGGATAACCTGATTTACTTCGGCATGGGCCCGCAAAAAGGCCCGGACGGTGCGTACGCGATCACGCTGCCAATGGCCGACCAGAAACTTCCGGGTATCGCGCGGGACGATATCGGTCGTTGTGCGTTCGGCATTTTCAAAGCAGGCAATAAGTACATCGGCAAGACCCTGGGCATCGCGGGCGAACACCTCACGGGTGACGCCATGGCAGCAGCGCTCGGCAAGGCACTCGGCGTGCCGGTACGCTACAACGCCGTTTCCGCCGATGCATATCGTGCTTTTGGTTTTCCCGGCGCCGAAGACCTTGGCAACATGTTCCAGTTCAATCGCGACTTCAGTGATGAATTTTGTGCGGCGCGTGACCTCGCATTGAGCCGCAAACTCAACCCGGCGCTGCAGTCTTTTGCCGAGTGGCTCGAGAAAAACAAAGGCCGAATTCCGCTGTAGGCAAAACACGTCGGTGCTTTCCCTCGGCCAAGCTTCGGGAATTCATTGCCCTTAGTTCAGGCTCGATTCCCTGTTCCCGGTGCAGCTTGCTGCACAAGCAACTACTCGCGAATCCCCTCGAGCCCCATAAGAAACGAGTATTTGAACGCCGTGTCGTCGATGCGCTTGAATCGCCCGGTCTTGCCGCCATGCCCCGCCGCCATATCGGTTTTCAGGACCAGCATGTTGTCACCGGTATCGAATTCGCGAAGTTTTGCCACCCACTTGGCCGGTTCCCAGTACTGCACCTGGGAATCGTGCAGGGCGGTCGTGACCAGGAGATTCGGATAGTCGATCGCACGAATATTGTCGTAGGGCGAATACGAAAGCATGTAGTCATAAAACTCTTTCTGGCGCGGATCGCCCCACTCGTCCCACTCGCCGGAGGTCAGCGGAATTTTTTCATCCAGCATCGTCGTCACTACATCCACAAACGGCACCGTGGCAATGACGCCGTTGTAGAGCTCCGGAGCCATGTTCATTACAGCACCCATCAACAGGCCACCCGCGCTGCCGCCTTCAGCGTACAAGTGCTGCGGCGAGGTATAGCCTTCCGCAATCAGGAATTTCGACACGTCGATGAAGTCGGTGAAAGTATTCATTTTCTGCAACTGCCGGCCCTGGTAATACCACTCGCGTCCCATCTCCGAGCCGCCGCGGATGTGCGCCATGACATAGATAAAATCGCGATCCAGCAGGCTCAGCCGATCGGCACTGAAGTAAGGATACAGGCTGCTGCCGTATGAGCCGTATCCGTATTGCAGCAAAGAATTGCTGCCGTCTTTCTGCATGCCTTTGCGATACACCATGGAGATCGGAATCAGTGTGCCGTCTCGAGCTGTCGCAAACAGCCGCCGGGTCTCATAGTTGCTGCGATCGAAGCTGCCGATGACTGCCTTTTCCCTGACCAGGGTATGCACCTCATCGGCCAGTGAATAATCGTAGGTCGATTCCGGCGTCGCCAGCGACTCGTAAACATAACGAAACGTTGCGGCATCGTATTCGGCGTTGTCGTCGCCGTAGGCTGTATAGACGTCCTCGTCAAACGCAATCCGATGGAGCTTGCCACTGCTGCGATCAAGAACTTCCATTTGCACCAGGCCATTTTCCAGCAACTCCAGGACGACGTAGTCTTGCAGCACCGTCATGCCCTCGATCAGCACGTCGTCGCGGTACGGAACAACCTCCTTCCATGATGCTTTCGACGTGGAGGCCAGCGGCACTTCCACCAACCTGAAGTTGCTGCCGTTGTCGTCCGTCAGCACATAGAACCGATCACCACCGTCGGCGACCGTATAGACATGGTCTTTTTCCCGCGGCAGGAACAAGGCCGGTTCGTCCCCTGGCGAGTCCGCGGCCACGTAGCGCACCTCCGAATACAGCGTGTGTCCACTCACCAGGAAAATAAACCCGTGTGCCGGCGACTTGTCGAGAGACAGGTAGTTGGTCTCGTCGTCCTCCTGGTAGACCAGTGAATCCTCGCTGCTACCGAGTTCGTGCCGATATACCTGGTAGGACCGCAACGTCTCCGCGTGTTGCTTGCCGTAAAGAATGGTCTGGCTGTCCCTGGCCCAGACGATATCCGCAGTCGTGTTCTCGATGACATCGGCGAGCCGGCGCCCGCTGGCAAGATCAATAAAATAGATATCGTAAAATCGGCGGCCCACCGTATCCACGCCATAGGCCGCGATGCGATGGTCGGGACTGACAGAGAAACCGCTGACCGCAAAAAAATCGGCATCGCCTGCCAGTTCGCTCACATCCAGCAGGACCTGTTCCGGCGCATCCAACGAGCCTTTCCTGCGCGCGTAAACGGGATAGTCCTCGCCCGGCTCGTATCGGTGGTAATAGAAATAGTCACCAAGGCGATAGGGGACGGTCGATTCGTCCTGCTGCATGCGAGACTTGATTTCCTCCACCAGGATATTTTTGAGACCACTAAACGGACTCATCACCTCCTCGGTGAAGGCATTCTCCGCTTCGAGCCAGGCGATAACCTCAGGGTTCTCGCGTTCGCGCAACCAATAGTAGTTGTCGATTCGTCGCTCACCATGCAGCTCGAGCGTTACCGGTTTTTTCGCAGCAAGCGGTGCCTTCGATTCATGTACCTCATGACTGCAGCCGCCGAAAGCTACCGACGCCAAGACGGTCAGGGCAAGGATTCGCAAGGTTGTTTACTCAGAATGGGATGGGACGCGCAGTATAAAGGATCCGGGGTAAACTACGCAGATGCTCATTGTCGACCATTAACCGGATTTCACTATGGCAGAAACACCCTCACAGATGTTGCCGCTGGGCACGCCGGCACCGGCGTTCCGGCTCGAGGATCCCGATGGTGCCGTGCATTCGCTTGACGACGCTGCTGGCGCGCGTGCCTACCTGGTGATGTTCATCTGCAACCACTGCCCGTTCGTCAGGCATGTGGCTGCCGAGCTCGCACGACTGGGCAAAGACTGCGCCGCGAACAACGTGGCCGTGTTTGCGATCAACAGTAACGACATCGGGAAGTACCCGGCTGACGGTCCCGAGTCTATGAGGCGGGAGGCGGCTGCTCGCGGTTACACGTTTCCCTACCTGCTGGACGCCGATCAGCGCGTTGCCAGGGCCTACCAGGCTGCCTGTACCCCGGATTTCTACCTGTTCAACGCCAATCGCCTGCTCGTTTATCGCGGCCAGCTCGATGCCAGTCGGCCCGGCAACAGTGTCGCCGTCGACGGCAAGGATTTGCGCACGGCAATCGACGCATTACTGTCAGGCCAGCCGCTGCCCCGCAAGCAGATACCAAGCGTCGGCTGCAACATCAAGTGGATCCCGGGGAACGAGCCACCCTATTTCTCGAAACGCTGAACACGCGGCCATCAAATGCAATTCATATTTATCGGCGCGCTGCTCGGCGCAATCTTCGGCGGCATAAATGGCCTCTTCATCGGTGGCCTGATTGGCTACGCGGCCGGTTTCGTTTTGCAACGCACGCTCATCGGGGGCTTGCAGATCGCGCAGGCGCAACTGATCGAGTCGATTTTTGCCGTCATGGGTGCGCTGTGCAAAGCCGATAAACTGGTAACTCGCGACGAGATCCGGGCGGTTGAGCAAATGTTTGGCATGCTCAAGCTGCAGGGCGAACAGCGTAACCAGGCCAGGGCCGCTTTCAATCGCGGCAAGCAGCCCGATTTCGACCTCGATGCAGCGGTCGACAGCTTCGCGCGCATCAGCCGTGGGCGTGGCGTATTAGTGCAGCTGTTTTTGCAGCTGCAATGCATGGCAGTGGCCGCGGACGGTCGCGTCGATGCCGCGGAACACCGCATGCTGGTGCAAATTGCGCGTCGCCTCGGGCTTGCTGAAGCGGACGTCGCACAGCTTGAGGCCTTGCTGCGCTCCGCCACGCAGGGTGGGTCGGGTCCTGGCAGGCCTGGCAGGGCGCCGTCGCGGGACCAGCTTGCCGACGCCTACGCCGCGCTCGGCGTTACGCCGCAAAGCAGCGACGTCGAAATAAAACGTGCCTATCGAAAACTCATCAGCCAGAACCACCCCGACAAGCTGGCTGCGCGCGGCTTGCCGGAGAGCATGCGCGCCGTTGCCGAGGAACGTTCGCGCGAAATCAACTCGGCTTACGACCTCATCACGGCTGCCCGAACTGCGCAGCACTCGCGCTAGTATGCGGAGGCTGCTGCAATTGCACTGCAACGCCCGCTGAACCACGGTGCGGGCGGCATCGTGTTCCACTATGCTAGGCAGCATGGCTGAGTCGTCCTCGGGGCAGGCAGTTTTTGCGGCAGCGGAACGCCGCGTGCTGGATGCCATCAACGCGCGGGAGGTCGCGGATTTTTCCTCGCTGCCTGCAGGCGAGCGACTATTGCGCGCCGAGTTTCTGCAGGCACTCATTTCCGGATCGCATGCAACGCACGGTGAACTCTGCTGTCCGCTGCGCATACGCGCCGCCGATATTGTCGGGCCGCTGCGACCACCGTCCGGGGTGCGGCACGGCAGCAACACTGCATTGCAGTTTCATGCCTGCAGATTTGATGCGCCTGTGGACCTAAGTGGTGCCGAGTTCCTGGTGCTGCGCCTGGTTGCGTGCACCCTGCCGGCCTTCATTGGAGCCAGCCTCAAGGTGCGCGCTGACCTGGACCTGTCGGGCTCGCGGTTCTCCGGCGTCAGTGATTACGAGTCGGAATTAAGCCAGGTAGGTACCTGCGCCATTCACCTCAGTAACGCAAGAATTGGCGGTCGCCTGATGCTCTGCTCCATGCACAGCTCCCGCTTCACCGCCACCGGTACGGTGCGGCTCGATGGCGCCCAGGTTGAAGGCGATGTCGCGCTGGGTGGCGCCCTGCTTGATGGGCGGGGACAGGCCGCGCTGAGCGCGCGCTCGATCATTGTCGGCGGCAATGTCGATCTCGGACCGGCGGCAGGGCATCGTTTCGAGGCGTACGGCGAAGTTGCTTTTGTCGCCGCACAAATCACCGGCGACCTGCGCTGCAACGGTGCCCGGCTCATAAACCCAACGGGACGCGCGCTGCATTGCGAGGATCTCAAGGTGGAAACGGTATCGCTCTCGGAAAGCGACGAACCCGCGCACCTTTTCGAAGCCAGCGGCCGCCTGAATTTTCTCTCGGCGATCGTTGGCGGCAGTTTTTTCCTGACCCGGGCGCGGCTTGCGCCCGGCCCGGACTATAAGGGCTTGCTCACCACGGGCGGTCCCGTGATCGCAAACCTGCAGCAGGTACGCATCTCGAACGCGCTGGCGCTCAGCGATATCGGTGCACTGCACACCGGCAGCGATGTGCCCGCTGATGACGGCGCACCATCGCCGGTGCAGGGTTGGTTGCTGCTGACCGGTGCACAGATGAGCACCATTCTCGACAATGTCGAAACAGGCTGGCCCGCGCCGGGGTTTCTCGATCTCGACGGTGCCACTTACGCACGCATTCGGCATGTAGGGCACGGCAACCTCATAGAGCAAAACATCAGCTGGCTGCGCCGCCAGTTTGCGGATGGCCGGCCTACGGCGAAGCGCTTTCGGCCACAGCCATACGAACAATTGAGCCGCGTGCTGCGACAGCACGGCCAGGCGCGCGAAGCCGATGCGATTGCGGTGGAGAAGATTCGCATGCGGCTCGCCGCGAAGATCGACAAGCCCTGGGCGCGGATTTTCCCGCGCCTGCTGATGCTGATCAGTCACCATGGCTATTCGACCAGCCGCGCCGTGGTGTCGTTTGCGGCTTTTGTGCTGCTCGGGACGCTAATGTACAGCTCGGCGCTGTTCCGCTTTCAACAGTCTTTCGTACCGGTTGAGAATCCGCCCGAGGCGGTTACCTACGAGTTCGGTGCGGCGAGGCTTTCGACTGCGCTCGGATGCCCGGGCCTTGATCCGCTACATTTCGCACTCGATGCGGCACTGCCCGTGATCGACCTCGGCCAGGACCTGCGTTGCCGCTTCCTGCCAACCGGACCATTTCGCTGGCTGTGGCTGATGTTGCACAGCCTGTACGTTATCGCCGGCGCCGCACTGTCGGCGGTGGTAGTGCTGACGCTCACGGGTGTGCTGCGCCGCGATTAGTGAACCGGTGTTTTTCCATTATGGTCAATAGCTTGCGCGTCGCTCGCGGGCCTGCGGCGCGCTATTCTGTGCGCAGAGCATCCGGTACAATCAAGCCTCTCTGCAGGGGTCACACAAATTAAGTCTGCAACTCTAAGAACTAAACAAGGACGTTAACCATGCTCGTACCGCCAATTGCCGCCGCACGCCGGCGGCTTTGCTTCGCACTGACACTTGCCGTACTGCTGCTCGCCGGCGCTGGCAATGTTGTTGCCCAGGGTGATCCACGGTCCAACGTAAACATTATTGGCATGACACCGGATCCTGCCGATATTCCGGATACCTATTATCGGCAACAGAACGAGCCTGCCTGCGCGGTTCGTCCCGGTGACTCGGCCTGCATGATCTGCGCTTACAACGACTATCGCGGCGTCGAGTTGTTTGGCGATTCCTGGCAGGGCGTTTCACAGAGTTGCGACGCCGGCGACACCTGGCGCAGCCGACTGGCGCCGGGGCATGCACTGCATGCGGCGCCGCTGCCGGCCAAATTTGCTGCCGACCCGCGCCTGGCCGCGATTCCGGGGATGGCGATTTTCAACTTCATCGCCGGCTACCGCGACAGCAATGTCGGTGTGCTCGCGATCCAGCATTGGCTGGAAGTTAACAAGGAAGATGCCGACCACTACGAACCCGGGCTGGAAACCTATATCGCAGACTCTGGCACCGAGGGCCGTTTTCTCGACAAGCCGGACATGGTCGCAGTTCTCGATGCGCCCAACCGGCAGGGCACTGTCACTCTCTCGACTGCAATGGAAAATGAAGAACTCGGCGTTATCACACGCGATTTTCCCTCGGGCACGCTGTACGTTGCCTACGCCGTGTTCACCGGCTCCAGCAGTGTCAAGGTAATGCTGAAGACCTCGAATGACTGGGGACGGACCTGGAGCAACCAGGCCACGAAACTGTCGGAGGACCAGAACCAGGTATCGGGTATTTCGCTCACCGCCATTGACGACAAGGTACTGGCCGTGTGGCGCCGCAAGGGCGATGGTAATGATGTCGACTCGATCATGTACTCGATGATCTCGAATGGCGGCAGAAAAGCCACCAAGGGAGAAGTACTGGCTGACCTCTGCGCGTTCGACCAGCCAACTCTGACCGGCGTCGAGACCAATCCGGCGCTGGTTACGTTCCGTACCAACGACTTCCCCTGGACTGCCAACGACGGCAACGACTTCTACGCGTTTTACTCGGACCGCGGCCGCAACCCGGATGGCTCGTGCAATACGAATGGCCAGCCGAGAATCGTGATGCACCACTCGGCCGATGGACTTAACTGGATTAACGACGGTCCGATCGATCCGAATCCGAAGACCGAAAGCGGCGCCGATGCACCCAACAGCTTCCAGTTCATGCCGACCGCCTTTGGCGCAGACGGCAGAGTACAGGTCGCCTGGTATGACACTCGCCGTGAGGAGTGCGCGAGCAGCTTTCCCTACGTAGCGGACTTCAATGGCATCTGCGGCGTCACCAGCACGCTGGTGCAGCGCACGGTCGATGTTTATACGACCACCGTGAAAGCGGGAACCCAGGCCCCGCCGCCGGTGCGCGCGTCGCAATTCAGCATCGTCGTGGACCGGGATACCGATACGAAGTACGAGACCGAAGCATCGTATGCCAACAAGAAACTGTTTGGGCAGGGCACCGCGCCATTTCTCGGCGACTACATTGCGATCGCGGCACGTGAATACCGGCAAATTGAAAGCGGTAAATGGATCAGCAATGCCACCGCGAACGATCTTCGCGATGAAGATTTTTTTGTCGCCTGGACCGACAACCGCGACGTCACAGGCGTAATCAATGCAATCTCCGACCCTATGCCGTTCACGTATCCGCCGGCCGCGGCACAGACGGTAGCCGATACTCGTGCCGAGCCAGAGAATGGTCCGCCGCGGGACACCAGCCTGACCGCCGAAGGCATCGAAGGTGACGATCCCGGAGCCATGGTATGCACGCCGGGCCAGCCCGCCACTTATGAACGCTCGCGTGACGCCAATATTTACGGCTCGCTGATCAAGGACCAGCTGCGCCTGTATGCGCCCACTCCGAGCAAGCCGCTCAGTGGCCTGCAACGCGCTTTCGTCGTGGCCTTGTCCAATGCCGATATCGTCGACCATACCTACAACCTGAACATCGAGCCCGGTAGCTGCACCGCTGGCGTATGTACCGCATCGTTCCGGCAGCTGCCTGCTGTGCCGCACAACAACCCGCTTTACAGTGAAGCAGTAACGGTGCCGGCGAAGTCGACACTGGCACGCACTATTTTTGTCAGCGGCACGCTCACCGGGACGATCAGGGTCGAAGCGCGCGAAAACGGCGCGCTGGTATCGACTATCCAGCTTGGCAATGCCGCGCAGATGAACGATCCGGAGAACTGCCCCGATCTTGGCAACGGGCAGGCTGATCCGAATTGTGCGGTCGCGACGAACGAGCTGCATAACCTTGAGCTGCAGACGATTAACGCCGGCTGGCTGAATGCCAACCTGTTGAATGCGAACCTGTTGAATTCGCCACTGGTCGACTGGGCCGAAACGAACGGCTACTGCGCAGCGCCTGCGAGCGTTGGTTGTGTTATCGACAGTGCGGCACAGCACCTGGATCCTGACGAATATGATGTCGACCCGGAGCAGACCAACGCAGCACTGTTGAATGCGGCGCTGTTGAATGCCAACCTGCTCAACGCCAGCCTGCTGAATGCCGATCTGTTGAACGCCGCATTGTTGAACGCCAACCTGCTGAACATGCCGCTTGACGATATCTCGGCCCCGGCGCTGGACCCGGTCCTGGTCCAGGCAGCCCTCGACGGCGGCGCTGACGCAACCGTAGGTGGTGTGATTCTTTTTGCAGCAGATCCGGGCAACAACATCAATGCCGCTTTGCTGAACGCAGCGTTGCTGAATGCCAACCTGCTTAACGCAAACCTGCTGAATGCGGATCTGCTGAATGCGAATTTGCTGAATGCCGCGCTGCTGAATGCCGCGCTGCTGAATGCCAACCTGCTGAACCCCGGCGTGGAAGCGGCAGCACTGCTGAATACCAACCTGCTGAATGCGGACCTGCTGAACGCCAATCTTCTGAATCCCACGCTGGTCGCCCTGGCGACCGAGGGCGGCTGTTGCGACCACGAGGCCGAGCCAACGATTGGCAGCGTAATCATTTTTGCTGCGGATCCCGGCAACAACATCAATGCCGCTTTGCTCAACGCAGCGTTGCTGAATGCCAACCTGCTCAACGCCAACCTGCTGAACGCAAACCTGCTGAATGCGAATCTGCTCAACGCAAACCTGCTCAACGCGAACCTGCTCAACACCGACCTGGCGAACGCCAACCTGCTGAACGCCAACCTGTTGAACGCGAACCTGTTGAACGCGGATTTGCTGAATGCCAACCTGCTGAACGCGAACCTGTTGAACGCGAACCTGTTGAACGCCGCCATCGCGGACAACGAGACCATCACTTACGACGACTATACCTACCCGATAACCAACAACGGCAACGTAACTACCGCCATCGATGCTGACATCAGCATCAACGCGCCGATGGTTGTTGATGAAGAGGGCAACCACGTACAGGACATCCTTGGCGCCAAGCTGATCACCTGGACCGTCAACGCAACCCCGACCGTGATCGATTGCGTTGAACGGGTGCAGCTGGATGCCAGGGTGCAGTCCATCGTCGCAACCGACGCGAGTTTCGACGTCGCGACCATTAATGAACCATTCAACGGCCAGGTCAGCGCGATTGCGGCACCCGGCGAAACCATGTTTGTCACCTTGCGCGTCGTCGGTACCGCAGAGCAGCTGAAGAACGTCAGGATCAGCGGCTTTACCGCCTCATCGCAGGCGGCAAATTGCACCCTGCAGGATGGCTGCGACGACCAGCTCAACGAGGGCATCGAGCAGATTGTGTTCACAGATACCACGCCACCGTCGCTGAATCTGCCGGGGCCGATCGTTGCCGAAGCGACCAGCGCCTTTGGCGCCGTTGTTCCGTATACGGTCACGGCGACCGACAACTCTGATGCCAATCCATCGCTTGCCTGTTTTCCGGAGTCGGGCGATATCTTCCCGCTCGGCGTAACTACCGTCGAGTGCAGCGCCTGGGACAGCGTTAACAACGGCGTCTCGGGCAGTTTCACGGTAACGGTGGTGGACACCACGGCGCCACAGCTACCGGCCTACGAAAACCTCACCGTGCAGGCAACCAGCACCGCCGGCACGCCGGTAACCTGGTCCGAAGTTGCCAGCGACCTGGTGGACGGGGACGTTGCCGTGAGTTGCACACCGGCATCCGGATTTGCTTTCCCGATTGGCCAGACCACGGTCAACTGTTCCGCAAGCGATGCAGTATCGAATCTTGCCAGCAATTCGTTTTCGGTCACGGTCGAGGACACGACCGTACCGGTGATCAGCCCGGTACAGCCGCCGCTGGGTTTTTATCCCGGAGCACCCTACCCGTTCGAATTGGCCGCCGATGCCAACACGATTTTCGTCACCTGGCCGGTGAGCGTCACCGATGCGGACCCTGGTCTCAGCATCAGTTGTTCGATTGGCGGAGTTGCGCTCGCAGCGAACGGCCCGCCGACGCTGAATGGTTCCCTGGTCACGGCCACGTTCAGTTACGACTTCCCGCTTGGCGAGACGAGCGTAAGCTGTATCGCGAGCGACTCGGCGAACGGCGCGTCTGCTCCCATGGAATTCATCGTCAGCGTAATCGATCGGGTCGCTCCGGTGATCAGCGTGCCGGCCTCACCGTATGTCGTTACCGCGGCGACTGCGCCGGTCACGGTTGATTTCGCGCAGCTTGTGAGCGTCGTTGATGCCGGCGACCCGGCAATCGAGGCCGAATGTACGCCGGCCTCGGGAAGCGCATTCAACTGGGGTGATACCAGCGTCAGCTGCACAGCCGTGGATGCCTCCGGAAATGCGGCGGCAGCGAAGAGCTTCACGGTACGCGTGCGCTACCTGTACAACGTCAGGCTGGTGTTGCCGAAGGGTGCCACCAAGGCCGGCAGTACTATTCCGCTCGACTGGCAGTACCTCGACTGGACCACGGGATTGCCGGTACCCAGCAACACCGTGCCAGTATCGGTGCGCTACGTTGCGACCGTCAATTGCAGCACGGCCACGCCGGGCGGGCTGGCCGGTGAGGACTCGGGCTCAAGCAACTTCCGTTATTCGTCCAGCAGCATGACCTGGCAATACAGCTGGCAGACGCCAGGCACGAAAGGCAAATACCTGGTCACGGTAGTACCGCCGGGTAACGGGCCGAATGCCACAGCCTGCGTGACATTGAATTAGTTTGCGCCCAACCTGTCCCTGGCCTTGGCCAGCCATTCCTGCAGTGGCGCCATGTAGCGCCAGGTAGGTTCGTCATCGTCCAGGAACAGGGCGGTCGCTTCGCCGCGCCGCGCCAGGCACAGCTCGAATTCATCCACGGCTTCGACATAGCGGCCTGCCTCGAAATAGGCCCGCCCGAGGTAAAAACGCAGTAGCCACGAGTCCATCAGCGTCACCCCGGAACGCAGCGCATCAATCGCATCCGCGTGCCGGCCTGCGGCGCTTGCAATAGCACCCCTGATGACCTGGCCGAAAGACCGCGCATTCGGCTGCAGTTCCTGGCCCAGCCGGTCGGCTATCGAAGCCGCGAACTCTGCATCACCCAGTTCCAGGCTGATCAGGGCGGCGGGCACGAGTTGCCCGTTGCCCTCGTTTTCGGCCAGCCCCTTCTGCAGGGCGTCGCGCGCTGCTGCGGCATCGCCCAGTTTCTGCCGCGCTTCCGCAAGTGCGATGTACTTTCTTCCGAGCAAGCGCTTGTTGCCGCTGGCTGCTTCGTCCCTGATGCCGGCTTCGAGCAGTTCGGCCGCCTCGGCAAACTGGCCGACAAAAATGGCGATGTCGGCGAGGCCCAGGTTTGCAAACGCCGCGCCACGTGCATCGGCTTGCGCCATGCGGTCATAGGCCTGCCGGGCAGCGTCGATATCGTTACTCGCAAGCTTCTGCATGGCGATCGGCAGCCAGGCTTTCCACATTCCCGGGTCTTCGGCCAGCAACCCGCTGGCATGCTCAGCACCCTTGTCGAACTCGCCGGCCAACATGGCGAACAAGGCAAAGTTGGAAATCACGGTTTTGTTGTTTGGATAAATTTCCAGGCCATGTCCGGCCGCTTCCATCGCTTTGTCAAAATCGAGCATGAAGTAATAGGAAATGGCCATGTTGTTGTAGCCGGTATTGTCGGCTGGATATTTTTCGACCAGGGCCGTGTAGCTCTCCACCGCCTTCGGGAAGTCGCCGGCAACGGCAACGTAATACAGGCCGAGCGTTCGATAGCGTTCGCGTTCGGTCATGGTGTCCATCCTGGACAGGGCCTGCTCCCAGAGTGCTTTAGCCTCCTCTTCCCTGCCGAGATAAAAGAGCGTCAACGCCCAACCGGAGTAAGCACGGCCAAAGTTCGGGTCTTCTTTGACTGCCATTTCGTAAAACGGCAACGCCTCGTCATAACGAGCGGCCGCGGCCAGATCCTGGCCTTCGGTGTAGTGCTTGACCGCATCCAGTGATGCTGCCGTGAATGTCTCACCGATCGGTCGCGCATCGTCGTTGACCGATTCATCACCCAGTTCCTCACGAATATTGTCTGCCAGGGTACTTACGGCAGCGAGCACCCCGATCTTGTCTTTCGCCAGCACTGAGGATTCGGCGATGATCGCACCGTCTTCCGGATTCACCATGCGCGCCGCCAGCCGATAGCCGTCGCCATCGGCGCTGACCATGCCGGCCACGACCAGCTTGATACCCTCACGAATCGATATCAGCCTGGCACCAGCCTCATCCAGGGTGCTGCCTGGATTGAGGGACTCGAGCAAGCGCGCCGCGGAGGTGCGGTTGTACGCAGTGACGAAGCTCGCGCCTTCAAGGCCGATACTCAGTGCCTGTTCCAGCGAGTTGTCGAACAAGGGATCGCCTGTCTGGTTGTCGAAATCGGCCAGCAGCACCGAGACCGGCGGCAGCTCGACCTCGACTGCGGGCCCGGACGAGAAATTCAGGTACACGGAAAATATCAGCGCGACGCTCAATACTCCGATAACCACAAAGTCGGCTTTCCTGCTGCCGAAAGGTGCGATCTCGTCATCGGATGCGTCTGCCTGTACGACAATGCCGTGATCGGTGATGTCGTAAATCCAGGTCAGCACCAGCATGATCGGAAAACCGATCACCGCGCAAATTATAATCGCGCGCATGGTCCATGCCGGCGCATCGAACGTTGGCAACGCGATGCTGCTCGCCTCGATCACGATCCAGGCGATGCCGGCATAAAGTCCCGTGGTACGAAAAACTTCGCGGCGCCGCAGTTCCTGGATGAGTCGCTTCATGATTGCTATGGGTGATTTCGGGACCCGCGGATTCTAGCACGGCAGGCATGCCGGGTTATGGCATATTCGGAGTGCGAAGCCGTTGAAAAGCCAGTACTATTTGCCGCTTCCATGCGCCAGCCAAACTCCTTTTTCGCTACGGCGGTTGCCTGTAGTTGTTGCAACTTTGCGTTTGCTGATGTCGCCATGGACGAAATCCAGGTGACCGCGACGCGACGCACAACCGCGGTCGGCAACATTGCAACCGCCGTGAATGTCGTCACCTCCGAGCAACTTGCTTTGCGTTCGCTGGTGACCGACGCGCTGGCCAGCGAGGTCGGAGCGTTCGTGCAGGAGACTACGCCCGGGCAGGGTGCCATCATCATTCGCGGCATGAAAGGGTCGGAGGTCGTACACCTGGTCGACAGCATGCGCATTAACAACGCGATATTTCGCAATGCACCGACGCAGTATGTTGCGCTGGTCGATCCGCATATCATCGAGCGCATTGAAATCGTGCGCAGTTCGCTCGCGTCGCTTTATGGCAGCGACGCCATGGGTGGCGCAGCCAATTTCATAACTCATCAGCCGCAATTCTTTACATCCGGCGGTGGTCTTCGAGGTGATGCCAGCGTGGCGGCTGCATCCGCGGACGCCGCGCGCAGCATCAGTGTCGGTGCCGAGACCGGCAACGCCTCGTTGGCCGGGCTCGCGCGCATCTCCATGTTCGATGCCGGCAATCGCCAGACTGGCGACCAGGATGCACGCACGCCGTTTACTGCCTACTCGTACCATGCTGCGCGGCTGGCACTGCGCGCGGCGCCGGATACCGCGCGTACCTGGCTGCTTGACCTGCAATACCTGCAGCAGCCGAAAACCTACCGCGTCGATGAGTTGATTCCAGGGTATGGGCAGACCGAGCCCGCATCATCCGAGTTTACTTTCGAGCCCAACACGCGTGCATTCGCGCACGCGCAGTACCAGCATGGCGACGGACTGTGGTCGGCCGACTGGACGGTGGATTTGGGCTGGCAGCGCATCGACGATGATCGGACCACGCGCAATTTCGGCTCAACGACGCGGCGTCTCGAGCATAACGCCAGCGACCTGCTGAGCCTAAATATCGAAGCCGTACGCGAAGCCGTTGATCGCGTCTGGGTTTTTGGCTTGTCCGGGCAATATGACACGGTCAGCAGCACGCGCGATGAGCTTGATCTGACAACAGGCGCCCGCGCCTCGGTCCTGGCCCGGTTCCCCGACCAGTCCACCGTGCGTCAAAGCGGTGTCTACACAAGCCTGCAACTGGATACCGGCGCGCGCGGCAATGTCGTTATTGGCGGACGCCTCAGTGCAGTCGACATTGCCGTTCCTGGCGGCGCCAGCATTGAACTCACGGACCTGACCGGTGATCTTGGCTGGACTTTTCATTTAACCGAGAGCTGGGACCTGCTGGCAAACCTGGGGCGCGGTTTTCGTGCACCGAATATTTTCGATCTCGGCACTTTCGGTGAGCGGCCAGGCAATCGCTTCAATATTCCGAACGATGAGCTGGCAGCTGAAACCGTGCTGCACATGGATGTCGGCCTCAGGCACGCTGATGAGTCCTGGTGGGGCGAGCTGCGCATCTTCGCATTGCACTACCAGGACAAGATTGAGTCGGTGGATACCGGTGCCAGCACTGCCGATGGCCGGATCATTACACAGAGCCGCAACCTGTCCGCTGTCGATATCGAAGGCATCGAGTTTTCCGCTGATATTTCGCTCACGGAAAATCTTAACTTTGCTGCGGTGTTGAATGTTGTGCGTGGTGAGATACGCGTGCCAGGCGAGACCAACACGCCGGCCGACCGCGTGCCACCGTTGAACGGGCAACTCGAACTGGCCTGGCAGGCAAGCGAGCGCTGGCGGCTTGCTCCGTCACTGCGCTTCGCGGCGTCACAGGACCGACTCAGTCCGCGTGACAGTAACGATCCGCGCATCAATCCGCAGGGCACGCCTGGCTGGGTCACGCTTAACCTGACTGCCGCATTCCAGGCCAGTGAGCAATTGCAATTCAATCTCGGCGTCGAGAATCTGCTCGACAAGCAATACCGCGTGCATGGCTCGGGTCTTGATGCCCGCGGCCTGAACTTCATCGCCAATGCCAGCTTGCGCTGGTAACCAGGGCAGTCGGGTTTCTCAACTTCGATCGTCGCGGCGCCGGTCAGCCTGCAACAGCGACTCAAGTTCCTCTGCCGCCTGCAGCGCGGTCTGGATCATGTCTTTCTCGTCCTGGCGGACTTCGTGCTGCCGCTTCAACAGTTCCGTGTCGTGTTTTTCAAAAGCACCTACGATGCGTTCCGCCTCCTCATCGTCAGTGCCAAGCTGCTGCAACAGGCTGCGTGTCAATTCCATTCCCGCCTGGAACGTGTCGCGGTAGATCATCGTGATGCCGAGATCCATCAACAGGTGTGCGTGGTGTCGATCACGTGCGCGCGCAAGAATTGGCAGCCCGGGAAAGTAATGGCGCACAGTCTTCGCGGTTGCTATCGAGCGCTCGACGTCGTCAATGGCCAGCACAAAAAACCGCGCCTTGCCGGTTCCAGCAGAGCGCAGCAATTCGATTTTCGACGCGTCACCGAAATACACTTTGTTGCCGTAGCGACGCACGATTTCCACCTGCTCGGGATTCGACTCAAGGGCGGTGAAACCGATGCCCTTTGATTTCAGGATGCGCCCGACAATCTGGCCGAACCGGCCGAAGCTGGCGATGATCACTGGATTGCCGTGGTCCTCGATCGCATCATAGACCGGCTCCGCCTGCGCACCACGTTGGCGCCGACGGATACGCGCATCCAGCAGGTAAAGTATCGGCGTTGCCATCATCGACAGCGTTACCACCAGGAACAGCTTGTCGGTCGTCGCGCCATCCAGCACCGCGGAATTTCGTGCGAGCGTAAACAGCACGAAGGCGAATTCGCCACCCTGCGCGAGGATCAGGGCCATGCTGCGTGATGCATTGCCATCCAGGCCAAAAGCACGTGCGAGGGCATACAGTACCAGCGCCTTGGCCAGTATCAGGCCAATGGTAAGACCGACGATACTGAGTGGTTCCGAGAGTAGCAGTTGCACATTGACCGACATGCCAACCGCAATGAAGAACAGCCCCAGCAGCAGCCCCTTGAACGGGTCGATGTTGATTTCCAGCGCGTGGCGATATTCGGAATCGGCAAGCAGTATGCCGGCAATGAACGCACCGAGGTCCATCGACAGCCCGACATGTTCCATCAGCGCGGCCGCACCGAGCACCACCAGTAATGCCACCGCGGTGAACAATTCCTTGATATCGGCTTTCGCGACCAGCCGCAGCGCCGGGCGTAGCAGGTAACGACCGCCGGCGATCAACGCCGCAATTGCAGCCAGGCCCACGAGCAGTGCGGTAACGTCCGGCGTTTCGGCAGGACCCGTAGCCAGCAGCGGGATCAAGGCAATCAGCGGGATGACCGCGAGATCCTGCAGCAGCAACACCGCGAACGATGCGCGACCGTACTCCGTCGACAGTTTTTTCTGCTCTGCGAGCAGTTGCAATACGAAGGCCGTCGACGACAATGCCAGGCCAAAGCCGATGACGAGAGACGGTCGAAGTTGCCAGCCGCCGACCATTAACACGACCACCAGAAGTGCCGCGGTCAGCAGCACCTGGGCACTGCCGAAACCGAAGACCTGGTGACGCATGACCCAGAGTCGGGAGGGCTTGAGCTCGAGGCCAATAATGAACAGCAGGAACACGACACCGAGTTCGGCGAAGTGCATCACATCCTCGATGTTGTCGATCAGGCCGAGCGCTGCCGGACCGATGATCACACCGGCGCCGAGGTAGCCCAGCACCGAGCCAAGGCCCAGGCGCCGGGCGAGCGGCACGACCAGCACCGCGGCGCCTATATAGATAAGTGCTTGTTGCAGGTATGTCATGTACGCATCGGCAGCTTGTTACGGCCCCGCCATCTTAGCGGAGGTGGCTCGCGGCAGCACTATTGCTGCCCTGCGGCGCCGTGGCAGTCGAGTGGATTGCGAACGCCCCCGGTTCGCTTGCCACAGCACGAAACCTAAGTAACCTGTCGGTTACATTTCAGATGATCGCGAAATGGATGCCGTTTTCCAGGCTCTGGCCCACGAGAGCCGCCGGCGCATGCTCGATATCGTCAAGCAATGCCCGGGTATCGGCGCTGGCGATCATTCAACTCGTCCGGCATAAGGATGTCTTAAGGTTCGGTCCGTAGCCTCTCAACCATCGAGCACAGCATGGGTTGAGAAAGACGTGAACCAACGCAATTTGCATATCGCAGAGCCGGCATTTGCCACCGTACCAGCAAGCCGTGCTTGCCCATCGCCACTGCAGTACTCAATCGATCTCAAGTCGGCCCATGCAGTCGGAAGGCAAGAACTTGAGGCCTGCGTTGCCGGCAAATTCGATGAGCAACACCAGGCCAGGATCCAGCATTTCCTGCCCTATCTGTTGAGCCTGGGTACCTCCGGCCGCCTGGGCGCGGTTGTCGGCATCCGGCTGGCGGCAGAGTCCGAGCTGTTCCTGGAACGATACCTCGACTCACGCGTTGAGCGAGCCATCAGCCGAGTCGTAAAAGCCCCGGTGGACCGCCACCAGGTGGTCGAGATCGGCAATCTTGCGGCAGCGGTTCCGGGGTCCGCCTCGCTGTTGTTCGCGCTGTTGGCAACGGTTCTCGATCGTGCCGGCATCCACTGGGTAGTCTGCACTGCAACGCCGCAGGTCCGGTCGATGCTGAACCGGATGCAGTTTCCCTCACACACGATCTGCGCGGCGGAAGCCGCTGCGCTGGGAAGCGAGGCCGGCGATTGGGGCAATTATTACGCCTGTCGGCCGCAGGTCATTGTCGGCGACACGCGAATCGCTGCCAGGGCTGCAGCCTGTAACCCGGCGATGGCGGATTTGACCGCCAAACTCCTGGCACCCGTCGCGCAAATCGCAGCGGCGCTGAGGGCTGCGAGACAGTCATGAGCGGCCTGTTGCACAGCATCGGTAACTCAGGTCCGCTGTCGCAGGTCGTGCTGCGATCCGGTGCCGAGTCCGTCACCCGAACCGAACTGTTACTCAGGGTTGAGGGCCTGGCGCGCCGCTTGCGACAACTGGATCTGCAATGCGTCGCCCTGTACGCGGACAACGGGATCGACTGGATACTGACCGATCTCGCCTGCCACAGCCTTGGCATCCGGATTGTGCCAATACCGCTGTTCTTCTCCACCGGGCAGATCAGGCACACGCTCACCTCAAGCGGTGTCGAGGCGCTGGTAAGCGACCAGGGAAATCTCGCGAACATTATCGATGCGCCACTGATGCTATCGCCGCAACAACCATTCGCTGGCAACACGAGACTGTATTTGCTCGAGGCCAACCGGTCGGTGCTGGTTCCGGCTCATACACAGAAGATCACCTTTACATCGGGCACCACCGGCACGCCGAAGGGCGTGTGCCTGTCGGCAGCGCAACAAGTGCGGGTGGCGAGAGCCGTGCATGCAGCGGTTACAGAGCATGGGCCGAATCACCTCTCTGTCCTGCCGCTTAGCACGCTGCTTGAGAACATTGCTGGCGTATACGCCGCAATGCTCTCGGGCGGTACCGTCATCGTTCCCGGTCTTGCCGATATCGGCATCAAAGGCTCGTCGGGACTGGACATCAACACACTGCTCGGCTGCATCAGCGAAAGCGAACCCAACACGCTGATCCTGGTCCCCGAGTTACTGAATGCTCTGGCCACCGCGGCGGAGTGCGGCTGGCGTCCCCCCTCGTCACTGCACTTCGTCGCGGTCGGAGGTGGCAAAGTGTCGCCACAGTTGCTGCGCCGCGCCCGGCAGGCCGGGTTGCCGGCCTACGAGGGCTACGGTCTCTCCGAATGCGCGTCGGTCGTCACACTGAATGTTCCCGGCGATGATCGCGTCGGCTCGGTCGGGCGACCCCTGTCGCATGTCAGCGTCGGCGTCGATCGTGGCGAGCTTGTGATAAGCGGCAGCGAATTCCTGGGATACGTGAACCAACCTGAAACCTGGACCCCGGGGCATGTTCGCAGCGGTGACCTTGGGAGTATCGACGATGATGGGTTCGTCATCGTTTCAGGCCGCGTGAAGAACCAGCTGATTACGAGTTTTGGCCGCAATCTTTCCCCCGAGTGGGTAGAGAGCGAATTGACTGCAGGCAACTTGCTGCAGCAGGCGATTGTTATCGGCGATGCAAGGCCATTCTGTGTAGCCCTGGTTCACCCCCGGAGCCCTGCTACGACCACCGAAGAGATTGACGCGTGGATTCGCAGAGTCAACCAGCAACTTCCGGACTACGCGCGTGTACTCGACTGGCAGCTCATGCCGCAGCCGGCCTCGCGTGAAAACGGAACGATGACTGACGGCGGCAAGATAAAGCGCTCGGTCATCGCAAATTTCTACCAGACGGAGATCGAACATATGTATGCCAGCAAGGCGGAGGCGAGTAATCAATGAGTTTCATGGAGAGACTTGACCGCGAAACCCAGGACGGTCGTAACTACCTGTTATCGTCCCCGATCATCGGCCGTTGCCTCGGCGGCGACATCAGCATGCAGGACTATGTGGCGTTCCTGGCACAGGCCTATCACCACGTGAAGCATACTGTGCCGCTACTAATGGCCGTCGGCGCGCGTTTGCCCGAAGACAAGGAGTGGTTGCGCGAGGCAGTCGCTAACTACATCGAAGAAGAACTCGGTCACCAGGAGTGGATTCTCAACGACATCGCCGCCTGCGGTCTGGATAAGGAAGAGGTTCGCCGCTCAGAGCCGGCCAGCGCAACCGAGTTGATGGTTGCCTATGCCTATGACATGGTGAATCGCGTCAACCCGCTCGGTTTCTTTGGCATGGTGCACGTTCTGGAAGGCACCAGTGTGAGTACGGCAGATCGCGCCGCGGATGCGATAATGTCAGCACTCAAGCTGCCGCCAGGGGCATTCAGTTACCTTCGGTCGCATGGCGCGCTGGACGTCGAGCATGTCCAGTTCTTCGCATCGCTGATGGAGCGGATTGTCGATCCCGACGACCAGCAGCAGATTATTCAAAGCGCGCGGATGTTCTACAGGCTCTACGCCGATATCTTTCGCACCCTCCCCTCCACGGTCGCGCTGGCCGCCTGATGGATATTCGCAACAAAACCATCGTCGTAACCGGCGCCACCGGCGGCATCGGCAGGGCCGTCGCCAGGGAGCTCAGTGACGAGGGAGCGACGCTGATACTGGTCGCACGAAACGCACAGCGCCTCTCCGGACTGGTCAATGAGCTTGGCGGTGACCGACACGTCGCCGTTTCCGCCGACATCAGCGACGATGCGGGACGCAGGGACATTGTCAAAGCATGCCGCAGTACCGGCAGCGATGGCATCAGCCTGATAATTAACGCGGCTGGTACCAACAGTTTCGGCTGGTTCGAAAAGCAGTCTGCAGACGCGGTCAGGGACCTTCTCGATGTCAACCTGCTGAGCCCCATCCTGCTCACCCTGGACCTTCTGCCCCTGCTGCAACAACAGAAGAGTAGCCGGATCATCAATATTGGCTCCACTTTCGGCAGCATCGGCTACCCGGGGTTCAGCGCCTATTGCGCGAGCAAGTTCGGTCTGCGCGGTTTCACCGAAGCCTTGCGGCGCGAGCTTGCCGACACCGGCACGCGCGTTTCCTACATCGCTCCACGTGCAACCCGAACCGATCTCAACAGCGACACCGTAATCGCGATGAATGACGAACTGGGCACCGCGATGGATGATCCTGCGCTGGTCGCCGAAGAGGTCATGCGGGTCATACGGGGACCTGCAAACTCTGACAAATACATCGGCTGGCCGGAAAAGCTGTTCGTCCGCGTCAACGCCCTGTTTCCCGGAATAGTAGACAACAGCCTTCGCAAGCAATTGCCGACGATTCGTCGCTTTGCCAGAAGCAAGACCTGATTGAGGATACGACCATGCAAGTAAGACGAATGATCACATTGTTTTTTGCCCTGGCGATGTTACCCGCGGCGTTACTTGCCGAGACCGGCGACTCGTCGCTCGCGTTACTGCAACGCGACTGGGCGACCGCCAACTACCAGCTGTCGGGTGATGCGCAGGCCGCTGCATTCGATGCCCTGGTTGAACGTGCCGACGCCGCTGTTGCCGACAATCCCGAGTCGGCCGAATTGTTGATCTGGAACGGCATCATCAAGTCCAGTTATGCCGGAACCAAAGGCGGCCTCGGCGCCTTGTCGCTCGCAAAAGCGGCGCGCGCTAGCCTCGAGAAGGCACTGGAGATCGATGCTACGGCCCTGGACGGTTCGGCGTACACGAGTCTTGGCACCTTGTATTCGAAAGTGCCTGGCTGGCCGGTGGGTTTTGGTAGCGACAAGAAAGCCGAAGAATTGCTCGAGAAAGCACTTGAGATCAATCCTGACGGCATCGACCCGAATTACTTTTATGCAGACTACCTGTTGCAAAAAAAGCAGTTCGAAGAAGCCGAAAAGTACCTATTGAAAGCGCAAAGTGCTCCGCCACGTCCTGATCGACCGGTGGCCGACGCCGGCCGGAAGGAAGAGATTCACGCGGCACTGTCAGTAACGCGGAAAAAGCTGCAACAATCCGGCTCCTGACGTCGCGAACCGCCACCATGGGGAGAGCAATACCGAATGCAGATTCTCCTGGTCGAAGACGACCAATCGCTTGCCAGCGGTTTGTGCAAAGCCCTCCGCAAGGAGGGCTTTGTTACGAATCATGTTCGCGAGGGCAAAGCAGCCCGACATGTGCTTGATGTCGAGCCGCCCGATATCGTCGTTCTCGACCTTGGCCTGCCGGACATGGACGGGCTCGACGTTCTAAAGAGCATTCGCCGCAACGGGTCGTCGATACCGGTGCTCGTACTGACCGCAAGATCGAGCATCGATGCGCGCGTATCCGGACTCGATCTCGGCGCCGACGACTACCTGCCCAAGCCTTTTGAAACGCCGGAACTGATTGCCAGGTTACGCGTCATCGAGCGCCGCCTGAGTGCGCTTCCGCACAGCCGCATCCATGTCGGGGATATTTCGCTCGATACCATCCTCCAGCAGGTCTATCACGATGACATCCAAGTCGAACTGCCGCGCCGCGAGTACATGGTATTGAAGCAGCTGATGGAGAATATCGGCAAGGTGCAGACGCGCGCGCAGCTCGAAACGCGCTTGTACGCCTGGGGCGAAGAGGTATCGAGCAACGCCATCGAGGTGCACATTCATCATCTGCGCAAGAAGCTCGGAAGCAGCCTGATCAAGACCATTCGCGGCGTCGGCTATGCGATTCGCAAGCCGTGAAGTCAATACGCTTTTAACTCGTCGACGCGTTGTTATCGACGATCGCACTCGGCAACTTCGCCGCGGCGCCTATATAGATAAGTGCTTGTTGCAGGTATGTCATGTACGCATCGGCAGCTTGTCAGGATGCGCCCATCTTAACGGAGGTTGCCTCCTGTGCTTCAACTCCTGGTGTAGCGCAGCCGGAACACCGTCTCGATCACAGGCCGGCCACCCTGGCTGCAGCGTACATGGTGCTCGACACTGGTGCCCGCCGGCTGCGTGCCGTACAACTCGAACATCGGCACCAGCAGATGCCCCGACGGACTGCTCACCGCCACCTCGCCCGGCACGCCCGGTGACGGGAAGGCCGCGGCCGGCGCGTTCCCGCCCAGCACCTGGCCGTCCGCAGTGGTCATGGTGATGCCCGCGAACACCTGGTCGAGGGTCTTGCCGCTACCCAGTTCTTTCTGCAGGCCACTAATCAGACTGCCCATTTCCGTGTTCGGATCGGCATTGGCCGACTTCAGCGCGCCTTCGACGATCCCGCCGAGAAAGTCGCCGTCCGCACCCGACGACTGGCAATACAGTGGCTCGCCCGGAATGGCATTGCGATAGTCGAATTCGAATCCGTACCAGGTGCAGGCACGCGACCCATCCGGCTGCGCGCACTGGTCACTGCCGGTGACCTGAATATCGACCGCGTCCTGGCAAACGGCGTCGGGCTCGCCGCCCTCGGTGCAGACGCTGCCCGAACGGAAGTTGGCCACGCGCAAGGAACCGGCGCCACTGCCCGCGTACGCAGCGAACACCGGATCCACGGCCGCTCCGTTGAGCAGGCAGACCGCCCCGGCGTCGCCACATTGCTGCTGCGCGCCCGGCGGACAGCGATAGAAAGCCTCCGGACCGCCCGGCCGGTCCATGGTGTACTCAAACAGGATAGGTTCGCCTTCAAAGGGTCCGCCGCCCGCCGCCCAGGAGGCTGCCTGTTCGACCGGCCAGAGGCTCATGACGTCGGTATTGCACTTGGCCGAACAATCAAAGCCCGCGGCCTGCTCCTGGGTGCAACGGTCCAGGCAATCGTCGTGCTCACGGCAGGCCGGGTGCGTACCGCAACTCATGGACTGCACGCGCAACAGCCGGCCGCCGCCGGCACACTCGAAGCGCAGCTCCTGGTCACAGGATTTCGGGCAGTCCATGCCGCAGGCCCCGCGACACGCAGGCGCATCCTGGTTCTTCTGCGGACCGAAGACGTTGCGGACTGTTTCTCCGGGCCCGGCGGCCCATTGCGCCGATGACTCCTGGGGACAGAACGCCGCCAGCAACAGCCCGACTGTCGCTATCCCGGTTAACCGCGCCCACATGTCAGGACGGGTTCCGGCAGCGTTCGACATCGGCCTCCGAGATGCCCAGTTCTTCGGCCATGATTGCCACGTCGTTCGCGGTTGCGTTGGCATCGTAAATGTCCTGGTTAATCTCGCCGATATTGCCGCCGACACCGAAGCGCCCCGCGGTGCGCGACATGGCTCCCATTAGCCGGCCAAAACCTCGCTTCTTTTTCTCGGTCTCTTGTTTTTTGGCAGCCGCGGCCGCGGCCTCTTCAAGGCAGGCCTGTTGCCGCGCCGACAAATCCTGATCCTGCGTGTCGTAGGCTGACGGCGTGCCGCTGGCCACGGTCGCCGCAGCGCCCCCCTGCTGCATCATGGTGCCGATGCTGCCCATGCCCATGGGCTTCAGGTTACCGGGCAGTTCGAAAACAGACGGATCCTGCTCGCGCAGGTTGAGTTCGATGAACTCCATGTCAATGCGTGCACCCTCGGTATCCTTGTTGGAATAGATCATTTCCATCTTGATCGGCACACCGGAGTCGGTAACCCAGACGAACCCCGCGCCCTTGCCGTCGTTGTCCTTGAAGCGCGTCTTGAACTTGTTCGAGGGAAAGCCGTTGACGGTTTCTGTTCCCACTTTCTCGATCTTGCTGAACTCGAGGCCGTTGGAGGCCTGCATCATGCCACCCTCCAGCGACTCTTCCTTGTAATAGCCCATCGATGGCATCAGCAGGTAGCTCTTGCCAAGGTCTTCGCGGAGGATGACCCCGGATGACATACCCTGCATCTGCAGTTCGGTGTACATCTTGCCCGGCGCCTTGTATTCGGTCGCCTCGAAGGTGCCGCCCTGCAAGCGCATCACGCGCGTGCCGTCATAGGACGCATTCAGGTCGATGCCGAACTCGTCGGCCCAGCGCTCGTAAGGATGGGCGGCCAGTGCTGGCAAGGCCAACAGGCACAGCAACATCGACAGCAGGGTCTTAACGGTTTCTTTGAACATGAAAATTTCCTCCTCGTAACCTTATGGATTCTCGCAGGCCTCGAATTCTTCCTCGCAGAACAGTTCGCACAGGTCGTCGGCCGATTCACGCATATTGCACTCGCAGGAGCAGCCGGTCTGCAAAACCGTGCCTGCAGATGCCCCGGGACTGGCCGGTACGGGCGGCGCGCCGTTGACCAGCGACCCGTCCTGTTTCATCGAGTAAATCATGTCGGCCGGCAGGCCCATGGCGTTGGCGATGTCTTCGGCCATCTCCTCGGTACTGTCAAGGATGATCTGCGAGCGTTCATCCGCCTGGTAGGGCGCCGCCACAGTGAAGCTGCCGCTGACGGTGCCGTGCGAGCGCAACACCGGCCGACCCGAGGCCGAGGTTTCCAGTTCGCCGAGTTGCGCGGAAAAACTGCCGATCAGTACCGCGGGCGAATATTCCTTGATCGTGACGCGCCCGACCAGCGGCGCCAGGCCGTTTTCATCGGGTGTGCCGATAGCGCGGTAAAACTTGTCACCGGCCATGTCCACGATGATATCGGCATTGTCGATGGTCCCCGTAAAGCCGTAGTCGATCAGTGGCATCGCAATGCTCACCTGGCTGCCATCGATAGCGTCGGTCGCCTCGGCCAGTGCCTTAACGCGCGGCTCCGCATCCCACAGGCTGGTCTGGGCCATTGCCTGGAAACCGCTGAACGCCTGCCCGGCCATGCCGCCCGATGTGTTGGTCTGCCCCGGCTGGATGTAGGTGCCGGGAGCCAGGCCGAGGCTGATGGTGGTCTGCGGGCCGCAGGCATCCGTCCTGAACGGTTCGGGGCATGCGGGCTGATCGGGCCTGCGGCTGATCTGCGTCGCGCTGCTGACGTTGGCGTTCAGCGATTCCTTGTCGAGTTGCATTTGCGCCTCGACCATCTTCGTGGTGGCGCTTTTCTGTTCACTCAGGCGCTTGGCGTGGCGGTCATAGCTGGGCAGTTGGGGTGGTGGTGCCACGCGCGGCGGCATTGGCGTTGTCGCGCGTGCGCTATTCGTATTGCCCGGCAGCACCGCGGTGAAATCCAGCTGCCGGATATTGGTTTCTGACGGTTTCTTGGCGAAGTTGCTGAACAGGTACATGGTCCACTGGGTGCCATCCTGGGGAAAATCGCTCCAGCTCGCCGTGTACGGCAGCGGCGCCTGCGGCGTGTCCGAGATCGCCGCTCGCCGCACCAGCGTGGTGCCGGCGCGGCCGACAACGATGTCCTCGAGCAAACGCTTGTCGTTGCTGCTGGCGATAAACGACACCTGCACCAGGCCGGTTTGTGCGCTGGGCTTTACCAGCAGGCAGCCGCTGGCCAGGTGTTTGATATGCAACGTGACGGCCTGGCTGCCCTCGTTTGGCAGGTCAACCTTTTTGCAGCCATCGAATAGAATCTTTCTCCAATGGTCCAGGTTTTCTTCGGCGGGCTTGCCCTGGTAACTGGCCATCGGTGCAGGGCGCAAAGCTAAATTATTGACGAACATCGCGTACATCTCGCCGAGGTCATGGCTGAACTTGTCGCGCAAGCCCCGGTCGAGCCAGTCGACTTCGTTGCGCCATCCGGCTCCAGCCAGCGGCCGGTCCAGCAGACCTTTCGCGCCGTCCTTATCGGGTGTCAGCAAAACCTTCCAGCCCTCCAGGTGCGAATCGGCCAGGTAGCGCCAGAACGAACTGGTACTGTAGGTTGCCTTGAGGTCGTCGGAGCCGCCGCCGGGAATCGGTACCTCTCCATTCTGCGGCAGGCTTTCGAGGTAAGGTCGGTAGCCGTAGCGCTTGCTCACCTCGGGGCTGGTCATGCCAAGCGTGTAGCGACTCTCCCACTTGAGCTTCTCCGCAATGTCGAAACTGATGGCGTCGGCAATTCCCTCGGAGATCCAGCCCTGGATCTTGCAGTCGGGATCCGAACGGCCGAGCGGCGTATTGGCGACAATGGAGTGCATCAGCTCGTGGGCAATGGTCTGGTAGCCCAGTTCGGTCAGCCGGCCCTGGCTGTCGAATGAATCGGTCGAGCTGACGAGCATGATTTTCGTGCGCGTGGGATCGTTGCCGCAGCGCGGATAGTACAAGCCGGCCGTGCTGGTATTGGTGACATAGACCTGGTAGGCGAGCCCGTCCTCGGTGTTGATGATCGGGTGGAGATCCGGTGCGGGAAATCCTTGGCCCTTGTACCAGTCAGCCGCGTCCTTGAACGCGCGCTCGATTTGCTGCACGGACTCATCACTGATGCCGAAGAAGTTCTCATCCTCCATGAGCAGTACGTTCTGCCCGACGCCGGTCATGTCACCCATGTAAGGATCGCCGACGAAGGCTTTAAAGCGTGTCGTCGGCCACACTTCCTGGCTTTGTGCCGCGGGTATGAAAATAGCGAGGGCGACAAGCGCGAGCACGCGATTTGCGGAACCGCCGGGCGAGCCGCGCACGACAGCAATCCGTCGCCTCACTCGCGGGCGGATGCAGGACTGCCGTTTTTCACCATTGGCCAGGAGGGTCCCCTTCGATCTTGGCTCTTGTTATAAGCTGTTGTTTTTTTGACTGCCTGAGTCAAGAAGCGCAATTCGCGACGTTTTCCGACAGATCCGTTTGTCAATAATCAGCCCGGTGCGGAATTTTTTTCTGCAGGCCACGAAACGCAGGAAAACGATAGCATACCTGATCCGGCCGAGGCGACCATGGCGCCGGAAATCAATCGCAGAACAATTGCATCTACGGCGCTCGCAAGGACCGGATTGGTACTTCTACCTATGTTTTTTTGCCTGCCGCGTTGCTACAAGGTCAGGTGATGCCCGCCACGAAGCTGGCATTACTGCCTGCATTTGGAGCATTGCCATGCGTACATATCGATTAATTCTGACCGCAGCCGCCTTGTGCTTCGCCTGGCTGCAAATCCCGCTGGCCAGCGCGGACGTCGGCGACCTGGACGAAAACTGCGACGGCTGCCACGGCGAGTCCGGCGTCAGCACCGAGGGCGACGTGCCTTCGATAGCTGGTGTCTCGGCGTTTGTGCTCGAGGAATACATGCTCGAATACCGCGACAGGGTCCGACCCTGCCGTGAGTCGAAGTACCGCAGCGGCGATCTCGATCGTCCGGCCACCGACATGTGCACGATCGCGGAGGAACTCACTGATGAGCAGATCACTGAACTGGCCGAGCATTTCGCCGCGAAGACCTATGTTCCGGCGCAGCAGGCGTTCGACGCAGCACTGGCAGCGGAAGGCAGCAAGATACACCGGCGGAGCTGCGAAAAATGTCATTCTGACGGCGGCAGCCTTGCCGAAGACGAAGCCGGAATGCTGGCAGGCCAGTGGATGCCCTACCTGGAACAGGTTTTTGCCGACTATGCATCCGGCCAGCGCAACATGATGGAAGACACGATGAAGGAGAAAATTGACGAACTCGATGCGGCTTCAATAACCGCCCTTCTCCACTATTACGCCAGCTTGCAATAGCTGCACTGCGGGCTCCGTTTCCGAAACAGCGGCGATTGCAGTTCACCGGGAGGTCGATCATGGCAGGCAGTGACACGGATTCCGCAGCACAGAAAAACCTCTGGCAACGATTGTGGGCCAGGCCGAAAAAGTGGTACTGGCTCGGCATACCGTCCGGCGGCTACGCACTGTTTCTCGTTGGCATAATATTCTGGGGCGGCCTCAACACGGCGGTCGAGTATTCCAATTCGGAGGCATTCTGTATCTCCTGCCACGAAATGCGCGACAACGTCTACGAGGAATACCAGACAACGATTCATTACAACAATCGTACCGGCGTGCGTGCGGTCTGCGCCGACTGCCACGTACCAAAGAAATGGACCGCAAAGATGACGCGCAAGATGCGCGCCTCGATCCACGAACTTCCGCACTGGATGCTGGGCACCATCGATACGCGCGAAAAATTCGATGCCCGGCGACTGTTTCTCGCCAACCGTGTCTGGACCGACATGAAAGCGTCAAACTCCCAGGAATGCCGGAACTGTCACGAACTGGCACACATGGACCTTGAGATGCAGCAACGCAGTGCCAGGTCGAAACATACTGAGGAACGGGCGCAGGAACGGGGCGAGACCTGCATCGACTGCCACCAGGGAATCGCACATACCTTGGCGGACGGCTGGGAAGACGAATTTGACAGCCTTTGAGAGCTGTGCCGGCAAGGGCTTAACGATTGTAGTTTTTTAATCTCGCTGCAGGCTTACCACCGGCGCAAAGCCGCCGAAAATCAGCCGCTTGCCGTCGAACGGCATCGGGTTCTTGGCCGGATCCATGCGCGGATCCACCTTCGACGGATCGTTCATCATGTCCATCATTTTGGCCATGGCGGCATCCCGTGTCGATTTGTCGGGCCATTCTATCCAGGAGAACACAACTGTCTCGTCGTCCTTCGCCTGCACGGCCTTCCTGAAGTCGGTCAGCTTGCCATCGGGTACATCGTCCCCCCAGCATTCGATAACGCGAATCGCGCCGAAATCCATGAACACGCTGTCGCCGGTTTCGGCGTGGTCAATGAATCGTTGTTTGTTCGCCGTGGGCACGGCGATCACAAATCCGTCGATGTAGTTCACAGTCGTTCACCTTGAATAATTCTTTCGAATTGCGCGCATCGCGAAGATACCTAGCGGAACATACAATACGAACCAGCTCAGCGCGAGCATTGCCTCACCCGTAAACCAGTTGAGCGAACCATCCGAGAACAGGGTCCCGGTTGCCGACTGGTAGGGTCGCACGTAGTAGTTGATCAGCACAGGGGGCATGATCAGCCCGTTGGCGATCAGCACGCCGGAGGCGAGACAGGTGTTGCGCGTCCTTTTGCTGTTGATTTCATCGGCGGGCGTCTGGTGCAGTTTCTGGATATAGGCCTTTTCTTCGTTGCTCACAAACGTGACGCGCGATACGGCGATCGTGACGATGAGGCTGGCGACAGCGCCGATGATCGCCGGATCCAGGTAAGACGACAGGTCAAGCATGCCGATGAACTCGAAAAATTTCGGCACGACGTTGCACACCAGTCCCGACAGCATGCCCCAGAATGCGGCGGATTCGGTGATGCGCTTGCTCCAGATGCTCATGAAGCCAACCGGGCCCCAGGAAGAGGCAAACACGGTTGCGATAAACGTCGTCAGCCAGAAGATGTCCGGCGGGAACAGAAATGCCGCGGCGAGTACCAGCAAGCCTATGACCAGCATCATGGCGCGGCTGAAGAAGAGGGTTTTCTTTTCGTCCAGGCTTTTGTGAATACCGATGTCGTTGCTGGCACTGAAGCCGACCAGCGACAGGAAGGTCGATGCCGAGGACAGGATCGCGGCCACGATACCCGCCAGCATCAGGGCCCCGAGTACTTTCGGCAGCATGTACAGCGATGCCCAGATCGTGGCGCTTTCGTAAGGCTCGATATCCGACTTGCCGAGATTGATGACGCCGCCCATGCCATAGACCATGACCTGCAACAGGGCAACCACCACGCAGGCAATGATGGCGGCACGCAGTACCACGTGTTCATTTTTAGCCATCAGGTGCCGGCTCGATTGCCAGGGGCTGACCGAGTAGACCAGCATCCAGCTGAAGTCGATCACCAGCGCCCAGATCAGGTAATCCGTTGCCGTCGGCCACTCGGTGCCGGAACCGACAATGCCGTGCCAGGACATCAGGTCTGCCTTGTCTTCGATCGCGACCAGGTCCTCGATAATGCTGGGCCAGCCGCCGAAGTGGTCGACGAGGAACACAATCGCAAAGAAACTCGCGAAGGTGAACAGCAAAAACATCAGCGTGTCGGTCAGGATCACGCCACGCGAGCCGGAATAAATCGTGAACAGCGTGTAACTCAGCCAGGCGACGACCAGGGCCTCGGCGTAACTCAGATCCGATAACTGCGACAGCAGGATACCTGCGCCCTGGGTCACGGCCAGCAGGTAACCGCCCAGCGCGAGAATGATCGTGAATCCAGCCAGTGCCTGCACGCGCGTGCTGTTGAATCGCTGGCCGAAGAAATCCGCGACCGTGGTGGCACGGCTGCGCCGCAGATAGCGGCCGAAAAACAATGCGCCGATGACATAGCCAATGCAGGCAGTTTGCGGGAACAGCACGTAAGGGCCCGCCTGGCCCGCGTAGGAAAAGCCGGCTTCGCCGAGGAACATTGTCGAGCTCATGACGCTCGCGACCAGCGTACCGAGGATGATCAGTGTCGGCGCGCGGCGGCCGGCAACGTAGTAGTCATCGAGTTGCTTGATGCCGCGCCCGGCATAGCCGCCGATCGCAATGTAGACCAGGATGCTGATTGCGATCGTTACCGTATAGATGTCCATGCGTCGACGCTAATGCGTCGCCGCGGAAAAATCCAATGGATTTAACAGCGGCGAAATTTCAGGCGACCATAAGGCTGCCTTAAGCTTTGCTCGGCAATCTCCCAGCCATCGAGAAAGCGACCAGAAAAACGTACAATTGCCGGAGAAAACGGCAAAGTATTTACTGAAAACGCAGAGCGCTGCACCGCAGCTGGATCGACTGGTTCCTGATGCAGCGAACCACCATTACGGGGACGGCAAGATCGAATGCAGATTCTCCTGGTCGAAGACGATCAATCGCTTGCCGACGGTTTGTGCAAAGCCCTCCGCAACGTGGGCTTTATTACAAATCATGTTCGTGACGGCAAGGCGGCGCGGCATGTCATTGAAGTCGAGCCGCCTGACATTGTCGTCCTCGACCTTGGCCTGCCGGACATGGACGGGCTCGATGTCCTGAAGAGCATTCGCGCCAACGGCTCCACCATCCCGGTGCTCATACTTACGGCGCGATCGAGTGTCGACGCACGTGTATCCGGACTCGATCTCGGTGCCGACGACTACCTGCCAAAGCCTTTTGAAACGCCGGAACTGATAGCGCGGTTACGCGTTATCGAGCGCCGCCTGAGCACGGTCTTGCAGAGCAACATACACGTCGGCAACGTTTCGCTCGACACTATCCGTCAGCAGGTCTGTCTCGATGATGTTCCGGTGGAGTTGCCGCGGCGCGAGTACATGGTGTTGAAGCAACTCATGGAGAATATCGGCAAGGTGCAAACGCGCGAGCAACTCGAAACGCGCTTGTATGCCTGGGGTGAAGAAGTATCCAGCAATGCCATCGAGGTGCACGTGCATCATCTGCGCAAGAAGCTCGGCAGCGACCTGATCAAGACCATCCGCGGTGTCGGCTACACGATTCGCAAGCCGTGACGTCAATCCGTACTTACCTTATTGTTGCGTTGCTCTCGACAGTCGCGCTTGGCAATTTTGTGGCAGCGGTGTACGGCTATCGCTCCAGCATGATCGAGGCAGAGGCGCTGCTCGATTCGCAGCTGAATGATGCGGTGTCGCTGATTGCAACGATGCGCACCGTGAGCACACCACTGGTCGATGCGCCCTCGAGCCTGATGGCATTCCAGATCTGGTCCGCGGACGGAAAACTGATTCAACGCTCGGCGAACACCAGTGATGCGCCCATCACTGTTTTTGAAGACGGTTATCGGGACGAGAACTTCGAGGGATTCCGCTGGCGCGTGCTCAGCCGCTTCGACCAGCAACAGCAGCGCTGGCTGCTGGTTGGTGAACGTATCGACATTCGCACACAACTCGCCGATAAAGTGATTCTGCACGCGGTCATGCCGATCGTCGCCAGCCTTCCGCTGGTCGCACTGGTGGTCTGGCTGGTGGTTGGCAACGGGCTGTCGCTGGTCAGGAAGCTCGCGCAGGAACTCGGCGGCAAGCGCGCTGACGATCTTTCCCGGCTGACCACGAGCAATCCGCCGGTCGAGCTGGCGCCGGTTGTCGATGCGATCAATGACCTGTTGCGTCGCCTGCAGGAGTCGGTACTGCGGGAACGGCGATTTTCGGCGGATGCGGCGCATGAACTGCGAACACCGCTCAGTGCCATTAAGGTGCATATCCACAACCTGCGCAACGAGTACCCGGACGAGACGGATGCGCTGCGCACCCTGGACCGCGATATTAACCGCTTGAGCCACCTGATCGAGCAGATCATGCTGCTGTATCGCACCACGCCCGAGTCGTACCAGGCGAATATGCAGGAAGTCGACCTGCATGCCCTGGCGCAGTCGGTTATCGGCGATCTTTATGCCGACATTGACGCCAGGCAGCAGTCAATATCGCTGACCGGCAGCGCGCAGACGGTAACCGGGGATCGCGATTCGCTGATCATCCTGCTCAGCAACCTGATCCTGAATGCCAGCAAGTACTCTGCCGAGGGTGCCTCGATAACGGTGCACGTGGATCGCGCGGAGCTCGGCATATGCCTGTCCGTCGCGGACACGGGGCCGGGCATTCCACTGGCCGAAATCAGCCGCGTATTCGACCGCTTTTACCGCGTTGGCGGCGACCGCCACAGCAGTGCCGCGGACGGCTGCGGCCTGGGCCTGTCGATCGTCAAGCACATCGGTGACCTGCACCATGCCAATATCGTGATCGAGAACAACGCGGATGGCCCCGGGCTAACGGTAAGCGTGATATTTCCTGCAGACTTCCAGTCACCGTTGATATTCACAAGGCACAGCGCATGCTGAAGTCAGATTCCAGGCCTGGCGCGCGTTGCTGGCTAATCTCTATTGCCCTCGGCCTGGCAGTGGCAGCGCATGCAGCAACGCCCGAGTTCGAGATCGAAATCCGCAATCACCTGTTCGAGCCGGATGTGCTGGTCATTCCGGCACACACCAAGGTCAAGTTGATTGTCTTCAACCGCGACCCGACGCCGGAGGAATTCGAGAGCTTTGAGCTGAACCGGGAGAAGGTCATTATGGGTGGCAGCAAGGCGATCATTTTTATCGGACCGTTGCCACCCGGCGAATACCCGTTCTTTGGCGAATTCAATCCGGCCACGGCGCTCGGCAGGATTGTCGTGCAGGATGATGGCGATGCTGGTTAACAGCGTCATCATCGTGCTGCGCGAGGTGCTCGAGGCGACGCTGATGATCAGCGTGCTGCTGGCCGTCTCGCGTCCGCTGCAGTTGGCGTCACGCTGGCTGGCAGCTGGCCTGGCGCTCGGGCTCGTCGGTGCCGCAGCCTATGGCTACTTTCTCGGCCCGGTATCGAATCTTTTCGATGGCGTCGGCCAGGAACTTGTTAATGCGCTGCTGCAATTCGGTACCTATGCCGCCCTGCTACTCATCGTGTTCCTGATCGCGCGCCAAGGCAGCCAGCCGTACCGCAACAGCCGGGTGTTACCGACGGCCATGAGCACGGCGATCGCGCTGGCAGCCGCGCGCGAAGGCTCGGAAATCCTGGTCTTCGTAACCGGCTTCCTGCACATGGACAATTTCATGCCGAGTGTGGGACTCGGCTCGTTCGCCGGCGCCGCCATTGGCTGCAGCATCGGCGTACTTTTTTACTATTTCCTGCTCGCGATGCCGGTGCGCCGCACATTGCGCATTGCGCTGGCGCTGCTGGCGCTGGCGGCAGCCGGAATGTCCGCGCAGGCGACGCGGTTGCTCATCCAGGCCGACTGGATCAGCGTCGCCGGTCCACTCTGGGACTCGTCCGGTTTCATTGCCGAGGACTCGCTGCCCGGCCAGCTGCTGTACGCCCTGGTCGGTTACGAGGCAACACCATCGGCAACCGAGGCACTGGTCTACACGGCCAGCATTGCGCTCATGGCCTTATCAATATTCCTCGGATTCAGGGCAGCCGGCCAGGTGCCGACCAGGGTGCAATGAATCGATATCTTGCCATCGGCATGCTGCTGGTTCCGGCTGCCGCATGCGCCGACGGCATCGTCGTCGACCGTATTTATGACCCGTACGTCGAGGCCCTCGAGACTGAAATTGAGCTGCGTTCGATCCTTCAGTACGACGACGAACTCGGCGACGCGCAAAAATATTCTTTCGGCGTCGGGCATGCGCTTTCAGATCGATGGGCATTGGAGTTCTACGCGATCGGTACGCGCTTCGACAATGAACATCTTTCCATCAATGCCTACGAGCTCGAAGCCAAGTGGCAGCTCACTGAGCAGGGAGAGTTTGCGTTTGACTGGGGCGTGGTGTTCGAAATCGAGCGGGGAATCGATACCCAGATCTGGGAGGTTACTTCCAGGCTGCTGGCGAGCCGGGATTTCGGCCGCTGGACCGGTATTGCCAATCTCGGCCTGGTCTACGAATGGGGCTCGGGCGTCGAGGACGAGATTGAAACCGAGCTCAGGGCCCAGGCACGTTACCGGCTCAGCGAGTCGCTGCAACCGGCCTTTGAGTTTCATCTCGGGCAGGACACGCTGGCTTTGGGACCTGTGCTCACCGGGCTGTATCGCTTGTCGCCGGGCAGGAAGCTGCGTTGGGAAGCAGGTGTGTTCCTTGGTATGGACGACGAAAGCCCGGACCGGACCCTGAAGTTAAACGTCGAGTACGAATTCTGAACCGCGATCGCACCAGTACTGTACGCCCTGCGCTGCCAGGAACGCCTCGGCGGCATCGCCCTCGAGCATGGCCAGCGTACTGAGCATGCCTGCCTGGGTGCAGGTGTCGGCAGCCACCGTTACCGACCGCGGCGCGTTCGGCACCGGCCAGCCAGTCTTCGGGTCGAGGATGTGGCTGTAACGCCGCTTGCCTTTTAGCAGGTAACGGCGCGCATCGCCGCTCGTCGCCAGGGCGCCGACCTTAAGCTTCAGGAGGCTCGCCGGCAGCGATACCTGCGCTGCCGTCGATTCGATGCCCACGGACCAGCAGTCGCGAAACCGCGGTTGGCGCGTAACCACCAGGTCGCCGCCAAGGTTGACCAGGCAACTGAGGTCGCTTGCCTGCCGCAGCAACTCGGCCGCCCTGTCCACCGCATACTCCTTGCCGATCCCGCCGAGATCGATCTGCATGCCGGCCGGCATTTGCAGTGTCGGCGATTGCCAGCTCACACGTTGCCAGCCGACATACGGCATTACGCTTTGCACCGCCGCCGCATCGGGAATGTTGTCACTGCCGTCGAAAACCCACACACGCCGCAATACGCCCGAGGTAACGTCGAATTTGCCATGCGACAGCTCGTACAGTGTCCTGGAAAAATCGATCAATTGCGCCGTCTCTGCGTCTACGGAAACGGCGGCACCGGCGGCGGTGTTGATGCGGTCAATGACGTTTCCGGCGCGGTAACGGCTGAAGCGGTCTTCAATGCGCCAGGCCTCGGCGGCGGCGATCTTCGTGAGCGCCAGCGCCTGCGCCCGGTTGGGTGCCTCGCAGAGGACTTCGCAGGGGCTGGCCATGGCCGCGAACCGGCCGACCCAGTAGCCGGAAGCTTGCGTCACTTCGACGTGCCTGCCGCGCGTCGCCGACATCACACGCGGCTACAGGCCGAAGCGATATCCGAACTGCAGGATAATGGCATTCAGGTCCGGGTAGTTGTCCCTGCCGAGCTGGTTGCCGATCAATTGCTGCGACGGGATATCGCCCAATTGCTGGTAAAGCTCCAGGCGCACACTGGCATCATTGCCTGAATTCGTCGTCCAGCCGTACTTGAGTCCCACCGTGAACGCATCGAAGTTGCCGAGGCGGTAGTCGGCCGACGCGTACCCGGGCAATGGCGCACCGTCGACAATACTCGGAGTGTAAAACGAGGCTTCGGTTTGCGTGTAATAGCGCAGATGCGGCTCGAGGTAGCTGCTCCGTCCGACCGGCCAGCGATAGCGCGCTTCGAGTGTGTGCGAGTCTATTTCCCAGTCGTCGCTCATGTAGCGGTACGACAGGTCAAGGACCTTGCCAGCCATGTTGTACTTGCCCTGCAGGTACAGGCTGTGTTTCACACGCTCGTCAGGACGGTGTTCGTACAGGTAGAGATGCGATGGGCCATCGAATACCGGGTCCGGCACAAGCGGGACTGCATCCCCTGTAACCCCGTCAACCACGCTCAGTATCTTGTAGGGATCGTTCAGATAACCGCTCGCATCGCTGAACGAATAATTGGCCTGGAACAGGAAATTGCGCGACACCACCTGGGTGAGGCCAAACACGACATCGAGCACATCCTTGCTCTCCTTGCTCGACCAGCCGTTTGCCGACATGCCACCACCACCCTCGTCATCATCGTCATCGCCCCGATCGGCGAGCCGCATCGGCGTCAGCGCCAGCGGCACGCCACCAACCGGGTCGAGGGTGTCGCGCGCCAGTGCGAGGCCGGCGGACAGGGTCGTGTTCTTCTGGTTGAAGTCCCGCGAGATCCTCGCATTCAGGCCGGTGTGCACGTAATCGTACTCGGCCGAAGCGCTGGCGCCGACGTTGAGCTGATACAGCCGTCCCAGCGGCTGTTGCCAGTTGACGTTGACAGCCACACGCGAGTCGCGAAAGGTGTCGTCGGTCGGAATTTCTTCCGGACTGATGGTGTAGGTGCGCCCGCCGGAAGGCTGTGTAAAGGTCTGCGCAACAGACTGCGGCAGTGCGCCGTTTGGCGACGCGCCGGTGAGCGCATCAACCGTGAGGCCCGCGGTCAGAAATCGGTCATCGACAAAATTGCGGCGTGCCAGGATATTAAGGCTGAGATCCTGCACGCGATCGTTATCTTCGCCGTAATAAAGCAACGCCGTATTGAAATCCCATTTGGGCTCTTCCTGTGCCTGCACCGGATCTGGCAGGCTCGATCCCAGCAGCGCACAGGTTGCCGCGGCCAGTGCCGCGACTATCGGGGTCTTGTCGTTGGCCATCGCAGCAGTTCCTAGTTGCAGCCGCAGCCACCGCCGCCGAAGCCGCGGCCGCCGCTGGAGGCTTCCTTGCTGAAGTAGATATGATCGTCAAGCGCCGCTTCGACCGGGTCGGTCGTCAGTTGCATCTCGTCCCTGGCGAGAACATCACGCTCCCAGGGTTCGACGCCCATCGATGCGCAGCCGCCGCAGATCATCAGCGCGCATACAAGACTCACAACAACCGACTTACTCATGCAATTCACTCCTGTGCGGTCAGCGCCTCGACCAGGATAGCCTCGTATTCAGCCTGGCTTTTTACCTTGAAACCGAAGTGCCGCGTTATCTGCTTGCCGTCGCGGCCAAAGACATACGACATCGGCATGGCGATGACATCAAACTGTTTGGCCAGCGTTTTACTGTCGTCATAGTGGATGGCGAACCTCGCCGGGTATTCGCCGAGAAAACTCTCCGCGTCCTGGCGCGACGCATCGAGATTGACGCCGATGATTACCAGGCCGTCGTCGCCGTACTTCGCGTGCATGTCGTTGAGCCAGGGGAATGAACGCCGGCAGGGCACACACCAGGACGCCCAGAAATCGACCACCACGACTTTGCCGGCGTGTGCGGAGAGGTCGAACGATGTATCTGCCTGCACAGTCGCCTGCACCACGAGAAACAGTCCCGCAGTTATTGCTGCCAGGCGCCGCAGGCAACCCATGATCTCACTCGTCAAGCCGTAAACTCCCAGGCCACAGTGCCGAGGAGCATTGTGGCGGCCATTAATAGCCCCGAACATACGGGTTTTACCTTAAGGGAGTCTTAAGCCGGCGCCAGCGCCGGAAATGATGTGCCGAGGGTCTTTGCGGGCCGAAACGGCCTCGCAAGATGGTATATAAAGTACTATTCTGCAGCACTGTGATAACCACCCGGAGGGGAAACCATGACAAGCAACAAGATATCCCGGCGCAATGCCTTCAAGGGCGCGCTGGCCGCCGGGGCGGCCGGTCTCGCTGCCGCCGCACTGCCGAAGGCCTACGCACAGCAGGGCGCCGCCGATGCTGCAGCGCTGCCACGGCAGGTTGGGCTGCCGAACGTCTGGGGCGAGGATTTCCTGTTCCAGTGGAGTCCGCCGGAGAATGTCGCGCGTGACTTGAGCGTGGGCGACGCCGTGATCCGGCTGTCCAGCTCGAACGAGCGATTTGGCCGCCTGATGAATGTCGAGGGCACCGACTACGCCAGCCAGTTCAGCGCCTGGCGCACGGCGGGGTGGTCGGCCTGCGAGGCGTCATCAAACCAGTGGCTGAGCCGCAAGATGCCGGCTTCGGAAGTCGCCGAAGTCAAGGCCCAGTTACGTGCCAACGACATCGTTTTTTACGGCCTGCATTGCGGCGGCAATATCATCGGCCCCGGCGCGGTTGCCGAGCAGTCCCAGCGCCATGTCATCGATGCCATCAATGCGGTGGCCGAAATGGAAGGCAAACTGGTACTCACCCATGCCGGTGGCCTGCATCCGAACCGGAATGTCGCACATCCGCAGAACTGGAGCCGCGATGCCTGGATGAAGTCCGTGAATGCCCTGAAGCGCATCTGTCGCGACACCGCCGGTATCGATGTCAAGATTCCGATCGAGGCAGTAAATTCCGAAAGCGTCAACAATCCCTGGGCACAAAAGCGCCTCATCGAGGATGTCGGCGATCCACGCGTCGGCGTTGGCCTGGATCTCACCAACTTTGTCTTTCCGGGCTTCGCATTCCGCACCACCGAGTTGCTGAACCTGACTTTCGATATGCTCGGTGAGCACATCACCTACGTGCATGCCAAGGACCTGGTCTGGAATGAAATGATGGCCGGATTGAACTGGGCGCTGCAAGGAACCGGACTGATCGACTATGAAACCTTCCTGGCACGAGTCAGCAGGCTGCAGCGGCCGGAGATCTACATGCTGATCGAGTTCCTGGTTGAGGACGAACAGTACGTACAGGCACAGCGCAACGTGCGCTCAATCGCGAACCAGTTGGGCGTGAAGATCTACGGCACCCAGGCTTAATTGCGCTCACAGAGACGGAGAATCAATTCATGAAAAGCATAATGTTGACTGTTGTGAGCCTGATGCTGCTGCCGCTTGCGGCCTGCGCACAGTCCGGTGCGGATTTCAGCGGTACCTGGGTTGCGAACGTTGCGGAGAGTGAGCCCGCCGTGGACACCAACTACTGGTTCGGACGTATTCCGAACGTCGTACCCGGCCAGCCCAACCTGCGGGTTGAGCAGGATGGCGATACGATCAGTGTTTACGAGGAAGCCCGTGTCCTGACCCGTTATGATTATCCGGCGGTTTACGTCGCCGACGGCAAGGCCCACAGCGTGACCAGCAGCAACACCGGCATGGCGCAGGAAACGGTGACGACCAGCTGGGATGAAGCAGCATTGACCATCGAAACCGTGAAGCCCTGGGGCGGCATGCCCGGAAACATCACGCTGCATTCGAAGGAAGTGTGGCGACTTTCATCAGATGGCAACAAGCTCTCGATCACGACCACGCACAGTTCGCCCGCCAAGGAACTCAGCTACACCCGCGTTTATAACCGCGAGTAGTGGCGCACGGGGCATCGGGCTGCTCGAGGCACCGGTCCGGCTGATTTAATTATGCGTTTATATTGACGTTAAGGACAATACAGACGCATAATTAGTCATGCTTTCGGATGTCCAGCTTCGCGAGGCGTTTCACTTCTGCTTCCTGCACCGCCTGTTGCAGATCTCCGATATCGAGCTCTATGTCCTCAAGGGCGGCGTCAACCTGCGCTTTTTCTTTGGCAGTCCCCGCTACTCCGAGGACATGGACCTCGACGTGGTTGCGGGCAACGTCGCAACCCTGAAAAAGAATGGCTACAAGATTCTTGAGGACGCCTCTTTCCTGCGCAGCCTGCGCGTCTTCGACATTGCCGCGATCGAGGTCAACGATCCGGCCAGGGCCAAGCACACGGAGACCACGCAACGATTCGCCTGCTCGCTGCTGCGCGGCTCGGGTGTGCGGCTGCCCACGCGCGTGGAGTTTTCGCGCCGCAGCGATGACCCGGGTGATGCGGCGAGGATCGAATTGCTTGATGCCAGCATTGCCCGACCCTATCGCAAACTGGCATTTCGTTGCCGCCACTACACAGGCAGCGCCGCGCTGCTGCAAAAAATTCAGGCGCTTGCGGGCCGCGCGGCACCGCAGGCACGCGACGTCTTCGACCTCAACCTGTTGATTCGCGGCGGGCACTTCGCAACGGCGGTTGCCGAAGGCGCGCTCAAGGGCGCACCGATACAAAAGGCCATCGATTCGCTGCTGGCACTGCACTGGCCTGATTACGACGGACAGGTCGTTGAATACCTCGATGCTGAAAATCGCGGCGAGTTCGCTGACCGCGCAGGCTGGGTGAGACTGCAGAACACGGTATTCGAAGCGTTGCAGGATCATGCCTGAACCTGGCAGCATCCCGGAGTTCGTCGTATTCACCACTCGCGACTACGCAGCGACCGGCAATGCTTCCCTGTCGTCAGCATCGCGCCGCCTGCAACGATTGTCCGGACGTGAGACCGTCACGCGCGTCACCAAAGGTGTCTGGGCCAACACCGCGCACCCGCATTTTCATCCGCTCGCCTGCGTCCCCTACCTGCTGGGAAAAGAACAGGGCTATGTATCGTTTCTTACCGCCTTGCACCTGCATGGCGTGCTGTCGCAAATTCCCCGCGCTTACCAGGTAGCGACCACAGGTCGCCCGCGTGTACTCGATTCGCCGGTCGGCAGGTTCGAATTCCTGAGAATCAAACCTGAGCTGATGAGCGATGGCGTTGCCTGGAGCGACACGTATCAACCCTACCTGATTGCGTCCGCCGAGAAGGCGCTGCTCGACACTCTTTATATAGCGACACGCAAAAACCGGCGCTTCGCGAGCCTGCCGGAACTTGACCTCAACAACGGCTTTCGTCGTCGTGAGTTCGAACGCCTGTTGCTGACGCTGCCCTACCCGGTACGAATACGATCCGCCATGAGCGCTCGCTGGCGCGCTTTATGTTTGCAGTAAACCTCTTTGGCAGGCGACGGGCACCACGCGCTATTTTCTGCTATTACTATTTTTACGAGACAGCCATCCGGGAGTAACAACAATGAACAAGACCAGTGGCAGTATTTCGCGCCGAGAGCTGATGGTGGGAACAGTGGCCATCGGCGGCCTCGCCCTGCTCGGCACGCCAAAATTCTCCTCGGCGCAGACAGCCGGTGGCGTCGGTGCGGCGAGCACTTCCGGGTTCGACGATCTCACCAGCCTGATCCGCGGCGAGCTGATCCTGCCCGGCCACGATGCCTACGACGAGGCACGCAAAGTGTGGAATGGCATGATCGACAAACGCCCCGCCGCCATCGCCCGCTGCAGCGGTGCCGCCGACGTCATGGATGTCGTGAAATACGCGCGTGAGAAGAATATTCCGGTCTCGGTCCGCGGTGGCGGACACAACGTCGCTGGCAAAGCTCTCAAGGATGGCGCCATTGCAATTGACCTTGCAGGCCTGCACGGCGTGCGCGTTGACGCGGCCAAAAAACGGGCGCGTGTCCAGGGCGGTGCCAGATGGGCCGCGGTCGACCGCGAGACACTGGCATTCGATCTTGTCACCACGGGCGGCACGGTTTCGGCAACGGGCGTGGGTGGCCTGACGCTCGGCGGCGGGCTCGGCTGGATCATGCGCAAGCACGGCTTGAGTTGCGACAACCTCATGTCGGCAGATGTGGTTACGGCGGATGGCCGCCTGCTGGTCGTTAACGAGGACGAGAACAGCGATCTCTACTGGGCGATACGCGGCGGTGGCGGCAATTTCGGTGTGGTCACCTCCTTCGAATTCAGACTGCACGACCTCGAACCGATCACCGGCGGCATGGCGATGTATCCCCAGAGCATGCTGAAGGACATGTTCCATTTCTACCGCGACTACACCTCGACCTCGCCCGATTCGGTGTCCGCAGGCGCGGGCGTGATCTTCGGCCCGCCGGGGACCGCTCTTGAGGGTCAAATGGCCGGCGTCATCATTGTCTGCCACAAGGGACCTGCCGGTGAGGGCGAGCGCCTTGTCAAACCGATCAAGGATTTCGGACCGCCCGCGCTCGATTTCATCGCGCCAACCACGTACAAGGCGCAGCAGTCCCTGCTCGACGCGAGCGCTCCTGCCGGAATGCGAAACTACTGGCGCTCGAACATGATGACCGAGCTGAGCGACGCGGCGCTCGATGCGCTGGTGGCGCGCGCGGATGAGTTGCCGCCACCGGGCTCGATGATCTTCATCGAACACATGGGCGGTGCGGTCGGCCGCGTCGGCGCCCAGGACACGGCGTTTTCGAATCGCCATGCAAAATACAACACCTCCGTATTCGGCACCTGGGTCAACGCTGACGAGGACGAGCGCAACATTGCCTGGGTCAGAAATTTCGGTGATGAGCTAAAGCAATTTTCGACCGGTGGCGCCTATGTCAATTACATGGCCGCTGACGAAGCGGCAGGGAATATCAAGGCGGCATACGAAGCGAATTACAAGCGGCTGACTGACGTGAAACGGAAATACGACCCGACGAACTTCTTTAGCGGCAACCAGAACATTGCGCCCTGATTGTGCGCTGATTGTGCGCTGCTTCAAATGACCACCCCACGGTAACACCTGTTTTTGCTACTGGTCTTTCGGCAGCGATTTGCCGAGACCCATCAACGGCTCTATCAGGTCCAG
>JAOUHU010000015.1 GCA_029884455.1 Gammaproteobacteria bacterium | reverse complement strand
TGCGCGAAATCTACGACGGCAAATTGTATGCCGACATCCAGGTCAATACCTTTCGCAACATCGATCGCCTGTTTCCAACGCGGGTAGTCAAACGCGGCGCGAGCTCGGCAACATTTCCGCAACGGCTGCAATCCCTGGACGACTTTCGTGTCAGCGCAAACAATACCCAATACGACCTCTACGATGTTCTGGCGCTGAATCGTGTCAGCGGCCTGCTTATCCTGCACTGGGGCGATGTCGTTTTTGAAAAGTACCTGCTCGGCAATGACGAGCACACGCGCTGGATGTCGATGTCGGTGGTCAAGTCGATAACGACCACGCTGGTCGGTGCCGCGATCCAGGACGGTTACATCGACTCGGTTGACGATGCCATCGTGCAATACCTGCCGCGTTTGCAGGGCTCGGCCTACGATGGTGTGACAATTCGGCAACTGATGCAGATGAGTTCGGGTGTCGCCTGGAACGAAACCTATACCGACCCGGGCTCGGATCGCCGTCGCATGCTCGAGGCGCAGATCGGCCAGCAGCCCGGCGTCATTCTCGAGCTGATGGCGGCCCTGCCACGCGCCGCGGAGCCGGGCACGCGCTGGAATTACAGCACGGGTGAAACGCACGTGGTCGGCGCCCTGTTGCGCGCCGCCATCGACAGGCCGATCGCCGACTACCTGTCGGAGAAGATCTGGTCAAAAATGGGTATGCAGGCTGATGCCAACTGGTGGCTGGAATCGCCCGGCGGTCTTGAAATCGGCGGCAGCGGCCTGTCTGCAACGCTGCGCGACTATGCCCGCTTCGGCCTGTTCATGCTCAATGACGGTGTCATTAATGGCGAGCGCGTGCTGCCCGAGGGCTGGGTGGCAGAAGCAAGCGCTCGCCAGGTTGTTGGCGGCGAACTCATTGACTACGGTTACATGTGGTGGCCATTGCACGGACGGAGCTTTGCGGCGGTCGGTATTTTTGGCCAGTATGTTTTCGTCGATCCGGAGCGGCAGCTGGTGGTCGCCATCTGGAGTGCGCAACCGAAGCCACTCGAGCGTCATGGCGTGGATGAGTATGCCTTCCTGGAAGCTTTGTCCAACTATTTTGATTAAACGTATGAAGCCAGTCTGCCGGTGCCTGACGGCACTTTGTGTTGTTATCCTCGCCCAGGGCTGCGGCAGGCCTGTGGCCGATACCGTATTCCAGAACGGCCGCATTTACACCGTCGATGCGAATCGTAGCTGGGCGGAAGCGGTCGCCATTATCGACGATCGTATCGTCTACGTTGGTGGTAATGATGCTGCCGGCAAGTACATCGGGCCAGGGACCCGCGTGCTCGATCTGCAAGGCCGCATGATGTTACCCGGGATGCAGGACGCGCATGTGCACCCGATCGAATACGGTGTTGACCTGGCGATCCTGAACATTATTGACCTGGAAACCGTCGACGACTACAAGGCAGCGATCGCTGCATACGCGGCCGCCAACCCGGAGCTGCCGTGGATCATCGGCAGCGGCTGGTCGTTCGCCGCGTTTGGCGCTGGTGTGGCGCCGAATCGCGAAGACCTCGACGCGCTGGTACCGGATCGCCCTGTCTACATCGGCTCCTACGACGATCATGCGGCCTGGGTGAACAGCAAGGCACTCGAGATCGCCGGCATCAACAGGGATACGCCGGACCCGCCCGGCGGCCAGATCCTGCGCGATGCGGTGAGTGGCGAGCCGGTCGGCACGCTGGAGGAAGAGGCCCGGGCCCTGGTGCGGCAATTCACGCCGCCGATTACATTCGAGGAAAAAGTTGTCGGCCTGAGGGCCGCAATAAAGGTGCTCAATGCCTGGGGGATCACCAGCTACCAGGACGCCGGTGTTGATGGCGACGAGGAGTTGCGCGTTTACAAGGCGCTCGAGGACAACGGCGAACTCAGCATGCGCGTGGTCGCAGCGATGCGCTGGTACGCGGAGCGCGGCCTGGAGCAAGTCGATGAATTGATCGTGCTGCGCGACCGTTATCGCAGCGATTTGATCGACGCGTCGACAGCAAAACTCTGGCAGGACGGCGTCATGGAAAATTACACGGCCGTGATGCTTGAGCCTTACCGCATTGCCAGTGGCAGTCGCGGCACGCCGCTGATCGAGCCCGGCCTGCTGAAGACGATTACGACCAGACTCGATGCGGCAGGATTCCAGGTACACCTGCACGCCATCGGCGACGGTGCGGTGCGGCAATCGCTGGACGCGATCGCGGCCGCAATCGAGGCCAATGGCCGGCTCGGCCACCGGCACCATATCGCGCACCTGCAGATGATCGACCCTGCCGACATTCCGCGTTTCCATGAGCTCGATGTCATCGCCAATTTCCAGCCTCTCTGGGCGAAGCTCGACGAGTATGTTCTCGACATCAACATCCCGTCGATCGGCGAGCAGCGCGCCCGCTGGATGTATCCGATCCGCTCGGTGCAGGACGCGGGCGGCATGCTCGCCTTTGGCAGCGACTGGTCGGTCACCACGGCGAACCCCTTCCCGCAGATCGAAACCGCGATTACGCGACAGGAGTCGGAAGGCGAGCCGTTGCCGGTGTTTACGCCCGAGGAACGTATCGATCTCGCCAGTGCTATCGATGCGTTCACGATCAACGCGGCGTACTTGAACAAGCGCGAGAAAGATACCGGATCGATCGAGGTCGGCAAGTACGCGGACCTGGTCGTGATCGACCGCAACCCGTTCGAGATTGAGCCCGCCGACATCTCCGAAACCAGGGTGCTGCTGACCCTGTTTGGCGGTGTGGCCGTGTACGGCGAACTGGCCGCGGATTTTGTTAAATAGAGTGTGTGACAGGTCACAGATGAGGGCCTGATCCCCACCGTACAATTTCCGGCGTCAACCCAGAGCGATGCATGGTGGCAGGGTCATGGTCCAATTTCACAAGCGAGTGCTGCTTGCACTGGTGCTGTTGCAGGCATACACAGCCTGCTTTGCGGCCGAGCCCTCAAGATATGCACTGCAGGTAGGGGCTGACATCAGCTTTGTTGACGTTGACGGCTACCAATCTTGGACGGAATACGGCGCGGGCAAGCTGCGCTATGACGCAGACACCGATGGCTTGCTGCTAAGCCGGGCCTTCGCGGACTACGACTTGCGGCTCACCGGAACTTTCAACCTCAAGCTGGCGGCAGAAATTTACGATGACTTTGGCTCGCTCGCTGGCATTACGGAAGCGTACGTCGAATGGCGCCCATTGTTCGCTTCGGCGAATCGCTGGCGCTTCAAGCTCGGCGAATTTTATCCGCGCGTGTCGCTTGAAAACACGGCGCCCGGCTGGGGTTCGCCGTACAGCATTACGCCCTCAGTGATCAACACCTGGCTCGGCGAAGAGATTCGCCTGCGCGGGGCAGAGGTATCCTGGTCCCGCCGGCCCGAGTCACTCGGCGGAGCCCACACCTTTACCGTGAACGGCGCTGTTTTCTATGCGAACGATCCCTCCGGCACACTGCTGTCCTGGAAGGGCTGGTCGGCACACGATCGCCAGAGCCGGCTCGGTGACGAGCTGCCATTACCGCCGGTACCACAGATAGAGCCCGGTGGCTGGTTTGATAGTCAGGACCCCTATACCGAACCGTTCCTCGAAGTCGACGATACCGAAGGTTACTTCGTTGCTGCCGAATGGGCGTTAACAGGAAAAATCCTGCTGCGCGCCACGCACTACGACAATCGCGCTGACCCGGTCTCGGCAAGCGGCGGCCAGTTCGGTTGGCGTACCCGCTTCGATAACCTCGGCCTGCAGGCGACCTTGCCCGGTGATCTCGGCCTGATCACGCAGTGGATGGATGGCAGTACGACCTGGGGCAGGGGGCCTACGGGTGCTCCCGGTGTTTTTGCGGACTACACGAGCTACTTTGTGCTGCTCAGCAAATCATTCTCGCGGCACCGGCTGTCGGCGCGTTATGATTACTTCGACGTGACGGACAAGGATGGAATTCCTTTTGATAACAATGCAGAAGAGGGCGACGCCTGGATGCTGGGCTATCAATTTTCGGTCGCAAAATACGTGACCCTGGCGGCCGAGTGGCTGCAAATCGCGACCTCGCGGCCCGCGTTCGCGTATTTCGGCATGGATCAATCGGTCACGGAACGGCAACTTCAGTTCAGCGCGCAACTACGCTTCGGCAGGCCATAGTGATGATTTCCAGGCGGAGCTGATTGCCTGTGCCGAAAGTCGTTTACGCCAACGATCCGCAAACCCAGAAGTCGCTGCAGCATTCCATCAAGGACGCCGGTGCCTATGCCGTGATGATCGGCATCGGCGAGACCTACCTGTCGGCGTTCGCCTTGTTTCTCAAGGCCAGCACGCCGCAAATGGGTTTGCTCGCGTCGCTGCCGACCCTGCTGGCCTCGCTGGTGCAGTTGTTTTCGGCCTGGCTGGGTCGATGGACCGGGCAGCGCAAGCTGATCATCCTGAGCGGCGTCATGATTCAGGCGCTGGCCTGGTTGCCGCTGATGATTTTGCCAATCCTGTTTCCGCAATATGCGGTACCGCTGATGATTGCCTGCGTGGTGCTGTATCACTGCGGTGCACACCTGGCGGCGCCGCAATGGAGCAGCCTGATGGGCGACATCGTGCCGGATCGTCGTCGCGGTCGCTTTTTCGCGCGCCGTACCGGCATTATTTCGATCGTGACATTCGTCGCGCTGATGATGGGTGGCTTGATTTTGCAGGTGTCGACCGAGCGCGAGGCAACACGGCAGGGATTTATCATCCTGTTCTCGATTGCCATGCTGGCGCGGTTTACGACCTTCTATCAATTGTCGAAGATGCACGATCCGTCGGGTCATGTTGCGGCCATGGAGGTTCCGGTAGGACAGGCGTGGTGGCAACGGCTGCGGCAATCCAATTTCGTGCGCTTTTCCGTGTTCTTTGCCCTGGTGCAATTCTCGGTCGCGATCGCGTCGCCGTTTTTCACTGTCTACATGCTGCGCGACCTTGAGTTCAGCTACGTCATGTTCATGTGCAACTCGGGAATGGCGGTATTGGCGCAGTTTCTTACCCTGAATCGCTGGGGCAGGATCAGCGACGTCTTCGGTAATCGCCGGATTCTCGCCGCGACCGGAATTCTGCTGCCACTGATGCCACTGCTGTGGGTTTTTTCCTCGAACTTCTGGTACCTGCTGCTGGTGCAGGCGATCAGCGGGCTGGCCTGGGCCGGGTTTACCCTGAGCGCAAGCAATTTTCTCTACGACCTTATCGCACGCGACAAGCGCGCGACCTACCTTGCGATTCACAACGTACTGGCGAGTTTTGGCATTTTTGCGGGCGCCATTACGGGCGGTTACCTCGGCTCGGTACTGCCGACGGAGGTCAGTATCCTTGGACACACCTACTCGTGGCTGAGTCCGTTGCTGGGTGTGTTCCTGATCTCCGCGCTGGTGCGAGCGACCATCGTCATGCTGTTGGTGCCGAAGATTCGTGAAGTTCGAAACGTGCGGCCGATTTCATTCCGCGACCTGATTTTTCGAGTCACGCGCGTCAATGCACTCGCCGGTATAATCTTCGATGTGATTGGAACAAAGAATAAACAGCAATGACAACGCCTGCACCCGGCAAGCCGCTTTTCTTCGACCGCCACCCGGCAGAATTCAGTGAGACCGTGACACCGGCTGAAAAGTGTGTCTCGGGCCAGCCAGTGCAGCGCACCTGGCACCACTTCACCAGCAGTGATGAAAAGTTTTTCGCAGGCGTCTGGGAAGCGGAACCGGGCTGCTGGAAGATCAGCTACACCGAGAACGAGTTTTGCCAGATCCTGAGCGGGTGTTCGATACTTCGCGATGCGAACGGCAGGGAATCGACCCTCAAAGCCGGCGATAACTTCGTTATTCCTGCCGGCTTCGAGGGCGAATGGGAGGTTGTTGAGACCACGCGGAAAATTTACGCGATTTACCAGCCTACATAGGCGAAATCTTCGCGAGCTCCGCGTCTATCCGCGCAATCTCCGGGCCTTTCAGGAACGCCTGCACAGCCTTGCGCGAGCGGCGCCGGAAGTAATAGAACGATACCAGCACCATGAAGATCGCCAGCGGACCGAGCACATACATGGTGACAAACGCCAGACCTGCCGCAACCGCCAGGATCATCCACCAGGGCCTGCGAAAGCTGTCGGCAATATTGTTGGCATTGATCTGACTGACTTCGTCGGTGCTGTGATTGCGGGCGTGGATATACGGCCCGCGTTCATCGCCTTCCTTGATGCACCAGATCAGCGACAGGGTATTTCCCTCGCGCAACGGAAAATCGAAGTTTTGCAACTGCACGCTGCGTTCCTTGCCGTCCTTATCGACCATGAAGATTTCATGATGGTCAATCGTTGTCGACGATACGTGTGTCTGCGCGTTGTTGCCTGTGCCCATGGTCTGGCTGCTGATCACGGTTTCCTTGTCTTTCTTCGACGTCAGGACCTTGCCGGTATACGAATACAAGTAGACTTTTTTGCCGTCAATCACGGCGGTTGCATCTTCTGCCATTTTTTATTATCCCCTCTTATTCCGTCTGACAAACATTCCCTGTGTATTGGCAACCACCTGCTTCCTGTGGTGAATTGCATTTGAAGTCGTAGCGGCTGCCGTTCCAGGACCAGACCGCAAAACAGAAGCCGGGGCCGCCGAACTCGAGGTCCGGGTAGCCGGCATTGCTGGCCGGCAAAATGGTGTAGTCGAACGCCGCGAAGCCGAGCTGGTCGCCCCAGGCACCCGAGCTGTCCTTGACGTACAGCGACAGGCTGCGGCCGGTGTGACCCGAAGTACAGCTATTGCCCCAATAGATGAAGACCTCCGCGGTGCCGTCATTGTTCAGGTCAACGACCTCGGTCTCGACGGGAATCTCGCCACAGCCCTCGTACAGGAAATGCAGTCCGTCGCTGGCGACCGAAAACCGCTCGGTGAAAGACGCATGGATGGCGGCCTGATCGGCTGCGGACAGGCGGGATTCATCAGTGGCAAACAACGGCGTTCGCTGAGCCTGGCTTGAACTGCAAGCGGACAGCAACGTTATCGCCAACATCAGGCTGGTTTTTGGCATTGCGGCGTACACCTTCTATGGGTGCATCAGAGCGCGAGTATAGCCTAGACGCAATCCAGGTCGAAACCGACCCGCCTGTCGGCCCTTGGCGTAGCCTGCTTGTAGAAAATGCTGCAGGTCCGGTCGCCGCTCTGGACCTCGATCACATCGCCAATACTGATGCGCTTGCGCGTTCCGGACAGGTTGATATCGGCAAACGTGGAACGTGCACCGAGCAAGGCAAAGACCTGGTCGTCGCCGGCGACATTCACGCTTTCGCCGGCTTTGAGCCAGAAATCGGCGCCGCCCGCATGCCCGGATTCCGCCAACTGTTGCGCCTTGAAGGTTTGCACCTGTTCGCCAAGGTACTGCAGCTCTGCATTGGCGTGCTGGCTGAGTTCGTCCTGTCGTTTGAGAATACTGGCCAGCTCCGCGAGGCTCTTTTTCGTTTCCGGGTCGGTCGACGATTTGCTGAGTGTTGCCAGGCGGGCATTGACGTCGTCAAAGTTGGCTTGCTGTTCCTGCATCAAGGCGTCGACCGAAGGTCCCAGCAGACCCGTGCTCTGGACTCCGAACTGTACGCCGAGGCCGACGATCGAACCGACAATCATGCCGCCGAGCGCGAGCGCCGCGCCCTTCATTTTTGTCTTGCTAAGCAAGGGTACTGCTTTCTGCAATGCTGCAGCGTTTTCTTCTGTTGTCATTATTAACCCCCAATTCTTCTTGCCGCCTATAATCTACTCCCAAATCAGTAACCCGGCATTGCGGACCTATGACGATTGCAAGAATCCTGCTGGCTTTCGCCCTGCTTGCGGGCTGTCACGACGGTGTCAGGGACGCACCGCCGCTGCGCCTGACCGTCATGAGCTTTAATACCTACGGCGCCGGCAGCAACGATGGCAAGAGCATCGATGAAACGGTGGCGGCCATTCGAACCGTCGATCCGGATATCGTCGTACTGCTCGAGGTGCGCGCCGAATCCGACCCGTGTACGGCTGCCTGTCCGGCCACGGGGCCGAGCCGGGCGCCGGCAATTGCCGCAGCACTGGGTTATTCCTTTTACGAGCAGCAACAACAGAACGAGGCGTTATGGGCTAACGCGATTCTGAGCAGGTATCCGATTGCAGCGAGCACCGGGAATGATCTCGGCGTGGTCATCCATGTCGCCGGGCGGCGAGTTGCAATGTTCGGCATTCATCTCACCGATTACCCCTACCAGCCATACCAGCTGCTCGGCATTGAATACAATGGCGCGCCTTTTCTCGATACCGCTGAGGCCGCGATTGCGGCCGCGACCGCGGCGCGCGGGCCAGGGCTCGAGCTGCTGCTCGCGGACCTCGCGTCCCTCGCCGATGTCGATGCCGTGTTTGTCGGTGGCGACTTCAACGAGCCCTCGCATCGTGACTGGAGCGAGCAAGCCGCTGCGATCGGGCGCCATCCGGCCGCCGTGCAATTTCCCACGGTGCGCCGGCTCGAGTCCATCGGCTTCATCGATACCTTTCGCGCCGCCTTCCCCGACGAGATCGAAAAGCCCGGCTACACCTGGACGCCGCTGACGAGCGCGGATGCTGCGGACGACCATCACGATCGGATTGACTACATCCTGGTTCGCGCCGCCGGCGCCCGAATCGAGTCTGCAGCTGTGGTCGGCGAGCAGCGACCGCAGGCCGACATCGTCGTTACACCCTGGCCATCCGATCACCGGGCCGTGGTAACAACTGTTTCGATTCCCTGACGACTGACACTATTTCTTTGCGAACCGCCGATTTTGGTTTTGAGCGGCGGCGCGCTGCTGTGCCGCGATGAATAGGCTGTTTCCTCTCATGAAACGTTTCCGGGGGAGGAAACCATGCGTAACTATTTTGCACTGCTATTTACATCACTCCTTATGCCGTTCCATGGCGCGATCGCACAGCAACAAATCGCGCCAGTGGAAGAAAGCGACCAAGCGGTCGAAGAAATTGTTGTCACCGGATCGGCCATCAAGCGCGTCGACCTGGACAGCTCCTTGCCGATCCAGGTCATTACCGCCGACCAGTTTGATCGTGAAGGCATCACCAACGCGGGTGACCTGATCGAGAACATCCCTGCGATGCAGGGTTTCACTACCGAGTCCGATTCCGTGGGCGGCAGCGGTGGCGGCATTCGCACCGCCAACCTGCGTGCCATCGGCAGCCAGTACACCCTGAGCTTGCTTGACGGCCGCCGCATGGCGCCGGCGGATTCCGGCAGCAGTATCGATCTCAGTAACATACCGCTCGCAGCCGTGGAACAGGTGCAGGTACTGACCGATGGTGCGAGCGCGCTGTACGGCTCCGATGCCATCGCTGGCGTGGTCAATTTCATACTCAAGGACTCGGTCGAGGAAACGACGGTCAACGTGAGGTCGGACCGGCCGTCGCAGAGCGGCGGCGAGCACTGGAACTTTGACCTGGTGACTGGCTTTGGCGATCTCGAGGACAAGGGTTACAGCGTAGTGCTGAGTTACAGTCATGAGGACCAGGAGCAATTGGCGGCTAGTGATCGCGATTTTGCCAAAAGCGGTTTTCTGTTTTTCCGGCACGAAGGTCAGGATCTGTATTTCCAGAACTCGTCGTCAAATGCCGTACCCGGTAATGCCTACGTGTACACCGCAAATTACGATTCTCTTATACGCAACTTCAATCCGAATGCGCTCGCCAACGGCGGTGTTTGTGCCGAGCAGACAACGCCTGACGGCGAGACCTGCCGATTTGACTACACCAGCACGCTCGAGGTCATGCCCGAGTCGGTTCGCGATAGCCTGACGCTGAACAGTAAGTTCAGGCTGACGGACAATCTGCAGGGCTTTGTCACCGCATTGGCGTCGAATTACGACATGATCGCGCGGATCGCTCCGTACCCGACCGGCGAAATTCCCTTGCCGCTGAATTCGAGTCTTGTGGTCAACGAAGTGCTGCCATACCTGACCCCGGCTGAACTCGCGCAGGTCGGCGTGGTCACCGGCACCTGGCGTGCTGCCCCGGCCGGCAATCGCACGACCGAGTACCAGATCGATTCGATGAACCTGTCGTTCGGACTCGAAGGCAATACCGGTGATGTCGATTACTCGACCGCGGTTACGCTGGCCACAAACCAAATTGACCAGAACTACCTGACCGGCTGGTTGCTGCTCGATGAGTTTGTTGATGCGGCGACATCCGGATCATTCAACATCTTTGCCTCGCAGGACGAATTCACGGAAGCAGACATGGCCGCGCTGGAGCCAACCATCTACCACGGCAACTGGGATGTTACGAGCAACGAGATGCTGGCTGTTGACGCCAAGGCATCCAAACCGCTGTTCGAGCTCGCTGGTGGCGAAGTCATCCTTGCTGGCGGCATCGATTACCGCACGACCAATTACGATCGCAGTATCTCGGAAGCGAACGAGAACGAGCGCCTGCTGTTCCTGTCGAAGGACACGCCCTACGAACTGGAGCGCGATCAGTACGGTGTCTTTGCCGAAATGCTGTTTCCGTTCAGCAGTAATTTCGAGACCACGGTGTCGCTACGCTACGACGATATATCGGCGGTTTCTGACCAGCTCAATGGCGGTGATATCGACAGCGGTGACAGCGATACCACCTACAAGATCAGTGGCCTGTGGAACGTCAGTGAAGCTGTTGCGCTGCGCGCATCTTATGGCACCGGCTTCAAAGCGCCGTCAATGCGTGAAATTGGTGAACCTTTGTCCGAATTCGGTGTGACCTCGGGCACCTTCGACTGTCCGTTCACGGCGCCGGACCCGCTGGCCCAGTACTGCAAGCCGACCGAGGACCAGTACGATGTCTATCGGCAGGGCTATGGCGGGCTGACGTTTGAGACTTCAACCCAGTACACGTTCGGTACCGTAATCACGCCGACCGACAATTTCAGCATGACCGTCGATTACTGGAACATACAGCTCGAGGACCTGGTCGAGCGCCTGACCGAGCAACAGATCTTCGATAACGCGGAAATCTATCGTGACCTGTTCACGACCAAGACCAACCTGGCAACCGGGCAGGAATTCCTGGCGATCATCCAGGCGGCTGTCAATGTCGGTACTCGCGACCAGTCGGGCGTTGACTATGCACTTAACCAGGGATTCGACCTGGGCTGGGGCCAGCTTGACCTCGGATTACAGGGTACCTACGTGATGGAGTCGGAGAGCTCACTGACCGGCAGCAGCCTGGGCCGCTTTGGCAACGACGATGGAGTCGTGTTCCGCAACGTGATCAACCTGCTGGTAACGCTGTACCATGGTGACTTCACGCATACGCTGTTCAGCAATTATCGTTCGGGTTACCTGGACCAGGCGCAGGTGGTCGAAGTGCTGGGCACCGGTGTACCGCTCGGCCAGGGCCCGAACATTGAAGTCCAGCTCGACGTGCCCTCCTACATGACGACCGATTACAACTTGCGCTACATGATGCTCGACGACAAGCTCGGACTGAGCTTCGGTGTTTCCAACCTGCTGGACGAGGAGCCGCCGCTGAGCTTGCGGGTCAGCGGTGCCGGGCACCAGCTGGGCTGGGACCCGCGCTACACCGACGCCTTTGGCCGCACCTACTACCTGCAGGCCAAGTACGCCTTTTAGGCTGGCTGGCGACCGGACCATGCCCGGCCCCCTGGGGGCCGGGCGTTTTTTTGAATTATGCTTGGCCAAACAGGTCGAAACTCCGGCAATGAGCATGCATACCGCAGCGGACGCAACAACGGGTACCGGCATTCGCGTGGTCATCGCGGATGACGAGCCGCTGGCGCGGCAATTGTTGAGTCGCCTGGTTGACGCCCAGCCGGACCTGCTGACCGTGGGTATTGCGGAGACCGGCGAAGCCGCCTGGCAACTGATTCGCAATACGCGTCCGGATCTCGTGTTTCTGGATATCAAGATGCCGGAGACGAATGGCGTGGAGCTGGCGACCAGGCTACGCGCAAACGGCCACTCGCCGTACGTCGTGTTCGTCACCGGCTACAACCAGTATGCGACGCGGGCATTTGATCTCGATGCGCTGGACTACCTTGTGAAACCCATTGCGAAGGAGCGGTTTCGACAGTCGGTCGAGCGTGCCAGGAAAGCGATTTGTGCGGATCGCCTGCAGGAACTGGGCGAGAAGATTGCGGCCGTCACCGGGCACGATGCTCACACGGGTGATGCCGCCCCGCAAGACGCGCAACTGACATTGCGCCAGGGCGACGAATTACTGCGCATTGACGAACGGGATGTGTACTGGCTGGAGGCTGCGAGCCAGTATGTCCGCGTACACACCGGTTCGCACAGTTACGTGGTCGCGGAGTCACTCAACCGCTACCTGCAGAAACTCTCGCCGCGACTGTTCAAGCGCGTGCATCGTTCCGCTGCGGTCAACGTTGCCAAAGTGGACAAGGTGCTGCGTCGCGCCAATGGCGTGCACGAGTTGAAGCTCTGCAACGGAATCAAGGTGCCGCTGTCACGCAGCCGACGTCGGCAGGTGAGCGCATTTCTCGATGCCAGTGCACGCAACCGGGATCAGTACAGCCAATGAGCGACGCCGAAGCTGATGTGCGCAAGCTGCGCGAGGAGCTCGGTGGCCTCGGCATCGCGCTCTTTATTTTTCTCTGGACGGTAATTGCGATCGTCGCCGCCACAACCTCGTTTATTGCGCTGGGAGGAAAGACGGGCACAGAGTGGCTGACCATATTCGGTTACATGGCAGCCTATTTTTACCTCTGGGCCGGCATCAGTGTCGCAATCAACTGGCTGGTGCGCCATGCGCGCGGCCGCTGGTCGCACCCGCTCGCGCAAGCGGGTGTACACCTGGGTTTCCTGACTGTGCTGACCTTGTCATTGCCCTTCCTGACGCACCCGGGCAACTGGCAGAACTGGCTGTACGGCGATCATGCGACGGGATTTCATTCACTGAACGCATTCGTGTATGCGTTTGTCTTGATCTGCAGCATGTTGTGGAAGTACTACCACCTGAACCGGCAGCGAGAGCAGGCGGCGCAGGCCGCAAAACTGCGGCAGGTCGAGCTGGAACGTTCGCTCGACGTCGCGCGCATGGAGGCGCTGCGCGCGCAGGTCAATCCGCATTTTCTGTTCAATACTCTCAATTCAATCGCGTCGCTGGTCGAATCTTCTGCGAACCGCGAGGCCTACAAGGTGATCGAGTTGCTGGCGGCGTTGCTGCGCAACGGACTGGACTTTTCGCGCGACAGCCTCGTGACCCTGGAAAAAGAACTCGAATTTCTCAGTGCTTATGTTGAGATCGAGAAGGTCCGCTACGGGGCGAGGCTTGAGGTCATTACCGATGTGCCGCCTGCCTGCCTGCAACAGCAAGTGCCATCGTTCGCGCTGCAGCCGCTGGTCGAAAACGCGATCAAGCATGCGGTGGCACAGAGCGCCGGGCGTGTGACAGTGCAGATACGTGTCAGTTGTGCCCAGGGTCGCATGCAAATCACGGTGGCCGACGATGGCCCCGGCCTGGTTTCGCCGATCCAGCTGGGCGTTGGCCTCAACAACATGCTCGACCGGCTCCGTTACCTGTTTGGCCAGGATGCTGCACTCAGGATTACCAACAATGCCAAAGGTGGCGCCAGCGTTACCATGACCATACCCGGCAGCGCACCGGCCGTTCGCAAAAAAAAGCTGCGGGTCGCAAACTAATCCTCGGCGGCAAGCTCTTGTGCGGCTATCGTCGCCGCATGAAAAAATCACTCACACTTTTTTCGGCCATGTTGCTGACTTCGGCAGCGGGCGCGAACCTCCAGGACCTTAGCATTGAATGCGAAATCGCCGTCGCGCGCAGCGCCGCGCCATTGCGCTTGCGGGCCGATGCATCGGTGTACGCCTTGCAGGATGGCGAATACAAGCGGGTCATTGAGGGTGCCGGCCCGCTGACCTGCATTGTTGAGCGCAATGATCCGGACTCGATCGTGCCGCAGTGCCTCGATCGTGCCGGCGTCGATACGATTCTGCCGGCCCTGATTCACCGCAGCCTGATGTCATTGTCCGGTGCGACATTCCAGGAAATCCAGGCGGACTTCAAACAGCGCGCCGACAACGGCGAGTTCAAGCCGGCGCCGCGGGCAGGCGTGTCCTACATGATGTCGAACTACAATTACACTTACATTGCGCCCAGAGAGCGCGTCATGAAGATCGCACCGCATGTCATGTTCTATGCGCCGCACGTCAGTAACCACGACATAGGCGGTTCATTCGAGTCCATGGTCGGCAACGTCGGCACCCCGTTCCTGTTCGACGAAGGTGTCCACGGCTACATGATCGTGTATACCGAGCACGAGGCGGACTCGACCGAAGTTGCCGAGGCCTGTCGTGGCCAGCTCAACGAAGCGCCGCCAAGCTTCACGCCTTTTCCGCAGGGCTGAAATCCTAAAGCGTCGAACGCACTGCCGCATCATCCAGGCTGCGCTGCCGGTGCTCGCGCCAGATAATCAGGATGTTCGATGCAATCACGATGGTCGCGCCGGCAAATACAACCGGTAATGGCCAGTCGTTCCAGATCAGCCAGCCGAACAGCGTCGCCCAGACGATGCCGCTGTAGTTGAAGATTGAAACGATGGTCGCGGGCGCATGCCGGAAGGCGATCGAGAATAGCCATTGTGCAAGCGCACCTGAGAGCCCGATGCCGAGCAGCATCGGTATTTCCGTGAGCGTCGGGCGTACCGCGATAAACGGCAAAGGAACTGCAGTCACTATGGTACCGATCAGGAAAAAGTAGAAAGTGATGGTCTCCGGGCTTTCGTGGCGTCCAAGGTAGCGCAACACGATCTGCATTAGCGCCTGCAGGAAGGCAGTACCGAGCGCAATTGCGATACCAAGCGCATACAGCTGGCCGCTCGGGCGCGCCATAATGAGTACTCCGCCAAAACCGATTATGACCGCGGCCCAGCGCCAGGGGCCGACGCGTTCACTGAGTATCAGCACGCCGAGTATCGGTATGAACAGGGTCGAAGCAAACAGCAGTACGGTCGCGTCCGCCATTGGCAGCATTGAAAAAGCGGCAAAGGTACCGACCAGCGACACGGTGCCCAGTACCGCACGCGTGATGATCAGCCCGGATTTGTGCCGGATGACGAGAATCTCGCGCCGCCCGAGACCAAAAATGACAAACAGGAATGGCAGCGTGGCGACGAGGTTGCGGTAGAACGCAATTTCGACGACGGAGTGCTGCTCACTCAGCAGTTTTGCAAACACGTTCATGACGGTAAACATCAGGAACGCGCCCAGTGCGGCCCCCATGCCGAGGGCGATACTGTCGGGTCTTATTTTTGCTTCCAGCTGCCACCTTCCCGGTACCACCAACCCTTATCCGCTTTTGCGATCCAGCGTTCGGCGAAGGTGCGACGGATATTGTCCAGCCATTCGGGATGCCCGTTCAGTTTTGCAATCTCCGCATACAGTGCGTTCCAGTCATTGTTCTGTGCGCTAACCAGCTGCACGACAGTATTGCGGTCTTTCAATGGCACGAGATTCCGATCGCGAAACTCGATCACGCTGGTATCGTTCACGCCGATAGCGCCGGAGTCAAAGTATGGTTTCAGCGAGGGAAAACGCGCCGCCAGGGAATTCTCCAGCGCCTGTTTCTCAGGCGATGGTTTGTCGAAATCAATTTGCGACTGCGCATTGGCATCGCTGACCAACAGGCTGGCGAAGCCCTTTGCCAGAGCCAGCATCACCGGTGCCTGCCGTGGTGTCGCTTCAAGTGATGCACCGCTGTCCGTATCGCCACGTACCTTGTCGATGATCCGGTCCGCCGCTTCGACCGCCGCGGCCTCGGGAAAATAGACGTTGATCGTGACGCAGGCGGCGACAAAGGCCGCAAGCAATGCCGTCGTAGTAATCATGACCCTGTTCATTTGCTGATCTCCCGTACTAATTTAATGTCGGCGTACCGCTGTTGGTAATTGCCACCAGTTGCCGGACCAATCGCGCCCAGCTTACCTGATCGCGAAATCCAACAACGTCAATTCGCGGCACACCGCTGCCTTTGACGATATAAAAACCCTGGCCTTGCGGACCAACTCCTGCGCCGCTCATGGCGCAGGCGCCATCCTGCAGGACACAACGCAGGCCGATGCGCTCATAGGCAAATACGTCAAAGAATCGCAGCATGCCCGATGAAAGCAATGCGGCCGCGCCGCCACCACCGACACTGGCCAGGTCCTCGACGGCCCGCTGGCTGATGCGTCGCTGCGACTTGTCACCTTGCGGCGTATAGAAATGCATGTCCATTGCGACCGGTTTCCAGTTCTCCAGTTGCAAGCCTGTCACGTCGCCGCTTAACCGTCCCTGAATGAGGCCGAAGGAAAACGCTTCGGTAATCTGGCGCAGATCGAGATTGCGCAGTTTGATGTCGCCAAACAACCGCGGCACGAGCCCGAATGGCTGTTCGATACGCAGCTTCGACAATTCGATGTCGCCGTCGAAGGCGCGCGCACTCAAGGTACCGCCGATGCTTGCCGTTTGTTCCGCGAGTTGCAGCAGCGGCAAGCGGCCGGACAAGGTACCGGAAAAGGCCGGCCAGCCCAGTGCGGCGGCAAGCTCGCCAACCTGGATCGGTTCGAGTTCCGCATCCAGCAGGCCGCTGGCAGCGGGCGTACCGTAATCGTGTAACTGCATCTGCCTGATCAGCAACGCGCCGCCCATGGTCGGCAGGCGCAGTGGCGCCAGCAAAACGATGTCGTCGTTGCCGAGGCGAAACTGCACGCTCGCGGCGCCCAGCGGAATGTTGTATGCGAGGCCATTGTCCCAGCGCAGTGTACTGTCCGTTGCTGTCTCGCTGCCGGCGCCCGGCCAGTCGATGTCGCCATTCAGGCCGTACACGGCGAAGCGCCCCTGCCGGTCATCAAGAACAAGGTCTGAAAGTGCGAGTCGCGCCGAGCTTAGCGCGTTGTTAGCAATGACGACCGCACCGGAAACGGTACCGGCGGTTTCGAGGTCACCCAGCACGGTTCCGGCCATGGCGACCTGCAACAGGCTCGTATACAAGGTGTCGACCGAGGTTTCCGTGAGGTTGATGCTGCCCGAGAGCTGCGTTGGCGTGGCAGGCTCTGTTGCCAGCGATATCGTCACCTCACCATCGAGCTGCAGCAGCGATTCCTGTTGCATCTCGAAATCGGCAATGGCGAAAGTCGACAGGTCGCTGCTGCTGACGTTCCCGGCACGCAAGGCGAGCGCGTGTTCGCTGAAGTTCGCGTACACCGGTTCGAGATAGGCTTCGCCGGAATTGCTCTCGATCTCCAGGTCAAATTGCAGCACGTCGCCATGCTCGGTGAGATCCAGTAGCAGCTTTCCGGCCAGGCCCTCGGCCGCGATGGTGCCTGCATTGTTACTGATAGATGTACCACTGAACTGCGTCACCAGCTCGATGTGCAAGCCGCCCCCGGCCAGTGTGCGCAGGCGGCCGGTCAAGGCCGTGGTGCCCGCTGCCGTGTAGTCCGACAGTTCTGCGCCGAGTGCAATGGCGGCATCGAGCAGCCCATCGAGCTGCAGTTCCGGGCTCGAAAACCGCACATCGAGTTCATCATCTGTGGCGCGGATTTCGATACGGGCGATACCGGCGGCGATCGCGACATTTTCAAGTACAACATCGGTGACACTGTCACGGCGCGCATGCACGAACGATCCCCGCACCGTCTGCCGGCCGACAGCCGGCAAGGTCGCCGTAAACGTGGCGGCCTGGCAAGAGATTGCAACACTGCTCATCGCGATGCGCTCGCAAGCGACCACAATGTCGTCAAATTTCTGTCCGGATTCGAGCAGGCTGATCTGCGCAATTCGCGTGCTGGCGGCGAGACCTGACTCGGACAGGAAGAGTTCGAACTCGAGGCCATCAATGCGCCAGGTGGCCGCTGCGACGGATTCCACCGCACCCGTCAGCACACCGGAAGGCGCAGCCGATGCCGTCATGCTGATGGCAAAGAGCAGCTGAGTAATAAGTAGCAGGCGCGGCACGCCTGGCACTGTAGCAGCGCAATCATGCGCCGGCGAGTTAGAATGGCGCGCCCTTACAACGACAGCGGAACCTGCTTGGCAGCTGCAAAAAAATTGAACATCGTGCTCGCGAGTGCGGAGGTCGCACCGCTCGCCAAGACCGGTGGCCTGGCCGATGTCGCGTCGGCTTTGCCTGCCTGGTTGCACGATGCCGGACATGATGTGCGCCTGTTGATGCCGCGCTATGCCATGCTTGAGAGGCAGGATCTCAAGATCCACAAGGTGAGGCAGTTGCAGGATCTGGTGCTGCGCGCCGGTACGCGCGAGATCCGCTATGCAATCGATACGACGATTCTGCCCGGCACGAGCCTGCCGGTCTTGCTGCTGCGCTGCCCGGAGTTGTACGGGCGGGACAGCATTTACACTGAGGATGCCGACGAACACCTGCGTTTTATCCTGTTATCGCGAGCGGCCCTGGAAATGTGCCGGCAGATGCACTTTGCACCCGACATCGTGCATTGCCACGACTGGCATACGGCGCTGATTCCACTGTATCTGCGCGCCCGCTACGGCAGTGATGCACTGTTCCGCAAAGCGCGCAGCGTCATGACCATTCACAATATCGGCTACCAGGGAGTATTCGGCGCCGGCATCCTGGACGAGCTCGGCCTGGGCGGCGCCGCAGGGCTTTTGCACCAGGACGACCTCAAGGCCGGGCAGATCAATTTTCTGAAAACCGGCCTGCTGCATGCGGATCTGATTACCACGGTGAGCCCGACCTATGCGCAGGAGATCCAGGGTCCTGAATATGGCGCGGGGCTGGACGGGCTGCTGCGGCAGCGTGCCGATTCGGTCATTGGCATTCTGAATGGCGTCGATTACGCCGAGTGGAATCCGGCGACCGATGCATTGATCGCGGCCAATTACACGGCCGATGACCTCAGCGGCAAACGGACCTGCAAGCGGGCCTTGATGAAAGCACTGGAACTCACTGCGGGCGGCGAGCAACCGCTGGTCGGGATTGTCAGTCGCCTGGTCGGGCAGAAGGGTTTCGAACTGGTGGCAAACGTCCTGCCGGGTCTCATGCTGGAGCGCGATTTTTCGCTGGCGGTGCTCGGCAGCGGCGAAAGCCGCTACGAGCGACTTTTTTCGCGCTTGCAGGAAGTCTTCCCCGATCGCGTTCATTTCAGCAAGGGCTACAACAACGAGCTGGCTCACCAGATCGAGGCCGGCGCCGACCTGTTTCTGATGCCGTCCCGTTACGAACCCTGCGGACTCAACCAGATGTACAGCCTCAAGTACGGCACCGTGCCGATCGTGCGCAAGACTGGCGGTCTCGCCGATTCAGTGCAGGCCGTCGATGCGCAGTCGGCAAGCGGTACCGGCATCGTGTTCGAGCACTACGACGACAGCGGTCTGCGCTGGGCGCTGCGTACGGCGCTGGACCTGTACAGCAATGCGCCGGTATTTCGTCAAATCATGCTGAACGGCATGGCCGAGGATTTTTCCTGGGCCAGCCAGGGCGCTCTGTACGAGGCGCTGTTTCGCCGACAGCTGGAATAAATTCCATTACCGAGCGGTAAGAATTGCTATCATTGCGGCGGCCCGGGCCTTCACAAAAACAACAGGTAGCCCTTTGAAATTAATAGAAGAACTGCAGCGTCGTAATGTCATCCGCGTGGCCATCGCCTATGCCGTGGCGTCGTGGGTACTGCTGCAGATCGTCGATGTCGTCACGCCAATTTTCGAGTTGCCGGGCTGGGCACCGAAACTGATCTTCGTCATTCTCGCCATCGGCCTCGTGCCTGCGCTGATCTTTTCCTGGGCCTTCGAGATCACGCCCGACGGCCTGAAAAAAGAGTCCGAAGTCGATCGCGCCACCTCGATTACGGGCAGCACGGCGCGGAAGCTCAACTACATCATCATCGGTTCGCTGGCGCTAGCGGTCGCGCTGCTGATCGTCGAGCGCCAGGTTAACCAGTCCTCCGGCGGTGCAGAGACCGGCATCAACGTAGCTGACATGCAAAAGTCGATCGCCGTGTTGCCCTTCGTCAACATGAGTTCTGACGCGGAGCAGGAGTTTTTTTCGGACGGCATCACTGAAGAGATTTTGAATTCGCTCGCCTCGGTCAAGGAGCTCAAAGTGGCAGGGCGAACTTCGTCGTTTGCCTTCAAAGGCCAGAACGATGATCTCCGGCGTATCGGCGAGGCACTCGGCGTCAACCACATACTCGAGGGCTCGGTGCGCAAGGCCGGTGCCCAGGTTCGCATCACGGCGCAGCTGATCCAGGTCGACAACGGTTTTCACCTCTGGTCGGAAACCTACGATCGCGAGCTGACCGACGTGTTCGAGATCCAGGACGAGATCGCGAACGAGATCCTGAAGCAGCTGCGCAGCAAGTTGCTGAGTGACGATACCGTGGTCGCCGAGGCGAAGCGCACCAACCCGGAAGTCTATGCGCTCTACCTCCGGGCCAAGCAACGCATGTATACGCGCATCGGCACCGAGATCGAGACGGCGCTGCAAGAACTCGACCAGGCGATACAACTGGACGCCGAGTATGCGCCCGCCTACGCGCAGCGTGCGATCGCGACCATGCTGTTGTCCGACCAGCAATACGGATCGATACCCGATGATGAGTCGAACCGGCGTGGCAAGCGTTTCGCCGACCTTGCGCTCAACCTCGATCCGAATTCAGCGGAAGGCTGGGCTGCACTCGGCCTCTATTACGGCCGCGACGGGCTCGAGACCGATGCCGCGATCGATGCGCTGGTAAAAGCGCTCGAGATCAACCCGAACCTGATTGATGCCAGCAACTGGCTGCAGATTGCCCTGAGCAATGCCGGTGACATGCGCGGTGCCATGGAGATTATTGAAGAAATGGCCGAGCGCGATCCGCTGTACCGGCCTGCGTTCTCGAACGCGATGATGGTCTTCAATAACTTCGGCGAGCATGAGAAGGCGACCGCCCTGCTGGAACGTATGCAGAAGTTCGACCCCGACAATCCCGACCTGCTGATGGCCGAGGCGGTGAGCCTGATTTACTCGGGGCGCGGCGGCGAGGGCCTGCAGAAAATGGAACAGCGTCGCGAGTCCGGCGAAATGAGCGGCGTCGCCAAGATTTTCCTCAGCGTCGGCCTGCTGCGCACCGCGCAGTTCGAGCGCGCCGCGGTGGAAGGTTCGACCTACTTCCAGCCGGAGGCACTCTATAACCTCGGCCGCAAGGACGAGGCCTTCGCGATGGCCTATGAACAGGCGAGCGCTGGCGACCCGGAGGTGTTGTTTGGCTTGCTGGTGCGCGACGGCCGCGACCAGGACCTCGTGAATTTTCTCGAGGAGCGCTGGCCCAGCGTGACGGCGATGGGAACCGAGCACCCTGGCGACATACTGGGTTACAGCCTCATGGCCGACACCTCGCTGGCCTACGCGCGCACCGGCAACGGTGTGCGCGCCGAGGAGGCGCTGATGCTGGTCGATCGCTGGATGAAACGCATGATCGAGCAGGGCGTCAATAACTTCGTCTTCTGGGGCAACATGGCGGTGCATCATGCCATGCTCGGGGACAAGGACGAGGCTTTCCGCTACCTGCAACAGGCGGTGGACAATGGCTGGAATCCGGTGGGCAAGCTGACCGAGGTCCTTCCCGCGCTGGCAGTGCTCGAAGGCGATCCGCGGCTCGGAGCTATCGAAACGCAAATGCTCGCCACACTCAATCGTGATCGCGCGGTCGTCGGCCTGGCGTCGTTCAATGCCGACTACACTGTCCAGGAATGATCGCGCGCATCGCAACGGCTCGCACGCTCGCGTTCGCACTGCTTGCTGTCAGTATTGCGCTGATGGTTCCCGCGCAGGGCCAGGATCATAATGCTCATGGTGAACACGCCGTACCGCTGATCCTCGGTGTGCTGGATTTCCCGACCTCGGGTGCGCCCGCGGCGCAGGACGCCTTCGAGCGCGGCGTGAAGCTGCTGCACAGTTTCGAATTCACCGACGCACGCGATGCATTCATTGAGGCGCAGGCGATCGATGCAGGCTTTGTCATGGCCATCTGGGGTGAGGCGATGACGCACAATCACCCGCTCTGGGAATACCAGGACCGGGACGCAGCGCTCGCGGCACTGGCAAAACTGGCGCCACCTGGAGAGCGTCGTGCAAGTGAGCGCGAACAGCGTTACCTCGACGCAGTATTGGTGCTGTTCGGCGAAGGCGACAAGCAGTCACGCGACGTCGCCTACATGAACGCGATGCAGAAAATGCACGCGGACTATGCCGATGACCTCGAGGCAGCGGCATTTTACGCGCTGTCGATTCTCGGCTCGGTGTACGAGCGCGACTTCCGCACGTACATGCGCGCAGCGGCAGTTGCCGAGGAGGTATTCGCCCGGCAGCCGCAGCATCCAGGCGCCGCGCACTACCTGATTCACAGCTATGACGACCAGGTGCATGCGCCGCTGGGGCTGCGCGCGGCGCGCGAGTACTCGAAGATAGCGCCATCGGCCTCGCACGCACAGCACATGGTGTCGCATATTTATACCTCGCTCGGGATGTGGGACGAGGTGGTGGTTGCGAATGCAAATGCGGTGCGGGTATCCGAGCAAAGCCTGCTGCGGACAGGACGCGATCCGGCCGGTCGCAGCAAGCATGCATTGCACTGGCTCGAGTATGCGCTGCTGCAGCAGGGCCGGTATGCGGAGGCGCGCGCGACTTTGCAGATGATGCGCGATGACGTGCTCGCCTTGCCGGCTGATTTCAATCGGTCGCACAACGCGATGATGCGCGCGAGCTATGCCGTCGACGATGCACTGGCCGAACCGGTACTGGCGCGCACCGATACCGCGGGGTTGTCGCTGCTCGATATTGCAACCGAATGCTTTGCTTCGGCATTTCAGAGTGCTGCGGCCAGCGAGCTCGATGGACTGCGCGCGGAAATACAGCTGCTTGGCGGCGAAGTCGCCGCTGCGGTCGTAATGAGCGTTGCGGAAGGTCTGCATGAGAGCGCCAATGGCGTCTCGGCTGACAGCTACCTGCTGGCAACCATTATGCTGCGCGAGATGCAGGCCTTACTGGCATTTCGCGAAGGCGACACGGAGAAAGCCCTGCAGATCCTGGCGACTGCGGTTGCCGACGAGAACAGTCGTGCAATGTATTACGGCCCGCCGCATGCGCCGAAACCACCGGGCGAGCTGCTCGGGGAAATGTACCTCGTGCTGGGCCAGCCCGAGGCCGCTGTCGCTTACTTCCAGGGTTCGCTGCAGCGCAACACGGGCCGGTCGCTGGCCTTACTCGGTCTTTTCCGGGCGCAGCAGGCGAGCGGCAATGAGGCTGCCGCGGAGACCTGGCGGCAACTGGCGTCGAACTGGCGCGGTGACCTCGGTGCGATCCAGGGCCTGGAATATGCCTGGCTGACCGGCCATGCGGCGCTGTAACACGATCGCAACAAAAACGTAAACAGACTGTAAACCGCCCGTGTTTTCCTGCAGGACGAGAAATCTCCTTGGTGGGAAACATGACATTGGCCTCAATCCTGGTCGTCGACGCCGATCCGGCGGCACAGCAACAAATAGTCAGCTGCTGGCGCATGTTTGGGGTGCCGATGCGATCGTCGGCCCGCGCACGGTCGATGTGCATATCAGGCGGCTGCGGAACCTGCTGGAGCCGTATTCCTATGCGAAATATATCCAGTAGATTGCCACGGCATCGGGAACAGATCCCGTCGGTTTTTATTGAGTGGAAACGAAGTACGTGCGCGATGACTCGATCGACATCGATGAGGGCTGGAACGGATCAATCACCAATGCATTGGTCATTCAGCAAGCGACCAACGGCCAGCACTGCTTGATGCACAGTTCGCGAATCGAGAGCTGGCATTGGCATCAAATCGCAATATCGACATTGAGGAAGAGAGTGTCAGCCCCGACCTCAAGGTCCGCGGCAGCCGCGCTCGCCTTTGCCTGGGCGCTGTAGCGGTAATTTCGCGGGCCGCCTCAGCGCATTTTCTCGAACACCGCAACCGCAGCATCGATGTTCTGCAGCACCTGCTGCTTCTCGTCAGCCGAGTTATAACTGTCGTGTGCAACGGCCGCATCACGAACCCGGGCAATCCAGGCCAGGAAATACTCAGCGTCGGCCGCAGACCGTGGGCTCTTGCCGGCGATGTTAATGTAGATTGGGCTGGTGGTCGCGTACGGGTACTGGTCAAGGATCTCCCGGCGTGGACCGCGGCCGGATGCGCGCAGCACCAGCCAACCGCTTTCAGCTATGCCCATTTCGCCGCTAAAGGTCGCCGACGTTGATTCGCGATCGAGCTCGATGCGCCGAATGACCTTGCCGTTGAACACGATCTCGAGTTCATCGATGGCTACGATGGAGCGCAAAAAGCCGCCATAGTCGATGCGTGGTGGTGCATCAAATTCGAGCACGGCGCCCGGGCCCTCGCCGTTCACGGTGAGGCCGATAAGTGGGCCATTCGTTGCAAAGCTCTTGCCATCCTTGAGGCGCTGGATCCACTTGTCGCGCCTTGCGTCCGCTTCATCGGGCCAGTTCCGCACCCGCACATAGGTTCGATTCATGCCAACCGGGCCGCGTAACGAGGCATAGTTGGCCATGGCGTCGGTGCCGCCCGCGGCACTGATGCGAAACCCGCAGTTGAGCAGGCGATACCAGACCTCAGCCGAAGTGCGGTGATCGGCAAAGCCCAGCACCTCGTAGTAGTCGATCTTGCCGAGCGCAGCGTCGATCGGCAGGGCATTGGTCAGTCGCGCGTCGGTGGCAGGATCTGGTGGCGGAGGATCAAACGGGTGCACGTAGCCAACGATCGCACCTTGCTCGCGTGCCATGTCTGCCACGAGTGCATTGTCCGGGTAAATACTCGCGGCTGCGGTATACGGGTAAGCCGAGTAGTCCGGCATTAATAAATGCTCGCCAAGGCCAAGCAAGCCGAGATGTCCCCAGTAACTGGTATGAAATTCCTGGGAATGCTGCACAACGACTTGCCGGTTCGATGCGGCGTCAGCCTCGGCCGAGAAATACTCGATGTCCGGTACCCGTTGCTCCTTGTTCACAACCAGGTTGAAAACCATGTCCAGATCTTCGGCTTCCGCCTGGGCAACCAGGTTTGCCGGCGTATTGCGATAGTTGCCGCCGTAGTTCATGTGCACGTGGACATCGCCGCTGTACCACTCGGACCAGGTCGAGGGCAGCTCGAGTGACTGCATTGCCAGCTCGAGATCGGCCGTATCCTCTGCTTCGATCTCGACGTTATGGCGTTCGATAGCCGCCTCCATGCCGCGCCAGACGATGATGCTCGCATCACCTGCCGGAAGCTCGATCTGCACTTCGCCTGTGGCGTGAAAGTAACGCGCTTCCTCCTTGCGTTGCGTCCGATCGAACTGGTCGTCCGCATGCAACCAGCGGTCGTGCGGAGCATACGCGCGGCCATCGGCGCCGAGCACCGATGCGCGATAGCTTGCATCGGATCCGTCGCCATTCCTGACGACCAGCCGCAGTGTGCCGCCGGGCTGTAAATACCGGCGTGTGGTGATGTTGAGATCCGTCTGTTTGCCGCCGATCAGCTCGAGAGTGCGTAGTGAAGTGTTGCCGAATTCGTTGACCACGTAAGCGATACGCTTGCCGTCCGGTGACCAGCGCGGCGCCGAGGCATCGTAGTCGCCATAGGTCAACGGGAACGGTTCGCCGCGACCGGCAATCGACTTCACCCAGAGCTGATGCCATTGTCGGCCCAGGTACGAGGCATACACAACGCGCTGCCCGTCCGGGGCAGTGTGCGGCCGCGCCCGCCAGCTGGTTTCCTCTTTCTGTACGAGTGCGGGCGGAGCGGAACCGTCCACTCGGTAGCGCCAGATTTCGCCGCTGCCGTAAGGTGTCTCCGGATTCGTTACCAGCAGCAATTCGCGCCCGTCGGCAGACCAGCTGGGACTGATCTCGTGGTCAAAGCTGCTGTAGTAATAACGCTCTACCGAACTTTGGCGCTCGGCAAGCAGCGGTTCGGCCTGCAAGCGATCACCATTAAAACGGCCGACGAAGACGTGAAAACGCCCGGTGCCCGTTGTTGATACGAAAGCGAGCTGCGACCCGTCCGGCGACCAGCGCGGCTCGAGATTGACATCGCCCCCGGAGGTCAGCGCGCGTACCTCGCCGCTGGCGACGTCGAGCAGCTGCAACTCCATCGCATCGGCAACATAGCGCGTAAAGACAATGCTCCTGCCATCGGGCGACCAGTCGGGCTGGTGATCGTAGCCGGGGCCCGCAGTCAGTTGCACCGCGACATCGGAATCGGGGGACTGCTGCCAGAGGCTGCCTTGCATGGCATACACGAGCGATTGTCCGTCGGGCGACCAGGCCGGGCTTTGCGGGCCGGAAGAAACCTGCGGCAGGTACATCTCGCGAAAGTAATAGTTGTGAGGCACCCTGATCTGCTTCAGTACCGGTTCGCGTTCGGCGATGGCGGGTACCGCCAGCAACAGCGTAAGCAGAATCGTTATTACCAGCCTCATAGAGCGTCTCTCCTTAGTCTTTGCTGTACTTTACGTCAACTCAAGCGTCAAAATTGCCGCCCAGAGAGAATTCATGGCAAATAAAGTCATCATTACCTGTGCGGTCACCGGATCGATTCATACACCGACGATGAGTCCGCACCTGCCGATCACGCCGCAGGAAATTGCCGACCAGGCGGTTGCTGCAGCCGAGGCCGGTGCATCCATTCTGCACCTGCATGCACGCGACCCGGCAACCGGGCAGCCGACCGCGGACCCGGCCGTGTTCATGCAGTTCCTGCCCGAGATCAGGAAACGTTGCGATGCGGTCATCAATATCACCACCGGCGGCAGTTCCCTGATGACGCTCGAGCAACGCCTCGCGGCGCCGATCCTCGCCGAGCCCGAGATGGCATCGCTGAACATGGGTTCGATGAACTTCGGCCTGTTCCCGATGAAGAAACGTCATGCCGAGTGGCGTTTCGACTGGGAACCGAAATTGCTCGACGCGACCCGCGAAGTCGTGTTCCAGAATACTTTCGCCAACATCGAGCAGATCTTCAGGACCCTCGGCGATGGCTGCGGAACGCGTTTCGAATTTGAGTGCTACGACGTTGGCCACATCCAGACGCTCGCGTTCTACCTGCGTGAGGGTCTTATCCGGAAACCGTTGTTTGTGCAATTCGTACTTGGCGTGCTCGGCGGCATTGATGCCTCGCCGGAGAGCCTGTTGCATATGAAGGCGACCGCCGACCGGTTGCTCGGGACCGAGTACCGCTTCTCGGTGTTATCGGCCGGGCGCATGCAGATTCCGCTGGCGACCGTGGGCGCGATCCTCGGCGGCAATGTGCGGGTCGGTCTCGAGGACAGCCTGCTGATTGCGAAAAACACGCTGGCCCGTAGCAACGCGGAACAGGTCGAGAAAATTCGTCGCATCCTCGAAGAACTTGGGCACGAAATCGCGACCCCGGCCGAAGCGCGCGCCATGTTGCACCTCAAGGGCGCCGACCGGGTTGCCTTTTGAATAAACCGGACGCGATCGTGATTCGGCCGGCGGTGCTCGCGGACGCCGCCGTCGTGCACGCCATGCTGCTGCAACTGGCGCTGGCAACCGGCGCGCAAAAGAAGATCAAGAACAAGGTATCGGACATCGCTGCTGCATTAACCGGAGACCCGCCTGCGATCCACGCATTCATTGCGGAACGAAACGGCGCGCCGGTTGGCCTCGCGATCGTGTTCCTGAATTTCTCCACCTGGCGTGGCTCGCCCGGCGTCTACGTGCAGGATATCTACGTGGCAGCGAACGCGCGTGGCATGGGGCTGGGCAAAAAACTGCTGCGCGCCGTCGCCAGATGGGGCAAAGACCGGGGCGCAAATCATTTACGCCTCTCGGTCGAGCCCGGCAACGTGGACGCACGCGAGTTTTATGTCAGTGCAGGCCTGAAGTTGCGCGACGATGAGCTGATTTATGCCGCCACCGGCGAGGCATTCAAAAAACTGGCAGAGACCTGATGAAGATTATTTTCTCGGCCGCGCAACTTGCGCACCATCCCAGAAAGTTTTTGTCGTCGGGCGCGCCGGCCGAAAACCCGGAACACCCGGATCGCGCGACGCGGTTGCTGGCCGCCGCGCGCAGCGCAGGTCTCGCCGCAGAAGCGCCCGCGGACCTCGGCGATGGCGTGATCGCGGCCGTGCACACACCGATCTACCTGCAGTTCCTGCAAAACATCCATACGCGATGGTCGCGCATCGAAGGCGCATCCGAAGAGGTATTGCCCAACGTGCACCCGATCAGTCGCAGCGACGGGTACCCGAAGTCGGCCGTTGGGCAGGTTGGCTATCACGTCTACGACGGCTCCTGCCCGATCTCGGCCGACACCTGGTTGAGCGCGCGCTGGAGTGCGATGACCGCCGCGTGCGCCGCACAACAGGTGCTTGCCGGCGAGCGTGCCTGCTACGCGCTGGCCCGGCCGCCGGGCCATCATGCATCGCAGGACCTGGCCGGTGGTTTCTGTTATCTCAACAACAGCGCAATCGCGGCGCAGCAGCTGCTCGGGAAGTTCGCTCGCGTCGCAATCATCGACATCGACGTGCACCATGGCAATGGCACGCAGCGCATTTTTTACGAGCGCAGCGATGTGCTGACGGTCTCGATTCACGCCGACCCGATCCGCTTCTACCCGTTCTTCTGGGGCTACGCCAACGAAACCGGTGCGGGCGAGGGCGACGGCTTCAATGTGAACCTGCCGCTGCCGCGCGGCACCGACGACCGCCAATACCTGAAGACCCTGACCACGGCACTCGATATCGTCGGCGCATTTTCGCCGCAGGCGCTGGTGATCGCACTGGGTCTCGATGCGCACGAGGGCGATCCGTTTCGCGGCATGAGCATCACGACGGCGGGGTTCGCCCAGATCGGCGCCGAATTGGGTGCGCTGAAATTGCCCACGGTGCTGGTGCAGGAAGGCGGCTATCTCAGCGACGCGCTCGGTGACAACCTTGTTTCATTCTTAAGCGGATACCAGGCGGCGCGCTGACGCGACCAGTAATGCCAGGGTTTGTTCGGACACGGCTGTTAGCTGTTGCATTTCGCCGGCGTCCACGCGCGGCAGGCGATTGCCGAGCGACACCGCGAGCGAGACCGGCGCATCGCCGCGGTCGGCGAGACGCTGCAGCTGCTGCGGCAACAGCGGCGCATCGGTGGCGATGATCGTGGCGGCCTGTTTGCCGTCGACATGGCAGTGCAGTCGTTGCAGGCGGTAGTCCGCCACGCGCGCGGCGCGCACCTTGTTTTGCCACGGGGGCGTGCCGGCACTTTTCTGCTGCCGGATGGCGTCAAGAAACAATGCGATCCAGTCTGCCGGTCGTGCCGGCGCCGTGACGTCGATGCCGATGGTCAGGGGTGGCCAGCCCTGGTCGATCTGCGCGTCAAGACTGCGCGCATCGGCGAGCCGCAGGCCGGCGTCGTAGATTCCGCCCAGCGCCGATGCAGGCGCCAGCAAGACCGGGCCCGACAGGGTGCGAAATTCCTCGACCACGCCGTTGCCGAGCATGGCGGTAAATGCACCGCGTGTGCGGACTGCAACAAAGAAACGTCCCGGGGCGGCATTCCAGTGCTCGAACTGCACGGCCTGGCAGAACGGCATGTCGATGGTCCGGAAAAGGGCAGGCTCAGCCATCGACCGCTCCCTTCAACCGCCCGTGCCGGCGCAGGATTTCGAGTGTCTCGGTCAGGGGCAGGGCTGGTAAGAAGTTATCGTTGATACCGGTCATGTCCTCGGCCATGCAGAGCGCGTTGATGATTGACTCCTCGACCGCTTCGCTGGCCGCCTCGAAGTAGGGCCTAATATGAAACTGCTCTACCGACTGCAGCGTGTAGCCGGCCCCGCGGTAGAAGGACTCGCGCGGGATGCGGTTGGCGGTGGAAAAAGCGAGTGTGAAGTCGCCACTGGAGTTGTTGGAAATGCTGCCGGTGCGTGCGAGACCGTGCGTGGCACGCCGCGCGAGGCGTTGCAGCTGGTGCGCGAGCAAGGGCGCGTCGGTCGCGATGATCATCAGTATGGAGTTCAGCTCGGCACGCTGTTCCGCCTGACCCTGTCGGCCCAGCTCGGTGCCGACCGGCACGCCGTCGATACGCAGCAATTCTCGCGTACCGTGATTTGCCTGCACCAGCACGCCGACCGTGTGCTGCGATCCGCCTTGCTCGATGACACGCGACGCAGTACCGATGCCGCCTTTGAACTCGTAACACATCATACCCGTGCCACCGCCAACCGAGCCTTCAGCGACCGGCCCACCGCGAGCCGCGGACAATGCATCGAACACATGCTGCTCGCGTACATGTCGCCCGACCGTGTCGTTGAGAAAGTCATCCCAGGTTTCGCCGACCACGGGCGTTCCCGGCGGAAGCTCGTCATCAGGCTGCAACTTTTGCAACGCGTCGTGGACCATGCCGACGCTGGAGGTTGTCGTCAGGCAAATTGGCGAACTCAGAATACCGAGGTTCCTCGCTGCCAGCATGCCGCTGAACTCGCCGTTGCCGTTCGGCACGTCGACGCCACATGGCAGGAACTCGTGCACGATATCGCGCTGCGGCCAGATCGCGGTGACACCGGTGCGCACCGGGCCGACACCAATCTCGAGTTTGCCGTGCCCGGAAATGAGTGTCGTGTGCCCGACCTCGACGCCGGCGACATCGGTGATCGCATTCAGCGGTCCTGGCGGCAGCCGGCCGATGGTAATACCGAGCGCGCGCGCCCGGTGCCGGCCCTCGACCGGTGCATTGGCGGCTGCGGTCGGCGCTGCGAGCAACGACAGCGCTCCGAGTCCTAAAAATTGCCGCCGGTCGAAAGGCATCGTGAGCTGCTAGGCCGCGCCGATGTCAGCGAGGGCGAGCCGCAAACCGCGGCCAAGCTTGTCGGCGATCTCGTCGAGTTCCGCATCGCTGGCGTTATAAGGCGGGGAAATGATCACGACGTCACCATTGACACCGTCGATCGTGCCGCTGACCGGGTAACAGATCAGCCCTTCCTGCAAGGTTCGGGCGCGAACAATCTCGGCCAGCTTCAGGTCCGGGTCGAACGGATGGCGGCTGTCGCGGTCGGCGACCAGTTCGACGCCGGCAAAAAAACCGCGTACGCGAAGGTCGCCGACGGCAGGCAACTCGCCAACGCTCGCGACGAGCCGTTGCCGCAGCGCAGCGCTTTCTGAGCGCACGCGCTCGATGAGCCGGTCGCGCACCACAATCTGCTGTACGGCGGCAGCGCTCGCGCAGGCCAGCGTATGGCCGGTAAAGGTGTGGCCCGTATTGACTGCGCCGTCGGCGGCCACAATTGTCTCGGCAATGCGGCCCGAGTACGCGACCGCGCCGAGCGGTACGTAGCCGCCGCCGAGACCTTTCGCAATCGTCATGATGTCGGGCAGCACCTGCTCCTCTGCCAGCGCGCGCCAGCTGCCGCAGCGCCCGGCGCCGCACATGACCTCGTCTGCGATCATCAACACGCCGTAGCGCGTGCAGACAGCACGCATTTTTGCGGCGTATCCTGCGGGCGCGGGCAGCATGCCGCCGGCTGCGCCGACCACGGGTTCGAAAATAAACGCTGCGACATTTTCGGCGCCTACCTTCAGAATCTCCTGCTCAAGTTCAGCGGCCAGATAGTCGGTCAGTTGTGCTGCTGTGCCGGCGATCGCGGGCCGGTACTCGTTGGCCGTCGACAGGAACGAACAGGGAAACAGGCTGCCTTCGAACTGTTTCCTGCGCTGCGCGAAACCGGAAACAGCGAGCGCGCCGAGCGTGTTGCCATGATAGGAGCGTTGCCGGGATATGAAACGGGTCCGCTTGCGATCACCTTTGCCCCAGTGAAACTGCAGCGCAATCTTGAGCGCCGATTCGACCGCCTCGGAGCCGCTCGACACGTACAGGATCTGCTCGAATCCGGGTCCGGCCTGCGACTGGATCAGCTCCGTCAGGCGAATCAGCGGGTCGCTCGTGAACGTATAACGGTAGCCGTGCGCGATCAGTTCAAGCTGTTGCCGGATCGCCTCGTTAACTTCCGCATGCGCATGCCCGAGGCAATAAACGGCCGGGCCGCCCGAGCCGTCGATGTAGCGTTTGCCGCTGCTGTCAAAAACATAACTGCCGGCACCGTGGGAAACCTTCGGCAGGGGAGTTGGCGCAATGCTGCGGCGGGCCTTGTTGAGCATTACTCAGTATGGCTGACTTGATCCACACCCGGCAATGCGTTCAGGCGGCGCGTGTTCGCGCAACAAAACCCTGTGAACGCAGGTATTCCTCGTAGCTGCCGCCAAAATCGACCACTTTTCGATCCGGCAGCAACTCAATGATGCGCGTCGCCAGCGACGACACGAAGTCGCGATCATGACTGACGAATATCAGGGTGCCCGGGTAGTTCTCCAGTGCGAGGTTCAGCGCTTCGATCGATTCCATGTCAAGGTGGTTGGTGGGCTCATCCATGACGATGACGTTCGGCTGCTGCAGCATCAATTTGCCGAACATCAGCCGCCGTTGTTCGCCGCCGGAAACGACCTGCACCGATTTCTCACTTTCGTCGCGCGAAAACAGCATCTGGCCCAGCGTCGCGCGCAGCAGCTGCTCGGGTGCGCCGGGCGGCTGCCATTGCGTAATCCAGTCGAACAGGCTCATGTCGGATTCGAACTCCGGTCCGTTGTCCTGTGCGAAATAACCGACCTTCGCATTCTCGGCCCACTTTACCTCGCCGGCATCGACCTCGATTTTCTGTACCAGGCAGCCGAGCAGCGTGCTCTTGCCGATGCCGTTCGGTCCCAGGATTGCGACGCGCGAGCCGGCCTCGATGCTCAGGTCAAGATCCTCGAATAGCGGCGCGGCATCAAAGCGCTTGCTCAAGCCGGTCGCTTCGACCGCCAGGCGGCGCAGCGGTTTTTCCTGTTCGAATCGAATGTAGGGGCTTACCCGGCTCGATGGCTTGATTTCCTCAAGCTCGATTTTTTCCAGCTGGCGAGCCCGCGAAGTTGCCTGCCGCGCCTTTGATGCGTTCGCCGAAAAGCGGCTGACGAAGGCTTGCAGCTCGGCCATTTTGACTTTCTTCTTCGCATTGTTCGAGTACATGCGCTCACGGGCCTGGGTTGCAGCGGTCATGTACTCGTCGTAGTTGCCGGGAAAAATTTGCAGCTTGCCGTAATCCAGGTCCGCCATGTGCGTGCAGACGCTGTTCAGGAAATGGCGGTCGTGCGAAATGATCACCATGGTCGACTTGCTGGCATCAAGGAATTCTTCCAGCCAGCGAATCGTGTTGATATCGAGGTTGTTGGTTGGTTCATCGAGTAGCAGTACATCGGGGTCAGAGAACAACGCCTGCGCCAGCAATACGCGGAGCTTCCAGCCCGGCGCCACGGCGCTCATCGGGCCCTGGTGCTGGCTGACCGGGATGCCGATGGCCTCGAGCAGCTCGCCGGCACTCGATTCGGCGGAATAGCCGTCCATTTCCGCGAATTCAACCTCGAGATCGGCGACACGCATACCCTGCGTATCACTCATCTCAGGCAGGGAATAGAGGCGCTCACGCTCCTGCATGACGTCCCAGAGACGCTTGTGGCCCATCATGACCACGTCGAGAACACGGCACTCTTCGTAGGCAAACTGGTCCTGCCGCAACTGCCCGACACGCGCGTTCGGGTCTGTGAACACGTTGCCGGCGCTGGGTTCCAGCTGGCCGGCGAGGATTTTCATCAGGGTCGACTTGCCCGAGCCATTGGCGCCGATCAGGCCATAGCGATGGCCATTGGCAAAGGTCGCCGAGACATTTTCGAACAAAGGTTTGGCGCCGAACTGGATCGACAGGTTGGATGCAGAAATCACGGATTGGTACCAGGCGGGGTTAATAAGCGGCCGGATGGTATCATGCGCCGCCAGCCGGTGGGACCTCCGTCGGCTGTTCCCCTTACCAGAGCAACATAATGTCCACGCCAATGCATCCCACGGAAATCACCCGTTTCCGCGATCTCAAGCTGCCCCAGCCCCTGCTGCAAGCGCTCGAAGACAGCGGTTACGAGACACCGACGCCGATCCAGAGCCAGGCGATTCCGCTGCTGCTCGCGGGTCGCGACATACTCGGGCACGCGCCAACCGGCACCGGCAAAACCGCCGCGTTCGCGCTGCCATTGCTGTCGCGCATAGACCTTAAGGACAGCCGTGTGCAGGTCCTGACCCTGACACCGACACGTGAGCTTGCGATCCAGGTCGCGGAAGCATTCCAGCATTACGCGGCGCATTTGCAGGGCTTCCATGTGCTGCCGGTTTACGGCGGCCAGGAATACGGCAGCCAGATTCGCCAGCTGAAGCGCGGCGTGCACGTCGTGGTAGGAACGCCGGGGCGGCTCATGGATCACATGCGCAAGGGCACACTGAAACTCGACAGCCTGCAGGCGCTGGTGCTGGATGAAGCGGACGAAATGTTGCGCATGGGTTTCGTCGAAGAAGTCGAGTGGATACTCGAGCAGCTGCCGGCCAAGCGGCAAATGGCCCTGTTCTCGGCGACCATGCCGAAGCAGGTCGAACAAATCGCGCGACGCCATCTGCACGAGCCTGCCGAAATTTCTATCGTGGCACGCGCAGCGACGGCGGAAACGATCCGGCAGCGATTCTGGCAGGTCAGCGGCGCGCACAAGCTCGATGCGCTGACCCGCATTCTCGAAGTCGAAGAATTTGATGGTGTGTTGATCTTTGTCCGCACCAAGACGGCGACCGCGGAGCTTGCCGAAAAGCTCGAGGCGCGCGGCTATGCGGCCGCGGCGATGAACGGTGACCTGATCCAGAAACAGCGCGAGCAAATGGTTGAGCGACTGAAAAAGGGCACGCTCGATATCCTGGTGGCGACGGATGTGGCGGCGCGTGGTCTCGATGTCGATCGTATCAGCCATGTCATCAACTACGACATACCCTACGATTCCGAAGCTTATATCCACCGCATCGGCCGCACTGGTCGGGCAGGCCGCCGCGGCGATGCGATTTTGTTCGTGGCGCCACGTGAGCGACGCATGCTCGCCACAATCGAAAGGGCAACGCGACAAAAAATCGAGCAGATGGTATTGCCGACGACCGAGACCGTGAACAACAAGCGCATTGCCGATTTCAAACAGAAGATCAGCGACACGCTGGCACTCGGCGAGCTGGGCTTCATGCAAAGTGTGGTCGAACAGTATCGCCAGGAGCATGACGTGCCGGCCATAGAAATCGCGGCTGCGCTGGCCAGGATCGCAATGGGTGACAAGCTCATGCCATTGAGCCCCGCGAAGAGCGAGGCGCGGGGAAAACTCGAGGCGGCCACAGAACGCTACCGCATCGAGGTTGGGCATGTGCATGGCGTCAAGCCCGGCAATATCGTTGGTGCCATCGCCAACGAGTCGGGTCTTGATGGCTCGCACATCGGCCAGATCGAGATCGAGGCCGACCACAGTTTCGTCGACCTGCCCGCCGGCATGCCGCGCGAGGTGTTCATGGACCTGAAAAAAGTGCATGTCTGCGGCCAGCTGCTGAATATTTCATTACTCGGCGCTGTGGCGTCACCGCGCAAGCGCAAAGGGCGGCCGAACCCGAAAGGCAAGCCCAAGGTCAAAGGTGCGCAAAAATCCAAGCCGGGCAAGAGAAAGTCAAACAGGGCGAAGGGTTGACCGAGGCCGCGAGCGCCCGGTGACCGAGCCGAGATGGCGTGTTTAACAGAGATCATTTAAGCTGCGCCGCGCCGGGATTCGCGGCATCAATATCATTCGAAGGAATTCGCATGCACACCATCAGAACTTACAGCTTGCTGACAATGAGCTTGTTGATCGGGGGTCTTACATCGGCGTCACCGGCGTCAGCCGAAGACTGGAATTGGTCGGTGGTTCCGTATGTCTGGGCCACAGACATCAGCATCGACCTTTTCGTCAGCGATGATCCGGTGGTCGGCGCCGATGTCAGCTTCAGCGACCTGATGGACAAAAAAGACAGCGCCATGCAACTGCATTTCGAAGGCCAGCGTGGCCGAGGTGGCTTCTTCGTCGACGTTACTTACCTGGCCCTGAGTTCGGCGCAGGCGACCGGAGCACGCCCGCCGCTGCCGGGCGGCACCCAGATCGAAACAGATCTCGATACGGCCCTGGCCGAGGCCGGCGGCTTTTACCGCCTGTCCGGGGATACACATGGCCTCGACCTGATTTTTGGCGCCCGCATGCTCGATCTTGATCTCAGCGTGAGTTTTTCATTGCCGCCACCCCTGATTGGCACACAAAGACTGTCGGGCGGCGATACCCTGACCGATGGTTTCGCCGGACTACGCTATTCGACTTCGTTTGCCGAGCGCTGGGAATTCATGGCACGCGGCGATCTTGGCGCGGGTGACTCGGATCTCGCCTGGAATGCCTCCGTGTACTTCGGCTATGCGGTCGGCAAGGAACCGCAGAACCTCATCCTGTTCGGCTATCGCCACCTGCAGTTTGAACTCAAGGAATCCTCGGCTGGCGGTCAACGCGCAGAAACCGACCTGACCTTCAGCGGCCCTGCGCTCGGATTCGCGTTTCGTTTCTAGTCGAGTTTGACTGGCTGGTCGGCGCGCACGAACAGCAGCAGGGCGCCCGCAATCAGCGCGAAGATTGCGCCGGACGCGATCGCGAACGGCCAGCCGAGGACTTGCGCGAACCACGCGACCAGTACGGCATTGAGAATACCCATGGCATTGCCGCCGGTATTCAGCACACCACCGGCAGCGCCGGCCAGCTGGTTGCCGATTGCGATGCTCGAATTCCAGTACGCGCCTTCAGTCAGTTGCTGCGCGAAGAAGGCAAGCGCAAGGCAGGCGACGGCGACCACGGCGTTGCCGTGGTAGGCGCCGATGACGATCGCCGTCGCGACCACGACCTGGCCGATGATGATCGGCCAGCGGCTTCCCCAGCAGAGGCCGACTTTGCGGCAGAGATGGTCGCAGAACCAGCCGCCGAGCGCCCCGCCGGCCGCGCCGGCAATCCATTGCGACGAGGTTGCATAACCTGCCGTGCTCGAATCAAAGGCACGAACTTCGACGAGGTAGTAAAACCACCAGCTGAAAGCGGAATAGAAGACGAAATTCGAAAACGCATAGCTCAGGGTCAGCAGCAGAATATTGCGATCTTTAAGAACCCGAACCCAGCCCGGCGGATAAGTTGTTGTGACTACTGTCTCCGGCCGATTGGCGTTGATTAGCGCGACTTCTGCCGGGTTGCTGGCCGCATGTTCGGCGGGAAAGTCGCGGCCGTACCACCACCAGAGGCCGGCGACCAGCATGCCGAGCGGTGCAATGATCCAGAACGATATGCGCCAGCCGTATGCCGCGATAAGCCAGGCCAGTACCGGTGCCGACACGGCGATGCCCAACGTTAACGAGGCATTGTTCAGACCACAGGGAAACGCCCAGCCGCCCGGTGGAAACCAGCGGCAGATAGCGGCATTGATGATGGGAAATATCGGCGCCTGGAACATGCCGACAAGGAAACGGACTGTGACCAGCGAGCCGATAACCAGGGTAGCAGAAGCGACGTCAGTGCCCGGAACCGCCGCCGTTACGATCGTCAGCAGGGTCCAGAAGATACAGAGCAGAGTCACGGCCTTGCGCGGCCCCATGCGATCGCCCAGCACCCCGCCCGGGAACTGGAAAATCGTGTAGCCGGTGGTGAACGCGGCCAGCACCCAACTCCATTGAATCTCGGAGAGCTGCAGGTCAGCGATCATCTCCGGCGCGGCGATCGATAGATTGCCGCGCAGCACGTAGGCGGTAAAACTGGCCAGCGAAAGAATGACAAATATGCGCCAGCGTACGTAGGTCGGTTTTCCGGTCATTGGTCTTTTCTTCTTCTAATAACCCCGGCCGTAACTGAGTTATTCCTAGCGGCCAAACCTCACGCGCAAACCAAGGTAAGCAGCACGATCGGGCGTCTGGTAACCATAAACTTGTTCGTAGTCCTCGTCGAGTAAATTGCTGCCCCTGGCATAAACAGTTGCGGATTCAGTCAATTGATACTGCACCGTCATATCCAGCAGCCAGTAGTTTGCCAATGTGACGGTTTGCATCGGTTCCGGGAACGGCGGAAAAAAGCTATCAGTTCGCGTGCCGCTGTAGTCAGCGGCGAGCGAGGCGCTGACTCGTTCGCCAAGCGAGCGATAGTCCAGCGTCAGCGAGCCCGCATGCTTCGGCCGGCGGATCTCGTCTTCGCCATCCTGTTCCGAGTCGGTGTAGGTGTAGCTTGCGACCAGGTCGAAAGCATCGCCAAGACGCCAGCGCGCCGCGAATTCGGCGCCCTGGCGCTTGCTGGTGGTGGCTTCATTTTCCGCCGTATAGAAGAAGGTCTGCGGGTCAAATACAAAGCCGTTGATCTCGTCTTCAAGATCCTGCTTGAACAGCGACGCCTGCAACAGCACAGCGCCATCGAGGATTTTGTAGTCGATACCGATGTCATACGAGGTTGATCGCTCCGGCTGCAGGTCCGGGTTGCCGACAAACTGCTCCGGGAAGTAGCCGAACAACTCGGTAAAGGTCGGGTTCTTGTGGCCGGTGCCAATATTGCTGCGCAGGGTGGTCGCTGCGGATATGGCGTAGGCGAGCGAAAAGCGACCCGTGATGGCATCCTCAAAATCACTGTTGTTGTCGAAGCGGCCGCTGATGAGCCAGGTCAGTTTGGCATGTGAGCGGCCCTGGTACTCGGCAATGAAGCTCGAAACGTCCATTTGCTGGTCCTGGTTAGGGTCGCCGAAGAGCACCGCACCGCGCTGCTCGAAGTCGGTACTTTCGCGTTCCAGCGCGAGCGACAGCAGGTTTGCGCCGAGGCCGATGTCGGCCTGGTAGGCAAACGTCGTGCGCTCGGACGCCGATGATGAATCTTCGACATCATCCGCATAGTTACGATTTTCCGAAGCATAGAAGCGCGCGCTGAGCTTGTGCCGCAGCCGGCTGTCGGCTCGCCCGTACTGCGTGCCGACACTCGCGTACAGGTTGTTACCTGCGGTGGCAACGTTGCCGTCGGTTGGCAGGCCGGTAACGAAGAAATCCACCGAATCGAATTGCGACCAGGCGTCAGTGACACGAAGTTGCGTATCGAGAGTCAACGCATCATTCGCCCTGAACTGTGCTGCCAGCGATGCGGTCGTGATGTCAGAGCCGTCGTCTTCGTTGCCGCTGCGCGAGATATTACCGCCATCGGTTTCAAGTCGTTCAACGGCGGCACTGAAGGACCAGCGATTACCGCCCATTGAGCCGCCAACACCAAGATTGCTGGTTGCGAACGAGCCACCTTCAAGATAGCCGTTGAACGACGCACCGCCCTGCCCGTCGCGTGTAATCACGTGCACCACGGCAGCAATGGCATCGCTGCCCCAGAGCGAACTCTGCGGACCACGCACGACTTCGATGCGTTCCACGTTGCTCGTGGTCAGGTATTCCCAGTGAAACTCATCGCCGGTTGCCGGGTCGTTGGCGCGCACGCCGTCGATCAGCACCAGCACATGATTGGCTTCGGCACCGCGCACACGCACCTGGATCTGCGAGCCGGTGACGCCGGTCTGGCTGATGGCAAAGCCGGGTACCGCGCGCAGCAGGTCGGCGACATAACGGGCCTGGCGCTGTTCGATGTCGGCACGCGTAATGACGGTTGCGGCGCTGCCAAGATGACTGGTCGCCAGCGGCGCGCGCGCGCCGGTCACGATGATCTGGTCAAAATCATCCGCCGCCCCGGATTGGGCGAACAGCGCAGGGCTGGCGACCAGGGCCAGGCAAATAAGAAACAGCCGTGAAGTGATTTGCATGTTGCTCTCCCGCAGAGGTCCCCGTACCTGCGCTTTATGTTGATCGGGGAGGGAGAGAATTGAGTTCTCAACGAATCGCCCGCCGCGATCGAACAGTGGAACGGTCGACGGGCCGGTCTCCGGACTCATGAGTGACGAATTCTGTCTAGAGAACTTCGTCCTCGTCGATCGCCTTCCCACGCTTGCGCGCAGTGGCACGGATGATCGACTGACTCATTTACCGTTGCGGGGGCAGTGACGGGTTTGCCTTGCGGTGCACCGTCTTCCCGTTTAACTGCGGCATTACCTTGCTGCAGTTCACCTGTCGAGGTTGCGGCAGACTGTACGCGGCGACCTGGCGCGAGGCAACCCTGCACTGTCGCTGCCGGTCGGTCGCTGGACAGGCCGCCCTGGAAGGGAATAAAGTTATGATCTTAATTATTAACTGAGGAAGTAATAGTTCCGCCATGGCTATCCAGCAGTTCAGCGCTTCCCTGCCAATGATGCTGTATCGCGCAATAGATGTCGTGATGCCGCGTTTTCGACGCATTTTCAAGGAATTTGGGCTCACAGAGCAGCAGTGGCGCGTATTGCGCGTGCTCTGGGAGATAGAGGAAATCAGCCACAATGAACTTGCCGGGCTGACCCTGATTTCACCGCCGAGCCTGGTTGGCGTGCTCGATCGCCTCGAATCCATGCAGCTGATCGAGCGGCGGCGTTCGGCGCGCGACCGGCGCGTGGTCTATATCGCAAGCACGCAGCAAGGCCGCGATCTTCGCGACCAGCTGATGCCGGCTGTGCAGCAAAGCTACTTTGAGCTGCGCGATTCCATGGACGATGCCATCTGGCGCAGCCTGCTCGAAGGCCTCGAGGAACTCGTTACAGTGCGTCGATGATCGCGTTCAGCGTGGCGCTCGGCCGCAGCGCGGCGGCAGCTTTGTCGTCATCGGGGTGGTAATAGCCGCCGATATCGACCGGCCTGCCCTGGGCCGCGTTCAGCTCGGCAACGATCCTGGCTTCATTACTGGCCAGCGCCGTCGCCACCGGTGCAAACCTGGCCGCCAGCCCGGCATCAACGGCCTGCCGGGCTACCGCCTCGGCCCAGTACAGGGCGACGTAAAAATGGCTGCCCCGCGTGTCCAGCTCGCCCACCTTGCGCGATGGCGAACGGTCCTCATCGAGGTAACGACCGTTTGCCTCATGCAGTGCTTTCGCCAATAACATCGCGCGCGTATTGCCGGTCTTCTCCGCCAGCTCTTCGATGGATACGGCGAGTGCCAGGAATTCACCGAGCGAGTCCCACCGCAGGTGTCCGTCCTGCAGGAATTGCTGTACGTGCTTCGGCGCCGAGCCGCCGGCGCCAGTCTCATACAAACCACCTCCGGCCAGCAGCGGCACGATCGACAGCATCTTGGCGCTGGTGCCAAGCTCGAGGATCGGGAACAGGTCGGTCAGGTAGTCGCGCAATACGTTGCCGGTTACCGAGACCGTGTCCTTGCCGGCTTTCACCCGTTGCAGCGTTTCCTGCATTGCGTCAACCGGTGCCAGGATGCGGATATCGAGACCTTCGGTATCGTGCCCGGCGAGATAACGATTGACGAGGGAAATAAGCTCGGCGTCATGCGCACGCCCGGCGTCGAGCCAGAAAATCGTGGCGACGCCGGTCTGGCGTGCACGGCTGACGGCGAGGCGCACCCAGTCGCGAATCGGCAGGTCCTTGGTCTGGCACATGCGCCAGATGTCGCCTGCGGCGACGGCGTGTTCGAGTAATACTTCGCCGCTTGCATCAAGCACGCGCACCGTGCCGGCGCTGGCAATCCGGAAGGTCTTGTCGTGCGAACCGTATTCCTCGGCTTTCTGCGCCATCAGCCCGACGTTGCAGACATTGCCCATGGTGGCGACATCGAAGGCGCCGTTCTTTTTGCAGAACTCGACCACCGCCTCGTAGATGCCGGCGTAACAGCGATCGGGAATCATTGCGATCGTGTCATGCAGCTTGCCGTCCGGGCCCCACATTTTTCCAGAGCTGCGAATTGCGGCGGGCATGGAGGCGTCGATGATGACATCGCTGGGCACGTGCAGATTGGTAATGCCCCTGTCGGAGTCCACCATTGCCAGCGCGGGGCGGTGTTGGTAGACAGCGGCGAGATCGGCTTCGACGGTGGCACGCTGTGCTGCAGGCAGGTTCGCAATCTTTGCGTACACGTCGCCAATGCCGTTGTTGGCCTCGACACCGATGCTCGCAAACAGCTGCGCGTGTTTCTCGAACACGTCCTTGTAATAGACCGTGACCGCGTGACCGAACATGATCGGGTCGGACACCTTCATCATGGTTGCCTTGAGGTGCAACGACAACAGCACGTTTTCTGCCTTCGCGATATCGATCGAGCGCGCGAAGAACTCACGCAGCGCGGCGCAGTTCATCTTGGCGCCGTCAATAACTTCGCCGGCCTCGACAGGTACGCGCTCACGCAAAACGCTGGTCGCACCGTCCAAAGCAACATGTTCGATGCGCAGCCCGCCGGCCTTGCTGACTACCGTGGATTGCTCGCTCGAATAAAAATCACCGTCCTGCATGTGCACTACGCGGGTTTTTGAAGCCGCGCTCCAGGCACCCATGGAATGCGGATTTGCCCTGGCGAAATTCTTCACGGCCTGCGCGACGCGGCGATCGGAATTACCCTCACGCAGCACCGGATTTACAGCACTGCCAAGCACCACGGCATATCGAGCCTTGATGGCTTTCTCGGCGGCGGTTTTGGGCTCCTCCGGGTAATCCGGTACTTCGAAGCCCTGCGACTGCAATTCCTCGATAGCGGCAATAAGCTGCGGCAGTGAGGCGCTGATATTCGGTAGCTTGATGATGTTCGCCTCGGGCGTCTTTGCGAGCTCGCCGAGTTCGGCCAGCGCATCGGGCTGGCGTTGCGCCTCGCTGAGCTTGTCCGGGAAGTTGGCGAGGATGCGTCCGGCCAGCGAAATATCGCGGCTTTCGACGGCGATGTCGGCAGCCTCGGTAAACGCTTTCACGATTGGCAGGAACGAATAAGTGGCAAGCGCTGGCGCCTCATCCGTCTTGGTATAGATGATCTTTGCAGTACTCATCGCAATCCTTCAGAAATCCAACAGGGGTCAGAGCCCTTTATTTCCCATATGCGGTTTTAAGCCGCATATGGGAAATAAAGGGCTCTGACCCCTTTCTTGTCAGGTGATGGAGGCGTCGAAAATCGACTGAATCGAGGCATCCAGCATCGCGTTGAATTCGTTGTCGCTCTGCTGTGCGCTTAGCCCCTCGGCCAGCGCTCGCGAGAAACTCGCGATCATGCCTTTCTGGCGCGACAGGCGTTCGTTCGCTTCGTCGCGCGAGTAACCGCCGGACAATGCAACCACGCGTGCGATATTCGGGTGCTTGATGCAATCGGCGTACAGGTTGTCCTTCTCGGGCAGGGTCAGTTTGAGCATGACAATTTCAGTTTTGCCGAGTGCATTGAGTTTTTGCATGATCGCATCGTGCAGAATCGCCTCGGCTGCTGCTTTATTGGGGCAGCGAATATCCACTTCCGGTTCGATGATCGGCACGAGTCCGGCCGCAACAATCTGCTTGCCGAGTTCGAACTGTTGATCGACGACCGCCTGGATTCCCGTTTTGTTGGCCTCTTTGATCACCGAGCGCATTTTGGTACCGAATATGCCGGCCGCTTTGGCCTTCTTCAGCAGCTCGGCCAGTCCCGGGTTCGGCTTCATGAGTTGCACGCCGTCCTTGAGGTCGGCGAGACCCTTGTCGATCTTCAGGAACGGCAATATTTTTTTCACATTCCAGAGGTAGGACGCTGTGGGCTGGCCGGCAACTTTACGGTCCATCGTATTCTCGAACAGGATGGCGCCGAGAATACGTTCACTGGTGAATGCCGGGCTGGTCATGATACGGCTGCGCATGGTGTGCACGACGGTGTACATCTCCTCGTCATTGCTCCAGGCATCGGCGCCGATGCCATACAGGCTCAATGCCTTTGGCGTGCTGCCGCCGCTCTGGTCCAGGGCGGCGATAAATCCGGGGCGGGTCTTGGCGATCTTGAGTTGTTCAGCGTGGCTCACAGTACGTCTCTCTTCATGGGGTGGGCGAATTTTGTGCAGGCAGGATTGTACACAAGCCTGCCGGAATTAGCCCCCCAAGGGACGTCCGGCCTGCGTCCGGGTTGACCGGCCCGCGCCGAAAACAGCCGCGTTTCTTGGCTGGGGCCGCGTGGGACACGGTAAAATGCCCGGCGTCAGCGAGCAAGGGGGTCTGGGTGGATATCGGCGTTGAACAAAAATGTCTGGGCCAGATAGATATCAGCGCTTTGCGCGACGCCATCCTGGCGCAGCCGCCGGTGGCGTGGCAGGAGCAGTTGTCGCGACAGCAGACCTATGAGGTGCACCGCGACACGGAGTCGATCGTATTGCTGTTCTGCGAGGAAAGCTGGCCGGACGGCGAGATCTATCGTGAACCGGGCTGGGACCGCCTCGCCGACGTTGCGCTGCCGCTGATCAACAAGGTTATCGAAACATGGTATGAACCGGGCGGGACGATTTTGCGGATCATGGCTGCCAAGCTGAAGGTCAACGGCCGGATTCGGCCGCACCGGGATACGCTGAGGTCGTTTCGTATGGGACATCGCGTTCATATTCCGATTACCAGCAGCGAATACGTACGCTTTACGATTGCGGGAAAGCCGTTTGCGTTCGAGCCCGGCAATGTGTACGAGCTGAACAATCAATTGGTGCACAGCGTCGTCAATATGGGCGATGAGGACCGCATCACTTTTATTTTTGACTACGTGCCCGCGAGTGCAACGTGGTAGCGGGTCCTGATAGTTCTGTGCATCAGCCTGGCAGCGATCGGGATAGTGCCGAAATTGCGCAAGGTGTTGAACAAATGCGGTCAGCAGCACCTGATGCGGCAGCGGAAACATTCAGGCGAGTGCTGAAACGAAACCCGGAGAATGTCAACGCGATTCGCTTGCTTGCTCTCAGCTATCGGCAGGGCAACAAAAAACTGGATGACGCCGAGGCGCTGCTGCGCCGGGCCGTGGGACTGGCGCCGGCTTACGCGAGCGCCTGGCGCGCACTCGGTGCCTTGCTTGGCGAGCGCCACAAGTATGCGGAGACCATTGCGGCCTTTACACGGGCATGCGAACTGGAACCGGACGATGCCGAGGCCTGGGCCGGCCTGGGTAACGCTTATTCGCTGGCGATGTGTCCGGCCGAGGCGGCACGCGCGTTTGCACGTTGCGTCGAGCTGCAGCCGGATTCGCCGGACGCTCAATGCGGATATGGCCACGCTCTGCATTCTTGCGGCGACATGCCTGGCGCGCTCAGGGCATTCCGCGCGGCAATCGCCTGCCGGCCAACTTTCGGTCACGCGTACTGGAGCCTGGCGAATCTCGAAGCCTTCAGGTTCGATGACGCAGAGGTCGCCGCCATGTTGCAGCAACTCGACAACGAAAGGCTTACCGAATCCAGTGACATACATCTGCGCTTTGCGCTGGGAAAAGCGTTTGAGGATCGCAAGGACTATGACCAGGCCTGGCACTACTTCCACACCGGCAATCAACGCCAGCGCATGGCTACCTCGTATGACCCGATGGAAATGGAGTTTCGACTCGATGCCGTGCGCGACATATTTTCGAAGGAGTTTATCGAGCAGCATGCCGGTAAAGGGTGTGCCGCAGCCGGTCCGATTTTCATCGTCGGCCTGCCGTGCTCCGCGACGATTATGGTCGAGCAGATCCTCGCCGCTCACAGCCAGGTCGAGGGCGCGGCGCAGCGCCCCGTGCTCGAGCAACTCGTCAACGCGATTGGCGGACATGGTCGCGGTGGCATGCGCTACCCGGAATCGGTTCGCGATCTGTACGATCGCGACTGGCGCGCGCTTGGCGAGCAGTATCTCAAGGAGAGCCATCGCCATTACCCGACCGGTCGGCCGATTTCTATTGACAAGCGGCCCGGCAATTTCGCTTACGTCGGTCTCATCCACCTGATCCTGCCGAACGCGAAAATTATCAACGCGCGCCGGCATCCCCTCGATGGCTGCCTCGACTGCTACCAGCAGCTTTGCGGACAAGCGCAGGAATTTACTTACGACCTGCTGGAGCTTGCCCACTACTATCGACAGTACGACACAACGATGAAACACTGGCACGACATACTGCCGGGCAAGGTACTGGACGTACATTACGAAGAAATAGTCACCGACCGTGACAGCCAGGTCGCGAAAATTCTTGCCTATTGCGGCTTGGAGATTCCGCGCCCGGCGACTACGAGGAGCTCCGAGCATGTATGCCAGCCGGAGCTGGCCGGGGCGCCCGGCAAGTGGCAGCGTTACGAGCCGTATCTCGGCGTGCTGCAGAAACAGCTGAATTACATCGTCGACGAACTGCCCGCGGCAGCCCGCGACGTAAGGCTATAATCCGCGCCATGAAAAACAAATTATTCATTACTGCAGCGCTGCTGCTGGCAATGGTGACACCGCCGCCGGTTGCTGCCCAGCAACCGGATTCCGAATTCACGGTTTTTGCGGCGCAGCGTTTTGGCGGTGAAGTCAGTATCGAGGAGTCCGAAGCGGTCTACCAGGCCGAGGATGCAGCGGCATTCGGCCTGATCTGGAACACGCGGCACCACGCCAATACGGAATGGGAAGTGTACTTCTCACAACAGCAAACCGAGATGGAGTTAAGTGACCCGTTGTTGAACGACCCGCCCGTGGATATCGAGCTGTATACGCTACAGCTCGGCGGTACTTACCTGCTGAAAGAAAATGGCATGCAGCCTTATATTGCGATGACGCTGGGCGGCACACATGCGACATCGAATGCTGACAGCGACACATTTTTCTCCGGCTCAATCGGTCTCGGCATGAAGTTCAGGCGTGGCGAGCGCATTGGCTTTCGTCTCGAGGCGCGGCTGCATGGCGTACTGGTGCGCGACGACACGAAATTCCTGTGCCAGAGCGGCCCGAACCAGAATTTTTGCGCGGTGGCGGTGGAGGGCGATATGTTCGGTCAGTTCGAGACCTTTGCCGGACTTACCTTTCGCTTTTAAGCCGGGCTAGTCGGCCATCAACAAGTCGTCGATATAATCGAAAGCAGCGTCGGACCCTGACATGGTCATCCAGAAGATGGCTTCCTGGCGCGTATCGGCTGCCGCGTCGGACTCGACGATGTCGATCAGTATCTGCAAGGCCCGATGACCGGCGTGGCGTGAAATGGCGGCGAGCGCATGCTCGCCGAGATCAGACGGATTGCCGAGATGATGCTGCAGCCAGTCGATACTCGTATCGGTGCTGAGCAGGCCATGATCGACCGCTGCTTCATGCCGACGCTGCCTGCACCAGTGGCCGGCAATTTCAATCTCCTCAGCTCTGCCCGATTTAATCAGGACAAAGATGGTCTCCTCGTCAGGCGGGGTCACAGACGCGACGCGCCAGCTATGCCAGCCGTCGGTTGAGAGCTGCAGTTCATCTGCGGCCCTGGACTGGTTACTCAGGCAGGCGGCGAGCATCAGTACCGCGACCATCAGGCCGCGGCTTCGAAACGCTCCGGCCATCATTGATCTCCGGCCAGCGCCGCGTCGATTACTTCCATTGCCAGCGGGCTGTCCATGATGACCAGCGTTTGCAACAGCTCACGTTTTTCAGCTGTGTCCTGGCTGGCGCGATACAGGCGCAGCACGACCTCGTCGTAATCTCCAATGAGCAGGCCCTGCAAGGCAGCCTCTTTGATGTCCGCATCGGCAGACTTCGTGTAAATCTCGGCAAGCATCGCGTCGGCGCCGTCGCCACCGACGATGCCGATTGCCTCAATCGCCTCCGCCTGCAACCCTGGATTGCTGCTGTCCATGGCAAGTTTGTGCAGCTCGGTACTGTTGTCAGAGATGATATATGCCTCGATCAATGCATCGGATATGCCCTTTGCTTCACGCAGCTTTGCGAGTTCGGCATGTGCTCCCATCGCGCCGAGAATTTCTACCGCGTCTTCATAGTCGTCCGCGGTAGTCGCGTTCATGGCGATCCCGAATACGCCCTCGGTGTCGTCGGCAATAAGGAACGCCTCAAGCACCGCCTCGCGAACCTCACGATTGCCGTTGGCGTAAATACCGGGCAGGGCGCCCAGGGTCTCCGGGCTACCGTTAATGCCGAGCATGCGAATGGCCTCGAGCTGCGTCTCGCCCTGCCCGTCGCGTGCGTAGCCGAGCAGTGCTTTGCCCGCTTCCGGATGCTCGATCTGGCCGAGCACGAATAGCGCACTTTCCTTGAGCTCGTCACTGCCGTCACCGTCGAGCAATTTGAGCAACGCAGGCAAGGCGCGCTCAGACGGCGAAGCCATCAGCGCTTCCAGGGCCATCATCTGCAATTCCTCTTTCTCGCTGCGGGCGGCGTTGTCCTGCGCGCCAGCCACGCCAAAAGTGAGCGTCGAAACTGCGATACAAATCAGGTTCCAGCGTGTGTGCATGTATTGCTGCCTCAATCAGGTCGAATGTGATTCATTGGATGAATCACGTCCGAGTTTGGTTAACATGATTTTCATTTCGAAGGCGAGTTGTGCGCGCAACGCATCCGCATCTGCCGGCGCGATGTCATCAGCTGCGAGCCGCAGCAGAATCGGCTCGAACGCGCGCAGCACCCTTGCGAGGTTGTCCGCATCGTGGCGTTCAGCGGCCTGTACGAAGAGGCGATTTTGTTGCACGATCTGCAGCGCCAGCAGCGCACGTTCCTCGGCGGAGTTGCCCGGAATCGTCGCAATGCTTTGCTGCGTGTCGTAAAGATGAACCTGCAGCGCGCGCGAAAATGTCGCTTGCCGGTCCAGGCCACTACCCGGCAGCTCCTGTACCACGTAGTCGACGGTTTCGGTCGAGCGTGGCCTGTCCGCGAGAAATACAGCGACACCGATGCCGATCGCGAGTGCCGCGGTGATTGCAGCGCCCCAGAAAAAGGACATGGGACTAAAGCCGCGGTGCGTGCTGTACTGCGTCGCGGCTTCACGTTCTGCTGCAGCATCGATGCTGTCGTGCCAGCGCTGTTGCATATCGGCCGAAGCTGCAATGACCTTGTCCAGCTCGAGCGCGGCAAACTCTTTCATATTGTCATCATTCATAATGCTTCTCTTTGCAAAGCGGCCATGTGTGTTCGCAGTTTTTTCACGGCGCGAAAAATGGCCTGCTTGACGGTGCCGACGTTGCCATCGATGTAGTCGGCGATTTCTGCAAGCCGCCACTGTTCGAGGTGCCTGAGGACGAAACAGACGCGCTCGATGTCACTGAGGTGGGTCAGGGCTGCGGCGAGAGTTTCACCGAGTTGCGCATCCGCGTGGGCGTGCTCCGGTGTCGGCGCCGGTGCTGCGATTTCATCGGACAGGGGTTCAAATACGCCGGGCCGGGTCTTGCGCAGTAATTGCAGGGCCGCATTGATGGCGATGCGGTGTATCCAGGTGTCCAGCCGCGAGCAATGGTCAAACTGGTGGCGCTTTTGCCAGGCGCTTAGCAGGGCGTCCTGCACGGCGTCCTGTGCGAGATCAGTATTGCGGGTGATCTTCAGGCACGCCGAATACCAGCGATCCGCACGGCTGGAAATTGCAGCATGGAACTCCGCCTGGGTTGGCGCTTTCCGACTCGTCAAAACTGCCACCATCGCATCTTGGATGAGTCCGTCGGGCCTTCGGTTAGCCACGTGCGGCTAGAAAGTCAGCGAAAAAGTCGCTCCGCCGCGCGCATTCGGCAGCGCCCGGATGAAGCCGCCATGCGCGGTCATGACCTGGCGCGCCAGCGCCAGACCCACGCCGGAGCCTCCTTCCTTGGTGGTGAAAAACGGCACAAATATCTTGCTGACCAGCTCTTCCGGCACGCCTGGGCCGTTATCGCTGACTTCAATCACTGTATTCCCGCGCCGGTTCAGCCGGGCCGCGAGCTCGATCCGCGGGTGCTCTGTGTGCAGGGTCGCCTGCCAGGCGTTGCGCAGCAGGTTGAGCAGCACCGGCTCGAGCAGGTCGCGATCGACGAAGACGTCAAGGCCTGCCGGTTCTACGCTTTGCACCAGCTCTGCATGCCGCTCGGGCCACTCCGCGGCCGCGAGCCTGCCGACCGACTCGAACAGCTCCACGATTGGCACACGCTTTTTCTCTGGCGGCGCAAGGCGCGTAAGTTGCCGGTAGCTGTTAACGAACTGCATCAGGCCGTCGGAGCGGCGCGCCACCGTCGCAATGGCGTCATGCAGGTCCTTCAGGTCCTCTGCGAGCGGTGACCCGGGGCCGGTTTTCAGACGCAGGTCATCGACCACGTCCACCGCCGTCGTCGCGAGTGAGGTGACCGGCGTTATCGAATTCATGATTTCGTGTGTCAGGACGCGCACCAGGTCCTGCCAGGCCTGTGCCTGGGTCAGGTCCAGTTCGGTCTGGATATCCTGCAGGGACACCAGCCGGTCGTTGCTGCCCGCGACCGACACTTCGGTGGTCGCCAGCGTCAGCTGGTACTCGACGTTCTCGACCGAGAAGGTCACAAGCTCGCGGTTGCCGGGCACGGCCGCGGCGACCGCAGCATGAAAACTCGCGCCGAACTGCAACAGGTCGGACAAGCGCGTTACCGCGGCCGCACCGAACAGGCGTCGCGCCGCGTTGTTCTGCAATTCGATCGCGTCATCCCCGTGCAGCGTCAGTAACGGTACCGGGATGTGTTCGATCAGCGCATGCAGCCGCCGTACCTCGATCTCGCGCGCCTCACGCTCGCTGCGCATGCGCTCGAGAATGTCCGTGAACGCGTCGCCAAGCTCGCGGAATCCCGTGCCGACGTTCGCAAAGCTGAAGCGCTGCGAAAAGTCCGCATAACGAGCGGCATCCAGGAAGCGTGCGATTTCACGGTTGGTACGACTCACGAAGCGCCACAATTCTGTGGCGAGCAACAGCAGCGTGACCAGGGAGAGCAGGGTTGCGCTGTGATAGCCGGGCTGCAACAGGAGCCAGACTGCGGCGGCGACCGCGATCCCGACCAGCGCGACACGAATGCCGAGAAAAAATGTGAAGCGCCTAAAGACCATGCTTTTCCATGCGCCGGTACAGTGACGCGCGAGTCAGGCCGAGTTCTCTCGCGGCATGTGAAATATTGAAACCGTGCTTCTGCAGCGCCGCAGCGATGGTTTCCTTTTCGACGAGATCGAGGTTCAGCGGCGGTGACTCGCGCCTGGGGTAGTTGGCGGCCGTAGCCGGCGCCAGCTGCAGGTCTTCCACTTCGAGCACATCGCCGGTACTCAGGATGACGGCGCGCTCAATCGCATGCCGCAACGCACGCACGTTGCCCGGCCAGGAATAGGCAAACAGCGCCGTCTCGGCCGCGGCCGAGAAATGCTTCGTCGTGTCGCCGTACTTGCGTGCGTAATGCGCAAGGTAGTGTTGTGCAATTGGCAGGATGTCGTCGCGACGTTCGCGTAACGGCGGCACCGTGATTTCGACCGTGTTCAGTCGGAACAACAGGTCCGGCCGGAAGTGTGTTTTGTCGCGTAGCGTCTGCAATGACACATTGGTTGCGGCAACTACACGCACATCGATGGCCTGGGCCTTGTCCGAACCGACCGGTGTGACCTTGCGTTCCTCGAGCACGCGCAATAACTTCGCCTGCAGGTGCAGCGCCAGGTTGCCGATCTCATCGAAGAAAATGGTGCCGCCATTTGCGGCCTGGAAGCGCCCGGTGCGTTCCTCGCTGGCACCGGTGAATGCTCCTTTCTTATGACCGAAAAGTTCCGACTCAAACAAGCTCTCGCTGATCGAACCCATATCCACGGTGAGGAATATTTGCCCGGCACGTTTTGACAGGCGATGCAGTTCGCGCGCGATCAGTTCCTTGCCGGTACCGTTCTCGCCAAGGATCAGCACGTTGGCGTCCGTCGGCGCCGCGCGTGCCAGCATCGAAAGCACCTGCTGCATTTGCTTTGACGGTCCGATAATGGCGCTGCCCGGCGGCGTCGCCGCGGCGACCAGCGCGCGATTCGCCTGGCGCAGCGACTGTGCCTCGAGCCGGCTCTGGTGCAAGGTAACGCCGGCGGAAACGGTGGCAACGATCTTCTCGTTCTGCCACGGCTTGGCGACGAAATCGGTGGCGCCGAGTTTCATCGCTTCGACGACCGTATCGACGCTGCCATGTGCCGTGATCATGATCACGACCAGCGCCGGGTCGATGGCCGCAATCTTTTCGAGCCACGCCAGGCCCTGCCGCCCCGACGACTCGCCGGGGCCGAAATTCATGTCGAGCAGCACGACGTCGAAACTGTGCTCTGCGATCAGCTCCGGGATCCGCGCCGGCTGGCTGCAGGTCACAACCTCGGCAAACTGGCGCCGCAACAGGACCCGTCCTGCGGTCAGGATGTCCTCGTCGTCATCGACGACCAGTATGCTGCCAGTTCGTCCCATAGTGTCCGGAATCGTACACCCGGTGTTCAAAAACGTACAGCCGCGAACCCCTATACGCCCCCAGCCGCGACGCTAAACTGTTACAAATCAGTGCCTTACAAACTTGGCACGGCACTTGCTATGTAAGGGCAGGTAACAGAGGACATCCCGAGCGTGACAAACATCAGCAAGATCGCCGAGACCAAGACCATGCACGGCGCCAGTATTTCCGGGCATGGCATGGATCGCCGCGTCGAGAAGCGGACCCCGCCGGGTCGCTGGATCGCTTACGGCGTCGCCGCCGCGCTGGTGGCTGCATTCGCCTGGTGGCTGGTCGACACGCTGCTGGGCGGTCGCAGCCTGACTGTCAATGCGCAGCGCATCGTCGTGTCCACCGCCACGGTCGGTATTTTCGAGGACTTCGTGCCGCTGCGCGGCCGCCTGGTCCCCAGCAGCACCGTCTATCTGGACGCGATTGAAGGCGGCAGGGTGGAACGGGTGCTGGTCGAAGATGGCGCGCTGGTCGCGGCAGGCGAGCCCATAGCGATCCTCTCCAATACCAACCTGCAGCTCGAGGTACTGGGGCGTGAAGCGGCCGTGACCGAGCAGCTCA
>JAOUHU010000125.1 GCA_029884455.1 Gammaproteobacteria bacterium | reverse complement strand
CATGCCGTGCAAACCGGTAGCGCCGGGCAGCGACGTCGCCGATGCGGATATGTGCATCATCGAATCAATGCCGGTGAAGTCACTGATCACCTTTCCAAAATCAGGGCTGCAACAGCCGCTGGCAAACGCACTGCAGTTGCGTGGCCATGCCTGGGCCGGCGATCGGCGCGTGCAATCGGTTTACACATCGATCGATTTTGGCGCCAGCTGGCAGGCAGCCAAGCTTGCAAGACCGGCTAATCGACTCGCCTGGCAACACTGGACCAGGGATGTCCGGTTTCCGCAGGCCGGCTACTATGAAGTCTGGGCGCGGGCGGTCGACGAGGCTGGCATTTCGCAGCCCGTTGTGCTGCCGGGCTGGAACCCGCGCGGCTATTTGAACAATGCCTGTCACCGCATCGCTGTCATGGTGACTGCATGATGCGCTTGTCGGTCGCAGTACTGCTCTCGCTGGCATTGCCGCTCTGCCTCGCTGCCGAGGTGGATACCGATACCGGCCTGATCAAGGCACCCGGCTGGGAGACAGTACGGGCGCACTGCGGCGGTTGCCATTCGCATGCGCTGGTTACGCAGCAGCGCGCCGATCGCCAGAGCTGGCTGGACGCGATCCGCTGGATGCAGCAGACCCAGAACCTGTGGCAGTTTCCGGCTGACGTGGAGGCGCAGATGCTCGATTACCTGGCGAGCAATTATCCACCGCAGCCGAATCGCCGCCGCGCGCCGATTCCAGCCAGCCTGATGCCACGGGCGTCTGCGCCCGATTGATGCACCCGTTCAGACTGTATTCATTTGGCGACAGGTAGGATCGCCAACATCAATGGAGTACTATGGCGCCGGATTTTTTGAGGGAACCATTATGAGAACCAGCAAGTTATTCTTGATGACCAGCCTTCTTGGCATCCTGTTCGTGTCTGGCGTAGCCATGGCGTGGTCAGCGAGCAAGATCGATCGCGAAGCCGCCGATGCGATCGTTGTATTTAAAGAAGAGGTCAACGGCTCCGAGGTGTTCCTGAACCAGGCGGCCGGTTACCTGGTGTTCCCGCGCGTCATCAAAGTAGGTCTGGGTTTCGGTGCCGAGACCGGTGAGGGCGCCCTGATCGTCGGCGGCAGGACGGTTGATTACTACCGCACCACGGCGGGTTCATTTGGCTTGCAGATGGGTGCACAGGCGAAATCCATCGTCATCGCCTTCATGACGCAGGACGCCTTGCAGAAATTCCGCGATTCCAGCGGCTGGAAAGCCGGTGTCGACGGTTCCGTTGCACTTATCGATCTCGGTGTCGGCAAGACCATCGACACCGACAATCTCAAGGATCCGGTGGTTGGCTTTATCTTCGGTTCCAAGGGCCTGATGTACAATCTGACGCTTGAAGGCTCGAAATTCACGAAACTCGATAAGTCAGAAGAAGAGTAAGCTTCCCTGGCAGCGCCGCTGGCTGGCAAAAATCTGGCTGGCCTACGGCGGTGGCCTGTACGCGGTCGGTTACGCGACCACCTTCCTCTACCTCGAAGCACGTTCCATCATCAACGGCATATCCGAGAGTAGCGGGCTGGCTGATTTTCTGAGCAGCGAGATATTCGAATATTTTTTTCGATTTCTCGGCGATTCGATCAGCAACATGGTGCAGGCGTTTATCTGGTTTGTACCGGTGCTCAGCTACCGATCGCCGTTAGGTATTATCCTGCTCGGCTTCGGATTCTGGCTATTCGACATCTATCTTCGCAAGCCGGTCGGCGACTGGCTGTTGCGCGAAAAAAGCGAGTCGGCCTCGTAGCAGGCCGCCATGTGGGTGAGCGCCGATCCGGATCGAGTGTCTGCTTTTCGTAGTTCCAGCAACTCGCGCGTCTGCTTTCGAGAAATACAAAAAGGCTGGAAACTGCCAGGAGCGGCCGTTGAGCGCGGCAGTGACGTTACAGGGCCTCCAGTTGCTCGGTAGTGAATGGTGGTTGCTTGGAGAAGCAAATATCAGATGTGCTGAAAACAACCGAAGGATGAGCACTATCCGTCCACATATGCGTGTTGCACGGAAAACTGCCACTGTTGTCGAAGGTGCCACCCTCAAACCCACGCCACCCCGGAACCAGTTCTAATGTCCAAGTTACAGCAGAACCACATGCCTCGCAGAACTCCGAGTCAATCCATCGACCGCTTTGATCTGAAACGTGACGGTATTTCTTGAGCGGGCCCTCAATTCTCCTGACCGCGTCTTTGCGATAGTAGATGAGCAACGCCGCTGTGCTTCCAGTCCGTTTCTGACAGTATTCACAATGACAGAAAACGGTCGATCTCGGGCGGCCGGTCACCTCAAATCTCACCGCACCGCAAAGGCACCCACCAGAATGACTCTCGCTCGTCAACGACAACTCCTGGAACAAAGAAATAGGACCGTTTGGGGTCACCAGTAGTCGCCCGATACTACCTCGGTCGCCGACTCAACAACATAAGGCGCCCGCATGGCGGCCTACTACAGCGGCGCTACCTGGCCGTTTCGAGCAGCTCCTGCTGCAGCTTCTCGTTTTCGTCGAAAGCGTGCTGCCAGTCGGTGCGATGTTTTGCCGGTGCGACCTGCACAGCTGTCACCTTGTACTCGGGACAGTTCGTTGCCCAGTCACTGTATTCGGTGGTCACCACGTTGGCGCCGGTCTCCGGGTTGTGGAAGGTCGTGTAGACGACGCCCGGTTGCACGCGCTCGGTAATGGTCGCCACCAGGGCAATCTCGCCCTTGCGCGATGACAGCGACACCAGCATCCCTTCCTTTATACCGCGCAGCTCGGCGTCGCTGGGATGGATTTCCAGGAGGTCAGCGTCGTACCAGACCATGTTATCGGTGCGACGCGTCTGAGCGCCGACATTGTACTGAGTCAGGATGCGACCCGTGGTCAGCAGCAACGGGAACTTGCGGCTGGTGCGCTCTTCGGTCGGCACATATTCGGTCTCGACAAAAAGGCCCTTGCCGCGCACGAAGTTGTCGATGTGCATGATCGGCGTGCCCATCGGCGCTGCGGCGTTGCACGGCCACTGTACGCTGCCGACGCGATCCAGGAACTCAAAACTGACGTTGTTGAAGGTCGGGGTGAGTTCCGCGATCTCGTCCATGATTTCGGCGGCGCTGTTGTAGTTCATCGGGTAGCCCATGGCGATGCTGAGTTCCTGGGTGATCAGCCACTCATCTTTTCCCTGTCGCGGTTTCATCACCGGGCGCACACGATTGATGCGGCGCTCCGCATTGATAAATGTGCCGTCTTTCTCCAGGAACGAGGTACCGGGCAGGAACACGTGGGCAAACTTGGCGGTTTCGTTGAGAAACAGGTCTTGCACGACGACGCACTCCATCGCGCCGAGCGCGGCTTCCACGTGCTTGGTGTTCGGGTCAGACTGCGCGAGGTCCTCGCCCTGGATATACATGCCCTTGTAATTTCCGGCGCAGGCCTCGTCGAACATGTTGGGAATGCGAAAACCCGGCTCAGGGTCAATCGTAACGCCCCAGTGTTTTTCGAAACTGCCACGTACCGCATCGTCCTGGACCGGTCGGTAGCCGGGCAGTTCGTGCGGGAAGGAGCCCA
>JAOUHU010000063.1 GCA_029884455.1 Gammaproteobacteria bacterium | reverse complement strand
GCCCCTGGCCACCATTCTTCCCAGGTCCATACCGGACACATGGCTAACACTTGTCGAGTAGCTCATCGGGTACTTCCGCCGGGCAATCCTGCTGCATGAACCTGGTTCCCGCACCAACTAACCGTCTTACTGTGCACCGAAAACCTTAGACGCATCGCTAGATGGCTTGGCCGACCGGCCACCGCACTGAAAAGCGCGCCCCTCCGAGAGCAGGCGAGGCGTCGACGCTTGCCAGTCCACCGTGCAGCTCGGCGACGCGCGCAACCACGGCGAGACCGAGCCCGTAACCGCCGGTCTCGCGGTTGCGACTGTCGTCGATGCGGGTAAACGCCTTGAAGATCTTCTCGCGCTCATCAAGTGGGACGCCTGGGCCGTCGTCCTCAACGGTCAGGACGTAATCGTCGCCGTCTTGCGCAAGCGAACAGCGGACTTCCCGCCGGGCGTAGTGCGTCGCGTTCACCACCAGGTTGCTAAGCGCAAGTTCCATAAGGCGCGGGTCCATCCGAACCGAGCCCGGCGTATTGCCCGTGGCGTTTGCCTCGATCCGTATCAAATCGCCGGGTGCCTTGCTGATGACGTTGTCGAGCCAGTTTCTGGTCGGCACAGCCTGCCAGTTCATTTCGATGTCGGGATGGTCGAGGCGGGCGTAGTTGAGCATGGAACTCACGAGCTCATCGATCTCACGCACGTCTTCATTCATCGCAACGAGCTTCGGCTTCAGTTCTTGCCTCGCCTTGTCGTCGATGACCGCAAGGGCAAAACGGATGCGTGCCAGCGGTGTGCGCATTTCGTGCGACAGTGCGGCGATCAGTTCTTTCTGGCTGCGCAATACGCTGCTGAGTTTTGCGGCCATCTCGTCGATGTTGCGCGCCAGTGGCGTAAGTTCGGTGGTCTTGATTGCGGTTGTCGGCGGGTCCCGGTAATCGGCGGCAAAGCGCTGTGCACCTTTCGAGATCACGTCAATGTCGATGAGGAGCGGCCGGAGCCACAGGCCGACGACGATGAAGATCGACAGGTAAAAGATCGGCGGCAGCAGGTCGAGAAGCAGGCTGTCCTCCGGCGCAGCGATCGGGCCGAGACGAATGATCGCGTCGATTGCCTGTGCGTCGTGCAGGTAAGAAGTGTTGCCTTGCGAGTCGACGAGCGGAAACAGTCCTTCATCGGCGATGTCGTTCATGTGCACTTCGTCGCGCGCGAGGAGATGCACGCCGATACCGAGTTCGCCGGCAATGTCGTTTACGACGGCCGCGCGTTCTGCGGCCGGCACTTCCTCGAGGCGTGCGGTGATCAGCCGAAACGTCGACCCCAGCCAGCGATTGACATCCGGTTGCGCCCGGTATTGCAAGTGGCCAAAGCCAAAATCGAGTACCACAGCTACGACGAGCAGGCCGCCGACGAGCCAAAGGTAGGAACGAAACAGCAGCCGGCGATTGTGACTGTTGAACACGGTTCCTACCTGTTCTCGCCCCAGGCGTCGGGCACGAGCAGGTAGCCCTTGCCCCAGACAGTCTTGATGCGGGTGGGTTCGGTCGCTGAATCGCCGAGCTTCCTGCGCAGCCTGGAGATGCGCCCGTCGATCGACCGGTCGGTGCCGTCGTAGTCGATGCCGCGCAGGTGGTGAAAAATATCGTCACGGCTGAGCACGGTGCCAGCCCGCTTTGCGAGCAGCAGCAACAGCTCGAACTCATGAGTGGTGAGCTGCACGGGTTCGCCGCCGAGTGTTACGTTCTGTGCCGACGGACTGATGTGCAATGCCCCGAGCACGATGTCACTGCTTTGTGCCGCTGGTCTGTCCGCACCCTCGACGCGGCGCAGCAGTGCGCGCGTGCGCGCCAGCAATACCATCGGGTCAACGGGCTTGGTCACGTAATCGTCGGCCCCGGCCCCGAGCCCGATGACCTGGTCGATATCGGAGTCTTTGGCGGTGAAGATCAGGATCGGGCCGTCGAAAGTTTCCCGCAGTTCGCGGCAAATCGTGAGACCGTCCACGCCGGGCAACATCAGGTCCAACAGCACGATGCGCGGCTTTACCCTGGCGAACTGCGCCAAGGCCTTGTCGCCCCGGGACTCGATCGCAACGGTGAGGCCGTTCTGCTCGAAGTACTCCGCCGTAAGGTCGGCGAGGCGACGATCGTCTTCTACGAGCAGTATGTCTGTTGCCTTGTTCGTCAATTAATATCCCAGACGTGACGCGTGCGGCGATTGCGTCGCCGGTCGTCGGAGTCCATGCGCAGCACTTCCACTCTTACTTCTGCGAGCCGGGCCGCGGTATCCGTGCCGGTCATCCAGAAACTGAACGTCTCGCGCACGGCGCGATCGTCGTTCAGCCGGCCCTCGCGTTCCTCGGTCCAGCACCGCAAAGGGGCTTTGTGGTAGTCGCTGAAGAGACAATAGTACCCGCTTTCGCCGCTCTCCCACACGACCAGGAACGACATCTCGCAGACTGCATTGCGACTGTCGGTTATGCAGAGGAGCGGCTTCACGCTGAGCTTCATCTCCTCGGCCTGCGCCGTCGCTGTGATCGCAATAGCAAGCAGGGAGAGTGCAAATCGACGCATCATCGTCCAAACCTGTATGACGCGCCCGCGAACCAGCCGAGCACGCGGTTGGTCGCGACGATCGGGCTCGCCGACGCCTCGTCATTCAGGCGCTCGTATTCGGCGACGAGTGAGACGGCCCAGCGCTTGTCCAGCTGGTAACCGATCATGAGCCGTGCATGCCAATTGAAGCCGGCACCCGCCTCGTAAGGGAAAGCAACGGTGCCCGCTTCCTCGGGCGTGACACCCCAGTAGTAGTTGTTGAGCTCCGCGCTCTTGTAGCTCAGGCCGAACGAGGGCCCGACGTAAAGTCGTTGCTGCCGCCAGCCGAAACTGTAGTCGGCGTAGAGCTCGTAACCCTTGTGCGTGCCGGAGATATCGTGGAACGCCGTGAGCTGCATGGCACCCCAGTCGCCGCCGGTGAGCATTTCCACGCCAAGCTCGATTGCGTAGTCGCGGTCCGGTGGCTTGAACAGGGTGGGCACGGCCAGCGGTGCGCCGGTGCTGTCGAATACGACGAAGCGCGTGTCAGTGTTGCCGAAGAACACGCGATCCGAATTGATGCGGGTAATAACGCTGGCGGTGAACGCGCTGTTGTCGGCGAAGGTCAGGCCGAGGTCGCCGTTGTCGAAGAAAAAGTGCTCGCCAAACCAGGCAATGTCCAGGTCGACGACGATCGGAATGTCGTCACTCTGCACCAGCGGGTTGGAGCGGATGCCGTAGCCGAGCGCGGCCCCGAGTTGCCAGCGCGACTCGTTCGCATTCTCCGCGTTCTCATCGGCCAGGCCGGGCACTGCCAGGATCAGAATAAGCAGCAATGCCAGCTGGATCGGTTGTCGCAACATCTGGCACGCCTCCTGCCGGCCATGCAAGTTACGTTAGTGTCGCAAGCGGGCGGCTGTGGATCGGTATTAAAGGCGTATGAAAATTGTCGAAAAGTGTATAGCCGCCCGGCTACACATTTACACATTCTTGCATCACATATCCACAGACAAAGGCGCATCAGGAGCATAGCCTTGACATATGGACAACAACGGAGATAACGCGATGATGCGGCTAATGGCGATACTTTCCGGACTGGTACTTCTGGTGCTTGGCGGCTGCGGTTCGAGCGGGCCCGACATGCCTGGTCCCGTGCAACCCGCCGGGCTACTGAGCCCGGTTTCGGATACTGCGGCCTTTGAGGCTTCGATCAAAGCAGGCCTTACGGCCATGAGCAGCGACGAGCAGCTTGCATTGGCCGATGCGGCGGCCAGCGCGGGCGGATCCCCGACCGGTAACTTTACGGGCACCTACACGCAGGAGCTCAATGTCGATGAGTTCGATGCCGTGCGCTACGATGGCGAGCACCTTTTTGTGGCGCCGCGACGCTACTTCCACTGTTGCTTCCTGGCGCTTGACGCCGGGGGGCCGGTCATTGAACCACCCCCGATCGAGCGCTCGATCCGCATCCTGGCGACCGATCCTGCGAATGGCACGGCCGACCTCGTCAGCGAGATTCCGCTCAAGGACGGCATCTCCGTGCAGGGCATGTACACGACGGGCGACACGATGGTCGCGCTGACCGGGCGGTCGATCTACGGCACGTTCGGCGAGCTCTGGGCTGATATCGCAATCTGGGCACCAGAGAAACTGGGCTTCCGCGTTTATGACGTCAGCGATGCCGCAGATCCCGCGCTCACGTTCGATGCGACGATCGACGGCGTTTTCGTCGAAAGCCGGCGCATCGGCAACACGGTATACATCGTAAGCCGCTACACGCCGTGGATCCCGGGGTTGCATTACTACATCACGACGCCGGCACAGCAGGCCGAGAACCAGGCGCTGCTGGCCAGCACGACGCTCGACGACCTGCTGCCAAAGGTCACGGTTGCAGGCGAGACGCGGTCGCTGGTCGCACCCGAACGATGCTACGTGACGACAGACGCGGTCCCCGGAAACTCCCCCGTGATTACGAGCGTTACGGCGATACCGATCGACAATCCCTCGGCATTCTCGACTACCTGCTACAAGGAAAATGCCTACGGCGTCTATGTCTCCGAGAACGCGCTGTATTTCACCGAACACCTGCCCGCCACGGCCGTCAACCGGGACGTGACGCGCATCCATAAGTTCGCGCTGGCCGGTACCGACATCCGCTACCGCGGATCTGCCGACATAGGGGGTAACGTCTGGCGCGTCGGTCAGGCTGACTTTCGCATGAGCGAGCACAACGGTGATCTGCGTTTGTTGTCGTCTCAGTTCGACTGGAACAACGAGGACTTCGTGGATCACTATCTCTATGTCCTGCGCGAGTCGAGCACGCGGCCGGAGCTCGACATTGTCTCGACCTTGCCGAACGACCGCCGGCCCGGAGAGATCGGCAAGCCGAACGAGGCGCTGTATGGCGTCCGCTTCCTCGGAGACGTGGCGTACGCCGTGACGTTCCAGCAGATCGACCCGCTGTACGCGATCGACCTGTCGAACCCGGCCGATCCGTTCATCGCGGGTGAACTGGAAGTAACGGGATTCTCGGACTTCCTGCATCCGGTCACTGACGACCTGCTGCTCGGCCTGGGTACGGATGCCACAGGCGGCGTCAAACTGGAACTGTTCGACGTCTCGAACATCGCCCAGCCGCTGTCGCGCGGCAGCGCGGTCTTTGGTGGCCCGGGTTCGTACAGCGAAGCCCGCTGGGACCGTCACGCGTTCAGCTACCAGGCAGACGTTGGTGGTATCGACCGCTTCGCGATCCCGGCAAATCTCTATGCCGCAGATGGCAGCTGGCAGTACCTGGGCGCATCGCTGTACTTGTTCGAGATCCGCGACAAGAACATGCCGGCAGTCGCGGCGCTGAACAGTGTCGGCTCGATCAGCCCGCCGTCAATTGCCACGACGCCCGACTGGGTGGAGCGAAGCCGGTCGTTTATCCATAACGATACCGTGTACTACATTCGTGACGAGGACGTCTGGGCGGCGTCCTGGCTATCGCCGTCGATTGTGAACGGGCCATACTAAATTGCTTGCCGGGATCCTGCCGTGCAGCGCTGTTATTACTTCTTGCGAAAGCGCAGGGTGAAGCGATCCTGGTATCCGGCTTTACGCGTTTCGGTATCCTCGAACCAGCTCGACTCGAGATCGTCGTCAGGATTTCGCAGGACGTCAGATTCGGCTTCAAGTTCGAAGCCAGCCTTGAGAATCTCGTTTTTCATATACGCCTCATCAATGCGGTGCAGGCCCGGTACCGATGCCAGCCCCGAGCCGGGCGTTGCCGTATTGTCGCAAACCACGAGTACGCCGTTGGGCTTGAGGACCTTGAGCAGGGCGGCGTACAGGTCCAGCATGTCCTCGGGCGGACCCTCGTAGCCGTCATGCAGGCTGAAAAAGGCCAGTACACGGTCGACGCTGCCGGCAGTCACGCCAGCCGCAGTGAGGCGCGCCGCAAAATCCTCGGGCTCGTTGGGAATCACGATCACGTTGGGCAGGCGATTGCCAATAAGACGGTCGGGGCTGATTTGATGGGCGAAGACTTTGCCGCCTTTGCCGACCATTCTCGAGACCAGCTCGGTGGTATAGCCGCGGCCGGCGCCGATTTCGAGGATAACCTCGCCGCCGGTGACGCCAGCGAATGTCATGACTTCGACCGGATGGCGACGGCCGTCGTCTTCGCGATCGGAATTAGGTCGGCCCGGATCGTTCAGGGCTTCCTGGATGGTTCCCGCGTCGGCCGTCGCGGCGAGAAGTAACACGGCGAACAGGGCGAATCGATGCATGCTGCGGGTCACGACTGAATCCTTGTCCAAACGGTCAAGCGGAGTCTAGCCGAATTCCGTTCACAACACAGCGGGTGGCATACCGAGCTGCGCCCGCATGGCATCAATTTCTTCGTCAACTTTCCTGTACAGAGCCTGGAAGCGTGGCTCGCCCGCGAGCGTCCGCAGGACCGGGTCATAGCGCCCAGTCCAGCCAAGTTCACTGCGTCCGTGTGCGGCTTCCAGTACGTCCAGCGCACCCTCTTTGTCTCCATCGAGGACGCGCAGTTTCGCGTCGATCTTGAAGAATCCGTAGACCGTATTTTGCCGAAGCGTCTCCACGTAGGTACGCGCCAGAGCCAGGACCTCCTCGGCCTCGTCAACCTTGCCCAGCTGCCGCAGGCAATAGACGCGATTCAACGCAAGGCTGCTATTGCTGCGGCTGGCGTTGGGGGGAATCTCGCCATAAATCCTGATCGTATCGCCATGCGCCTGTTGCAGTGATTCGAGTGCCAGCTCGCAGTTGCCCTGGCTGGCTTGCATGGTCGAGATTTCCTCGAGGTTGAGCGTCATCTTCTGTATGTGTTCCGGCCAGCTGTTGTAAATCGCTTCGGCCTCTTCCCATTGGTCGGCGGCGATCAGCAGCCACATCAGAAACATGCGATCGACCCGGCCAACCTTGGCCATTGCTTCTCTGTCCAGTTCCTTGAGCCAGTTAAATTGCAGCCCTGCGAAATCCAGTGCGTCCGTGGTGCCACTGTCGTTGTGTTTGCGGAGTGCGCTCAGCGCGAGCTCCGGGTCCTGGCTGAGCCGATGTTCCTCGAGAATTTGCCGCGCACGGTCGAATTGCATGGTGGAGCGTTCCACCGTCGTAAAAAATTCCGGTTCGTAATATTCGTCGGCGAGATTCGCCGCGAGTATTGCCGTGATCTGGTTGTGCGGATCGAGCCGCAGCGCCTTGAGGATCTCCTGCTGTGCTTCCTTGATGCGGCCGAAGCGACTGAGGATGCGCGCGTTCAGGCGCAATGCTTCGACGAGACTCGGATTGATCGCGAGCGCCTTGTTCAGACTTTCGAGGGCGGCCGCAAAATCGTACGAATCGGCAAGCAAGTTGGCCTGCGCGACATACGCTTCCGCGAGACCGGGGTCGATGGCGAGTGCGCGCTCGATGGCATTGCTTGCGAGCAGAATCGACTCCTCGCGCGGAATGCCTTCGCGAAAAGACGTTTCACGCAGCTCAATCACCGTCGTCGCGCGTGCGGCCCAGGCCGCCGCGAAATTGGGATCGGCGTCCGTCGCCGCGCGAAACAAATCCAGGGCTTCGCGCAGGGCTCCAGGCTCCAGGCTATTGTACTCATGCCGCCCCTGCAGATAAGCATCGTAGGCGCTCATATTGGTGGCCTGCGTCCTGATGGGCTCGGCCACTTCGCCGGTATCGAGGTGCGGCAGCAGCGCGTCCATGATCGCGGCCGTGATTTCGTCCTGCACCGCGAAGATATCGGTGAGTTCGCGGTCATAGGTTTCTGACCAGAGGTGGTAGCCGTTTTTCGCGTCGATGAGCTGTGCCGTGATGCGAATCTTGTTCCCGGACTTGCGAACCGAGCCCTCGAGCACGGTATCGACGTTGAGTTCAGCGCCAATATCCCTGATGGCCTTGTTCTGTCCCTTGAAGGCGAACGCCGAAGTGCGCGCAGCAACACGCAGGCCCTTGAGCTTGGCCAGGGCGTTCAGCAGTTCCTCCGAGATGCCGTCCGAAAAATACTCCTGCGCCGCGTCGCCGCTCATATTGACAAAGGGCAGTACGCCGATGGACTCGAAACGCCCGCTCGTACCGCCCGCATCGGTAACGGTGGATTCGGGTACAGTGTCGTTCCTGGCGGTGTCCTTGCCAACGAAGTCTTTGCTGACCAGTATCACGACCACGACCAGCAGCAGCGCAATAACAATGTAATTGATCTTGCGGCCCGTATCCGGCGTGATGGACTCGCTGCGATCAACCTCTTTTTCAGGCTTGATACCCTGTGGCGTGATTTCAAACGCCCAGGCAATAAAGATCACGAACGGAAAACCGATGATGCTGAGCCAGGTGACCAGCGCGAGCGTCCACCCCGGCAGGTGCAAAGCCGGCGCAACGGTGTCGGTGACCTGAATAATGACCCAGGCGAACAGCAGGTAGGCGGCACCAACGCGGAATACGTTCCTGCGCTTTAATTCTTCAAATAAGCCCATCGGGTGCTCGATATCCTGCGTAGCGCCTAGCATCGGCTATTGCAGAGGAAATCACAATCGTGCCAGCGCATGCATGTGCTCCTTTGATCAGCAGCTGACCTGCCAGCTTTAAACACAAAAAACGGCTATTCTCAGCACAAAGCTCGGTGCAATTTCGCAGCATGTTTGTTCCGGACCAGGGGGACCAGATGACTACCGTAATCACACAAGCAGCAGATCAGGCCACATATCAACGCCCGGGCAGCGCAATCGCCGCAGCGTCTGACCGATGGATTTTCGTCTTCATGGCTGTGTTCTTTATCGTCATCACGCTGACCGGTTTCATTCCGGATTCATTCAAGCTGCTTGCGGCAGTAGATTCGGGGGAGAGACCACCGCTGCCGCTGGTGCTTCACGTTCACTCGGTTCTTATGGGCTCGTTTTTACTGTTGCTCCTTGCGCAAGCGACCCTGGCCGCAAACGGTCGACTGCAATACCACCAGCGCCTCGGTGTCGCAGCCGTGGTACTCGCACCCGCCATCGTGGTTGCCGGTTTCATACTTGTCCCGACCCTGTACCACCAGACCTGGGATGGCCTGCAGATGGCGCCCGCAGAAGCGCAGTCGGGCCTACAGTCGCTGTTGCGCCTGATTGACAATATCATGCTGCTTCAACTTCGAATTGGTATCCTGTTTTCGCTGTTTATTATGATTGCACTGCTGGCACGCAAGCGCGATCCAGGCCTCCACAAGCGAATGATGTTCCTGGCGATCGCCCCCGCCTTGCCCGCGGCTTTCGATCGGATTGCGTGGTTGCCCAATACGCTGCCGGAGAGCCCGCTTTCACCGGACCTGTATGTTTTGCTGGCGGTGGCCCCGATGTTCATCTGGGACCTGGTGCGGACGCGCACAGTTCACAAGGCTTACTGGATCTGGCTGGCATGCATGCTGCCCACATCGATCCTCATTCACATCCTTTGGGACACCGATTGGTGGCACGCGCTAGCGCCGCGACTCGTTGGCGTCTGAAGAAACACGCTGTGCACAGACGATCGTTTCTGACAAACAGTGCAATTCTAGGTTTGGGAACTACGTTGACGGACTTTTCCGGCCTGCTGGCGTCGGGCCAGGCACGCGCCGCGACGCCTCGATCAGCGGGGGACCTGCTGACAGTGCGTAGCCTTGAGGACTTCGAGCGAGCCGGCTTCAATCTCAAGGCGGCCGTCGTAAAGGGCCTGGATCTAAGCCATCTCAAACGCAACGCCTGGCAATCGATGCAGATCGACGGCAGCTACTTTCTGGGCTGTACGTTTCGAAACACGGAGGTCGAGCACTACCTCGATAGCAGGGGCGCCTTCATACTGCGGCGTTTTGATCATCTGGAATATGATCCGTATCGCGCAACGCTTTATTCCGCAGACGAACTCATGGCGAAAACGCCAATGGGATCGATAAAAGACGAAGCCATCTATAAGAGTTATATAGCGAAGGGCAAATCGCCGCTTGACCTGATCGAAAGCCTGACGCGAAGGGTGCATGACTTTTCGATGGACGATGGCTTGCAGCAATTGAGCCAGGAAATCGCAGTCACGGATATGGTTTGCATCACCGGCGGTTTCTTCCAGGACAGGACCGATCCATGGTTTCGCAAGACCGCCGAAGTCGCACGACTGCTAAGCCGTGACAACAGATTTGTTGTGACCGGCGGCGGCCCCGGCATCATGGAAGCGGCAAACCTCGGTGCTTACCTTGCGGGGTACGGCGATGCCGCGCTGGATACGGCGCTGGCAATCCTGGCGCAGGCACCAAAATGGACTGACCCGGACTGGCTGGGCCGCGCACTGGAAGTGAAAGCGATGTTTCCGAAGGGCGGTCGCAGCCTCGGAATTCCAACATGGTTCTATGGATTCGAGCCGACGAACCTGTTTGCCAGCGAGATCGCGAAGTATTTCGACAACAACATTCGCGAAGGCATCCTGATGTCGATCGCCAAAGGCGGTGCGGTGTTCGCGCCGGGAAGCGCGGGTGCGCGCCAGGAAATTTTCATGGTCGCGACGCAAAATCACTTCGGAAGTTCCGGCTTTTTCTACCCAATGGTGTTATTCGGCAAGGAGCACTACCAGTCAGAAACACATGTATTCCAGTTGCTGCTGGAGGTTGCGAACGATAACTACAAGGACTTGCTGTACAGCACAGACGATCCTGCGGAGGTGTTGCAGTTCATTCGCGATCATCCGCCGCGGCCAAGTGAGTGAGTCTTCAGGCATGCCCGGGTCCGGCTGGCCTGCGCCACCAGGGCAAGCGAAGCTTCAGTGCCACGCTTCCGGTGCTATGGCTGCGCGATGAGTGGCCGCAAATTCCGCAGCACCGACTTGATCTTCGCGGCATGCTCGCTGCCCATGCGCAACAGCAATTTCTGGCCGGCGGAGAGTGCCTCAAGTTCGGGGTCGGCGAATTCGTAAAGCACGTGCGGCTGCACGAGAAGGATCGGCTCGGCAGGCGCAGGTGTCAGCAGCAGGTGGTCTATGACTTCGACAACGCGATCGTTGAAGTATGCGTCCGGGTAACCGAGGCGTTCGTAGGATTCCTGCATCAACGGGTAAAAGCGCCGGTAACTTGCGACGATCGCAGCCGGATCGGCATTGCTGATGAGGCCAACCAGTAAATCGTATCGACTGTAGTTGCTGGTGCTTACCAGGAATTGCTCCTTGTCTTCGGTCGCGCCGGTCGTAAAAGCGCCTGGCAACTTGTTGACCGGCCGGATCTTCTCAGGCACGTGCTTGCGCGGCAGGTTGTCCACGGTGGCAACGAACTTGTCGATAAGGGCGTCATTCACGAGCACCGGCCGGAGGTCAGCGCCAAAGGTATCGACCAGCGCCAGCAGGAAGTAACTGTCACTGTCGTCGAGGGCCGGCAAAGGGACGAGTTTGCCGTCGAGCGGGTCTACCGGATCAATCGGGGCGAGCGGATGTATGGGGCCACGGCGTTCAGGTTCGCCGGCATCAGCGGGCTCGGCCTGCGTGCTGGCCGGTTCATCGCCCGGCAGCAGGTCGCGGTAAAACCAGAGTGCGGCGACAATGCCCGCAAGCAGTACCAGGACAATCAGCAGTTTTACCTCAGGGTCTTTCACGGCAGTCACTCAATTACGTCGCAAAAAAAGATCAATGATCATGCTCCCAATTCAGCCAGCTTGGGAAGTCTTTTCGAATTTCATAAACTGCGTAAGGCTCGCTGGTTGCGCCATGTGATCGCAACCAGTCACCCGCACGCAAGACGCCGCCGATCTTGAGCATTGCGCGTCGCGAGCGCCAGTTGCTGGCGCCGACCCAGAACACCACTGTGTCGACGAACCTGAAGGCGTGCTCGAGCATCAGATGCTTCACTTCCGCATTGTAGCTGCCGCCCCAGTAGGGCCGGGTAAGGAAGGTCCAGCCGATTTCTACCTCGTGGACTGCCGGGTCGTAACCGTGGTAGCGACTGGAGCCAACGATCTGGCCAGAGCTGTTGTCGACGAATGCAAAGCCGCTGCCGCTCGCCAGCGCGCCATCGAAATAGTTACGAAAGACCGCTTCCTGGTAACGATCCGACGCCGGGTGCTGCACCCAGATCTGCGGATCGCTGGCGGCAGTGAACATTCCTTGCCAGTCAGACACCTTGATGGGCCGGACCGTGAGCCGGGGCCCGATCAGCGTCGGTTGAAAGTCGAACTCAATTGCGCAACTCATACTCGAGCACTTCGAAGTCGCGAATGTAGGTCTGCTCATTGGCGATGCGAAAGTCGTTCGGATAACTGAAGCGCGGGTCATAACGAACCGTCACGTCACCGCCGCTGCGGATGCTCTCTTCGAGCTGCACGAAATACTCGTCAATCCATGCCTGGTTCCCGGGTTCGTCGCGATACTCAATGACGGTGAATGGCTCAATGTAGTCGAGCGGGCACTCGCACTCGCGTTCGATCTCGTAACGAAATGCTAACGGCCGCCTCGTTTGCCACTCCTCGCGCCGCTCCTCTAACTGCGCCAGCAGGGCTTGCTGTTCGGGAGAGAGCCCGGTGCTGGCCAGGAAAAAGAAATAGCCAACCGACACGAACAACACCAGCAACAGCAGAACGCCGGCAATCAGGGAGGTCGGTTGAAACCCGGGTTTGCGCGGTGCACGGTGTTTCATTTTCGGTTCGCGAGTATAACCAGCACAAGCGCAAGCAACGCGGGCGCTGCCTGCACGTACAGGATCGACATCTTCGCCGTCAGCGCGCCGAACACGCCCGCGATAACGACACAGCTTAAGAAAAACACTGTGATCGCGAAGGCATCCGCCTTGCGCAGCAGGCTCCAGATCAGACCCGCGGCGAGAAAGCCGTTATACAGGCCCTGGTTTGCGGCCAGCGATGCTGACTGCTCGGCGAATTCAGGCGTGAGGCCAAAGGTTTCGAGCCCGAGGGGCCGGGTCCAGAAAAACATCTCCAGCACCAGGAACCCGAGGTGCTCGAGCGCCACGAAACCAACCAGAATTTTTGCTGCCTGACGCATTCTCTTCTGCGATCAGCCGGCGCGCCGGTCGGTGTCGATGATGACGCGATGCATGCGCCGGTACGCCGGAAGATAATCGGCCACCGCAAAATGCTGCGTGCAGCGGTTGTCCCACATGGCGACCGAACCCTTGCGCCAGCGAAACCGCACCTGGAAATTGGCCGACTCGAGATGACTGAAAAGATAGCCGAGCAGGCGATCGCTTTCGGCCTTGAGCATGCCGACGATGTGCTGCGTGAATGACCGATTCACGAACAGCAGCTGCCGCCCGCTCACCGGGTGCGCAGGCGCGATCGGGTGCACGGCGGAGCCGAACGCCGCCATGCCCTTGTTTAGAGCTTCTACATCATTGTTTTCTCTAAGATAATTGTTGCGAAACGCGCCCATATCGTGCACCGCGGAGAGCCGCGAAACCAGGATCCGGATCTCGGGCGGCAGCGTGTCAAAGGCGCGATACATGTTCGCCCAGAGCGTGTCGCCACCGCAGGGCGGCACCTGCTCTGCGTATAACACGGACAGGAACGGGGGACTCGGCTGGAACGTCAGGTCGGTATGCCAGTCGTCCGTATCCGGCGGGCGATCGCCATCGTTCTCGAGCAGCACGACACGATCGAAGCCGGGCAAATGCGGATACACCGGGTGCGGCTTCGCCGGCGTGCCGAAGGTCTTCGCGAACTCGAACTGGTCCCCGGGCGCAAGCTGCTGGTCACGAAAGAACAGCACCAGGTGCTTCGACAGCGCGTTGTAGAT
>JAOUHU010000062.1 GCA_029884455.1 Gammaproteobacteria bacterium | reverse complement strand
GACGCCCGCGAGGCAGTCCGCCTGCAATTCAAGTCGCACCGAGAGCCGATTTGCATCGGCCTCGCCGAGGTTCTGTTGGCGACGCCGAACCTGGTCCGATATGCCAAGCAGGTTCTGCACGTGATGACCAACCTCGTGCGCGATGACATAAGCCTGCGCGAAATCCCCTGGCGCCTGAAAACGCTTTTTCATATCGTCGTAAAAGCTGAGGTCGATGTAGGCCCGCTGGTCCGCCGGGCAATAAAACGGGCCCATAGCGGCCTGCCCTACGCCGCAGGCGGAGCGCGTCGAACCGGTGAACAGCACCAGTGTCGGCTCCCGATAGCGGCGGCCGGCGGCAGAGAAAATTTCGTGCCAGACATCTTCCGTATCGGCCATCACCACGGCCACCATGTCGGCCAGAGGATCGCTGCGCAATTGCTCTTCGCTCGGCTGGCTGCCAACGGAAGTCGCAGCGCCCCCGGACGATTGCAGGCCCTCGATCAGCAGGTTCGGATCAACACCAAAGTACATCGCCAGCAACAGCAATGCTACGGTGCCGATTCCGCCCCCGATCAGGCCACCACCACGCCGCTGTCCGCGCCGGTCCTGTATGTTGCTGCTGCGCCTGCCGCCTTGCCATCGCATATCCGATCACCTGATTGTGTGCAGGGTGCATTCTTCATCAAACGGCAATCGATTGCCAAGTTCGAGAGTCTGGCAGCCGACTGCAATGTGACTTAACAATAAGCTGCAAGCATGTGCCGCAGTTCGTTGACAGTGTTCTTCGCATCGTGCAAGGATGGACGCTCGTTTGACAAAGGCACACTCGTTGAAAGGCGGGGTCGCAAAGCCACCGATCTAAGGGTTTGAACCAGGATGGTTCGATCTATGACCGCGGGGCCGCCGACACGAAGCAGCGCACACCATTCCGGTGTCGTTTCTCGTCCTGTGACTTTGGCATTTTCGGCCTGTTTGCTGGAGACACGGATGCTCGCTACAAACCTGCGCAAGTCGGGGCGCTTTGCCAGTCCCAGGCTCGTCGGACCTGCTGAATTGCGGCCGACCAGTCTCAACGACCTCAAGCGGTATCTTGAAAAGGAATCACGCACTGCACTCCCAGTCCGGCCACTGGGAGGCGCGTCTTCGGCCACGGATTGCAATCGAACCAACGCCGGCTCGATCCTGCACATGACCGGTGTCGATCGGGTTATCCGCGTCGATGCGGCGAATTTCACTGTCACTGTGGAGGCCGGTTTGCAGCTGCAGACACTGGTCGAGACGCTGGCCGAAGACGGTCTTGAGCTGGTCGGCAGTTTTGACCTGCAGGGGCGCACAGTCGGTGGCGCGATAGCCGCACCTTGCTTCGGTCCGTGTATCGGCAGCGCCGGCAGCTACTTCTCCAGCCACGTCGTGGCCATGAAAGTCATCACTGCCAACGGCAAGATCATGAATATCGATGCGTCGCAGAAGAACCTGCTGGCCGCATTTCGTATGAGTTTCGGTTTGCTCGGCATTATCTACGAAGTTACATTGCGTGTGCGGCCAATCCGCACATTCTCGGCAAGCCATCGCCGCGTGACCGTCGACAAATTCGCGACTATTGTCAACACATTGTCGCTCAGTGATGTCGGTTTCAAGTTTTACCTGATGCCATACCGTGACCGGGTCTACCTTGATTTGCGCCGTTATGACGCCGATCCCGGCAACAGCTATGCAACACCATGGAAACTCAAGGACTGGGGCGAAAGCACCGTGTTGCCGCATGTCTTCAAGTCACTAAATCGCATTGTCCCCATCGATTCGGTGAAGTACCGGCTGATTGACAATATCAGCGAGGCCACGCAGGGGCTGGTCAATTCGCGGCTGGTGCAAAATGGTACGAATGCCATGTCGCAGTCCGGCCGCAGGCACAACGGCCGCCACACCTTCTATTCCTCCTGGTGCTTTCCCGCTGCCAACTTCTCCATGATCGCGCTGGCGTACAAGGAATTTTGCGTGTCGATGCTGGAGAGGTCCCGGTACCGATGCGACCTGCCGGCAGTCGGCTATCGCCTGAATCGCGATGCGGGTTCGCTGCTGTCACCCTCGTTTGACGAAACCATGATTGCACTGACCAGCGCGTCGACTCAGTCCAGGGGATGGGAGGACTTTGTCATCGACCTGGCGGAGTTTGCCGAGAAATGGGGCGGCATCCCGATCATCAGTCAGTCACGCGCGCTACGCGCAGCCCATGTGATCCAGACCTACTCGAGCCGACTCGACATATTTCGCCGCCTGCGGCGTCAGCTCGACCCCGAGGATCGGCTGTTGAGCCCGTTCCTGGCACAGTTTGCCCAGTGAGTTACCGGTCCGCGGCCTGCTGCGCGGCAAAAAAAACTGGACACCATATATCGAACTGATACTATACATCACCCCGATATATGGGCAGCGCCTGCTGCCAGGATAAGCAGTAATGGATGTGAAAACGGTTTGCCTCGGCATGCTGACCGATGGCGATGCCTCAGGCTATGACCTGAAAAAGCATTTCGAGTCCTCGTTCGGCCATTTTTTTGCGGCCGGCTACGGTTCCATCTACCCGGCTCTCGCGTCGCTGGCAGCCGATGGCCTGGTCAGTTGCGAGTGCATTCCCCAGGACGGTAAACCGGACCGCAAGGTGTATTCGATAACGCCGGCCGGCCGGGACGTCCTGCTGGCCGAACTCGACAAGCCGAACCCGAGTCACAAAATTCGCTCCGAGTTTCTGGCCACGATCTGTTTTGCGCACCTGATGAGTGCGGACCAGGTTGCGACCGTATTGCGCAATCGCATTGCCGAGATTGAAGCGTATGAAAAGCTATTCGATGAATTTGAACAGACCTGTATGCACGAGACACCGCACGGTATGCACTTTACCGTTGGTATTGGCCGCGCCGTAATGCTTGCTATGAAGAAATACATTCAGGAAAACGGCCATGAGTTACAGCACCGCTCGGCAACTGTGGTTAATTTTTGAGGGTTAACAGAGATGGATTTGGGAAAGTTTTCAAAATATCGCTCCTGGCTGTATTCCGCCGCGATAGCGATATTGGTAGCGGCCTGGTTGGCATCCGGCAAGCTTGACGACGCCGATCGCATTACCGGCGCGCCGCAGGCCGCGGACACAGGCAGCGAGCCGTTAGCGCACGGCAAGGTGCGCGTACGTACGCTGCTTGCCGAGGACGTGACGCGCACGATAGTCGTGAATGGCAAGACCGCCCCCGCGAGAATTACCGAGTTGTCGGCCGAAACGGATGGTCGTGTCGTAGCCATTGGTGCGGAGCGCGGTGCAAACGTCAAGCGTGGCGCGGTTATCGTGCGCCTCGATGAACGCGATCGAAACGCGCGACTTGCGGAAGCCCGCGCGACGCTCAAACAGCGGGAAGTCGAGTACGAGGCACGTCGCAAGCTTATGTCGTCCAGCTATGTCTCAGAAGCACAGCTGCAAGATGGGCTGGCACGACTGGAAGCTGCGCGAGCTGAGTTGACTCGCGCCGAATTGGATCTTGAGTACATGCTGGTGCGGGCACCTTTTGATGGCGCAATCCAGGCGCGCTCGGTTGAGGTGGGTAACTTCCTCAAGGTTGGTGACCCGATAGCGACTTTTGTCGATAACCGCAGAATTATCGTTGCGGGCAGTGTCTCCGAATTCGACGCAGGATATTTGCGAGTCGGTGAGCCCGCAAGAGCAAAGCTTGCGACCGGTGAAGAGGTCGCCGGTACCATTCGCTACGTTGCGCCCGTCGCAGAAGAAGCAACCCGCACGTTTGCGGTCGAGCTTGAGGTCGACAACAGCGACGGCAAACTGCGTGCCGGAGGTACTGCGGAACTGTATATCCCGGCTGAGGCAATCAGGGCACACCGTGTTTCACCATCACTGCTGACCCTCGATGATGCAGGAAATGTAGGCATAAAGATCGTTAATGATGCCGACGAGGTGGAATTCGTGGTTGCCGACATTGCGCTGTCCTCGAACGATGGAGTGTGGCTGGCCGGTCTTCCGGAAAGCATAACCATCATTACAGTTGGCCAGGGTTTCGTGGTTGTTGGCGAGCAGGTAGCACCGGTTCCTGAAGACGATGTCCCAACCGCAGTAGCCAGGAAAATTCCGGCAGAGAGCGAGTAATCGTGCAGATAATTGATGCAGCAATGGGTCGCTCGCGGACAGTCATTCTCGGCCTGGTTGTCATACTGGTCGCAGGCTTGTACGCCTACATAACGATCCCCAAGGAGGCCGAGCCGGACATAGAAATCCCGATCATCTATGTGCGGATAACGCACGAGGGCATCTCGCCCGAGGACGCGGTGCGCCTGTTGGTCCGGCCCATGGAACAGGAAATCCGCACCGTCGAGGGCATCAAGGAAATGATCGCCGAAGGCTACGAGGGCGGCGCCAGCATCCAGATCGAGTTCGAGGCAGGTATCGACACGAACAAGGCCTTGCAGGACATTCGCGAGCGCGTCGATAACGCGGCAGCGGAGTTGCCCGGCGAAACAGAAGACCCGACCATTAACGAGGTCAAGATGTCGCAGCAGGATCCGATGTTGGTCCTTAACCTGGCCGGTAACATTCCGGAACGAACGCTCACGAATATCGCCAAGGACCTGAAGGAGGATCTAGAAGGCATCAGTGGCGTCCTCGAAGTCAACCTGATAGGTGCGCGAGAGGAACTGATGGAAGTGGTGGTTGATCCGCTGGCCATGGAGAGCTATGGGCTCGACCAGGCGCAGATCGTCTCGTTCGTCGCGAACAACAACAAACTGGTAGCCGCCGGCGCGCTGCAGTCAGCGCAAGGCAGATTCCAGGTCAAGGTGCCGGGCGTGTTTGAGTCACCGCTCGATGTACTCGACTTGCCGATTAAAGCCGTCGGCGAGCGCGTGGTGCACTTCAAGGACATTGCCGAGGTGCGACGCACTTACAAGGATGCGGAGAGCTATGCACGGCTGAATGGCAAACCGGCATTGGCGATTGAGGTGGTACAACGCGGCGGCGCCAACCTGATTGACGCGATTGCAGAGGCCAAAACGATAATAGCCGCAGCGCAGCAGTACTGGCCTGCCGAAATCGAAGTAAGCGTCTCGCGCGACAAGTCCGAAGACGTCAACGACATGCTAACGGAATTACAAAACAGCGTGCTGGCAGCGGTGCTACTGGTGTTCATGGTCATCATCGGCATTCTCGGCATGCGCTCCGCCCTTCTGGTTGGCGTTTCGATTCCTGGCAGCTTTCTGCTTGGCATACTGTTGATAGGATCATTCGGCATTACGATCAACATGATGGTGCTGTTTGCGTTGATCATGGCAGTTGGCCTGTTGGTCGATGGCGCGATCGTCGTCACCGAAATGGCCGACCGTCGCCTGGCGGAAGGCGAGTCGCGGCATAATGCCTATTCGCGTGCGGCCATACGCATGTCGTGGCCGATTATTGCCTCGACCGCAACAACGCTGGCCGCATTCCTGCCGCTGGCATTCTGGCCCGGCATCTCCGGCGAGTTCATGAAATACCTGCCAATTACCTTGATCGCGGTACTGGCTGCGTCACTCCTGATGGCCCTTCTCATCGTACCGACTGTTGGCTCGCTTTTTGGCAAGAGCGGAGCTGTCAGTGAGGATGACCGCAGGAACCTTGCGGTCGCGGAGACTGGCGACCTCAACACACTGCAGGGATTCACGGGACGCTATGTGCAGTTCTTGCGCGGCTCGCTGCAGCACCCGTGGCGCAACGTCGGAATCGTATCAGCGCTGTTGCTGGCAATTTATGTCGGCTTCGCGGTGCTGGGTCGCGGTGTCGAGTACTTCCCGGAAATCGAGCCACCGTTCGCCATGGTCGACATTCGAGCGCGCGGCGATCTGTCAATTGATGAGAAAGACTTTCTCGTTCGCCAGGTCGAAGAGCGTATCAGCGATATGCCCGAGATCGAATTCCTGTATGCCAAGACTGCCGATGTTCGCGGCACACAGGATCAGATCGGCGCGCTGACGCTGAACTACATAGACTGGGACCGGCGCCGGCCGTCTGACGAAATCCTGGCCGAGATCCGTCGCCGCACCGCGGACCTGGCCGGCATAGCGATCGAAACGCGCAATCCGGACTCGGGCCCGCCGCAGGGCAAACCGATATTCATCGAATTTTCCTCGCGCGACAGCGATGCCGTTGTTGCAAGCATCGCGCGAGTGCGCACGATGCTCGAGCAACACCCGGCCGTTACCAATATCGAGGATGGCCGTCCCTTGCCGGGCATCGAATGGCAAATCAAGGTTGACCGCGCAGAAGCGGCGCGATTCGGTGCCGATATCACGCTGGTCGGCGCGATGGTGCAGCTGGTCACCAATGGCATCAAGATCGGCGAATATCGACCGGATGACAGTGACGACGAGATCGACATTCGGGTGCGTTACCCAGCTGCAAATCGCAACCTTTCGCAAATCGATGAGTTACGCATCCCGACACCGGATGGCCAGGTCCCGATCAGCACGTTCGTGAAACGCGTGCCGGCACAAAAGGTCAGCACGATTACCCGCACCGACATGCGGCGCACCATAACTCTTGAGGCTGACGTCGTCGATGGCTACCTCGCACCCGAGGTAATCGCCGAGTTGCGCGAATTGCTGCCGGGCATGGGCGTCGACCCGGCGGTCCGTGCCGAGTTTCGTGGCACGATTGAGGATCAGGAGGAAGATGAGAAGTTTCTTGGTAACGCAATGCTGGTGGCGATGTCACTGATGGCGATTATTCTCGTAACCCAGTTCAACAGCATTTACCAGGCTGGCCTGATCCTGACCGCCGTGATTTTTTCCACCGGCGGTGTATTGCTGGGGCACCTGCTCATGGACATGCCGTTTGGCGTCATTATGAGCAGCGTCGGCGTAATTACACTGGCTGGGATCGTCGTCAACAACAATATCGTGTTGATCGATTCCTACAATGTTTTGCGGAGTCGCGGTGCGACGGAATTCGATGCCATCCTGCGTACCTGCGCCATTCGCCTGCGACCGGTCCTGCTCACTACCGTTACCACCATCATCGGACTGATGCCGATGGTGCTCGGCGTCAATATTGACCTGATTGCGCGTGAAGTATCGGTCGGCGCTCCGAGCTCGCAGTGGTGGACCCAGCTGGCGTCGTCGGTGGCGGGTGGACTGGCGTTTGCAACGGTATTGACCTTGTTCCTGACGCCGAGCCTGCTCATGATCCACGCAAACGTCGCGCAAAAATTCGCGGCACGACGAGCAGTGCGAGCAGAGTCAGCCAGTCAAGCGAACCACCGCCATCCTCAACGACAACAACAGTAGTCTCGACCGGCACGTCGCGATTCGAATCTTCGAGTGGCAGGAACGCAAGAGCTGAGGTATCGAGCGGTCCGAAACTCGCAAGAAATGTATCGTCGTAGGCGTCAAACAACTCGATGAGCACGTCGTAGCTGCCTGTCGGGTAGCCGGAGACCAGCTCTGTTACGACATTAAAGGCATCGTCCGCCGAGGTGCCGAAGAGTGTGAAGTTATCGGTCGCGAAGTATTCATTCCATGGCCCGTCGTTCAGGCTCAGGTAGGTCACGGCGTATACCTCGGCGTCTTCGTACCAGGTGTCCGCGTCAAAAAGCAGGTCGATGCCATGGAAATGCCCGTCCTGGTCGTGATCGTTGAACAGCACGACATCCGCCGAGTAGAACCAGAAGTCATTGCGCGCCGTGAGCTCGTGGGCAACGCCGACTTTGGACGGCGTGCCTGAGCGCTTGCCGGTGTTCCGGTCGCCGCTGGTCAGCAGCGCCTCATGCTCACTTTCCGAAATCTTGCCTGGCAATCCGCTGTCGCGCCCGGACTTGGTGCTTTGCGTAGTAACGGAAAGCCGTGGCGACTCGTCCGCTACCGGATCCGCAGTCGCAAGGCACACAGCAAACAATGCTGCGAACATCACAACAGTTCGTGCCGGTTTGATCGTTAACATGATTTAGTCCTCAATTCCTGCTGGTCGGGATCCATTTAACGACCACTTCGCTGAATCAGCGCTGAACCTGTATGCTCGCACTGCTGAGCGTGCAACCATGTTCAGCTGGCGTTCATTTATCCTGCAGAATCAATATGACTTCAGAGGCCCGACACGACAAAACAGGCAAGGCGATTGCGTACCTGTTGCTTGGCGTTGCCGGTGGCCTTGGCCTGGATCTGGCTGCGAAAGGCCTGCTCGCTGTCTATTCGCTGGAGCAGTTCGTGTTTCTGCGCAGCCTGTTCGGTTTATTGATTTTTGTCTTTCTTGCACGGCAGTTTGGTGGCGTAGACAGCCTTAGAACCCGGCGCTGGCGCTGGCATATGTTGCGCACGGTTCTCGCCGTCGGTTCCATGTTTGGGTTCTTCTACGGCCTCGCACACATGCCGCTGGTGGACGCGCTGACGCTGGGTTTCACAGCGCCATTGATGGTAACCGCGTTGTCGGTGCCAATGCTTGGCGAGCATGTCGGGTGGCGACGCTGGATGGCCGTTGTGATCGGATTCATCGGCGTGTTGATTATTCTGCGCCCGGGCACGCAAGCGATAGCCCTGGCACATGTTGCCGTGCTGTTTTCGGCATTCTTCTACGCCTGCCTCGCAATCACGGCGCGCAAACTGGCTGATACGGAAAGCAGCTATTCTCTCTCGCTGTATGTGGTTGTCGGACCATTGCTGATTTCAGCCACATTGCTGGGTGCCGGCAACTGGCAGCCGCCCGACGCTGTTGGCTGGCTGCTGTTTGGCGTCGCCGGTGCCTGTTCGGTAATTGCCTGGATCGGAATTATTGGCGGTTACCGCCGCGCCGCGCCGGCCATGCTCGCGCCATTCGAATACACGGCGCTGGTCGGTGGTGCGCTGGCAGGCTACCTGATTTGGAATGAGGTGCCCGACCGCTGGGTAACGGTGGGCGCCATCGTCATCATCGGATCGGGTTTATTCGTGGTCTATCGGGAGATTGGCAATGCCATCTCCAATCGCTACCTGCGCGCGCTCACCGCCAGCAGCGCGGCCGAGATAGCGCCGAGCGCTAGTTCACCTCACCCGCAGTTAGACCCGCGATCTCGGCAGGACTAGCCCCGAGCGCCCGTACCACACCGTTGAAAAAGTCGATTTCCAGTACGCTGACTTCGCTGTCACTGCGAAACACCTCGGTGAGCGCGTGCACAATTTCCTGGCGATCCTTGCTGCGCAGCTTCTTGCTGACCGCGACCAGGTACTTGCGCAGGGTAGCCTCCGCATATAGTTCTGCTCGAGCCGCCATCCTGATGTCCTTGGCGCTGAATTTCTCACCCGTGTGTTGCTTCAGGATCTGCTGGATTCGATCCACTTCAACACTCTGGATATTAATATCGGCATCCGCTGCCCGTGCCAGGGTCATCAACATCACCTCTTTGCGCAGCGCATCCTGCTGGGTTTTGCTTAGCGCGGAGCCGCGAAAGATTTTCAATACGTTTTTAAGATCTGCGATTGCCATTGTGGTCTCACTTCCCGTTTTAGTTTCTTGGATTGCGCGGCGCCTGCGTGCGCGAGTACCGGAGTATACACGGCAAATGCGCCCGGAATCACCGGCTCTCGAGCTCTGTTTTCCTAGCACCGCCGCATCGGCTGCCTGGCCCAGTAAGTCAATGATCGCCACAGCCATTCGGCCGGGCCGAACTGATAACGCGCCAGCCACCAGGGACTCAGGAGCATCTGCAAACCGATCAAAACGGCGACAAATCCCATCTGCCAGAAGCGCGGAATCGACCCGTACAGTCCGAGGCCATAGCCATAGAAGACGGATGTCAGGACGATCGAGTGCATCAGGTAGTTGCTGAGCGCCATCCTGCCGACGGCCGCGAAACGTCGCAACATGCCCTGCACGAACCCGGTCTTGATCAACAGCATGACCAGCGCAACATGGCCCAGCGCCACAACGACGCTGCCGAAGTAGTTCGCCGACGAGCCAGCACCCATTGCATACAGAGGGTCAAAACCGTGGGCGTGCAGGTCCAGGGCGCTGTAAGCGGTCAGCGGCAAACCGATGCCATAGCAGGCGACCATCATGGTGCGATAGAAACCGGCACTGCGTGCGGCACCGAGGATGCCGATTTTCATCAATGCCATGCCGATCAGCATCAGCCCGAGGACTCGCCACACACCGAAAATTAACAGGCCGAATACCTGGAATTGCATTGCGTTTGGAATGCGCCATGCCGTCAAGCCGGCGTAGCTGCCAAGGTGAATATCGAGGTCCGCCTGAATATCCTCGGCAGTCGGCGCCATGAAGGCGCGTTGTTCTTGCCAGTCATCCAGGGCCTGCTGTTGCGCCTCGCTGATGGCTTCGCCTGCCTGCAGCAAGGTCTCGATCTCCGCCACTTCGGCCTTCGCTGCCTGCATCTGGGCACTCAGGCCGTAGCCCAAAATTACCGCCACTGGCAGCAGGCAGCAGGCAACTATGATTAACGTTGCTGGTGTACGGTTGCGGAACAGGTATGCCAGCATCCCGACCAGGGCGTACATAAACAGGATATCGCCAAACCAGATGAAATAGGCATGCAGAGCGCCGAGCAGCACCAACCAGAACTGCCGCCGATAGAAAATTCGTCCCGGCCTGGCGCCTTTCGACGCCGCACGGCTGCTCATCAGGATAATGCCGGCTCCAAACAGCATCGCGAAAATACTCAAAAACTTCTGATCGAAAAGTATGTGCGTGACAAACCAGGTGCCAAGGTTTATCGGTTCCATGCCACCCATCAACAGTGGATTGCTGTACGCCGGAAACGGCATCGCAAACGCGTAAATGTTCATGACGAGAATGCCAAGTATGGCAATGCCCCGCAGCACGTCGAGGCTCGCGATTCGTTCGGCGGCAGCGACTGGCGCCGCGGTGCCGGCTGACCCCACAGGGGTCCCTGGCTGGCCTGATTGCTGCTCACTCATAGCGAGTTCCGTCGCTTTTCTGGTTCTGATTATTGCCCGGATCGAGCATCGGGGTTGGATATCATAGCGCAGCAGATTTCCGATTTATACCTTTGATTTCCAGCAATATTTTCTTGGCATCCGCGGATTTATTGGCGATACTGGCGGCGGGCAAACTACTTGAAAGGAGGTGATCCATGTCTAGTGAGATATCAAAGGTGTCCGGAAAACCATTGGGTCTTAATTGGATAATGGAGCATCCTTCCGTATTCTCCTGACCTGTTTTTCGGCATCCATCTCACAAAGGCTGCCCTGTTGCCGAAACAGGGCGGCCTTTTTCGTCAATGGATCGAATGCTATTTGGCGTGCTCTGCGACGTTGCCAGCATTCCTCATCCGCTGCCAATCAGAGTATCCCTTCGAGCGCCGTCAGAGTCGCGTCGATTTCAGCAGCCGTGTTGTAGTGCACAGCACCGATACGAACGACTCCACCGCTGTCGTAAATGCCGAGTGCTTTGGCAGGCTCCACCGCATAGTTGTGGCCACTCCAGACAAATATATTCTGCTCGGCCAATGCGCTCGCAATCATCTCGGGATGTTTATTCGCGTGCGTAAATGAAACAGTCGGCACACGCCGATCAAGTGCATTGCGGTCGGTGATGCCCTGTACCCTGATACCCGGAATGGCCTGCAGGCCGCCAATCAGCCGGCCGGCCAGTGACTTCTCGTAGTCGAACAGCTGTGCAAATGCACCGGCCAATTGTTGCCGCCGGGTGTCGCCCGCGCTCGCCGCGCCACCTAGCGCCGCGAAATAATCGATCGCCGCACCGATCCCGGCAATACTTTCGTGGCTTTGGGTACCGGTCTCAAAACACCATGGCAATTCCACCGGCGCCGGCCGGACCTTGTAGGGCTCCAGTTGCCGCAGAACGTCATGGCGACCCCAGAGGACGCTCTGGTGCGGGCCAAAAAACTTGTACGCAGAGCAAACCAGGAAATCACAACCAATGTCCTGCACGTCAACCAGCACGTGCGGCGCCGATTGCACGGCGTCGATGTAACTCCAGGCACCGGCTGCGCGAATCCTGGCGCACAGGCCTTTTACGTCATTCAGCGTGCCGGTCATATTGCTTGCGCCGCCAACGCAAACCAGCCTGGTACGATCCGTCAACACCGAGTCCAAGGCGTCCGCGTCAAACTCAAATGACTCCGTATTGAACGGTAGCCAGCGAACCTTCAGGTCATAGTCGCGCGCCATCAACAGCCACGGCGCAATATTTGCGTCATGATCCATTCTGGACAGCACGATCTCGTCGCCCGCATCCAGATACCGCCCGATCGACCGCGACAGGTGCAATGTCAGCGCGGTCATGCTCTGGCCGAAAATAATTTCCTCAACCGATACTGCGTTCAGAAAGTCGGCACAGGCAAGACGCGCATTATCGACCAGTTCCCCCGCCGATACCGAGGTACGAAAAAATCCACCGACATTCGCGTTGTGGTACAGCAGGCAATCGGCAATTCGATGTGCAACAGAAACCGGCACCTGCGTACCGGCGGGATTATCCAGGTAAATTCTGCGCACCCCGTTATCTGCGACCGACAGCGAAGGAAACTGTTCACGCACAGTGCTGGCATCGAATTGCACTTATTCCTGCTCCAGGCCGCCCCATTTCTCGCGGTGGGCGTCCTCCGCCTGTTGCTGCACCTTGCTGTGACGTCGGCTTAACAACAGTGAATCAGGATCGCAGACCTCAGCACGGATGAGGCCCAGGTCACTTGCCGCGTCGAACAAGCTGGGGTACCAACGCTCCCAGTTTGGCAGCAACGATTCAACCTGTTCGCGAAGGTTCATCAACGCAATGTAACCGAGCATTGGACCGGTGACAATGCGCTGCGTATCGCCAGACTACTCTTCGCTAAGCTTGAATGTAGTAATAGCAATCACCACCAGACAACCAACCGTGAACATCAATGGAAATTGCGTCAACATCATGTCGGGCAACACGAGCTGCTTCGCGGGCAGCATATCGACGATCGTCGGCAATACCGTTGCCAGCTGCAACAGTGACCTGCCAGCAATGATGCCTCCCAGCAACAACGCTGATGGCAAAGCCAGGCGCCGAAGCCAGATGCCGCGCCGAATGCGCGTCACGATTTGTTGACTGAAACCCGCGTCCTCAATAACTTCGGAACGCAACAGTGATGCGAACAATCGATCATCATCGTCTTGCAGTTTTTCAGCCATGTTTATGATCTTTGATGTCAAAATTCATCCTGATTTTCTGTTTACTACGAAAAATTACGGATTTCACGGTTCCCGCAGGCAGTCCGGTTGCATCGCTGATTTCGCGATGCGACAGCTCGCAGGCATAAGACAGGATAAATATCGCTCTTTCTTCCACCGTAAGAACCGCCAGCAACTTATCGATATCAGGCGCCTCGTCGACGCCCTTAGTGTAGCTCTTCGACTCCGTCTCTGCGACGTACGCGACATCAGTCAGTACTTTCGAAAAACGTCTCGACTTTCGCCGCGACTGCAGAAATGTCGTATAGGCAATCTTCAGCAGCCAGCCAATAAAGGAGCCGCGTCCGGTGAATGTATGTAACTTGCTCCACGCGTGCAGAAAACTGTCCTGGGCCAGGTCATCCGCCAGAGCGAAATCGCCGCTCAGTTTGCGCAGGAAATTGCGCAACTGTGACTGGTGACGACGAATCAACTCGCCAAACGCGGCCGTGTCCTGTGCAGACACGGCCAGCGCTACCAGGTATTGGTCGTCGCTATCCGCGTATGTCGCTGCCGTTGTTATGAGCGACGCTCCCCGAAACGCCACATGATCAGGTAGGCAAGTCCGATAAAGAGTGGAAATGCCGCTATGCC
>JAOUHU010000061.1 GCA_029884455.1 Gammaproteobacteria bacterium | reverse complement strand
CGCGATACATGTTCGCCCAGAGCGTGTCGCCACCGCAGGGCGGCACCTGCTCTGCGTATAACACGGACAGGAACGGGGGACTCGGCTGGAACGTCAGGTCGGTATGCCAGTCGTCCGTATCCGTCGGGCGATCGCCATCGTTCTCGAGCAGCACGACACGATCGAAGCCGGGCAGATGCGGATACACCGGGTGCGGCTTCGCCGGCGTGCCGAAGGTCTTCGCGAACTCGAACTGGTCCCCGGGCGCAAGCTGCTGGTCACGAAAGAACAGCACCAGGTGCTTCGACAGCGCGTTGTAGATCTCGTCCAGTGTGGATTCGTCTAGCCGCCCCGACAACTCTACGTCGTGTACCTCGGCACCGATCGTCGGTGTGCTCGGTTCAACGCGCATCGTTTGTTGCCTGCAGCAACTGCTGTTGCTCGGTAGCACTGACGCGCCGCTTCTCGATCAGGGCGGTGAAAGCCGGTTCGTTACGGAACGGGTCGAACACGTCTTCGCGCTTCAGTCCCTCGGGTGTGAGCTCGTAAGCCCAGGCAAACAGCATTGCGACCGGAAAACCAATAATCATCAAGGTCAGGACGAGTTTGGGCGCCCACTCCGGCAAGGCGATGATGGGTGCCACGGTGTCCATGATCTGCAATAACAGCCAGGTCACCACCGCGTAGGCAACACCAACGCGGTAGATGTTGCGGCGCTTGAGTTCCTGGAAAAACGAGTTGTTGTTATTGTTCGTCGTCAAGCGCGCAGGATACCATTTCCGGCACCCTATGAGAGGACCGCGGCCATGCCAAAACTTGACCTCGAATCGATCCCGCAACGCAATGCGACGGGGTATCCGGCGGCATTCGCGAACGTGGTGCAGGGACGCTGGTACCGGCGCCTGTCCGTTGCGGCTGGCCTCGAGGACTTTGGTGTCAGTCACGTGGTGCTGAAGCCCGGTGCCTGGTCCGCACAACGGCACTGGCACGAAATCGAGGACGAGTTCCTGGTGATGGTTTCAGGGACCGCCACGCTCGTCGACGATCATGGCGAAACGCCACTTGCTGCCGGCGATTGTGTTGCATTTCCGAAGAACGACGGCAACGGTCATTGCGTGATCAACAATTCCGCGTTGGATTGTACGTTTGTCGTGGTGGGGCAGAACAAGAACGGCGTCTGCCACTATCCGGACATCGATCTGCACTTGCCGGATGGCAACACCTTCACCCGCAAGGACGGCCGCCGCTACTAGCGAGCGGCCGACCACTAGGCCAGGGACAGGCCGGCAATAAAGGTGCGGATCTCGTCCCTGACGCTTCGATAATGCTGCAAGGCTTCTTCCTCGCTACGTGCATTCGCCGCGAGTTTCGGCGGGTCATCGAAGCCATGGTAGATGCGCCTGGCGCTGCCTGGAAAGACCGGACAGGTTTCGTTGGCATGTCCACAGACAGTAACAACGACGTCGAACTTTACGTCATCGAGCTCATCGAGCGTTTTGCTTTGCTGTGCGGAGATATCGACGCCAACTTCCTGCATCACCCTGACAGCCAGCGGATTGAGCCCGTGTTTTTCGATGCCGGCCGAGTACGGCACAAAGTCATCGCCACGAAGATGCCGGCAAAAGCCTTCGGCCATCTGGCTGCGACAGGAGTTGCCGGTACAAAGAAACAAGACAGTTATTTTTTTGGCGTTGCCCACGTTCCCTCCGCGGCTTTACCAGGCGCACTAACGCGGTTCCTGAATTCGCCAAGAAACCGGGTTTGCTCTGTGGATGGCGCGCCGTCCGCGGAAGCGACAGCCGACATCATCGCCAGCAGCGATTCAATCTGCTCTGCCGTGAACAGGTTCTTGTGCCGTTCGAGCAGGCCGGCAACCTGCTTGTCGATGACTTGCGGCTGGCCAAGGACGTGGGAAACGGCGCCAAACAGCTGCAACGCCGCTTTGCTTTCGAGTGAAAAGGCATTCGAGAATTCAGCAATGGCCGCGGCCTTCTGCCCTGCACTGATATCGCCATCGAGCCTGGCGATTGCAACCACCAGGGCGGCAGCAACCTCCATCGGGTCCTCGAGCGCATAAATGGGATCAGCCTCGTACTTTTTTCGCCAGGCCCGGCGGCGGCGCCAGTGGAAGGGATTGAGTCCGCCAAGGCTGATGCCCATTTCCTCGAGCCGATACAGCGCCCAGAGCAGCGCAACCAGCGAGCTTATAAATGCAATCGCGATGTGCATCGCGAACGGCTACGCGCGCGATGCGTAGTAAGCAACCACGATTGGGTCCGCTTCGACACGTTGCTGGTGTTCGGCGAGGGCAGGTGCCAGCTTTTTCAAGGCGTCCCGCGGTATGTAATCGAGCGCCCCCGACTGCAGCCAGCGCGTCTGTATAAAGGCCTTGAGGTCGGCCACGGTAAGGCGATTGTCACAAAAATACTTGCCGCCACCGCGCGCGAGCAGCCCACCCATGCCGCGAATATAGGTTGTCAACCAGCCATCGAGCAATTTCTGGCGCGCCTCGCGCAGCTCGTCACCTTGCAGGCGCATAGTCTGGCCAATGTGGTAGCTGAGATTCTCGACCGCACCCATGACCTCGTCGCAGTACAGGGCTTGCAGGTTGTCCGTCGGGTACAGGCCACCGAGCTTTCCGAGGTAGCGCAGCATGGCATTGGACTGTGTGACCTCGACGCCATCGACATGCAGAACCGGCAGGGAATTGAAGCGGGTCCCTTGCCGCATCTGGCCGAACTGTTCGAATGACAGGCGATTGTCCTCGAAAGCGATCCCGGCAGCATGAAACATGATGCGAATCGGTTCGCCGCGACCACCATTGAAATCGAAATAACTGAGTTTGTATTTCGTCATCGTAGTTCTCCTTTTTTTCCGGCCGCTACTGTAGCAGTTCCTCGCGGAACATAAAGAACACCGCGCCAACCATGCACAGGCCAGCCCAGAGGTAATCGAGCTTGAGCGGTTCCTTGAGGTACAACAGCGCAAAGGGCACAAAAACGGAAAGCGTAATCACTTCCTGAATGATTTTGAGTTGCCCGACGCTCAAAACCGTGTAGCCGATGCGGTTTCCCGGCACCTGCAACAGGTACTCGAAAAAAGCAATCGCCCAGCTCACGAGGGCCGCAATAATCCATGGCTTGTGATTCAACTCTTTCAAGTGGGCGTACCAGGCGAAGGTCATGAAGACGTTGCTCAGGACCAGCAGTGCGATCGAAGCAAGTACGGGTGACATGATGGGTTGCACCTGATGAATCAAGTGCCGGGAGTTTATGGTATGACCAGTTGCTACAACAAGCTGGTCATCAGCATGTAGTCCTCGCGCGCCTCAAATTCGGCATTGGCGTAAAGTTTCCTGGCCTTGAGGTTCGATCGATCGACTTCCAGGTGCAGCGCGCGGATACCGAGTGCTTTCGCCTCAATGCGCACGCGCTGCAGCGCCCTGGTGCCGAGACCGCGTCCGCGCGATTCGGGTCGAACATAGAACTCGTCGACAAAGGCATCGTTGCCGCGAAACTCGATGCTGAAGCCAGTACAAATGGCGATGTAACCAGCGACGTCGGCGCCGTCGAAGATGAGCCAGATACGACCCCAGGTCGGGTCGGCGAGCAGCCGGCGCGTCACCGAGTCGCGATCCGCCTCGCTCATCGCGATCCCTTCGTGCGCATGAAACGCGCGCACCAGCGGCAGCAGAATGCCAAGTTGCTCGGTCGTTGCCTTTTCGATGGTCTTGTTCATAGCAGACATTGGTGATGTACCCCCAAATCGAATCATCCTGAGCCTCTGGTGACGCTGGGCCTGTCGTGCGGCCTAACAGTTGAGTCAGGCGACACGACTTAGCGCCTGCTCAATGACTACCGCTGCATCTTCTGCCTTCATTACGTCGGTGTCGATGACGACCATTGGGGTTGGTAACGCGGGAAAGTCGAAGCCACCATTGGACTCGATCTGCTCGTACAGGTCCGGATCGAGGAGCTTGCCGAATTTCGCGCGGCTTGCGTTTCCAAGCCGTCGCAATACAGTCTCCCGGCTAGCCTGCAGCTCCACGAAACAGACTTCTCCGCCTGATGATTCGACTATCTCAACGAGCGCTTCGATGAGACCTGGATCAACCGTAGCTTCAGGGTGGAACGTGAAGATGAATGACCTTCCCGCCGTCGCGGCTTCGGAAAAGGCTGCGATCCAGACTTTGGCACGGAGCTGCGTGAAGCCTTCACTACCGAACTCGAACAGGGTCTTAGCGAGATCTACGGCCAGATGATTGTGAAACAGCGGGAGCCCAGTGCGAGCCGAGAGGAGAGAACCGATCGTATGCTTCCCAGAAGCGGCTGGTCCGTGAATGAATACGACACGCATGGCGCGGTTCCCCAAAAACAGATTACAAACTTTACAAAGGTCATCGAAGCGCACGCCTTTGGGGTTTCGGCGCTCGTTGGCCCGTGCAGTGATTTGTCAGATTTCACTGTCTCCGACCTCCGCCAACATGGGCCAGAAACCCCGCTTTAACTTGGGCCCCGGCTAGAAGCCGTTCTGCGATTCGGACTGCATCATTACTGCCAAGAATCGGTACAAAATCGTTCGCAAGGATGTAACAACTCGCTGCGTCCATTAGACACAATACATCGAAGTCGCCATCTTGCTCGGTCACGATCGGCGCATCGTTCAGGCGAAAGAGAATCCACGCATCGTTTGGAGAGAATTGGCTTGGATCGGACAACTGATAAGCTTTCCGTGAAATTTAACGTTTGAGCTCACGGGCAACGGCGCGCCTGGCGCGACTGTTGCCCTCACTGCAAGAGTCGTGACAGCCGCCCGTCGGCCTGTGCAGCGATTTGTTATATGTCACTTTGCCCAAGTCATATTCAGCTTTTTGTTCGATGCGGCACAATCTCGAAGATATAAATTGATCAAACTTTGGTAGGGAATGCCGCTATCTTCCGACAGAGAACGGAAATACTCGATAGTGTCCTCATCAAGCCGAATAGTGAGCTGCTTCTTCGACTTCTTAATGTAGGGATTTCGGACAGAATTTGAAAAGTCGTATGATTTTTTCATGGTAGGTACTCTGCGTATTGCATTCGTTCCGATCTAGCCGCCTTTCTGGCAGAGATAATTCGGATAACGTTATCGTCCGCGCGATAACAATGACACACAAGAAGAACGCGAAGTTGAATACTTAACCCCAGCAATATGAAACGATCTTCGTCATCGGAGTTTTCTGGATCTGGAATCAACCGCGCATTCTCGTCTAGAAATGCGGATTTCGCCTCCTCGAATGAAACGCCGTGCTTCCGCTTGTTCTCCGACGCTTTCCGGCTATTCCACTCGAACGTGATTTCACTCATCTGCAAAGTGTAACTACAATGTAGGGTCTGTCAAGGGACGTATAACGCTCGAGCTCACGGGCAACGGCGCGCCTGGTGCGGCTGTTGCCCTTGCTGCAAGAGCCGTGACAGGCGCCCGTTGGCCCGTGCAGCGATTTGTTATACGGCAATCTCATTGAGCGGCTGACACGGTGAGCTTGACGCCCAGACTATTCAATACCTTCAGAACCGTGTCGTAGCGAGGCTTGGCACCAGGTGCCATAGCTTTGTAAAGACTCTCTCGACCCAAACCAGTGTACTCCGCAATAGCACTCATACCGCGGGCTTTAGCAACGTTCCCGACAGCAGCCAGAAAAACGTCGGGGTTTTCGTCCTCCAAAGCTGCTGTCAGGTATTCAGCTATCACTTCTTCGTCATCTAGAAATGCGCTTGGATCGTAATTCGTCACTTTGGCCATTGTCTTAGTCCTCAATTTCTTTCGCGAGTCGTTTGGCACGTCCAATGTCTCTTGCCTGGCTTGCTTTTGACCCACCACATAACAGGAGAATTACTACTTCCTTCCTTTGAACGAAATAAACCCTGTACCCTGCGCCCGTGTGAATTCGCATTTCGCGAATCCCACTGCCGATCGCTTTGCAATCGCCAAGGTTTCCCAGTTGAGCGGCATCAAGTCTTGCAAGAATGCGAGCCTTCGCCTTGCGATCGCGGAGCTCGCGTAACCACTTCGCGAATAGGTCGGTTTGCCGGAGTTGATACACTGACACAGTGTATCCATACGGATACGATCAGTCAAACAACGGCATGGACTATTGCCACATAACGCCGACGCTCAGCGGCCGCGAGCCGAGTCGGTCCGCTGGAGCGCCTTGTTAGCCGACAATTCTTAACTCCGAGACTACCTGCATGATCTGCTTGTCCGTCGGTGGATCGTGCTTGTCGTCGAGCATGTACGGAAGATACATGCCAGCCGCCTGAGCCGCTTGCCTAAATGCCCTCAGTTCGGCGTGTGTGTAGCCGCCTTCTAGATGGGGGATTAGATGGATCAGCCCGCTTGGACCAAATAACCCCAAGCGAAAGCCGCCGATAGCCTTAAAAGCTTCAGCGAACGCTGCCCGAATGGGCTCAAATTCGCCAAAGATGGACCGCGGATGATTCAGAGCAGCACATTGGCGTGTAAGGGCGGCGGTGCCGTTAACAACACGAACTGCGAAATGGCCGCGGTGCACCTGCACGTAGAGAAAGCGCCTGAGCATGAATCTGTTCTTGTCGGCTAACGCTCAGCATCAGCGGCGGCGTGGAGCGCCGTCCGCTGCATGCCATTGTTAGCCGGCCTCCTCATCGTGCTGCGATTCGAGCGGGAACATGACTTTGTGAAGAACCCGCACTTCATCGCTAAACTTCGTTACCTTGAAATCGTAGAAGACAACCCGGAGTTGGAAAGCCTCGGTCTCGATGCTGACCTCATGCATCGGCTTGCCGAGGCGTTTGGACCAGTGCCTGGCACGCGGTGACTCATCGATGTAGCTCAGGCCCGGGTAGGCCGTTGACCAGCACGCTCCCCAGACGAAGCCCTCCGGCTCGCCAGCTGCCACCCACTGCGCATGATCTGTGAAGACGTCCGCCCACGCTTGCTTCCAGCCGAAGTCAGATACAGCAGTGGTGGTTGCCGCCTCAGGACAGTGGGTGAAGCGAAGATGGTACGTACCCTTGGCATCGGCCCACTTCTCTTTCCCCCACAGCGCCTCGAACACCACGTCGTAGTCACGCATATGTGGAGCGAAACCGTGTTGCAGGATACCAACGTCGAGGAAGCCTCCGTATTGGGCGAGTTTCTCTTTCACGGTCATACGCGAATCTTGTCCGGCTAACGACCAAGCTCAGCGGCGCCAGGCAGCTGGCGCGCTTGTTGCTCGCAAAAATGGAAACAGTTGCAAGAAGCGGGACAGGCACCGCCCGGCGACCGCTGCAGCGATTTGTTAGGCGGCATTGCCACGACCATAGGCTGAAATCTCTGTCTTGACCACAAATGTCAGCGTATTGCCACGAAAGGACCCTGCTATCTCCCAGCATCCTTCGTTCGGAAAGTCGATTCCAACCAAAGCGGTCCAGGCGCCAAGATTCGGCCCTCCTGCGTTTGTGACTCTCGGCGCTACAGCATCATTCGGGCCCTCATCGATTCGCTGAATTGAGAACTCGAACTCATTCTCTAAGCCAGGCTTAAATCCTTCGAGGTACCAAAACAGTTTCACGCTAGTTAGATTGCCAGGTTTCGTGGTTGGCCAGATCCCATCGGCCGGCAGGATAACAGCGATCTTCTCGGATCCATACCAAGTCTTCGCGTTTGGCCACCCTTCAACGTAAGGACCGTCGATACCGATTGTGACCGGGCACTCGGTAGCCCAAACCGAGAAACTTTGGCAAATCAGAAAAGCTACGACTATGGTCTTCATGTTTCGGACCTCCAGACTGCCGCCTAACTAAATATTGGCGTCGAAACGCCGCAGTCAAATTGCGTGAAACAGCCGGATATCATGATTGAATTCCGCCTAAGTTCCTGAAATGAATAGACCACAATGGTGGATATCGGTCAATTTAAACCGGGGAGATATACGGCATGAATGCCAATCCAAGACTGCCTGTCCAGGGCCAAAACAAGCTACGCATCAGTCCTCGGGCAACACGGCGTCCTTCAGTGCGTGCGCCTTGCGCCCACCGCGCTTGATCTTCTCAACGGGAGCTGTGTCGATTAACCTTCGGGCCAGCGCGCTGCAACGTCTGGCCAGCTCGCCCGCGCCCTCGTGCAGCTCGCGCGAGGTCTTCACGGTCAAGATGTTCTGTTCCATATCCTCGGCACTCCATCCGCGCGAATGACCAATGAAGGGAAACTGTGGGAAATGAAAACCCAGTTCGCCAAAGAAATTCAACAGTTGCCCGGCGACGCCTTGAACATTGTCCTGGCCACCGACGATGATGAATCCAGCGACCTTGTTCTTGATCAGGACCTTGTCGTGAATGGTCACTTGGTTCTGCACGCAGTTGAGGCGCTCGGCCATCTTGAAGTAGAGAGAGGATGCCGCGCCCCAGCGGATCGGGGTCGCGATCAGTACCACGTCTGCCCAGTGCACGAGCGCCTCGTAAACCACCTCGAGTTCATCATGCCGATCCATTTGCGTGATCGAGCAGGGCCATGTGCAGGCGCGTGCGCTTTTCGAGTAGTACCCGCGGCAGGCATGAAAGTTGAGGGCGCTGAGTCTGATCAGCTTCGTCACACTGCCGTCGGCCTCCGCAGCTTTCAGAGCCGAGACGAGCAGGTCATCGGAGCCCGAGTAGCGCGGGAAATTCTCATCCATTACGGTCGTTGAAATGCCGACGACACGAACTGGACCTTCCGCCCGTTCAACCTTGCGTGCCAATGGATGCGGCTTGTGCGGCGACTTCTGCCTCTTGGTTGCGCCGGCCATGTCCACCAGGACCCGGCCCTTTTCGACCTGGACGGGATAAGACGGAACACGGTCATCCTCAAAGCCAGGTTCGCCGGCTCCGGTGACCCGATGGAATTTCCACTGGTGCCACGGACAGACGACGAAATCTGCGTCCAGGCATCCATGGCCCAGAGGTCCGCCGACATGATTGCACGCGTTCGAGATCGCACCGAATTCACCACCGACGCAGGAAAGTGCGATTGTCACTTTGCCGACGCGGACCGCCTGCAGCTCGTTTCCCTGCAGCTCGATCGCCGCGCCGATGTCTACCCAGTTCTCTGGCTTTTGCATGTTTGGTTTCCCTTGAGGATATGCAGATCAGCAAGACAACCTGAACCGGAAAAGGCCAACTCGTTGAGTATTCTGCATAATGCTCTTTTTTGCGCAGCGCGAAAAAGAGACAATCGCTGCAAGCATACACGGGTTCAAAATTGATCAAAACAGCGCTGATTTTCGCACTCGCCACAGTGTCGCTTGCTGCAACGCTGCGGACGAATGCAGAAATCCATAAATGTACCGACGACGATGGCAATGTCGCCTACCTGCAGCTGCCATGTCCGGCGAAAGCCGCAGAACCCATCGAGCCCACCGCAGCGGACGAAGGAGCCGAAGTCGAAGAACCAGCCGCACCGGAAAGTGTCGAGCCGGTACCGCTTCCGTCGAGTCGCCAGCCGGGCGAGCCACTGGCGGCATGCAAGAAACGCTATCGTGATCAGATTGATGCCGTCGAAGCCGAGTTGTTTGCCACCGATGTCGCGACCCAGGGCGAAGCCTACAAGGAAAGGCTGCTGGCGCTGGCGCAACAACTACGGGCCTGCGGGTAGACGGGCGATGACAAGGACGCTGCGCATACGCACGGCGCAAGCCGATGACCTGCCACGGCTGGTCGACATCTACAATCACTATGTCATGAATACGGCGATCACGTTTCACACCGAACCCTACACCGTGGTTGCGCGCCGTGACTGGTTTGGCCAGTTTGCCAGTGAAGGGCCGTACCGGTTGCTGGTCGCCGAAAACGATCAGGACGTGCTTGGCTACGCATCAAGCTCGGTATTCAATCCGCGCGAGGCATATCGTTCATCGGTCGAGACAACGATCTATCTCGATCACCGACACACCGGCCAGGGCATCGGTGCCACACTCTACAATGCGCTGCTTGATGAGCTCATCGCCGAACCCTCCACGCATCGCGCCTACGGTGGCGTGGCCCTGCCCAATGCGGCCTCGGTCAACTTGCATGAACGCGCCGGCTTTGTCAGGGTTGCAACCTACAGCGAGGTCGGCTACAAGCTAGGCCAGTATTGGGATGTGGCCTGGTTCGAAAAGGATCTGGAGCGAGACTGAATGACACAGTTGCATCTTGCAGTTGCTGCTCTTGAAGAGAGCGTGGAACACATCCTGCAATCGCCACGCGATGCGGGCGAGCTGAAACTCATCGTGCGGCGCCCGGCTGTCGACCAGCGCGAAACGCTGGCGCAAGCCCGGCTCGATGAAGCCACTGGTCTCGTGGGCGACAACTGGTCGACCCGCAGCAAGGTCCATCCGGAGATGCAGCTCAACATCATGAACGCCCGCGTCATTGCGGCAGTCGCACAGACGCCCGAGCGCTGGCCGCTCGCCGGGGATCAGTTATTTATTGATCTCGATCTGAGCCGCGAAAACCTGCCAGTGGGAACGCAGATCGCGCTCGGCGATGCAATCATCGAGGTCACGGAACCCCCGCACACGGGGTGCAAGAAGTTCGCGGCCCGTTTCGGCGTCGACGCCATGGTGTTCGTCAACTCCGGCCGCGGCAGGCAGCTTAACTTTCGTGGCATTTGCGCCCGGGTGGTCAAATCCGGCGAGATCAAGCTCGGCGACCTTGCCCGCAAGATCAGCCAGGCACATCGGGCCTCCGATACCAGTCAATGCGGCGCGTGAGATACATGATCGCGGCCAGCACCGCCCACAGCCCGATCGCGCCGGCGAGCATCGCATAGGTCTCGGCATTCAGTGTCAAATACAGGAAGCCATACAGCAGCCCGAGTACCGCCGCCATGATCAGGGCCCGGCCGCGGCCGCCGAGCAGGGTCCGGCTGTAAGCCACGATCAGCGCAGCAGACGCAATGCAGCTCAACAGGTATGACCAGCCGAAGCCGATGTGTTCGGCGAGCGAAATCAGCAGCAGGTAGAAAACGCAGTTCGCGAGACCAACGAGCAGATACTGCAGCGGGTGCAGGCGTTGCGCGGCAACGACCTCGAACAGGAAGTAGCTGACAAACGTCAGGCCGATAAAAAGTATGCCGTACTTGGCCGCGCGTTCGGTGAGGCGGTAGATGCTGATCGGCACATAAAGATCCACGCCGAACGACGATTGTTCCGCCGTCACGGCGCCCCCGGACTCATCGGTCCAGTGCGACGGGAAGGTACGACCGATACTCGATACCTGCCAGCGGGCGCTGAAACCGCTTGCATCGATTTCGTGGCTTTCGGGCAGGTAGTTCCCGGAAAAACTCGGCGCGGGCCAGGATGAGCGCAGTGCCACGCTGGTTGTGTCGCCGGCCGGCAGGAAGCGGAGCGATCTGCTGCCCTTTAATGCAAGCTCGATCTCGAACGTCAGCGCGGCGAGTCGATCGGCGCCCTGCAGTAGCTTGCCGATGGGCGCGACAATCTGTGGCGGCAGGCCGGCAACGCGGTTGCCGCCGGGTTCAAAGCGAACGACCTCGCCGGCAAGCCGTAGCGCCGGGATCTCGGCAATCGCACGGCCGTCGGTCACGCCAACCGCGACGAACAGGCCGGACCAGTCGATCGCATCTTCGGCCACCTTGAGTTGCGACAGGTCGGGCCGTGGAAACTTGCCGCGCAGCTTTATGTTCGAGGTGTACACGGGCACCTCGAAAATTCCGCGAGACCGTATCTCGGCACGAACGTCCGCATCGATATCGAGACTCTCGGGCAGCACATGGAAGTGGCGGCGGCTGTTGAACACCGCGCCCGCATTCGTCGTGTGCACGACGTCGTAGGGAATCACGAGCACCGGCCCGGCAAGCAGCTGGTCACCGCCCCAGGTCTGCTGGATATAGGTCGTCGCCGCTTGCCCGGTTTGTTCGCGGTCAAGAATCACGCTCCTGATCATGGCCAGCGGTATTAACAGGATCAGGACCAACAGGCCGATGACCGTAACCTTTGCCGACGCTGACTGGCGCAAGCGAGAAACGAGTTCCTGCATCTGAAATCTCCCGGTGTCTTCGCGACATTAAGCGACGGAAAAGTGGGCACCGGGTGAAGTGACTATGGCCAATTGTGGCAGCGCGCTATTCGTTCCTTCGGGCGGCCAGGCCTTGCTCAAACAGGGCGCAGAACCCGGGCTCGGGCGCGGTAACCGTCATCACGCTATCTCCCAGCTCCTGTACGGGCAGCCCGGGTGCGGCAAAGCGCGGCCAGTCGGTCGTGTCACCACTGTTCGGATTACCGGTCGCCGCGAATGAAACCCAGTAGCTTTGCATGGCCCTGGTCAACTCGAGGTCGGTCGCATTGGTGCTCATGTAGGTATCGTGCGTGTTGAACGGATAGGCGTATTCGGCACCGTGAAAAGCGCGCATCCTTGCGCCACCCGGGTCCTCGCGCACGCGCGTGAAATGGTACATCCAGGCATCCTTGCCCGCCGCCGTCATGCGCTTTGCGAAGGCCTGGCTGCTGCAAAGAAAGTCATGCGCGGTTAGCAGGCGATTCGCTGCCTGGCGTGGCTCACCCTCATGGCGCACCAGTTGCAACGCCTTTGCCGCGGCTGTACCCCAGGAAGATTCGGCTCGCGCGGCGACGTCGTCCCAGGACAGCTCTGCAGGCAACCAGTCGTACCACTCGTCGCTGTTGGTGCCGATTATCACCGGTATATCCGGAAACTCGGCATGACTTACGCTGTCCCATATTGGCCGCAAAAACAACTGCCCGTCGAACGCCGGCCCGTGGTAGTAGTCGGCGTAATCCTGTTCATAGCGCGCGAGCAGGTCATTGGCCGGCAGTGCTCGCAGTGCGGCCAGCGAGATGTCGAGCGGCGATACACTTTGTGCAAACGCTCGCATCCGCGCCTGCTCCTCCGCGAGTGTCGGCATCTGCTCGATGCCAACATCGGCGGTGCTTTCGAGAATGGCGCGGTGGAACAGGCCCTTTGCCGGTTGAGCGAACATCAATGCGAGAATATTTTGCGCGCCGGCCGACTCACCAAACATCGTGACACGATTCGGGTCGCCGCCGAGCAGCGCAACGTTTTGCCGGATCCACTGCAGGGCCGCGACGATGTCCCAGAGTGCAAAGTTCGCGAGCGGCTGCGCCCGGTCCAGGTCCTCGTGCGATATGAAGCCAAACAGGCCCTGCCGGTAGGCGATGGAGATAACGACCACACCCTGCTGCGCGAGCTTGTGGCCGTGGTAATTCGGTTCATACGACCAGCCGCTGCGATTGCTGCCGCCGTGCACCCAGACCATCACCGGCAGTTTCGCGTCACGCTCAAGCGTCGGCGTCCAGGCATTCAAATACAGGCAGTCCTCGCTGGTCTCGAGGTCGGGATAATAATCAGCCGAGCCGCCGAAGGCTGCGGCGACCTCACGATACCAGTCGAGGATGCGCATGGACTGCATGCAGGCCGGCGCAAACCCGGTGGCGTTGCGTTGCGCCATTGTTGTCGTGAGCGGTTGCGGCGCCTGCCAGCGCAACTCGCCGAGCGGCGGTTCCGCAAACGGTATGCCGAGGAATGCGGCGACCTTGCCGTCTTCCACATACATGCCGGTCAGTCGCTCACCAGCAACCGCAATCGTGGGCACACGATCGCAGGCGCCCAGGGCAAGCAGCATCGTCAGTAGCAGGAATCGGTACACCGGCTAGCCTGGCATATCGTGTTGCAGTGTCCGGACAAGCGAGTACGACATGAACACACCAACAACGAGAATCGGTGTCGAGGTAATCAGGAGCATGACCTGGATCGTCTTCAGGCCACCGACAAACAACAGC
>JAOUHU010000060.1 GCA_029884455.1 Gammaproteobacteria bacterium | reverse complement strand
ACCGTATGAATCCGGACGGCTCGAACCTGGAATTGCTGTATGGTCGCCAAAGCCACGATACGGGCAGCAACGGCGACACCATTCAGTTCATGCAGCCGCGTGAACTGGAAGACGGTCGCCTGATGGCGCTGATCCGTCCCTTCACCGATACCGAAGGCGGCGGTGAACTGGTGGTGATCGACACGCCGATGTATCTCGAGAACACCCAACCAACGGCGCCGAATATCGGTGTGCTGTCAGGCCCGGCGCAGCAGGATGCGACCATCAACGAGGTTTCAACTGAGCCTGGCGTGCCGTCCCGGGGTGGCCGCTATGCGTCGGTTTACCCGATCCTCGATGGCACCGGCCGGCTGCTCGTCAGCTGGAGCCAGTGCCGCCTGGCGGAATCGTTGCCGGACGATGGCGACCCGCTGACGGATGATTTCCGCATTCATCCCTGCACGGATGTGTTGCTGGCACAAGTGTTTGTACAGCCCGATCCGGACAACCCGGTAATACCGCCGGTTGGTTCGTACACTGTGGCACAGCCACTGTATGGCGTCTGGATGTATGACCCGCGTGACGGCACGCAACGGCCGGTGGTCGCGGGCGAAGAAGGCTTCATTTATACCGAAGTCGTTGCTGCCGATCCGAAGGCTGCACCGCCGGCCATTGTTGACGGCGAGAATGTATTTACGCTCGACCCGTCCATCGCCGCCGCCGGCGAGGCGGTGCTGAATATCCGGAGCGTGTACGACTTTGACGGCGCCGCGCTGCTCAACATCCCGGCAACGGCTGACCCGAACCAGACCCTGGCCCAGGATCGCCCGGCCCGCTTCCTGCGTATTGAAAAGGCCGTGTCCATTCCGGATGAGGATGCGACCGGTATCGCGCTGGACGACACCGACTTTGGTGTCAATCCGCAACAGGGTATGCGCGAAATCGTTGGCTACGCGATGGTCGAGCCGGACGGTTCGGTCATGACCAAGGTGCCGGCCAACGTGGCGCTGGCGATCAGTGTCCTGGATGAAAACGGCAAGCGCATTACACAACGCCACCAGAACTGGATTTCCCTGCGTGCCGGCCAGGAGCTGAGCTGTAACGGCTGTCATGTCGCCGGCAATAACCTCTCGCACGGTCGCCGCGATGCGTTCGACTCCGCCTACGCGGGCGCCCCGGCAGGATTGCTCGAATTCCCGAATACGGACCCGATGTGGAACATCGGTGAACCAGGCGAGACGATGGCGGAGGTGCGTGCACGCGTCACGTGCGCGACCGATGGCTGTTCGTCGATTGAGCCCTCCATGAACGTTATCTATCGCGACGTGTGGTCGGCAGATCCTTTGATTGCAGCTCAAAACACCGACATCGATTACCTGTACACAGCCTCAGGGCCAATCCCGGGTTTGTCGACTCCCTCGCCAACCGATTTCGGCTGTGAAACGGACTGGCAAACGCTATGCCGCAGCATCATTAATTACATTGACAATATTCACCCCCTGTGGAGCCTGCCGCGGCCGGCGTTCGAGGCTGATGGTGTGACGCCGATCATTGATCCGGTGACCATGCAGCAGGTAGACAATATGTGCATCAACTGCCATACGCAGATCGATCCTGCGGATGGCATGACGGTGATTGAGCCGGCCGGCCAGCTTGAGCTGACCGATGGCCTGTCACCGGACGAACCGGATCACTTCCATGCCTACCGCGAGTTGTTGGTGGGTGATAACCTTCAGGTAGTAATGAATGGCGCATTGGTCGATGCGCAACAGCAGATAGGCGTCGATATCGACGGGAACCCGATATTTGACGTCATCCCGATTGGCTCACCGGCCTCGAGCGCCGGTGCGCTACAGTCTGGCGACTTCTTTGGTCGGTTCGAAGATTCTGCAAACAATGGGACCGTAGACCACTTTAATTTCTTAAACAGCGCGGAGAGACGCTTAATTGCGGAATGGTTGGATGTCGGAGCCCAGTACTACAATAACCCTTTTGACGTCCCGCAGTAATTCGTCTGTTTTTTGTGCCTGCCTGGTTGCCTTAGCACTCCTTGCACTCACGCCCAGACACGCAGAGGCCGATGAGGAAGAACTTCGCACTGTAGCGGTTGCGGACCCGTATCTCGAGATGCATACGGGTCCTGGCCGCGGTTACCCGATTTTTCATGTTGTCGATCGCGGTGACTCGGTTGACATCGTGATGCAGCGCACCGACTGGTACCAGGTACGCACAAGCAGGGGTATCGAAGGCTGGGTCGACCAGGCGCAGATGGAACTGACCCTGAGGCCTGACGGCTCCGAAGTGGAGTTTGCCCGCGCCACGCTAGCGGATTTCACGAACGCCAGGTGGGAGGCCGGAATCCTGGCTGGTGACTTCGGTGGTGCAAATATCATTTCCCTGTATGGCGGGTATTCGCTCAACCCGCATGTCTCAATAGAGGTATGGGGTTCACAGATTTTAGGAAATTTTTCGAACGGCTGGATGGGCAGTGTTAACGTCGTTCATGAGACCTGGCCGGAATGGCGGTTTTCGCCGTTTTTCACCCTTGGCGCCGGAGTCATTCACACGACGCCGAAATCGACGATTATCCAGGGTGATGACCGCACGGACGAAGTTGGCCATGTCGGAGCAGGTCTGCGGGTGTACGTGACGCGACGCTTTTTGCTGCGCGCTGAATATAAAAGTTACGTGGTGTTTACGAGCCGCGACGACAACGAGGAAGTAGAGGAATGGAAAGCCGGATTCGCATTCTTTTTCTGATCATTGCCATGGTCGGTCTTTCGGGCTGCGCGGCCACGAAGAACCTGTTCGGCATCGGGCCGAAGGAAGCGCCGCCGCCCAGCGCCGAACCCCCGGGGCAGGTCATCGATCCGCAAGTTGAGCGCCGCGAGATAAGGGAACCGGCAATCGATCGCGAAGATTTCGAGGTCGGCGCTTTCGTCGGCATCATGAGTATCGAGGACTTCGGCAGTGACGTAGTCTACGGTGTACGATTTGCGTATCACGTCACCGAGGGATTTTTTGTCGAGACCACCGTCGGCCAGACCGAAGCGGGCCTGACCAGTTTCGAAATATTGTCGGGTGGTGCACCGATCATCTCGGATAGCGAACGCACTTACACCTACTACAACCTGAACGTTGGCTACAACCTGTTGCCGGGAGAAGGCTATATCGGTGAAGGGCGCGCCTATAACACGAATTTTTACCTGATTGCCGGACTGGGCTCGACGACCTTTGCCGGCGACGATCGTTTTACAGTCAATTTCGGCGCCGGCTATCGGTTCCTGTTAAACGACTCCGTTGCGCTGCATCTCGACTTTCGCGATCACCTTTTCGATATCGATATCCTGGGTGAGGACAAAACCACCCACAACCTCGAAGGTCACCTCGGTGTGACCGTGTTCTTCTGAATTGCAGGCCGCGGTCGGGAGTATGCATATGTACATCAAGACATTCGCAAAGGTGTTATCGCTGCTTGCCCTGGCGGTGAGTGCGGCGGGCTGTGGCGGCATCGAGCCCTGGGTAAAACCCTATGAACGCGATCGCCTGGCTGATCCGATAATGTCGCTTGATGCGAACCCGGTATCCAGCTCGTACATCCAGCATGTGTATGAGGCGCGCGAAGGTGCTCGTGGCGGTGAGGGGGCAGCCGGTGGTGGCTGCGGTTGCAACTAGGCGCCCGAGCAATGATTTTCCGATACGGTATTGCGGTTTCAATTCTGACGGTTCTTGGCTGTGGCAGTGCTGCGGCCGGGGTATTGCCTGAGGACCGTGGCGACGTGTTGTATCACCTGTATGACGGCGGCGGGGTCACAATTGACGGCCCGTCGGTGCTGGTACGCAAGCAGATTGGTGCAAGCATTTCAGTGGTAGGCAATTACTACGTCGACATGGTCAGCTCGGCATCCATCGACGTCATCACGACGGCAAGCCCGTATACCGAAGAGCGCAAGCAGTGGTCGCTTGGCATGGACTATTTGCGTGGCAACACAACGATGAGCGTCAACTACACGAGCAGTGTCGAGTCCGATTTCGATGCCACGACCTATAGTTTCTCAGTCAGCCAGGACATGTTTGGTGACCTGACCACGCTGACGCTGTCGTATGCGCTGGGCGACGATATCGTTGGCGCCTCGACCGACCCGACCTTCGAGCGCGAGAATGACCGCCAGCATTATGGTATTGGCTTGACGCAGATCCTGACTCGCAACCTGATATCCTCCCTGAATTTTGAGGTGATCACGGACGAGGGATACCTCAATAATCCGTATCGATCGGTGCGCTACGCAGACCCTGGCAGCGCACTCGGCTATAGCTACGAATCGGAACTGTACCCGAGTACACGGACCAGTAGCGCGGTAGGATTGCGCGCCAAGTATTACCTGCCGTATCGCGCCGCGATTGAAGGCGAGTACCGTTACTTTACCGATACCTGGGGTATTGAGAGCAGTACGATGTCCCTCGGCTACACGCATCCATGGGGGCCGTGGACTTTTTCGGCCAGGTTCCGATACCACGACCAGACCGGCGCCGATTTTTTCAGTGACCTGTTTCCGTACTCGCAAGCGACCAACTTCCGCGGCCGCGATAAGGAACTAAGCCCGCTGACCAGCAATACCGTGAAGCTCGCCGCGAGCTATGAGTTTATCGGTGGCGCTGAAGGCTGGCGCTTTCTCAAGAAAGCCACGGTGAACGCGTCGGTTGATATTCTCACCGTGGATTACCACGAGTTCAGGGACCTGAGTACCGGCGCGGGATTTCCGGGTGAGCCCCTGTATGCACTCGAAGCCAACGTCTTCCAGATCTTCTTTTCCTTCTGGTACTAGTTGACCTTTGCGGGAGGCGGCCTCCCACAGGCCTGCATGGCGGCTTTCGGCAACGATGTTAGACTTGCCCGACCATGAAATTCATCCTGCTATTCTCGGCTGCACTGCTGATCACAGGCGTCATTCTTTACAATCGCCTGGTGCGCGGCCGCAATCGCGTCGCAACTGCCTGGAGCGATATCGACGTGCAGTTGCAGCGGCGCCACGACCTGATTCCAAACCTGGTGAAGGCGGTCGGGCAATACGCGAGTTACGAGCGCAGCACTCTCGCCGCAGTTACCGAATTACGCGCCGAGGCGCAGCGCACCGCCGACATCGCCAGGCGAGGTGAAGTCGAGGAACAGCTCAGCGCCGGTGTACACAGATTGATCGCGCTCGCGGAAAGTTACCCGGACCTGAAAGCAAACGAAAATTTCCTCAGCCTGCAGCGCGAGCTGGCCGGGACCGAGAATTACCTGCAGTTTGCGCGCCGCTACTACAATGGCTCGGTGCGCGACTACAACACGATGACCGAAGTCGTACCAAGCAATTTAATCGCAGCGCTGTTCCGCTTTAGGCCGCGCGATTTCTTCCAGAAGTCTGCCGACGAAGTTGCCAATGTTCCGCTCGTAAAGCTGGGTTCGATCGAGTGAAGAAAGCGCTGCTGATCTGCCTGTTGTGGGCGGCATCTGGCCTGGCCGATGAGCGCATCCTCACATTTCACAGCGACATCCTGGTGTTGCAGGATGGCTGGATCGAGGTCACCGAGAGGATTACGGTACGCGCCGAGAACAAGCGTATCCAGCGCGGCATCTATCGCGACATTCCGACGCAGTACACCGACAGCCTGGGCAACGACCACGTGGTTGTGATTGAGGCGCTTAGCGTGCGCCGCAATAATCAGCCCGAGGCATTTCACGGCGGCGATTACTTCAACGGAGTGCGGTTTTATTTCGGCCGGGCTGAGCATTTCATCGAGGTCGGCGAACATACCTATGAGTTTCGTTACCGGGCAAGTCGCATGCTTGGGTTTTTCGAGCAACACGACGAGTTGTACTGGAACGTTACCGGCCTCGATTGGGCGTTCCCGATCGATCGTGCAAGCGCGACCGTGTCATTTGCTTTCGAACCGCAAGCCAGCGAAGTGTTTGTCGAGGCGTATACGGGTGCCGCAGGCAGCACGGCACGTGACTATTCGGCCAGAATCGACGAAATGCAGCAGGTTACATTCGTCACCACAAAGAAAATGCCGGCCCACCACGGGCTCACAATTGTCGTCGGCTGGCCCAAGGGATATGTCGACGAGCCGGGCGAGATGCAACGGCTGGGCTGGCTGCTGAAGGACAATGCCAACCTGCTGGCCGCACTGAGCGGCCTGCTGTTATTGCTGCTGTATTACATTCCTGTATGGATGCACTTCGGCAAGGATCCTGAGCCAGGGGTCCTGGTCACCCGTTACGAACCGCCGGCAGGATTTTCACCTGCATCGCTGCGCTATATCCGGCAAATGTACTATGACGACAAGACCATGACGGCGGCAGTGGTCAACCTGGCTGTGAAAGGCTATCTGCGCATCAATGCGTCCGTGAAGCGCAGCGGATTTTTCAACTTCGGCGGCAAGGAAAATGAACACTCGCTGAGCAAGCTGACGCCGCCGGAAAACGCACCGGCATTGGCACCGGGCGAGCGCGAGCTCTATGACGAGCTGTTTCGCGAGGGCAACACAGTGGTACTGGAGCAGGAAAACCACGAACGCCTCGGTGAAGCGCGCAGCGCCCACGAAAAGTCATTGCGGCTCGATTACCGCAACAAATATTTTCAGAGGAACGGGCTGCTCAATATTCCGGCGATACTGATCGCCATGACGGCGACGTTCGTGTCATTGTCAGTCGCCAGCCGGCCAACGTTTTTGGTAATCCTCGCGGTGATCGCGATGCTGGTTGTGGTCGTTGTATTCGCCATCATCATGAAACGGCCAACAATGCGCGGCCGAAAACTTCTGGACGAAATGGCGGGTTTTCGTGACTACCTGGAAGTTGCCGAGCGCGATGAACTGAACTTGCGCAATCCGCCTGAAAAGACACCGGCCCTGTTCGAGGCCTATTTGCCGTACGCACTGGCGCTCGGCGTCGACCAGCAATGGGCGGAGAAATTTGCAGCCGTGCTCTCCGCCACTCGTGACGCCGGCGGTGCCGCGTACAAGCCAGCGTGGTACAGCGGTAACTGGAACGTCGCGAACCTCGCGTCCAGCACCAGCCAGATCTCGAGCAGCCTGAACACGGCCATCAGCAGTTCGGTGACGCCACCGGGCTCGTCCTCGGGCGGCGGTGGCGGCGGTTCCTCCGGCGGTGGCGGCGGTGGCGGTGGCGGAGGCGGGTGGTGATGCAGCGATTCAGGCGCGATCGCTGCGCAGGCAGCAATGCACGCGTAACAATGAGAGTGTTCGGCGGTCGAACCTTGTAATAACTAACCGAGTAAAAAATGAATTCACCGATCTACAACATGCGGCCACGGCGCCAAGGCAGTATCCCCGATGTGGTTTTCGTGCTGCTGGTTGCGAATGGCCTGCTGTATGCGCTGGAGCGCTTCAGCCCGAATTTCATGATTGCCACGTTCGGCCTGTGGCCGGTTGATTCGGGGTACTTCCGCCCCTGGCAGTTGCTGACCTACGGTTTCCTGCATGATGTGTATTCGCTGTACCACATCGGATTCAACATGCTCGGTCTGTGGATGTTCGGGCGCCACATTGAACCGATGATGGGCACGCAGCGATTCATTACCTATTACCTGACCTGCGTGGTCGGTGCAGGTTTCATTCAGTTGCTGGTTGCTGGACTGCAGGGCGGCGAGTATTACACCGTCGGTGCATCCGGCGGGCTCATGGGCATACTGCTGGCTTATGCTATCGCGTTCCCTAATCAGACCATTATGCTGCTGATACCGCCGATTCCAATGAAGGCCAAGTACTTCGTCCTGTTGTTCGCGCTTGCCTCGCTGGTTCTCGGCGTGAGTGGCCGCGCCGCAGGTGTGGCACATTTCGCGCACCTTGGCGGCATGCTGTTCGGGTTTTTGCTGCTGAATTACTGGAATCGGCCAAGGCGTCGTGGATAGGCTCATTGCGCTGGGCGCCGCGACCCTGGTGCTGGCGGCGATCCCGGGTCCGAACGTTGCGCTCATCGTGGCCAGCAGCATTCGCTATGGTTTTCGCAACGGCGCGCTTACCGTGCTTGGCACCACGCTGGGCGTAGCGATTCAGCTGCTGTTCGTGCTGCTCGGCGTGGCGACACTGATCGAGGTGACGGCAGATGCCCTCAACTGGATTCGCTGGGCGGGCGTCATTTACCTGTTCTGGCTGGGCATCCGGACCTGGCGTGAGCCGGTGGCCGACCTTGGTCGCGTCATGGCGGCTCCCGCGATGTTCTGGCGCGGTTGCATGGTAGCGATGCTCAATCCGAAAACGCTGTTGTTCAATGCGGCGTTCCTGCCGCAGTTTGTTGCCCCGGATGGCGATGCGCATGCCGAGTTGCTGGTTGTTGCCGGGGTGTTTGTCAGCATTTTGCTATGCGCTGACCTGCTCTGGGCAGCACTCGCTGGCTCGGCGCAAAAATTGCTCGCACGGCAATCTGCGGCGAGCAACAAAATCACGGGCGGGATGCTGGTATTGGCAAGTATCGGCCTCGCGTTGGCACGCCAATAAACGGAACGGGGTCAGAGCCCCTTTTTTCCCAAATGTGGGCCGAAGTCACATTTGGGAAAAAAGGGGCTCTGACCCCTGTCTAGGCCTGCAGGCCGCCGTCGATCGGGATGGCGGTACCGGTGATATGGCGGGCCGCATCGCTGGCGAGAAACAGGACCAGTGCCGCGATTTCGCCCGGCTCGGCAATGCGTTTGTTCGGACTGTCCCTGGCAACCAGTGACAGAAAGTCGTCGACGTCCTTGTCCGCTTCGGCCGCGCTCTCGGCCAGCATGGGCGTATCGACGCCACCCGGGCAGATCGCATTGACGCGAATACCGGCGGCCGCATAGTCGCGCGCCATGGCGCGCGTCAGCTGGATCAGGCCACCCTTGCTGACGCAGTAGGCCAGTGCCCGTGGTCCCGCACGCAGTCCCCAGAATGAGGAGATATTGATGATGCTGCCGGCAGTTTTCAAAAGGCTCGGCAGCGCAGCCCGCGACAGGTAGAACGGCACGTCCAGGTTGATGGCCATGGTATCGCGCCAATCGTCGTCGCCGGTTTCCTCGGCATTGCCCCGGGTCAGGATACCTGCGGAATTCACAAGGCAGTCAATATTGCCGAATTCGTCCAGGGTATCGGTCACCAGTTCGTCGCAGTCCTCGGACTCAAGCAATTCGCCGGCCCAGGTCGAAATATTGTCCGATACATCGGCGACCTCCTCGAGGCGCCCCTCGTCGCGGCCTGCGGCCATGACGTTCCAGCCCGCCTCCGCGAATTCAATCGCAATGGCGGCGCCTATTCCGGAGCTGGCCCCGGTGATCAGTGCAGTATTCATGGCTTGATTCAGCTCTGTGCGATCGTGTTGCGCAGTGTATCGCCAAAGTCTATATAATGCGCCTCCTCCTCGAGGCACGCTTCCAATGTTCCCCACCGACCGAATTCGCAATATTGCGATCATCGCCCATGTCGATCACGGCAAAACGACGCTGGTTGACCGCTTGTTACAGCAATCCGGCACGCTCGATGCGCGCACTGTTGTGCCCGAGCGCGTCATGGATTCGAACGATCTCGAGCGCGAGCGTGGTATTACGATTCTGGCCAAGAACACCGCGATTCGCTGGAACGGCTGGCGCATCAACATCGTCGATACGCCTGGGCACGCGGATTTCGGTGGCGAGGTCGAGCGCGTCCTGTCGATGGTCGACGGTGTGTTGCTGCTGGTCGACGCGGTGGACGGACCGATGCCGCAAACACGCTTTGTCACCCAGAAGGCGTTTTCCTACGGGTTCACGCCGCTGGTCGTAATTAACAAGGTGGATCGCGATGGTGCCCGTCCCGACTGGGTGCTAAACCAGACCTTCGAGTTGTTCGATCGGCTTGGCGCAAGTGAAAAACAACTCGATTTTCCGGTGATTTATGCCTCGGCCTTGCGTGGTTATGCCGGTACCGAACCGACGGTTCGGGAAGGCGATACCTTGCCATTGCTGGAGGCGATCACCAGGCATGTGCCGCCGCCTGATGTGCAGCTGGATGGCAAATTGCAGATGCAGGTGTCGAGCCTCGATTACAGCTCCTATGTCGGGGTACTGGGCATAGGACGCATCAGTCGCGGCGTTGCACGTGCCAATTCGCGTGTCAGCATCGCGAAACCAGATGGCAGCGCAAGAAACGCGCAGTTGATGAACCTTTATGGTTTCGATGGTTTGCAGCGCATCCCGGTGGAAGAAGCTGGTGCCGGCGATATCGTCGTGTTCAGTGGCATCGAGGATTTGCAGATTTCAGACACGGTGTGTGACCGCGCTGCGCCGGATCCGCTGCCCGCACTGAAGGTCGACCAGCCGACAATTTCGATGACGTTCCAGGTCAATAAATCACCGTTTGCGGGTCAGGAAGGCAAGTTCCTGACCAGCCGGCAGATCCAGGCGCGACTCGCGCAGGAACTCAAGCACAACGTTGCGCTGCGCGTGGCGGAAACCAGTGACCCGGACAAGTTCCAGGTGTCAGGGCGTGGTGAACTGCACCTCGCCATACTGATCGAAACGATGCGGCGCGAGGGCTTCGAGTTGGCGGTGTCGCGGCCGACCGTGATCGAGCGAGAAGAGAACGGCGTTCGACTCGAACCCTGGGAGCAGGTAACCGTCGATTTCGCCGAGGAATACCAGGGCGCCGTGATGACGCAGCTTGCGGAGCGCAAGGGTGAGATCCTGAACATGATGCCTGACGGGCGTGGCCGCATGCGGCTCGAGTACCGCATTCCGGCGCGCGGCCTGATTGGTTTTCGTACCCAGTACCTGACAATTACCGCGGGCACCGGGCTGCTGTATTCGGTGTTCGACGGCTACGCGCCGCGTGTCAAAGCTGAAATCGGGCAGCGCAACAATGGTGTGCTGGTGTCCATGGTGGCCGGCAAGGCACTCGCCTATGCGCTGTTCAATCTGCAGGAGCGCGGCTCCCTGTTTATTGGTCACGGCGTCAACGTCTACGAGGGCATGATTGTTGGTATTCACAAGCGCGACAACGACCTTCCTGTAAATCCCACCAAGGGCAAGCAGCTGACCAATATTCGAGCCTCCGGAGCCGATGAAAATATCGTGCTGACGCCGCCGATAAAATACTCGCTTGAGCAGGCGCTCGAATTTATCGATGACGACGAGCTGGTTGAGATCACGCCAATGAGCATTCGCATTCGCAAGAAATTCCTTAGTGAGGGCGAACGGCGTCGGGACTCGCGCGCCCGCAACCAGGAAGCCGAGCTTTCCTAGCACTGATCGGGTAAATTGACCGGCATGTACAAGGGCGAGCGATTTAACAGCATCAGCCACCTGGTCGGCGCCTCCCTGGCGCTGGTTGGCGGCGCAGTCCTGGTGACTCACGCCGCCATCGGCGGCGAGGCGCAGAAGATCATCAGCTACAGCGTTTACGCCGGCACCTTGTTCCTCTTGTACCTTAGCTCAACGCTGTACCACAGCATTTCCGGACCGGCGAAGAATGTGCTGCGCGTCTTCGATCACCAGGCCATCTATCTGCTGATTGCCGGCACTTACACGCCTTACGCCATGGTGGCCCTGCAAGGCTCGCTTGGTTGGTGGCTGCTCGGCAGTATCTGGTCGCTCGCGCTGATCGGCATGGTGCTCGACGCTGTACGTCGGCACGGACCACGTGTCGTATCAGTGCTGCTGTACCTTGTCATGGGCTGGTTCTGCATTTTTGCGTTGGATTCCTTTGTCAGCGCGCTGTCGCCGGCCAGTCTCGGTTGGCTCATTGCCGGCGGCATTTTTTACACCAGCGGTGTGATCTTCTTCGTGCTCGATAACTGGTATCCCTGGTGTCACGGCATCTGGCACTTGTTCGTGATTGCGGGCAGCACCTGTCACTATTTTTCCATCCTGCTTTTATAAAAGCGGTTGTGACATGGCAACGATCGACCTGAATGCGGACCTGGCTGAGGGCGGCGCATACGATCAGGTCCTGTTGCAGGTTGTCAGCAGCTGCAATATCGCCTGCGGTGCACATGCCGGCGATGCCGACAGCATGCGGCGGACCGCGGCAATGGCAACCGCGGGTGGAGTCGCTCTCGGCGCACATCCGGGCTACCCCGACCGCAAGGGATTCGGTCGGCGACACGCCTTCCTCGCTGGCGCGAAACTCAAAAAAAGCATCACTGACCAGATAGATACGATTTCTGCAGTAATCCGCAGCGTTGGCGGCAGCTTACGCCATGTCAAGCCGCACGGCGCCTTGTACTGGGACGCGGCGGCGGACGAAAGTGTCGCTGCATTGTTGGTCGCGGCGGCCCGGCAGGCCGCACCTGGCGCCGCGATTGTCGGCCCGCCACGAAGCGCATTGCAGCGACTGGCTGAGAACGCGGGGCTCGAGTTCCTTGCCGAAGCGTTTGTCGATCGCGCCTACAGGCCGGATGGAACACTGGTGCCACGCTCCGAGCCGGGCGCAGTGCACGCGAACCTGAACACCATCACGACGCAGGCGCTTGGCCTGGCCTGCGATGGCACAGTTACAGCACAGAATGGCGCCGTAATTTCAATCGCCGCCGCAACGCTTTGTTTGCACGGCGATACGCCAAATGCCGGCGTTGCTGCGCAGGCAGTGCGCGACGTACTGGAGGCAAACGGGGTGAGCATTCGTGCTGCGCATTAATATTTGCGGCGATGACCTTCTGAGCATCGATATCGACGGCCGTAGCAAGCGCGCCTCTATCGCGCAACATTTGCGCGACAGCGGTGTATGGATCGAATGTGTGGAGGGTATGGCGTGTGTTGTGGTGCAGTTTGACAGCGCCGTATTTACAACTGTGGAGGCCGAGCGAATCCTGATGTCGCAACTGCCATCGGCATCGCGACGCAAACTGGATAAGTCATCGCGCATTGAAATTCCGGTTTGCTACGGTGGCGAGTTTGGCACGGAGTTCGATTCGATCTGCGAGATGATCAATATCAGTGCCGATGAGCTGGTGCATATTCACACCTCGCGCGAGCATCGTGTCGTACTGATTGGTTTTACGCCAGGGTTTGCGTACCTGGAGGGGCTGGATGATGACCTGCGCATTCCGCGTCTGACGGAGCCGCGGCAACACGTCGCGGCCGGATCTGTCGGTGTCGCAGCAGGCCTGACCGGGCTGTATGCGACGGCAGGACCGGCTGGCTGGCCATTGCTCGGCAGGACGCCGATGCCGTTGCTGCTGCCTGGTGCAATGCAACCATTCGTACTGCAGGTTGGCATGCGGGTTCGCTTCACCGCGATCGATGCGAAGACTTTTCGTGAACTGGCGGCAAGATGAGCCTGTTGATCACGCATCCGGGTTTGCAAACGACGATTCAGGCGAGACCGCGCACCGGTATCCGGCATATGGGTGTACCGAGCTGTGGGCCAGCCGACAGCCTGTCGATGGCGCTTGCCAACCACCTGGTCGGAAATTCACCGTTCACGCCGGCACTGGAAGCGACGCTAAGCGGCATTCAACTAACGTTTGAGTCGAATGCCTGGTTTGCGGTGACTGGCGCAACATCGGCCAGCTCGTTGAATGGACAGGCTATTCCGTTCCACAAGACCTTGCCGGCCACGGCAGGGGACCGGCTGACGATCGGGTCGGCAAGCAGTGGAGTGCGCACCTACATCGGCTTCGCTGGCGGCCTGGTGGCAGAGGAGGCCTTGGGTTCCGCGTCAACCTACCTGCCGGCGGCCATGGGTGGCCATGCGGGACGAGCACTCAAGCAGGGTGACCGGCTTGTATTGGTCGATCCCGGCGCAGCACCGAGATTGCTTGAAACCCCCGCCCGGTTTCGGCCGTTGACCTCGGGACCGTGGGCGATGCGAGCCTGTGTCAGCGCCGAGTTCGCGGCGCTGGATGCGGCCGGGCAGGCCGCGCTGTTTAATACCAACCTTGTCGTCGGTGCGCGCAATGACCGTATGGGCCTGCAGCTGCAGGGTTACCGTTTCGACGTGTCGTCGGCCGGGTTCCTCGCCAGCGTGCCAGTGTTTCCGGGCATGTTGCAGTGCCCCGAGGATGGTCTGCCGTTCCTGCTTGGCGTGGACGCGCAGACTACGGGTGGCTATCCGCGCCTCGCTCAGGTGGCGCGCGTCGACCGGCATGTGCTTGGACAACTGCGCAGCAATGACCACTTGCGACTCTTATTACGTACGCCGCAACAGGCAGCGGCCGAGCTGCAGGAAAAGCTCGCGTATTGGCGCGAATGGTTACCCGAGATTGCAACGGTTATCTAGCGCTGGAAAATTTGGTGGGCCCGCCAGCAACCGAACTCCGCGTGTCTCTCGGGCCCTGCGAGCCGTTACCCCAGATCACACCTCAGTGACCGCCAGGGTACGCGAACCAGCCGCTCAGGTGATACGATGCCGCGAGACTGCTTTTGACCTGTTGCAGACACGATGGTGGTCTGGCTCTGGTGTCGGGTCGACTATTGGGAGATGGTGTGAATGGCCGAATATGCGAGCCTACTTCAAATCTTTGCCCAAGTTTTTATCGCATTCGCGGGATTCGCGGGCGTAATTGCCGCATTCAGCACGATCCGTCTTTCGCCGGAGGTGACTGCATTCAGAGTCCGGTCCCTGGTCGCAGTGGCGCTGTTTTCGCTGTTTGCCGCTCTCTTACCCTTCTTGCCCGAAGAATTTGGTGTTTCCAGAACCAATGCAGTTCGCATTGCCAGTGTTCCGGCGGCTGTTGGAATCGTAGGGCTTTCAATCTGGATCTGGCGGCAATCGATGCCGCTCTACAAGGCCGGACTGCTTGATACTCAAGTTTACGCGATATTCGAGTACATCTTCGCTGCAATACTGGCGACCGCGATGATTACGGTTTCCGTAGGACTGCTGCTGGAGTTGGCCACGGCCATATATTTGGGTGCATTATTTTTTGGTCTGGTGCTCTGCTGCTACTATTTTGTGCTCGTGATTCTGGCGGTGGATCTGCATTCGAGATCCTGAGGTCCGGTCATTCCTTTAGGGCCACATCGACCGGTTGGTAAGCACTCTGCGGCAGCCGGCCAGGAAATTTGCGCTACAATTTCTGCTGTTGACCCTATGTATGGACTCCTCCAACCTAATTTCTTAGGTTGGAAGTCGACCAAAACCCAAAGGGAGTCCATACATGAGCTATTCAACAACAGTCGGGGTCGACTTGGCAAAAAATGTTATTCAGA
>JAOUHU010000014.1 GCA_029884455.1 Gammaproteobacteria bacterium | reverse complement strand
CTGCGATATCAGCGTAACCGAGACTCCGGCCTTTTTGAGGGCGGAGAACATGCGGTCGGCCGTTCCGGGCACACCGATCATGCCGGCGCCCTCGAGATTGACCAGCGCCATATTACCGATCGCTGTAATGCCCTTGATATTGTCGTTCGATATCGGATTTTTGGTTATCAGCGTTCCAGGGTGCGCCGGATTGAATGTATTGCGAATTTTTAAGGGAATATCGTTGTCGACGACCGGCCCAAGAGTCTGCGGATGTATGACCTTGGCGCCAAAGTACGCCAGTTCCATCGCTTCGCTATAGGTCATACAGTCGATGATGCGTGCTTCCGGGACACGGTTCGGATCAGCACTCATGACGCCGTCGACGTCCGTCCAGATTGTCAACTCGCTGGCCTTGCACAGTGCTGCGAATATTGCCGCGGAAAAATCGCTGCCATTGCGTCCCAAGGTAGTCTGTAAACCGTCTTCATCGGTAGCGATAAAACCGGTAATGACTGTAATTCCTTTGAAGTCGCCCGCCAGCACGGTTGAAAAATTTGACCGCGACGCGTCCCAAAGTACGGCCGGGCCAAGCTCCGTTTGGCGAATGATCAGAATTTCGCGCGCGTCTATCCAGGTTCCCGCCTGCTTGCCCGCCAGCCGCGCGAGCACCGCAGCCAGCAATCGCGCCGACCAGATCTCGCCGTAGCCGGCGACGACGTCACGACTGCGTTGTGGTGCGGACCTGACCAGGGCGATCGCCTTGAGAACATCACGGATATCCTGGGCGTCCTTACTCCAGCCATCCAGAACTGCGATCAATGACTCGCCATCAAGCAGCGTCCTTGCAGCCTCACTGTAGCGTGCGCCGATCGCATTTAATTCGGCGCCATACGATTGATCATCCTGTTCGGCGAGCGTTGCCAGGCGCAGCAGTGCGTCCGTCATGCCCCCCATTGCGGACACGACCACAGCAACACGTTGCAGGCCGTGCTCGGCCGTATGCGCGAGAATCAGGTTTGCGACGCGAGTAAAGCGACTTGCATCAGCCAGGCTGCTGCCGCCGAATTTGTGGACGTACCATTGGCCGTTCAAGGAAAGCTGCCCCGGAGCGATGGGTTAAACAAAACGGTGGATAATAGCGGCAGTTTTGTTAGCCGTCGCCTGTTTTAATTGAAACCAAAGGGATGGTGGGGCGTGAAGGATTTGAACCTTCGACCAGTCGGTTAAAAGCCGAATGCTCTACCACTGAGCTAACGCCCCCGCAGTTGCAGCGGGCGGGATGATACCGGACCGGTCTCAGTACTTCAAACTCCCTCAGACTGCATGCGCTTCAGGTATTGATCAGCGAGTCGCGCCGCCGTCGTCGTTGGATATTCAGCCTGCACGCGGCTCAGTGCCACACGCGCATCATTCCAGCGCTTCAGGCTGTAATTGCAATAACCCATCTTCAGCAACGCGTCCGGCACCTTGCTGGAACTCGGGTACTTTTCGATGACTTCTGCAAAGTCCGCCAGCGCCTTTTCAAACTGATTGGACGCATAGTACGACTCGGCCAACCAGTACTGTGCGTTGCTCGCCAGCTGACTCTTCGGAAATGCAATCAGAAACTGTTGAAACGAGGCAGCCGACTGGTCGTAACGCTCTTCTCGAAGAAGCTCCAGTGCGACCCGGTAATTATCGCGATCGGAACCACCCGGGATGGGCAACTCTCCCTGCGACAAGGATCCGCCGTCCAGTACGCTTGCGGATTCATGTACCGCCTGCAGGTTTGCCTCCAGCTCCTGGATGCGGGTATCCAGGTCCGAATACAGCAGGCGTTGCCTTTCAGCCGTGCCGGTTGCCTCGTGACTCAGCGTTTCAGCCACGCCCTGCAAAGCGTCTGTGCGCCGCTCGAGCATATCGACCTGTTGCGCGAGCTGCACCAGGCTCTGATTCTCCATGACACGTTCGACCGCCTGCAGGCGCCGGTCAAGCTCCTCCAGCTGCAGCAAAACCGGATCGTCCGCAGGCGTGGTCATTAGCGAGCAGCCGGCGATCAGGATCGCCGGCATCAGGCCAAGAGACCGCCCTATATTTTGATTAGTGAGCAATGTTGCCAATCAATTCGTGTAAGTGATTTCGACCCGACGGTTCTGCGCATAGGCGCTTTCATCGCTGCCTTCGACGGCCGGACGCTCTTCACCAAAACTGACGGTGGAAATCTGTGCAGCGCTGGCGCCCTGGATCATCAGCAGGCGACGCACCGTCTGCGCGCGTCGTTCACCGAGGCCGATATTGTATTCGCGCGATCCGCGCTCATCGGCATGACCCTCAAGCCGCACTTGCATACCGGGATTCTGGCCAAGCTGCACGGCATGCCGGGACACGATCTCGGTATCGCCCGGGCGTAACTCGGATGAATCAAAGTCGAAATACAGGATGCTGGCCAATTCGCCGCCGTCCGGTGAGTTCGGATCGTCAAAATACTCACCTGGCTGCAGGCCACTTCCGTTGCCTTCATCCATGCCACCGGCACCGCCGACGGTCTGCGACGCGTCCGGGTCTGGAATCGGGTCGTTCGACGAACAGGCGCCGAGTAGCAGGGCCAGGAGGCCAACTACGATAAATTTGAACTGAGGCATGGCAAAAATTCCTTGTGTTATTCCTGTGATGAAAGGTTTTTTTAAAACAATAAGTTAAGAATAATACTTAATCCACAATCTAAAAATTCTGGAACGGCGACCATACAGGCTCACGTACATCGCCCTGGCCCGAGGCGAGTTGCTGGCGAATCAGGCCGTCCGCGGTAACGGTCTCCAAAACGCCGTTTTTTGTCGCGCGCGTAGCATATATCAATGTATCGCTATTCGGCGCAAAGCTCGGGCTTTCGTCCTGTTTTCCTGCCGAAACGATCAGCAGGTCGCGACGATTCGCATCCACCATGTCCATCACCGCAATCTGGTAGTTACCCCGGTTCAAATGCACCATAGCCAGCCGCGTGCCGTCGGGCGATAGCCGAGGCCGGGCATTATAACTCCCTTCGAAGCTGATGCGCTCCGGCGTGCCACCGCCGGCCGCAACACGGTAAATCTGCGGCCCGCCGCTGCGATCCGAGGTGAAATAGATGTAACGGCCGTCGGGAGACCAGCTGCCCTCGGTATCGATGGCGCGGTGCGTGGTCAGGCGACGCGACTGGCGGCTGTTGATGTCCAGCACATGAATATCGGGATTGCCGTCAGCGCCGCCCAGCGTCACCACCAGCTGGCGACCGTCTGGCGAGAACGCCGGCGCACCATTGATGCCTTCCTTGCTCGACACCTGGATGCGGTTTCCGGTACGCAGTGTCTGGATGAAAATCGACGACTTGTTGCCCTCGAAAGAAACGTACGCCAGCCGCCGGCTGTCGGGCGACCATGCCGGCGACATGATCGGGTCCTTGCTTTCCATGATCACGGTTTCATTCTCGCCATCCTGGTCCGCGACGTAGAGCGAGAACAATTTGCCGTTGCCGCGCGCTTGCGTCGTCACATAGGCGACCTTGGTATCGAACACACCTTTAATGCCGGTCAGCTTTTCATAAATCATGTCTGCGGCACGATGGGCAACGCGGCGCATGGTGCCGCGACTGGCCGGCATGCGATATCCGACAAGCTGGTCGCGCCCGTAGACATCGAACAGCTGGAATTGCACAGTGTAGGCGTTCTCGCCATCCTGCGTGACCTTGCCGATCACGACCGCTTCCATGCCAAGCACCGACCAGTCTTCAAAATCCACGTCGGCACCATTGGTCGGCCTCTGCAGCATGTCGCCAATCGGCAACGGCGCAAACCGTCCGCTGCGATTGAGATCGTCGCTGATGACCTTGGCAACATCGAGTGGCGCGGCTGGCGCCGAACCCTCCCAGCCGAAAGGCACCACGGCGACCGGCCGGCGCTTGATGCCTTCAGTAATCTGGATAACCAGCTCGGCATAGGCAGCATTGCCCAGCAGGACGGTCAGCAGGAATAATTTACAAATGTGTTGTCGCACGTCAGCCTCGATCAAAAATTTTCGGGAGTTTACTCTTCCGGCTTGAATAATAGTGTCAAATTTCGATCAAACACACTTGGATCGCGCGGTGCCGGCAGCGGTGAGGCCTTGTAGACCGCCGCTTCGATGGAGCGCTTGATTGTCGCATCGCCGTTGCAAGGTCCAAAGCTGACATTCAACACCTCACCGCCAGGCGCCTGCTGCACTTTGATTGTGCATTCGAGTCCCACGGCGACATTTGCGGGCGCCACCCAGTTGCGGGAAATCTTCTGCTGGATGGCGAAAATATAGGCCGCCTTGGCGCTCGCCGTGATCGCCGCCACCCGCTGCGCCTCCCGGTCCAGCTCCTCCTGACGCGCCGCCGCCTCGGCCTCTTTTCTCAGCCGTTCATTCTCCAGCCGCTGGCGCTCGATATCGGCAAGGCGCTGCTTCTCGGCCTCCGCCAGACGACGCTCCTCGGCCAGACGCTGTTCCTCCGCCTGCTTGCGACGCTTTTCGGCCTCGGCTTCAGTCTTGGCGCGCTCAATCTTCTGCAACCGCTCCCGCTCAAGTCGCGCATCAGCTTCGCGTTTTTGCTGCTCCGCCGCCAGGCGTTGTTGCTCGCTGATATCCGGTTCGGGCGGGGCTGGTTCGACTTTCGGCGGTGTTTCCACTTGCGGCGGGATGACCACGGCATTTTCGGTAACCAGCGTTGCGTTGATCGCGAGCGGCATCGCGATATCCGGGCGACGGTCGAAATCCAGTACCACGACCAGCGAGCCGAACACGACGACGTGCAGGAATACCGCCAATGCGGCCGGTAGCAGGTTGTCTTTCTTTGCGATCACTGTTACTCGGGCACCGGGTAGGTATCCAGCGGGTCGGTTACGAATCCGACCGAATCGGCGCCCGCCTGCTGCAACACTACCATCGCGCCGACGACATTGCCGTACGGCACCGCACGATCCGCTTTGACCAGCACCGGCGTTTCCGGCCGGTTGCGCAACACCGCGGCGACATGCGCAGTGATTTCCTTGCCGGACTTCGGTGAGTCCTCATCATCACCGGCATTCAGGTACAGATTGCCGGCGACGTCAACACTGACGATCAGCGGCGGATGATCGGGAACCTCGGCGATGGGTTCTGCACCGGCCTTGGGCAGTTCAACCTTGACGCCCTGCGTCAGCAGTGGTGCCGTCACCATGAATATCACGAGCAGCACCAGCATGACGTCGATGTACGGAACGACATTGATCTCGCCCATCAGTTTACGTTTTTGCAGTGGCGTGGCCATGCTATGCCACCTGTTTGTTGCGCGCGTGACGTTGCAGGATGCTGGAGAATTCCTCGCTGAAGCCGTCGTAGCGATATTCCAGCCGCACAACTTTATCAGCGTAGCGGTTGTACGCGATCACCGCCGGTATTGCGGCAAACAGGCCCATTGCCGTTGCAATCAATGCCTCGGCGATGGGTGGCGCAACCGTCGCCAGGGTTGCTGACTGAACATTCGCCAGTCCTATGAATGCGTTCATAATGCCCCAGACGGTGCCGAACAGGCCGACGTAGGGGCTCGTCGAACCGATCGTTGCAAGCGTCGCGAGGCCCTGCTCGAGTCGGTCCACCTCACGCATCTGCGCCACCCGCATAGCGCGCCGGCACTCTTCAACCACTTTGTCCGCATTGATGCCGCTCTGCACCATGGCACGATTGAATTCGCGAAAGCCGGCCTCAAAAATGCTCGCCATACCCAGGCTGCCGCCGCGCTTGTGTGAGGCCCCTTCGTAAAGTGTATTGAGATCGCCACCCGACCAGAAACTAGCCTCGAAATCGTCCGAAGCATCCTTGGTGCGGTGAATGAGTCGCCGCTTGGTAAAGATGATAGTCCAGGACATTACCGATGCGACTACCAGCAATAACATGACTATCTTTACGGGCATGCTCGCGGTAAACAGCATACCGACAATGGACATATCAGGCGTCATAGCGATGATCCTTGAAAAAATTCGGCGGGCACCCGCAGCGGGCGCAGGGTATCTGCATTCAGGAACGCAGCCTTGACACCACCGCGCAGCAGTAGCTGGCCTTCAAGGCTGTTCAGGTAAACATTTTGTTCGATATCGAAGGTCGCACGCGTCAAGCCTGCAAGCCGGGCTGTCACCACGACCTGGTCGTTAAACTTCGCTGGTGCAATGAATTCGGCCTTGGTTTCCGTTACTACAAACATGCGTCGTTGCTCATTCAGTAAACGCGACTGGTCGACGCCGAGCGCGCGCAGCCACTCGGTCCGCGCCCGCTCCATATAGCGAAAATAGTTGGCATAGTAAACCACTCCCTGCGCATCGGTATCCTCGTAGTAGACGCGAATCGGCCAGCTGAATGGCAAATCATTGGAAGCCAAAGTCATGCCAATTTCAGTCCGCGTCGAACAGCGGAAGTTCAATCGGCTGCTCACGCGCCGGCGGCGTCAGTCCAAAATGCAGGTAGGTATTACGTGTCGCGACCCGGCCGCGGGCAGTGCGCATCATGAAACCCTGTTGGATCAGGTATGGTTCAATGACATCTTCGATGGTGCCACGCTCCTCGCCAACCGCCGCAGCCAGGCTCTCGATACCGACCGGACCGCCATCGAATTTCTCGACGATCGTTTGCAATACCCGCCTGTCCATGGCATCGAAGCCGTTCGGATCGACCTGCAGCAAGTCCATCGCGCGCATGGCAATCTCACCGCTGACAACACCATTGCCTTCGACCTCGGCGAAATCGCGCACCCGGCGCAGCAATCGATTCGCTATTCGCGGCGTGCCGCGCGCGCGCCTCGCTATTTCGGCCGCGCCCAATGCCTCGATGGGCAGATTGAGAATGCCGGCCGAGCGATGTGCGATGGACTCGAGGTCGTCACTGCCATAAAACTCCAGGCGCTGCACGATACCGAAGCGATCGCGTAGCGGCGAGGTCAGCAAACCGGCACGCGTGGTCGCGCCCACCAGCGTGAACGGCGGCAGATCGAGTTTTATCGAGCGTGCCGCCGGACCCTCGCCGATCATGATATCGAGCTGAAAGTCTTCCATGGCCGGATACAGGATTTCCTCGACCACCGGGCTCAGGCGATGAATTTCATCGACAAACAGCACGTCGTTGGGCTCGAGATTGGTCAGGATAGCTGCCAGGTCTCCCGGGCGCTCGAGCACCGGCCCCGAGGTCTGACGTAACTTGACGCCCAGCTCGTTGGCAACAATATGTGCGAGCGTCGTCTTGCCGAGCCCCGGTGGCCCGAAAATCAGCACGTGGTCGAGCGATTCCCTGCGACGGCGCGCAGCTTCAATGAAAATTCCCATCTGCTGCTTGACGCTCGGCTGGCCAACATACTCTTGCAAGGTTTTTGGCCGGATCGCACGATCGAACACCCGGTCATCCGTAACCGACTCGGCGCTGGTCAAACGTTCATGTTCAATGCTGGCCATGGTCTAGCGCGCCGCCTGTCGCAATGCCTGGCGAATAATGTCTTCGGCAGATTTGCCGTCGAGGTCCATGGTACCAATCAACCTGTTAACCTCACCAAGCTTGTACCCGAGTGACACCAGCGCATCGACTGCTTCGGTCTTCGGATTCGCGGCCGTCCCACCGGCCACCGGCGCCCTGGTCAAAGGGTGGCTGAATTTGTCGCGCATTTCTATAATCAGGCGCTCGGCCGTTTTCTTGCCAACCCCCGGTATCCGTACCAGTGAAGCCGAATCCTCATACTCAATGCAGCGGCGAAAATCTGCCTCGCTCATGGCCGACAGAATCGCCAGTGCCAGGCGCGCGCCGATACCGGAAATTTTCAGCAGGCTACGGAACAAGGCACGCTCTTCCAGGCTGGCGAAGCCGAACAGCATCTGCGCATCTTCGCGCACATGCAGGTGGGTGTGTATGAAGAGTTGCTCGCCAACGGCTGGCAGCTCCAGAAATGTTGACATTGGAGTTTCGACTTCATAGCCAACGCCATTGCAGTCGAGCACGATGATGGGTGCACGTTTCGCGGCAAGGCAGCCACGCAGCGAACCAATCATCGCAATCTGGCCACGCAAGCGTGCTCAACGAGTCGCTGGCGTAGCGCACGTTGATGACCGTGACAGATCGCGGCCGCCAACGCATCTGCGGCATCGGCAGACGGCGAGCCATTCAGCTGCAACAAGGCGATAATCATGTGCTGCACCTGCTCCTTGGTCGCACCGCCATTACCAACCACAGCCTGCTTGATCTCGCGCGGTGCATACTCAAAAACTTCGAGCTCATGAGCGAACGTCGCACAAAGTGCCGCCGATCGTGCCTGGCCAAGTTTCAGCGCACTGCCCGCATTTCGCGCCATGAACACGGTTTCCACGGCCACGATATCAGGCCGATACTCGGCGACAATATCGCCTATCGACAGGTAAATGCGTTTCAGGCGCTCCGCAAAACTTCCATCCTGGCTTTTCACCGTTCCACTGCTCACGTAAGCCGGTTGATCGCCGTTGAAGTCGACAATGCCAAAGCCCGTGATTCGGGAACCTGGGTCAATTCCGAGTATGCGTTGTCGGCTGCTCACGGCTCAGATTTGCGCGAGGATTTCTGCGGAAATATCGGCGTTGCTAAACACGCGTTGCACGTCGTCAAGGTCTTCCAGCAAATCCAGCATTTTGATCATTGACTCCGCTGTATCCGCGTCCAGCTCCGCCTGCAGCGATGCGCGCATCGTTATTTCCGCGTTCTCCGGCTCCAGCCCGGCCGCTATCATACGATCGCGAACGGCCTCGAATTCCAGCGGATCGGTCAGCACTTCGACTGAATGGTCAAACTCGACGACCACGTCTTCGGCACCGGCATCAATCGCCGCTGCCATGATCGCATCCTCGTTGCAGCCAGCCGGGTACAACAACTGGCCGACTTCGTTGAACAGGTAGCCCACCGAACCGTTGGTGCCGAGGTTGCCGCCGAACTTGGCAAAGGCATGCCGGACTTCCGCGACGGTACGATTCAGGTTGTCCGTCAGGCAGTCCACCATCACCGCCGAGCCACCGGGTCCGTAACCCTCGTAGCGGACTTCCTGGAAATCGTCGCCGTCCTGGCCGCCGGAACCGCGCTTGATGGCCCGCTCGATATTGTCTTTCGGCATGCTTTGCGCCTTCGCCTTTTCAACTGCCAGGCGCAAGCGCGGATTCGACGCAATGTCCCCGCCACCCATTCTCGCCGCACTGGTAATTTCGCGTATCAGCTTGGTAAACAGTTTGCCACGCTTCTTATCCTGCGCACCCTTGCGGTGCTGGATATTCGCCCACTTGCTATGTCCTGCCATTTCCTTCGCTTCGCCCAAACAACATCCGGCCAGTCAGGGGCCGGAAACAGCGCGTATGATAACGGGTATTACAGCTGCTGGCACATCATTGAAGCACGACCAAATGTCATCAACCGATAGCGAAACCACGGCGCACGACACGGATCAGGAAAGCGTCGCCACGGCGCTGCGTGCCGTGCTCGGCGCCTTGCCGGACACACCCCAGGCCGCGGCCGCGCTCGCCGAGGGCAAAGCCATTGCCGATATCGTTGCAAGCCTGGAATTGCCTGAAAAGCTGCTGCTGGCAAGCACCGTTTATCCCCTGGTTCGGGACAAGATTCTCGACATTAATATTCTTGAAAACAGTAAGTTAGAAGATATTCCTCGAATTGTTATCGGATTGGTGCAGCTCGGCCAGTTTACGCTGCCTGCTGACTGGCAACCGGGTGAGGCGCTGGCCGTACAACAAAGCGAAGCGCTGCGGAAGATGTTACTGGCGGTAGTGTCGGACGTGCGGCTGGTGCTGGTGCGTATCGCCGAACAGCTGTATCGCCTGCGCAATGCGAAGCGTGCCAGCCTCGCCGAGCAAAAACAACTTGCCATCGAAACACGCGAGATCTATGCCGCCCTGGCCAGCCGCCTTGGCGTCTGGCAGCTCAAATGGGAACTTGAAGACCTGGCGTTCCGCTACCTGGATCCGGACACCTACAGGAAAATTGCCGCGGCGCTGAACGAGAAACGTGGCGAACGTGAGCGCTTTATCGCCCAGGTCACGACCGAGCTGCGGCAGGAACTCGATCGACAATCGATCAAAGCCATTGTCAGTGGCCGGCCGAAGCACATCTACAGTATCTGGCGCAAGATGCAGCGCAAGGACCGTGGCCTTGAGGCGTTGTACGACATTCGGGCAGTACGCGTGCTGGTGGACGACATCAAGGATTGCTATGCGGTGCTCGGTGCCGTGCATAACCTCTGGTCCTACCTGCCGGGCGAATTCGATGACTACATTGCGAACCCGAAGGACAACGATTACCGCTCGCTACACACCGCCGTTCTCGGACCGGATGGCAAGAGCGTCGAGATCCAGATACGCACGCATGATATGCATCGGCAGGCCGAATTGGGTGTCGCCGCACATTGGCGCTACAAGGAAGGTGGCGGTTCACCGGCGGCGTTCGATCAGAAGATTCGATTCCTGCGGCAGATCCTTGAGCCGGACAATGACGGTGAGGATCTGTTGGCGCAGATTCGTGACGACGTCTTTGAGGATCGCGTATATGCGGTCAGCCCGAAGGGCGACGTGGTCGAACTCGCCGCGCATGCGACACCACTCGATTTCGCCTATCACGTACACACGCAGGTCGGTCACAGATGTCGCGGCGCCAAGGCCAATGGCCGCATCGTGCCGCTGACCTACGTAGTGCAAAACGGCGATCAGATCGAAATTATTACCGGCAGCCAGGCGCAGCCGAGTCGCGACTGGCTGGTACCCAAGCTGGGTTTCCTTGCCAGCCCACGCGCACGCGGCAAGGTACGCAACTGGTTTCGCCTGCAGGACCGCGACCAGCACTTGCGACAAGGTCGCGACATACTCGAACGAGAACTGCATCGCCTCAATGTGCGCGATCTCGCGACCGACGAAATTGCCCGACAGCTGAAACACAAGAACACCGAAACCCTGTGTGTCGCGCTTGGTGCCGGTGACCTTACCTCCGCCTCAGTTGCCACCGCGTTGCAACAGCTGCGCGGCAACGAACCGGTCGAGCAGTTTCGAGCCAAACGTGGTGCGCGCGATACCGGCCGAAAAACCGATGCGATCGCGATCAGCGGCATCGGTGACCTGATGTCCAATTTCGCACGCTGTTGCCGCCCGGTGCCGCCGGAACCGGTGGTCGGCTATATCACCCAGGGCCGCGGCGTCAGCATCCATCGCGCCGATTGCCGCAATTGTCTGAACCTCAAACAGCGTAACCCGGAACGAATCGTTGAGGTCAGCTGGGGCGACTCGGACTCTGCCAGCTACCCGGTCGACCTGCAGTTGCGCGCGATGGATCGAAGCGGCCTGATTCGCGACATCAGCGCAGTGCTCGCCGATGAAAAAGCCAACGTCACTGACATGACCACGCACGTGGACCGCAAAACGATGCAGACCATTATGGATATCAGTATTGATATTCGTGACCTGCCAACCCTGAGTTCGGCAATTGGCCGGCTCGAACAGGTGCCGAACGTGGTTTCGGTGCGGCGTCGTACCTGACGCGACAGGTTAAGCCCTGCCTGCCTTGCCGCGGGCGATGTCTGTCGCGAGCGCCATCATCGAGGTCAGGTCGCCGAGATTAGCCGGCACAACGTAGGTATTGCCCGCCTTGGCGAGTTTGCCGAATTCACTGATGTACTGTTCCGCAACGCGCAACTGCATCGCTTCGGCGCCACCGGCGACAGTCATGCTCGCAGCCACCTGGCGCAAACCCTCTGCGGTCGCGGTTGCAACAGCAAGGATCGCCTGGGCCTCACCTTCAGCCTCGTTAATCTGCTGCGTCTTGTTCGCTTCGGATTCCTTGATAACGCGCTGCTTCTCGCCTTCTGCCTGGTTAATCTTCGCGTCTCGCTCGCCCTCGGAGGTCAGGATAACAGCACGCTTCTCGCGCTCGGCCCGCATCTGCTTTTCCATTGCGCTCAACACGTCATGCGGCGGGTTGATATTCTTGATCTCGTAGCGCAGCACCTTGACTCCCCAGGGCTCGGACGCCTTGTCAAGCTCTGCAACCACGTTGGCGTTGATGGCACCGCGCTCTTCGAAAGTTCGATCGAGATCAATTTTGCCGATCTCGGAACGCAACGTGGTCTGCGCGAGCTGTGCGATTGCAAACAGGTAGTTGCCAATGCCATAGGACGCGCGTGCCGGATCCAACACCTGCATGTACAGCACTCCATCCACACCGACCTGCACGTTGTCCCGCGTGATGCAGACCTGCTCCGCGATGTCGATCGCCTGTTCTTTCAGCGTGTGCCGGTATGAGACCTTATCGATAAACGGAAACAGGATATGAAAGCCCGCATCCAGTTTGCGATTGAACTTGCCCAAACGCTCGACCACAAACGCGCTCTGCTGCGGAACCACCACCGCCGTTTTTAGCAGAATGATTACTGCAACCAATACCAGCGCCAGCGAAACGATCAGTGACATATCCATTTTCTCTCCTCAAAAACTCTATTCAGCGGTCACATGCAAAGTCAGGCCAACCACGTCGACAATCCTCGCTCGCGTACCACCGCCGATCCTGGCCTCACCCACGTTACGCACTGTCCAGTCACTGCCGCGATATTGGCTGCGAATTTCGCGGCCCGGCTCCAAGTCTTCAGCAACTGTAATCGACTCACCCGACATCGACTCGGGAAAATTTTCGCCACCGCCTCGAATCTTGAGATACAAAGTCCGGCGAAATGTAAAAAAGAAAAACAACGCCAACACCGCAAACGTCAGCCATTGTCCCCATTCCGGGATCGCTACGCCGAACAGCACGGACAATCCGACCAGCGCTGCCGATACCCCGAGGAACATGAGATAAAACTGCGCATCGACGGCGAACATTTCTACGCCAAGCAATACAGCGCCGAGAATCATCCAACTCCACCACGTCATCACCAGAACTCCTGAGTTCAGCTTGCGCCACTATAACCCGAGTCGGCGCTGACAGGGAGAGCAACGATTCCCGCCGGCGTGCGCCGTTGCTGCAGAATTCGGGTAGTATTCTTTGGCCGAAAGCTGGAAATGCAAGGGGAACGGCATGCAAGCAGTGGTCAATTCGATCAATAACATCGTCTGGAGTCCGGCACTTATTTACCTGTGCCTGGGAGCAGGACTGTTTTTCTCGCTGATCACGCGTTTCGTGCAGGTGCGGCTGTTTCGCGAGATGCTGCACCTACTGTTCAGCAACAAGGAGTCTGAACGCGGTATCTCCTCGTTTCAGGCGCTCTCCGTTTCGCTTTCAGGACGTGTCGGTACCGGCAACATTGCCGGCGTGGCGGCTGCGATAGGATTTGGCGGGCCCGGTGCAGTTTTCTGGATGTGGCTGGTGGCATTTCTCGGTGCATCGACCGCCTACGTAGAGTCGACCCTTGGTCAGATCTATAAAGAAGAAGTCGATGGCCAGTATCGTGGCGGACCAGCCTATTACATTGAGAAGGCGCTGGGCTGGAAATGGTATGCGTGGCTTTTCGCGATCGCGACCATCATCGCCGTGGGCTTATTGTTGCCCGGCGTGCAGTCGAACAGTATCGGCAATGCCGCCGAACTGGCATTCGGTGGCGAGCGCGTTTTCGAGTCCGCTTTCGGCACCATCAGCTACACCAAACTGCTGACGGCGATCGTCGTTGTCAGCATTCTTGGCGGCATCATTTTTGGCGGCGTGAAACGAATCGCTCATTTTACCCAAGTGGTCGTGCCGTTCATGGCGCTGGGTTACATACTGATGGCAGTCGTTATGATAGTCATACATATTGCCGACCTACCCCACATCCTGGCACTGATATTCAATGATGCCTTCACGCCGATGGCCGGTATCGGTGCCGCTATCGGCTGGGGCGTGAAGCGCGGTGTGTATTCCAATGAAGCCGGACAGGGTACGGGTCCGCACGCGGCGGCAGCGTCCGAGGTCGGACATCCCGCGCAGCAAGGCCTCGTGCAGGCATTCTCCGTCTACGTCGATACTCTGTTCGTCTGCTCTGCCACGGCCTTCATGATCCTGATAACCAATCAGTACTATGTCAGCGGTGTCGATGCCGCGGTCAGCGGCGGGCTGCTTGCCGCGGACGTGCAGGCCAATAGCCCGGCATTCACACAGTACGCCCTGGAGAGCGTTATGGGAGGCGGCGGCAAGGTGTTTGTTGCGATCGCCCTGTTCTTCTTCGCGTTCACGACTCTGCTGGCCTACTACTATATCGCGGAAACCAATGTTGCCTACATTCGCCGCACACTACGCTTTCCGGGCGGCCTGACCATCCTGAAAATCGGCCTGATGGCGTCAGTGTTTTACGGCACCGTCAGGACTGCGGACCTGGCCTGGGGTCTCGGCGACATCGGCGTCGGGTTGATGGCATGGCTGAACATCATCGCTATCCTGATCCTGTTCTTTATGAGCAATCCGGCAATCAAAGCCTTGCACGACTATGAACAACAACGCAGGGCCGGCGTCGAAAGCTACAGCTTCGACCCGGAGAAACTCGGTATCAAAAACGCGGATTTCTGGAAGAAGTAATTGCTAATGTGGGAGCGGCCATGCCCACAGCAATTGCTCAGTTGGGGTAGTTGAGTGCGCGCTTGTCGACCGCGAGTGCGGCCTCGTGCATGGCCTCGGCGAGGCTCGGGTGCGCGTGAATCGTGCGCTGCAGATCTTCGGTGCTTGCCGAGAACTCCATAGCGAGCACGGCTTCCGCGATCAGCTCGCCAGCCATGGGTCCGATGATGTGCACGCCCAGTATCTCGTCATCGTCCTCCGCCGCGATGATTTTGACCAGCCCGCTGGTCTGCTCCATCGCCTTGGCGCGCCCGCTGGCCGCAAAGGGGAAGGATCCTTTCTTGTATTTACGGCCACTGGCTTGCACCTGTGCTTCGGTCTTGCCAACCCAGGCAATCTCCGGCGCCGTATAAATGACAGACGGCACGACATCGTAATTCACTTCTGCGATCTCGCCGGCGATCAGGTCCGCGACCATAACGCCCTCTTCCGACCCTTTGTGCGCCAGCATCGGCCCGCGTACGCAATCGCCGATTGCGAAAACGCCCTTTACGCGCGTACGGCACTCGTGATTGACCTCGATAAATCCCTTCGCATCCAGCGGCACACCTGCGTCCTCGGCCAGCAACCCATCGGTAAACGGCCGCCGGCCAACCGCAACGACAAGTTTGTCTACCTGCAGGGACTGCGCACCATTGCGGTCGGAATAGCTGACCTCGACCGCAGCACCCTTGACCGCAGCGGCAGTCAACTTGGCACCAAGCCGGATATCGAGACCCTGCTTTTTGAAATCTTTTGCCGCAACATTAGCGATATCGCGATCCGCCATGAATAACAGCTCATCCATCGCCTCGATAATAGTGACTTCAGCGCCGAGTCGCGCCCAGACGCTGCCCAGTTCCAAACCGATTACACCGGCACCGACGACGCCCAGCCGTTTCGGCACTGCGGCAAATTCCAGCGCAGCCCACGAGTCAACGATGTGGACATCGTCGAATTTCGCAACCGGCAACTCGATTGGTGCTGACCCTGTCGCGAGAATCACGTGCGTGGCGTCGATAGTCAGCATGCTGCCATCAACTGCTGTGAATTCAATCTTGCGGCCGGCCAGCAGGCGCCCGTGCCCTGCCAGGCCTTCGACCTTATTCGCTTTCAACAGCCCCGCGACGCCACCGGTCAGTTGCCGCACAATTGCGGCGCGCCGCTTTTGCATCGTCGCGACATCCATGCTGACGGCACCGGTCGTAATCCCATGACTCTTGAATTCATGCTGTGCGCGGTAATAAAGCTCGGATGACTCGAGCAAGGCCTTGGAAGGGATGCAACCCGCGTTCAGGCAGGTACCACCAAACGCATTCTTGCCATCCTTGTTTTTCCATTCATCTATGCAAGCGACGCTCAAGCCATGTTGTGCTGCCCTGATCGCAGCAATGTATCCGGCCGGACCCGCACCGATAACCACTACATCATATTGCTTTTTCATCGATCATATCTGCAGCAGCAATCGACTCGGATCTTCCAGTAACTGCTTAATGCTAACCAGAAACTGCACCGAGTCCTTGCCATCGATAATACGGTGGTCGTAGGTCAATGCCAGGTACATCATCGGACGCGCAACAATCTCGTTATTAATGACCATCGGACGTTGCTGAATCGTGTGCATTCCAAGAATGGCACTTTGCGGCTGATTCAGAATGGGCGTCGACATCATGGAGCCAAACACGCCGCCATTAGTGATGGTAAACGTGCCACCTGTCAATTCTTCCATGCTGATCGAACCGTCCTGCGCCCGCTTCGCCACAGCACCGAGTTCAGTCTCAAACGTGGCGAAGCTCATCTGGTCAACATCGCGCAGCACCGGGACCATCAGCCCGCGGTCAGTCGACACGGCTATCCCGATATCGTAGTAGTTGTGGTAAACCACGTCATTGCCTTCTACCGATGCGTTCACCACCGGAAACTTTTTCAGGGCCTCGGCCGATGCCTTCGCAAAAAACGACATGAATCCGAGTCGCACACCGTGTTCTTTTTCGAACGCATCCTTGTAGCGCGAGCGCAATGCCATTACTTCGGTCAGATCGACCTCGTTGAAAGTCGTCAGCATGGCAGCGGACTGCTGCGCTGCCAGCAGTCGCTCTGCGATGCGCGCCCGCAGGCGCGTCATGGGTACGCGCCTTTCGTTGCGCTCGACAACCACCGCAGTCTCCGCAGGGACTGAAGGCGTTCGGTCGCCAGGCGTAACATTTGTACTGTCATCGGCTTTGAGAAAAGCCATTACGTCCGCCTTGGAAATGCGGCCGTCTTTGCCGCTGCCCTGCACCATAGTTGCATCGAGATCGTGCTCTTCGAGCAGCCGCCGCACGGCCGGGCTGGTCTTGGCCGCTGCGCCAGCCGGGGTTGCCGCCGGCGTCACGCCGGCCACGGCCGCCCGGTCACTTGCAGCATCCTCGAGCGACGCAGCGCTATCCTGTTCGGCCAACACCGCAAGCACCGTTCCCGCAGTCACTGTGGTGCCGTTCTTGATGCGAATATCCTGCAACACGCCGGACGCTGGCGCGGGCACTTCGAGCACCACCTTGTCCGTTTCCAGATCCACCAGGTTCTCGCCGCGCATAATCTGATCACCAGGCTTTCGGTGCCAGGCGACCAGCATCGCATCACTCACCGACTCCGGCAGTTGTGGAACCTTGATTTCTATAGTCATTGCTTGTTCTTAACCTTCCTGGGTTTCGCGGATTTGCTGGCTTTTATTTCGATTCCGAGCGCGGCTTCCACCAGCGCCTGCTGCTGCTGCAGATGCACCTTGTAAATCCCTGACGCAGGCGCCGCGGCGGAATGCCGGCCCGCATAGTACAAGTGCTGCTCGTCCGTCAAGGCGTCCTGCAGCCGGTGCCGGATCTGGTACCAGGCACCCTGGTTTTGCGGTTCCTCCTGGCACCATACAAATTCATTGACGTGGCGGTACTGTGACAGCACCGCCGCATACTGTTCAACCGGGAATGGATAGATCTGCTCAAGCCGCACCAGCGCCACGTGATTGAACTCGTGCTGATTGCGCGCTTCCAACAATTCGAAATAGACCTTGCCGCTGCAAAATACTACGCGGCGGGTCGTTTTGACATCGATGGCACCGTTCTCGGGGATAATCACCTCGAACTTGCCAGTCGACAACTCTTCTAATGGCGACACGGATATCTTGTGCCGCAGCAGGCTTTTTGGTGTCATCACGATCAATGGCGTGCGCAAATTGCGCAGCATCTGGCGTCGCAATATGTGAAACATCTGCGCCGGCGTCGACGGCACACAAACCTGCATGTTGTGTTCAGCGCACAATTGCAGGAAACGCTCGAGCCGGGCCGAAGAATGTTCCGGTCCCTGCCCCTCATATCCGTGCGGAAGGAACAGTACCATGCCGCAGTGCCGACCCCACTTGGCATTCCCTGAACTAATGAACTGGTCGATTACGACCTGTGCGCCGTTGACGAAATCGCCGAACTGGCCTTCCCAGATCACCAGAGTTCCTGGTTCCGTGGTCGCATAGCCGTATTCGAAGCCGAGCACGGCTTCCTCCGAAAGCAGGGAATCAATCACGCGAAACGCGTTATTGCGTTCTACCAGTTGTTGCAAGGGTATGTACTCGCGGTTGTTCACCTGGTTGTGCAATACCGCGTGCCGGTGAAAGAAAGTGCCGCGACCGCAGTCCTGGCCGACCAGCCGGCAATCCACGCCCTCCCTGATCAGGGATGCATATGCCATGGTCTCCGCAAATCCCCAGTCCATGTCGATATCGCCGGCCGCCATACTGACGCGATCATCGATGATGCGTTGCACACGGCCATGCAATTTCATGTCCGGTGGCACAGCCGTAATGGCTTTGCCCAGCTCGGCAGCGGTTGCCGGACTGATCGTCGTGTCGACCGGATCATCCCATTGCGCCTTCAGGTACTTGCTCCAGTCCACCGTGAATTCGTTGCCAATCATGCCAAGTGCCGACTTTGGTACCGGTTCGCCGCGATCGAGCCGGTCGCGATAGGCGTCCTGCAGCGCCGCAGCGTCGTCGGCTGTAATTACCCCCTGCGCGATCAGCTTCTGCGCATACAGCGCCCGCGTTGTCTCGTGTTCGCGAATGCGGGCGTACATGATCGGTTGGGTCGCCGCAGGCTCGTCCGCCTCGTTGTGGCCGAGGCGCCGGTAGCAAACCAGATCAATAACGACGTCCTTCTTGAATTTCTGCCGGTACTGCAGTGCGAGGCGGGTCACGAACAAGACCTTTTCCGGGTCGTCCGCATTGACGTGAAAAATTGGCGCCTCAATCATTTTCGCTACGTCGCTGCAATAGTCTGTCGAGCGCGCATCGGACGGACGGCTGGTAGTGAAACCGATCTGGTTGTTGATGACGATATGTACTGTGCCGCCGGTTCGAAAGCCGTTTGTCTGCGACAGCTGAAAGGTTTCGGTAACAACGCCCTGGGCGGCGAACGCCGCATCACCGTGAATCAGGACCGGCAAGACCTCCTGGCGCTCAGTATCGCCACGACGTTGCTGGCGCGCCCGCACCGATCCCTCGACCACCGGGTTGACTATTTCGAGATGCGATGGATTGAAAGCCAACGCTATATGCACGTTGCCGCCAGGCGTCTTCATGTCCGCCGAAAAGCCCTTGTGATACTTGACGTCCCCCGAGCCCTGCAACGAGTCCAGGTCGTAGTTGCCCTCAAATTCCTCGAATAACTCCTCCGGGGACTTGCCGAGAATATTGACCAGCACATTGATCCGGCCCCGGTGTGCCATGCCGATGACGATTTCGCGAATGCCGCTTGCACCGCCCTGCTGAATCAGGTCCTCCAGCGACGGGATAAGGCTTTCGCCGCCCTCAAGCGAAAAACGTTTCTGGCCAACGTAACGAGTGTGCAAGTAACGCTCGATGCCTTCGGCGTTCGTCAGCATTTCCAGAATCCAGACTTGCTCGGTCGTCGTCAGCGTACTGGCCGCGGCCCCGCTCTCAAATCGCTTGCGCAGCCAGAGGCGCTCACGGGCGCGCGATATGTGCGCAAACTCGGCACCGATCTTGCCGCAGTAAATAGACTTCAACATGACCAGGATATCGCGCAAGGTCATGCGCTCGTTGTCCATGCCCGCGAGACCGCCGGTATAGAACATCGTATCCATGTCGGCCTCGCTCAGACCGAGGTAATCGAGCTTGAATACACCGGGCACCGGCCGTGACATCAGACCGAGGGGGTCAATATCAGCAATCTGGTGGCCACGCAGGCTGTACACCTGGATCAGACGCGACACGGCCGCCTGCTTTTCTCCCGAAGTCGCCGCCTGTGCCGCGCCGGTCGTGGTCTTGCCGTGAACGCGACGCCGGCTGCGCGCTGCGGCAACCAGTTCCTCGCGAATCACGGAGTGCACGATCTCGGTATCGCTAGCGCCCAACGTCAAGAAGTAATCGCGCCAGGCCGGGGGCACAGAGTCGGGATTGCCGAGATACTGCTCGTACAAGGCCTCGACGGCGCTGGCATTTCCGCCGTACAGCGGCGTGGATGCGTATTGTTCCTGCAGGGAATTGCTCATGACTCGGCCGGAGTGTAGCCGAAGGATCCGTGGTTGGGAATCAGCAATGCTCTAGAGGACTTTTAACAAAAACACGAATTCGTAGCAGACCAGGCAGGCATAAAAACTGAAGAAGCCGGTCAGAAACAGGCCAGTGCGCATGCGATTCATGAATCGTGCCCGGGCGAGAAACACCAGCACCAGAATGCCGGTGCCGGTCATCAGCATCTTGCTGATCGCAAAATAGCTGGTGCCCTGCCCGAGCACTGCAGCCATGACCGGGTTGATTTCGACCATGCCGCGATCAATCAATTGCAGGGTCATAAAAGCGTCGATACAACTCATCAGCATGGTGCCGACAGCAAGGAAAAAAAGCCACGGGTGGTGCCAGTCGATGAACAGGACGTCAGTCTCATCGTTGCGACGGAAAACATGCCGCCGCGAGCGCGTAAACCCGAAGAACACCGTTCGCCAGCCGAACTCACGCCGGTCCTGCGCCGCTCTCTGATCGGCTGTCGCTTCGCTCCATTCCATGTGACTGACTGCTCCCGACCGCTCTTGTTAAAAAACGAGCAAATACCGTACCAGTTTTGTAATTAACGGTTATTAAAGTCATTTCTGTTGACTCCGCGGAGTGTTGCGAAGTTTTTGTATAAATACTCGACATGGAGCGATAATCGCGGCCGGGATTCAGGGTCGCGGGATGCGAATATGAAAACTTACCTGGCCACAACGCCGGGCGGCGAGCAGATCGAGTACGTCGACCGCAAGCGCTGGCTGTGGTCGCTGGCGCTCGTGTATCCATTGTTGCCCCTTGCCGGCATCGGCTGGCACGCTATGACCGGCAACGAGTGGTGGCTGGCCCTGCCGCTGCTGCTCGCTTTTCTGGCCGGCCCGATCATCGACTGGGCGATAGGCGAGGACGGCAACAATCCGCCGGAAGAAGTCGTCACTCAGCTGGAGCAGGATCGCTACTATCGTCGTCTGACCTATGCCGCGGTGCCATTACATTTCCTCAGCTTCATCAGTGCCGCCGTTTACGCCGCAAGCCAGTCGCTCAGTATCGTGGGCTGGATAGCGCTGACCGTCTCGGCCGGGCTGACGTCCGGCCTGGCAATCAATACCGCGCATGAGCTTGGTCACAAGAATTCGCGCCTGGAACGGTGGCTGGCAAAAATCACTCTCGCCGTACCCTGCTACGGTCACTTCACTATCGCCCACAACCTCGGCCATCATCGCAATGTTTCGACGCCGCAGGACCCGGCCAGCGCGCGCATGGGGGAAAGTATTTACCGCTTCGCACTGCGCGAGATGCCAGGCGCGTTGCACGAAGCATGGTTGTTGGAAAAAGACCGGCTTGCGCGACGCGGCAAATCCAGCTGGCATGCCAATAATCAGATCCTGCAATCCTACCTTTTGAGTGCGGGGCTGGCGCTGGCGCTCATGGCTTTGCTTGGCTGGACTGTTTTGCCATTCATCCTGCTGCATAATTTTTTTGCCTGGTGGCAACTTACCAGCGCGAACTACATTGAGCATTATGGTTTGCTGCGGAAAGTTGACGAAAACGGCCGATATGAGCGCTGCGAGCCGCATCATTCCTGGAACAGCAATCACATTTACAGCAACCTGGTACTGTTGCATCTCGAACGACACTCGGATCATCACACGCATCCGACCCGGCGCTACCAGTCGCTTCGCAACTACGCTGCGCTGCCGGCCCTGCCGAACGGCTATTTCGGCGTCTACCTGCTTGCCTACATCCCGGCGCTGTGGTTTCGGGTCATGGACAAGCGACTGCTCGATCTGCCGCACATACAGGGCGACCTCGACAAGATAAATATTGATCCGGCGGCTCGACCCGCCTTGTTCCTGCGCTACGGCAGGGCAAAGATGCATGAGCCGACAATAGTCCTTTAATCCGCGTCTTTGACATAAATACCGTGTAAGGCCATGCAACTCGCTTCGCTGTGATGTATCGCACAGCATGCTCGAAGTCCACCGTTTACCGTAGGCGGCAGAAATTCGTTTGGGCAAAGCGGTGATCTATGAGCATTATCAAGAAGCAGCATGGCCTGCTGGTACTGGCATTGCTGGCGGCAGGCACGGCCAACGCTGACAACGACTTTGGTGTCGGCGTAAAAGTCGGCACGCTGGGACTGGGGCTCGAGGCAAGCTGGCAGCCGCTGCCTTACCTTGAAGTTCGGCTCGGCGCCAATGCCTACGACTACGATGACAGCGGCCTGGAAGCGGGTATCAACTACGATGCCAGCCTGACCCTCGAGTCATTTTACGGCACCGCCAATTTCCATTTTCCGATCAGTCCGATGCGCATCACTGCCGGTATCTATTCAAATGGCAATGAACTCTACCTATTGAACAATGATATGCAGGACAAGAATATTGGCGGCATTGTGTTTCCGGGCGCTGGCATTGGTGTCCTCGAAAGCACGACTTCCTTCGCCAGCAGCGCGCCCTACCTTGGTATCGGATTCGATTTCACGCTGGCCGGCAAGGTCGGCATGAATCTCGACTTTGGCGTTCTGTGGCAGGATGAACCCGAGGTCACCTTGAGCGCCAGCGGCACACTGGTGGGAAGCCCCGGCTTCGACGCGGCGCTGGAACTCGAGCGTCAACAGCTCGAAGACGAATTGAGTGATTTCAAAGCCTGGCCCGTGGTCTCACTCGGATTCGTCTACAAGTTCTAGCCGGGTAGATCAACCAATCCGGTCCAGTTGCCGCGCCAGGAATATGCCAAAGCGCAGGTAGGTCTGGCGCAAGCCCGGCAACGGGTAACGGCGACTCAATCCGCGCACGATTGCAGGCAATTCCTTTGGCTCGCGACCCGTGCCGATCCAGTTTGCCAGCTGTTGTCCGGTCCATGTTGCCGTATTGACGCCGTTACCGTGGTAGCCAAATCCGAAATACACGGAATTGTCGGCCGCCAGTTGGCCGATTGTCGGACACAGGCTGGCCGTCATGCAGATCAGCCCGTGCCAGCGGTACTCGAATTCGACCTCGCTCCAGGCCGGCCAGATCGCGCGAAACCGGCGTTCCATATCTGCATAGGTACGCTGCTCATTGTCGGGGGAACCGTTCGTGGAGCCGCGTCCGCCGAACAGAAAGCGCTGATCCGGCAACAGGCGGAAGTAGTTCAAAACGTGGCGCGAATTGATGGCAGGATTTTCGGTACGCCAGTGCTGCGCAGCCAGCTCCTCAGGTCTAAGCGGTCGGGTCGCGATGATGGCACTGATCACCGGCATAGCTCGGCCAAAAAATTCAGCATGCAGGTCCTCCTGGATAAAACCATTGCTGCAAAAAATGACCTTGCGTGCGGTCAGGGTGCCGGACCGCGTCACCAGGCGATGGCGCCCATCGCTGCTCCGCGACCATTCGATGACCCGGCTTTGCGCATGCACCCGCGCACCGTGACGACTCGCAGCCGCTGCCAGACCCCGACAGTAGCGCAAGGGATGCAGGCCGAATGCCGGCCGATTGACCAGGGCACCAAAATTCTCCGTGCAATCGTAGTAGCGCTCGCGACACTCGCCGGCCGAAATCAACTCCGCCTGCAGCCCGAGGTGACGAGTCATCAGTTCATGGTCAGCGTGCATGCGCTTGAACGCCCTGGCGGTGTGCGCAACGACCACCTCGGCATCGCCCTGCGCCTGGTAATCAATGTGCTCATCGGCCGCGATCTGCCGCACCAGTTCGACCGCGGCCAGCTGTGCCTTGTAGTACTCGCGTACGGCATCGAGGCCAACCAGTCGCACCAGGTCCTGCCCATGCACACCGGTGCCGCCAGTACAGCAGAAGCCACCATTGCGACCCGACGCGCCCCAGCCTATATGACCTGCTTCCAGCACCCGCACATCCGCCTGGAAGTCACGCGCCAGGTGCAGTGCAGCGGAAAGACCGGTGTAACCGCCACCGATGATGGCGACCTCACAACTGTCGTCACGCATAATGGCCGACACATCCAGGGCAGCGGCTGGCGCTGTCGCCTCCCAGTAGCTCGACTGTGGCCTGTCGAACTGGTACAGGTTGTCATCGAACTGGCGCTTCATACGTTAGCGGGACGCCGCAGCAGCAACTGGCGACGAACCAGCAGCAGGGCGATAGCGATGATGAGCAGCACCGGGAACGGAATCAGCATCAGGCTGTACCAGCCGTAGTAGTGCATTATGGTACCCGCCAACAGCGAAGCCGTTGCGGACGAGCCGAATACCAGGAATTCGTTAAGGCCCTGCGCGCGAAAACGCTCCTGGTTCGAATAGGTGTAGGTCAGCATGGTTGTGGCGCCGACATACAAAAAATTCCAGCCAACACCGAGCAAAACCAGCGCCCACCAGTAGTGCATTACGGTATGCCCCTGCAAACCGACGATCGCGGTCGCCAGCAGTAAGATCGTGCCGGCAAACATCATGCGCACCACACCGAGTCTTTCGATCAGGAATCCGGAAACCAGCGAGGGCACGTACATCGCCAGCACATGCGCGCGGATCACCTCGGCCGTCGCGGCGAGCGAATAGCTGTCGTTAATGTGCATGCTCAGTGGTGTCGCGGTCATCAGCAGCGTCATCAAGCCGTAACTGGCCACGCCACCCAGTACCGCAACCATGAATACTGGCTGCCTGATGAGGTCCGCCAGTGTACGCCCGCGCGAGTCTGGCACCGTAACGGATTCGGCACGTGTCTTTCCGAGCAGCAGCAACAAGATCGTCTGCATAACATACAACACTGCGAGTATCAGCATCGAGCCAGCGTACGGCACGTTCTGCAGCAGATCCTGTCCGCGCGTAACAATTGCCGGGCCGATCAAAGCGCCGCCTATTGATCCAACAAGCACCAGCGAGATCGCGCGCGGCACATATTTCGTGTCCACACTTTCCGCCGCGGCATAACGATACTGCTGCGTAAATGCCACGTTGATGCCAAACAGCAACGCCGCGAGCAGGAACAGCGCGAAGTTGCTCTGCTGCAGCGACCAGGCTGCCACCAAAACAGCAACCAGTGATGAGCCAGACGCAAGCGCAAAACCCAGCCGCCGGCCGATTCTTTTCATCAGCATTGCAGCTGGCATGGTCGTCATCGCACTCGCCAGCACGATCATTGACAACGGCAGCGTTGCCCAGGCCGCATTCGCCGCGAGGGATGCGCCGATGATGCCGCCCAGGGTTACGAACACGAATGCGCCTGTGGCAGAGATCAACTGCGCGAGTACCAGCAAGACCAGGTTTCGTGACTGCACCAGCCGCTCCAGGATTGGGAATTCCGCGCATTCTCACACAATTTAAGGGAGTACTTTCCGGAAGTCTCCCAGGCGCTGACCGTATAATCGGCCTACTCCATGCCTTTTTTGGTTTTCGCTGTGTCGGACGAAGTACGAATTTCAGACCAGATTTCGATACCTCTCGAAGAGATCGAATTCAGCGCTATTCGTGCGCAGGGCGCGGGTGGCCAGAATGTCAACAAGGTGGCATCAGCAATCCACCTGCGCTTTGACTTCGCCAACAGCATGGCACTACCCGTGGAAATCAAGCAGCGCCTGCAAAGCCTTAACGACAAGCGTATTACCTCCCAGGGCCTGATTGTCATCAAGGCGCAGAAATTTCGCACCCAGGAGCGTAACCGGATCGAGGCACTGGAACGCCTGGCCGGTCTTGTGGGTAAAGCGCTGGTGGTCGCGAAGCCGCGCAAAAAAACCCGCACACCGGCGGGCGTCAAGGCCAGGCGTGTCGAGGGCAAGCGCCGGCAAAGCCTGCTGAAACGAAGCCGCGGCCGCGTGCACGATCACTAGCGACAAACGACCGCGAGATCCTGCCATTTGCAACCAGCCTGTTGCCAATAGTCGCTAACGCCAAGCAATTGCATGAGTTCCAGGAACTCCGGCCGTTCCTGCAGCGGCCTGAACTCCGGCAAGAACAGCATTTCCATCTCAAACAATTCACCGGGCTGTACCAGCATACGCGCGACGCGCAAGGCGCCATCGGTATCACCCAGCATCATGCGCAGGGTAACGTCGATTTGTGGGTAAATCCGCGCCTGTGCCGAAAGCTCGTCGACAACCTGCAGAGCTTGCGGTCGCTTTGCCGGGTCGGCGAGTGCTGCAAATGCCGGGTCTATCCAGTCGGTTGAGCCGCCCCGGGCGACGACACCCGCGTCAATAAATGGCCGCGCCTCGTCCAACTTGCCCTGGCGTGCCAGGGCGAGACCTTGCGCCAGCAAATGCGTAGCGCCGCCGGCGCCGAGCAGCCGGCTACGCTCGAAATAATCGGCCGCGATGTCGTTCCTGCCTGTCCAGGTACTGACTATGGCCACGCGACTGTTGATGACGGCGGAACTGGGATCGATCTCCAGACCGGCGAGTGCCTGTTCAAGCGCAGCGTCGAACCGGCCAACGCTTCCGAGCATCAATGAATACCAGTTAAAGGCGTTTGACTCGACCACGGATGCGCTGGTTGCGCGAATAAATGCGCGCTCGGCTTCCGCCCACTTTTTCTGTTTGTGATAAACAAAACCAAATACGGCATTCGCCGCGTCCGCAATCGCCGGGTCTCGCGCAATACCTTCATTGACAATCTCGATCGCCCGGGCATTCGACTGCACGACATCCGCACCGCGGTAATCCGGCAACAGTACATGGATTTCCGCAAGTGCCAGGTAAGATGGACCGTAATTTGGATCCAGCCGGATGGATTCTTCAAACAGAGCAATGGCGTCTTCCAGGTTGCCGGGCACGCCGCGCCGTTCTAGCGCGAACATGCCGCGAATAAAGCGCTCGTAGGCATCAAAATTTTCCGGCCGACTGGACGACAGCAATTGTTTGCCTGCGCCTCCGACGACTTGCCGCCGCACTTTGCCCGCGAGTTCCTCCTGCAAGCGAAATAATTCCTGCAACGGGCCACTGACTTGGTCCGATGCGACGTTGACGCCGTCACTGGCACGCACTATCTGGTAGTTGAAGCGCAATTCATTGCCATCCATGCGCAAGGCGCCAATCAGCACGCTGTCGACACGCAATTGCCGCGCAATATCGTCTATTTCCACACCGACGTAACGCACGTGCGCATTTTTGACTGACAATTCAGGAATATTCTGCAGCGTATGCACCAACTCTGTCTTGAATCCCGAGGCGAGGTAGTCATTGGCCGGATCCCCGGTCAGGTTGTCGAACGGCAGCACGCCGATCGAGGCCACCAGAGGCTCGGGCATGCCATTCCAGAGCACGATCCCGGTTGCCACCAGCACGGCGAGAATGGCGGCCACCGCCCACAGGCGGGAGGACTTGCGGACTTCGATAACGACCGGCGCTGCCGCGGGCTCGTTCGCGTCAAGCAGCACCACCGGCTGCTGCAGGCAATAGCCACGCCGTACCAGCGTGCCAACGTACTGGAACGGCTTTTCACGATCGTTGAAGTGCCCGCGCAACTGGAAAATGCAGCGAATGATCGGGTCATCAGCGGTAGCACGCCCGTCCCAGACTTCGTCGACCAGTTCGTCCTTGGTGACAACATCGCCGTCGCGCATGGCCAGTGACAACAGCACGGCCATGACTTTGGGTTCTGGCTTTTCGATCTGCTCACCACGGCGCAACTCACCGCGGGCCGGGTAGACTTCCCAGGCGCCGATACGAAATCCTTTGTCCAGTTGTTCCCTCGTCAGCACTCGCATGGCCTTATACTCGAGCCTATTGTCGCCAATAGTACTTGGTCAAAGCATCAGGGTCAGCGCTTTGTGCAACCAAGCACAGGCGCCAGGGCGAGGCGTCTAGAACAATCCTTCAATTCGGCCGTCGCTGTTGACGCGGATATTGTCGGCCGCCGGTTTTCTCGGCAGGCCAGGCATGGTCATGATCTCGCCGCACACGGCAACGATGAATTCGGCCCCGGCCGCGAGTCGAATCTCGCGGATCGGCACGACATGGCCGGTCGGTGCGCCAAGCAGGTTGGGGTCGGTCGAGAAACTATACTGCGTCTTGGCCATGCAAATTGGGTAGTGCCCGAAGCCCGCAGCCTGGAAGTCCGCAAATTGCTGGCGCACCTTCTTGTCCGCAATGATGTCTTTCGCCCCGTAGATCGAGGTCGCAATGCACTGCGCCTTGTCCCACAACGGCATATCATCGCTGTACAAGGGCCGAAACTGGGCCGAACCACTGTCTGCCAATGTCACGACTGCCTTTGCCAAGTCCGTGGCGCCAGCACCGCCGTCGGCCCAGTGCGTACAGTTCACTGCATGCACGCCGAAAGTCTCGCAATACTCCTGCACAGTCCTTACCTCGGCATCGGTGTCTGCAGTAAAGCGATTGATACCTACCACCGCGGGTACGCCAAATAATGCGAGATTTCGCAGGTGGCGACCAAGGTTTTTCAGACCCTCCGTGAGCGCCTTGAGGTTTTCCGTACCCAGATCTGACTTGGCGACGCCACCGTGCATCTTCAACGCCTTGATGGTAGCGACCAGCACTACGGCATCCGGCTTCAGGCCAGCCTTGCGACACTTGATGTCGAAGAACTTCTCGGCCCCGAGGTCCGCGCCAAAGCCAGCTTCGGTCACTACGTAGTCGGCCAGCTTAAGTCCGGTGCTGGTGGCCATGACCGAGTTACAGCCGTGCGCGATATTGGCGAATGGCCCGCCATGCATCAGGGCCGGGTTGTTTTCGATGGTCTGCACAAGGTTCGGTTGCAGCGCATCGAGCAGTAAGGCCGTCATCGAGCCTTGCGCATTGAGTTGTCGCACGGTGACCGGCTGATTACTGCGGGTATAGCCAAGTACGATGTTGCCGAGCCGTTTTTCCAGATCGGCAAGGTCTGTTGCCAGGCAAAAAATCGCCATGATCTCGGAGGCGACCGTGATGTCGAAGCCCGCCTCGCGCACCACGCCATTATGAAAGCCGCCAAGTCCGGATGTTATTGATCGCAGCGTGCGGTCGTTCATGTCCAATACGCGACGCCAGGTAACCCGCCGCGGATCGATATTCAGTTCGTTGTCCCAGTGCATATGGTTGTCGATCAGTGCAGCCAGGAGGTTATTCGCTGCGCCGATAGCATGAAAATCGCCGGTGAAATGCAGGTTGATATCGGTCATCGGTACCACCTGGGCATAGCCGCCGCCCGCCGCACCGCCTTTCATGCCAAAACAGGGTCCGAGACTGGGCTCGCGCAGGCAGATCAGCGCGCGTTTGCCGATCCTGTTCAGGCCGTCGCCGAGGCCTACCGTTGTCGTGGTCTTGCCTTCGCCGGCCGGTGTCGGCGAAATCGCTGTCACCAGGATCAGCTTGCCATCGCGCCTGCCGTTCAGGGTGCGTATGAACCTGGCATTGATCTTGGCCTTGTCGTGTCCGTATGGAATCAGCGACTCGGGCGAAATTCCCAGATTCCCGGCAATTTCATTAATCGGACGTACATTTGCCGCCTGGGCAATCTCGATGTCACTTTTAGGGCTCACGTTGCACTGTCCTTATCGTCGCCAATTAACCGGGGGCGGATTCTATAGCAAAGTAACTGCGCGACAGTACTGAGGTCGCTCCGGGACAAATAATCTTCGTTTCTCCAACTGGGTCACGCAGATGTCGACCCGATCGACATATACTTGAAACCTGTCGAAAAAACTTATGAAAATCGACACGTTTTCCGGACATGTCGATGCAATCACCACGACGAGTTTATGTGTCGAAATAACTCCACTCTGTCGACATATTCGGTGGATGTGTTGATGGCATCGACCTGTTTGACTTTGGAGTTATGTTAAGTGACTGATTTTAACCCCGAATTACCCAACAACGCCCTGCCGGACCTGCCGCCGCCGATCGAATTGATCGAATCTACGGAAATCCTCAAGAAATGCATCAATGCGCGTGTGGCCCTGGCGGAACTGAAGCAGGCGGCCGAGCTGATCCCGAATGCCGCGGTGCTGGTCAACACCCTGCCCTTGCTCGAAGCGCGCGCCAGTTCGGAAATCGAGAACATCGTTACCACGACCGACAAGTTGTTCGAGTTTGCGGACATTGCCGAAGATCGCGCCGATGCGGCGACCAAGGAGGCCCTGCGTTACCGAACCGCCCTGTACGAGGGCACCAAGATGGTGCAGCGCGGCATGCTGACCACCGATATGGCCATACAAATCTGCAGTACTATCAAAGGAATAGAGCTTGATATTCGAGCAGAATCTGGAACACGACTGAAGAATCGCATGACCGGTGAAGTGATCTACACACCACCGGTTGGTCAGAAACTGCTGATCGAGAAACTCGATAACTGGGCCAATTTCATGCAACGCAGCACCAACCTTGATCCGCTGGTGCGGCTGGCCATACAGCATTACCAGTTCGAGGCCATCCACCCGTTCGCCGACGGCAACGGCCGCACCGGTCGCATTCTGAATATCCTCTTCCTGGTGCAACAAGGCTTGCTCGACACACCGATCCTCTACCTTAGCCGGTACATCATCAGCCATAAGGCGGCCTACTATCGGCTGCTGCAGAATGTCACCCGCGAGCAGGCCTGGTCGACGTGGATTATGTTCGTGCTCGAGGGCGTGGAAGAGACCTGTATCTGGACCACCGAAAAGATCAAAGCGATTCGGGAGTTGATGGAGCACACCGCCGAATTCGTGCAGCACAAGATGCCGAAAATTTATACCTGGGAACTCGTCGAGTTGTTGTTCAAGCAGCCCTATTGCCGCATCGGCAACCTGGTCGATGCCGGTGTTGCCAAGCGACAGACCGCATCGGTCTACCTGAAGCAACTATGCGACGCGGGCATCCTGAAGGAAATCAAGTCAGGCCGGGAAAATATTTTCGTGCATCCGAAATACATCGAACTCCTGACCGGCGAGGAAAACGTCTGGGTTTATTACGCCGGCGTTGAGACAGAGACCGCCGATCAAGACTAGAATCGGGGTCTTTGGCGCCGGATGACCCGAGTGACCCTGAATCGCTGGCAACTCTTCCAGGTTTTCAAGTACACGATTTACGCTCTCCTCACGCTGAACATTTTCTTGTTTTATTTCGAGGAGTCCGTCGCTGCGCAACTGCAGTTCGATGGTGGTATTGCGCTGGGCCGGGTAATTGAAGCCTACGCCGCGACCATCGACACCCTGGCCTGGGTGATATTGCTGCTGATGTTCGAACTCGAGACCTTTGTCCTGCAAGCTCATCATTTCACCAGGCGAGTCGTCTGGACCCTGCAGACTGTGCGCCTCGGCGCCTACGCGTTTATTGTCTATTCATTTTTCGGTTACATAGCGAACCTGACCTTTCTCGATGGTGTTGTACCGCTGGCGAATGTCAGCGATTTGTGCACGCTTGGCGATGGCTGGTCTTATGCAACCGGACTCGACACATTCGTGCCGATAACGCCGGAGAATTGCATGGCATTCTCATCGGCCACCTCGTTTTACCAGTTGCCCGGCATGTTGACCGTGGTCGACGCCGACGGCCAGTTTGGCAACAGGATGCTGGCCTGGGTCGATGTCATCAATTCAGGTGTCTGGCTGCTGGTAGTGCTGCTTCTTGAGATCGATGTGCGCCTCCAGGAGCACGATCGATATCGTGGCACCGCGCTGCAGGCAAGCAATGCGAGTAAGGTCGTGATGTACCTGGTTTTGCTGCTGGCGGCGATTTACTGGGGACTGAAAGGCGATTTCGTAGACTTCTGGGATGCGTTCCTCTGGCTGGTCGCATTCTTCTTTATTGAACTCAACGTCGTCGAGTGGCACCGCGAGTCGGACGCTGCGCCAACCTAGGGCAGGACCTCAAGTTGTGCTTCGCCGTTGCGGTCCAGCAAGGCTGAATCGGATATTTTCAGGTGTAAGAGCCCAAGTGACGCGTCCAGCGTCAGCAGGTACGGATGCCAGAGGTCCTGGGCATTGCGGCGGTAAAAACCCGACACCTCCCATGCTGTTCCCGCCGGATACACGTAGGTCTTGCCGACGACACGGTCCGGCGCCAGTGGATCGACCACTTGCAGCGAGCCGATCGCCAGGGTCGTTTGCAGCAATACGCGCGATGCCAGCACGACGCGCTCCTGTTCAGCGCGTTCCGCGCGCGGACCGGCGTCCGAAATCCAGCGATAAGCCGCCGACGCAACCAGCAAGCCAACGGCGATGCCAAAAATCAATCGGCCGACACGATGATTCAAGTCGTTATTCGCGGCGCTTTCGCGCTGCCCTCTCGAAATCGTTCAGATCCTCACCACGATGCGTGACGAGGAATTCGCGGGTCAAATCTTCACTGACCTGCCAGAGCCTGGCCGCCATTTCGGCATCATGCAGGTGGCCTTCACCGACAATCGTCACGGCGTTACAGTCCTCGAAGTACTTGCCGCTGGTTGCGCCGAGCGCCGGGCTGGTCGCGACGTAACAGCTGGTGGCAGCACCCTGCGCGATAGACTTGCCATAGCCGAGTGCCGTAGCCACGGCGAAACCGGTCTGCATGAAGCGACTCATATTGCGATCGATTTCGGTATTTATAACCCCGGGATGCAAGGCATTGGCTGTAATACGGGTACCGCGCAGCAGCGTGCCGAGCTGCAGGGCGAACAGTGCGTTGGCAAGCTTGGAATGACCATAGGCGCGACGATCCTCGTAATCGCGGTGCGCATCGAGGTTGTCAAATTCGATGCCCGCCCTGGGCGCCGAGGTGTAGGCCGCACGGCTGGCAACAACGACGATTCGGCCCTGGTCGGCCATGTAAAGACGCCCCAGCAAGCGGTTCACGAACACGAAGTGACCCAGGTGGTTGATGGCGAAATGTCGCTCTATGCCGTCGACCAACTGCGGCGCACCGCCGGCACCAAGATACCCCGCATTACAGATCAGGATGTCAAGCGGTGCGTTGATCGAGCGAATCGCATTCGCACAATCGACGACCGATCTGAAGTCTGACAGCTCCAGCTGCAATGGCGTCGTCTGGCCCGGAACCGATTTGCAGGCTGCGTCGGCAGCTTCCCGCGTCCGACTGGTACCCACGACCCAGGCGCCACGAGCGGCCAGCGCCCGCATGGTCTCAAAGCCGATACCGGACGTGCAGCCGGTGACCACAACCAGCTTGCCAGTGAGATCCAGGTCGCCAAGTACCTCATCGGCGGTAGAGTCTTCGTCAAACGGGCTGAGCGGCACGCCGGGCGTCGCAATTTTTTTCGTACCCGCGCAGGCGGGCAGCGCCGCGGCGGCAGCAAGCAGCAAAAAATTGCGGCGGCTCGTCGTCATCATCAAATCATCTCACTTGAACAGATTTTCTGCGGCCGCGCGGGCCGCGTCCTCGGCCTTCTTGCCGGACGCATCGAAGGCGGTCGCACTCGGCTTGAACCAGTCACAAAAATTCAGCCGCTCTTTTTCGCGAACTTCTTCTGCACCATCCTCGCGGCATTGCCTGGGCACGCGCGCATCAAAATACTGGCACATCCTGCAGACACGCAGATAGTTGTGACATTCGGGACATTCGTCCTGGCGCGACAATGGCAATGACAAGGCTGATAGCGACGCACCGCAGCGATAGCACGCGATATCATGCGACATGGTGTGGCTCCCGATTACCCGGCAAGACTTCAGTATAGCCCGCTGCACGCAAAAACTTTACGCGCTGGCAGCCACGGTATAACGTGCGCGACAAATCAGCAGCCAAGACCACCATGTTCCTGAATCCCGACATTCCTGCAGCAATTGCCGCAGCCGAGAATGACTCCGCCCTGGAGCCGGAGTCGTTGAACAGCGAGCGCATCGAGCATCGTTTTGGTTCATGCGGAATCGATGTGCTTGAGCACCGCACCGGCTTGCGGCGCTCCAGCCTGTTCAGCGTTGAGGGCGATCGCAAAATATGCCGTACCTTGGCGGTCGTCATATTCGAAGCACCGCAAGCGCCTGACCTTATAGCGGCGCATGCCATGATTATTGCCGGCCAGTCCATAGGCGCGACCCTAAAGTCGAGCGGCTGCGAAATTCGCAAATCGACACTGTATGCAGGCACTTTGTCGCTGCGAACCACGGATCAGGCAATCCATCGACTGATGCAACTCGACGGCCCTGCCAAACTTGCGCTGCACGCCTATCGGCTCGAGGTGCGAAGGGGCGAAGAATCTTTTGAATACGCAACCATCGTCGAAATTCATCACCCCGACTACCTGTCGCCAAGCGAGCTAAAGAGTCTGTATTGCGGCAATGCAAAACATCAGGTCACTGTGGCCGACATCAACAGGTTTCGCGCCCTGGCACTGGGCGCTGTCTAGACGCGAATTTGTTTGTCGCGCTTCGGCGATACGACTAAACTCAGCACTCCTGCTGGCATTTCGGTCTTGGGGTCTGAAAATGAACGTACTCGATACACTCAAGTTTGCGATTGCGGCCTTGGCGGTGTTTTTCTTCGGCACGGCCATCGCGCAAGATGCGGATAGCGAACGCGACGATGCGACCAATGTCTGGATTGTGGTCGAAGCGCAATGGGAGGCTGAGGAAAGTGGCGACGAGAACTGGATCGATCGCATGCTCGCGGACGGCTTCTATGGCTGGGGGAAGGATGCGCCTGCACCACGCTCAAAATCATCCACCCAGATGTGGGACCGCTTTGCGGACCAACAGGGCAACCTCGCCGCACATGAACTGTATCCGCTCGAAATCGTCATTCACGAGAGTACAGCCGTCGTGCATTACCTTTACAGCAGCGCCTACCGGGACAAGGAGGGCAAGGTCAAAACCGAAAGTGGCCGTTATACCGACGTCCTGGTACGCACCGCCGATGGCTGGAAATTCATTGCATGGCATGGCGGAGATGACTGACGGTTAAGCGTCGGTTCAGCTTGGCTGGATTAGTCTTGGCCTCGAATCAACAAATCCGGCACACATTCCCGGATTCGGAGGCGAAAATGGACAGGCAAACGCTCAGAAAATCAGGTCTCGCGGGCTCGCTTCTGGCGCTATTGCTGGCTTTGCCAGCGATCAGTGCCGCCCAGGTACCGGTAGACGATGCCGGTCAAGATATCGCTGTTGCAACGAGCGAAGAAATACCGCTGTTGTCCGCCGCCGAACTTGCCGAGCTCGTCGGGCCAATTGCCCTGTATCCGGATGATTTGCTGGCGATAGTCCTGCCGGCGACCACCTACCCGCTGCAGCTGGTGCAGGCGCAACGCTTTCTCGACAATTTGAAGAACGACGCCTCGCTCAAGCCCGATGAGGACTGGGACGAATCCGTGGTCGCGCTGCTCAACTACCCTGAAGTCATCGAACTGCTGACCGATGAGCTCGACCAGACCTGGCGACTCGGCGAAGCCGTAGTCGCACAGCAGGCCGACGTCGTTGCCGCCGTAGAGTCATTTCGTGACCGCGCGTACGCGGCCGGCAACTTGCAAAGCGATGCGCGCCAAACAGTCACGCAGAACGACGGCGTAATCGAGATCCAGCCGGTTGCCGAGGACGTCATTTACGTGCCGTACTACGAGCCCGAGCGGGTCGTCGTTTATCAATCGCGGCCGGCCTACTACTACTACCCGCGCCCCTATCCTGTGTATTACTACCCGTACCCGTATGGCTATACGTTCAGCAGCGGTTTCTTCTGGGGCGTAACTACGGCGTTTACCGTTGGCTGGTACACCGACAGCCTGTATGTCTACCATCACAGCTATTACGGGCATCCGTATTACGGCCATCATTACTATCACAATCACTGGTATCGCCATGCCGATGTGCATGTGCACAACAACTATTATTACGGCGGTCACTCGGGTCATCACGGCAACTACTGGTACCCGCATTCAAGCAGCACCGTCAGTCATCACGACCAGAGAGTAACGCGCAGTCGCCAGTACCCGGGCACGGCGACACGCTCGAGCGCCTACCAGCCGACCGCCTCGGGCCAGTCAACCTCACGCCAGTCGGTCGAGAGGCGCACGGAAGGCTCTCGCTCGGATATCCGCTTTCGCGAGCGTGATGCGATCAGGACGACGCAGGCGCGGCCGACGCAGTCACAAGCCCTGAGCACAGCTCGGACCAGCAACAAGGCGATTACGAGCACATCGGATATTCGCTTTCGCGAGCGCCCGGCAGAGTCCCGGGCCACGCAACGGCAGGCGAACGATTCCAGGCCGGTCGCGACAAGCCAGCGGCAGGCACAGCTGCACCCCACGCAGCCGTCGCGCTCAAGTTACCGTGCGACAGACTCCGGTAAGTCGCTGGGCCCTGGCTACCAGGCGGCTAATTCCAGCCAGGTGTCGCGGCCAGACCCGCAGCGTTCTTACTCTGGCCAGTCGTCGCGACCGAGCCCGGAGCGTTCTTACTCTGGCCAGTCGTCGCGACCGAGCCCGGAGCGTTCTTACTCTGGCCAGTCGTCGCGGCCGAGCCCGGAGCGTTCTTACTCCAGCCAGTCGTCCTCGCGCCAGTCGTCATACTCTGGCCAGCCGCAAAGGTCCGCGAGCTCCGGCTCCGGGTTCGTCGGCAAGGCGGCGAGTGCCGCACGCGGCAAGGCCGACAGTGGCACCAGGAACCGGCACTGAGCTGAAACTAAGGATCAGGGCTCGCCTGATGTAGGCTTGTCGGAAGACAGCTCCCATGCAATGTAGGCAATGCACGCGGCGATAAAGATCGCCAGGAATACCAGCACAAACGGCACAAAGCTTTTCATGCTGTCGATTCTAGCACCGCCGCTGTCGCCTACTCCTGCTTATCTGTGCTGGCCTTCGGCAGTCGGCCTGCCTTGCGCAGCGCCTCACGAAGTACGAACTCGATCTGCGCATTGAGGCTGCGCAAATCATCGTTCGCCCAGCGCTGCACCGCTTCAAGAGTCTTGTTATCGATTCGCAGTGCGAACGCTTTGCGTGCTGCCATGCTCGGATTCCGCAGGACTCAGCTGTACAGGGAGCCAGTGTTCACGACCGGTTTGGCCGACTCCTCACCGCACAACACGACCAGCAGATTGCTGACCATGGCAGCCTTGCGCTCCTCGTCGAGGTCCACGATTTGGCCATTCTTGAGCTCCTGGAGCGCCATATCGACCATGCCGACCGCTCCCTGAACCAACTGCCGGCGCGCGGCGATGATGGCCGAAGCCTGTTGCCGGCGCAGCATTGCACTGGCAATTTCCGGCGAGTACGCGAGGTGACTGATGCGCGACTCGATGACCGTGACTCCGGCTGTTTCGAGGCGATCCTGGATCTCGTCACGCAGGGCCTGCGCTATTTCGCCCGGGTGGCTGCGCAGTGCTGTGCCCTCGCCCTCGTGCGGCTCGTAAGGATAGGACGTCGACAGATTTCGTAGCGCAGATTCGCTCTGTATGTGGACGAATTCCTCGTAATCGTCAACCTCGAACAAGGCCTCTGCGGTATCAAATACTTTCCACACAACAACTGCCGCGATTTCGATCGGGCTGCCCCGCGAGTCGTTCACCTTCAGTTTGCTGCTTTCGAAGTTCCTGACCCGGGTGGATACGGCCGTCTTGGAATAAAACGGGTTGGCCCACTTCAGCCCGGCATCGTGCACGGTGCCGACATATTTGCCAAACAGCTGCAGTACTTTGGCCTCATTCGGATGCACCATGAAGAAGCCGGCCCAGCCAATCGCTGTAACCACAGAGGCGATGGCCGCCACGACGATACCGCCTGCCGACACGGCGACCGCAGCCCGGTAAACGGCATAGGCAAGTGCTATTTGCAGAATGGTCAGCACCACCAGCATCAGGTAGCCCGACGATACCTTCCTTACCACCTCACGATTCATTTCCGTCTCCCGGCGTGCTATCAATATGATGTCATTGTGATATCTCATAGGCGCAAAGTCAATGCAGCCGGGCACGCCGGCCGCAGGCTATTGCCTAGTTAGTCGGATACGCAGCAGGGGTGTCGCTTATGTTAAATCAGACCTGGACCTTGCCAAGCACTATGGCCAGCAGCGTCACCGCAATCATCGCGGTAGAGGCGACACCGATAAACATGCAAATCATGAAAATAGTCTGTTCCATGTCGAGTCTCCGTCACAAGTACCTGTTGCGTAAGCCATCTTGCCGGTTTGGCGGGAATTCCTCAATAATCACGTCGCGGAGTTTCCGCTGCGCCACCAGCACCAGGTCGTCGGCGACTTTCTTTAACATCCTGGCGTCCTGCACGGCCTCGTCCGCAGCAGTCAGGATCCTGGGCTTCACCGCGGCTGCGCGCTTTTGCAGGTTCTCGAGTCGTCGGCTCGCGCGCTCCAGTTTCTGCTCCGCTTGCCAAGCAGCGCGTTTTTTCGCATTCAGCTCCCTCACCCGCTGTCGCAGCCTGCCGCGCGCCGAATTGGCGTACAACCGGATTAACACGTACAGAACAATCGTTACACCCAGCAGGCCTGCAACGATCACGGCCCAGTGTTGGATAAAGAAGTCCTGGTTCATGAACGGGACGTTAGCCGAACAGGCCGGCAATAGAAATAGTGCATAATGCGTTACATTTACTATTCATCTAGTGTACAATGCGCCGCATGACCAGGACCAAGATCTCCACCCTCAACCTGCGTATCAATCCCGCCATCAAAGAAGCGGTTCGGGAAGCGGCTGCGATCGAGCATCGCAGTGTTGCGAACATGGTGGAAGTCCTGATCCGACGTCATTGCGATGAGCAAGGTATTCCCGTCCGCGAGCAAGCGGACTTTTTCCCGGGGACCGAACATGGATGAGAGACTGTTGCGGGCCATGGTTGCCGCAGGCGCCATCAAGAAGATCAATATCATTGCGAACGGTGCCCGCTTCCACATCGAAGCCAGCACGGCGAATGGCGCCATTACCGCCGAAACTCTGAAGGGCAAGGTCAAGACCTGGGTATCGCTCGATGCCGCGGCGCGGTGGGTGCGCGGCCTCGGCATGGGCGGTGCGCAGATCCACCTGACTCACTGGCAACCGGGACAGCGTGAGCTTTCCGTCTAGGCGTTGATTACGTCGAGCAACACGTAACGCAACAGAAACTCGTAGCTGTGCCGGTCGAGCTTCATGCCCTCAGGTATTTCCTGGGTATGCAGTGGCAAGCCGTCGGGCTCGCGAATCTCCTGAAAAATGCCGGCACTGTCGCGATAGACGCGGTATTCCACGTCACGTTGTTCCTGGTATTTCAACAGCACCGTGCTGCTGGTCCAATCCTGGATAATGCTCGTCGCCATGATCCTCTCCGTGCCTCGTGGCTGATACCGTCAGAACTGCAAGCCCTGTGCCAACATCGGCGCGAACGGAGGCCTTAGCGCTAAACCTTTATTTATTAAAGACTTAGGTCTTCGCGCGACGAGGCTTGCAAGGCCAGAACGACGTCGAATCGTGTCAATTTCTGACCCGACATTCAGGGAAACAGCGACAGGCTCTTGACATATTACAGTGGCCAGACAGTGAGAATGGTTGGCACCGAAATCGCGACGACCAGTATTTCCAGCGGCAAGCCCATGCGCCAGTAATCGCCAAACCGGTAGCCGCCAGGACCCATAATCAAGGTGTTGTTCTTGTGCCCGATCGGCGTCAGGAATGCACAGGAGGCGGCTACGGCAACACCCATAAGGAACGGATCCGGGCTCACGCCCAGGCGGCTCGCGATTTCGATGGCAATCGGCGCCGCGATCACAGCGGTGGCGGTGTTGTTCATGACATCCGAGAGCGTCATCGTGGCGACGACCAGCAGCAACAACACGATGGCTGGCGAGAATCCCGTCGACAAACCGACGATGCCACTCGCGATCAGCGCAGTACCACCGGTCGCCTGGAGCGCGGAGCCAATCGGGATCATCGCGCCGAGCAGCACGATGACGGGCCACTCAACGGAGGTATAGACGTCACGGATCGGCACGACGTTGAACGCCACGTACGCTGCGGCAACGCAACCCAGCGCGACCGGAAGGTAAACCAGGCCGACGCTCGCGGCGAAGACAGCTGCGACGAACAAGCCCACGGCAAGCCACACCTTGTCGCGATTGATAACGCGATGACCGCGATCGGCGAGCGGCAGCAGGCGCAACTGCGTCGTCGCGTCGGCGAGACGTTCCGCGTCGCCCAGCAACAGGATCACGTCGCCGGGCCTGAGCACGAGCTTGCGAATCTTGTCGAGAAAGCGTTTGCCTTGCCTGGATACTCCGACCAGGGCAACGCGATAGCGGTACAGCAGGCGCATGTCCATCGCCGTGCGCCCGGCCAATGTTGACGACTCGCCGACGACGAACTCGCTCAGCTCCAGGGCATCGCTCTCCAGCAGCCCTTCTCCCTTGCCGACGTACTCGAGTCCCAGCGCACCAATCGCCTCTTCCAGGCTGTCGGGACTGGCCTCAATGACCAGCACGTCGCCGGCCCTGATCTCGATGGCACGCGCAACGCCGGGCATGCGTCGTCCGGCCCGGATCAGTCCGACAATATCCGCATCGACTTTCGCTGCGAGTTCGTCGAGATCGCGCACCTGCTGTCCGATGGTTGGGGAACCCTCCCGCACCCGGACCTCGGCAATGTAGTCGGCAAGGTCGAAGAGCGCCTGGCCGCCAGTCGAGACCTGGCGCGCCGACGGCAGCAAACGCCACCCTATCAGGGCAACGTAGGCAACCCCCAGCACCGCACAGGCGAGCCCTACCGGTGCGAAATCGAACATGCGATACGATTCGCCCAGCACGCTGCCGCGAATCTCGGAAACGACGATATTCGGTGGCGTACCTATCAACGTGACCATGCCGCCGAGAATGGAGGCGAAGGACAAGGGCATCAGCGACAGCGATGGACTGCGCTGGCTCTTTTTCGCTGCCTGCAGGTCCAGCGGCATGAGCAGAGCCAGCGCCGCGACATTATTCATGACTGCGGACAGTGCGGCGGCAAGGCCCGACATGATCGCCACGTGTGTGGCCAGTTTGCGGCCCGCATCCACGAAGTAGCGCGCCAGCAGCTCGATGACACCGGAATTCGACAGGCCGCGACTCACGATCAGCACGAGCGCAATGATTACGGTGGCCGGGTGTCCGAATCCGGAAAATGCTTCTGCCCGCGGCACGACGCCGGTCAGCAAGGCGACCAGCAACGCGACAAACGCAACGAGATCGTAGCGCCAGCGGCCCCAGATCAGGAATACAAAGACGAAAAACAGGATCGTGAACAGCATGGCCTGGTCTGTCGTCACGACGCCTCTCCCGGCGTATCCGGCCAGGGATCCATCGCCAGCACATCGACAGGGTAACCGGTGGCGGCGTCGATAATGATGCTGCCATCGCCGCTGCGCGCCCTGATCGGCAGGTACAGATAGTCGTCGATTCCGCGGCCCTTTTTTATCAGCCGGCGCCGCACCGACGTGGCCCGTTCGTCGTTCACTGTCAGCAGCCGCGCCAATGGCTGTGCAGCAGCGCGCAGCGCGCCAATGCCCTCAGGGTACGGTTTCCAGAACTCCGGGCGCCGATCAATGTCTGGCTGGCCCGCGAACACCGTTTCGTCAATCAAGCGGCTCAGGGTCTCGCCATCCGTCGGCAATGCGGCGTACATCAGCTCTGGTCCGCTGCCACGCAATATCGCTCGCAGGTCAGCATTGAGCGCCATCGCGTCAGTTTCGGCGTACGGTAATAACTCGAATCGGTCCACGGCGAATACGGCTATTGCGGGGCGGCGCGCGTGAATCTCCAGCAATGCCCAGCCAAGAACCAGAATCTCAAGAACGGCCAGAACAGCCAGGTCGAACATAAGACCCCGTTTGCCGGGCCGATATACCAACGTCGAGAGAACCGGACCAACGATCAGGTTGACTCCGGCAAGTACCAGCAGCAGTCTGCCGATACCGGATAGATCGAAATAACCGCCGGGAAACCATAGGAATCGCAGCAGCGGGTAGACGATCAGCAGTACTGTAGCGGTCGCGACCAGGCGGATCTGAAACAACTGGGCTCTGGACATCACTTTTTCCGGTTCGGAGACGCCCGGCATGATAAGCGGAATCCGCCGCGAAATCGCTGGTTTACGGTCGTTTGCGCTGCTATTATCCGCGCCCGAAAGCCCACCCAGCCTGCTTTGTACGAACATCTGGGCACTGGCAGGGACTAACGCATCCTCATTGTTTGACGGCCCGGTCCGCTCCCGCAAGCGCGCGAGTTCGCGGCTTCGTACTGGCAAACACCCAGGATATTGTAAAGACCACGACTGAGCTCATGACATGAAAGACCTGACCAAGTATCGAAATATAGGCATTTTTGCCCACGTTGACGCGGGCAAGACCACAACCACCGAACGAATCCTGAAACTTACCGGCAAGATCCACAAGATCGGCGAGGTGCACGATGGCGCGGCGACGACCGATTTCATGGAACAGGAACAGGAGCGCGGCATTACCATTCAATCAGCCGCAACCAGTTGCTACTGGGACAATCATCGCCTGAATATCATTGACACACCGGGGCACGTCGACTTCACGATCGAGGTGTATCGTTCGCTCAAGGTGCTTGATGGTGGCATCGGCGTATTTTGTGGCTCGGGTGGTGTAGAACCGCAATCCGAAACCAACTGGCGCTACGCGAATGACGCCGAAGTTGCGCGCGTGATATTTGTCAACAAGCTTGACCGCATCGGCGCGGACTTCTTCCGTGTGATCAAGCAAATCAAGGAGATCCTCGCGGCCACGCCGCTGGTCATGACCCTGCCGATCGGCGTTGAGGATGATTTCAAGGGCGTCGTTGACCTCGTAACGCAGAAGGCCTGGATCTGGAAGACCTCGGACGATCCGCAATCCTACGAAATTACCGACGTACCGCCGGACATGCTGCAGCAGGTCGCCGAATGGCGTGAAAAACTGATCGAGACGGCGGTCGAAGAGGACGATGAGCTTCTTGAGCAGTACCTGGAAGGCAATCTGCCGTCCGAGGCGGATCTCAAGCGCTGCATCCGGAAGGGCACGATCGCGTTGCACTTCTTCCCGACCTTCTGTGGATCAGCCTTTAAAAACAAAGGGATACAGAATGTTCTTAACGGAGTGGTTGACTATTTGCCGAATCCGATGGAAGTCGTGCCGCAGCCGGAAGTGGACCTCGAGGGCAATGAAACCGGCGGCGTGGCCATCGTCGATCCTGACAGGCCACTGCGTGCACTTGCGTTCAAGATCATGGACGATCGTTATGGTGCATTGACTTTTACGCGTGTCTATTCCGGCAGGTTGCAGAAAGGCGACAGCGTGCTGAATACATTTACCGGCAAGACCGAGCGCATCGGTCGCATTGTCGAGATGCATGCCGACTCACGCATGGAACTCGATTCGGCCCAGGCCGGCGATATCGTGGCCCTGCTCGGCATGAAAAATACCCGTACCGGGCACACGCTGGCCGATGTGGATAATCCGGCAACGCTGGAGCCAATGGTGTTCCCGGCGCCCGTGATTTCGATCGCGATCGCACCGAAGGACAAGGCAGGCAATGAAAAGATGGCGGTAGCACTGAACAAGATGGTGCAGGAGGACCCCTCCTTCCACGTTGCGACCGACGAGGATTCCGGTGAGACCCTGATCAAGGGCATGGGTGAATTGCATCTCGATATCAAGGTCGACATTCTGCGCCGCACGCACGGTGTCGATGTGCAGGTCGGCAAGCCACAGGTCGCTTACCGCGAGACAATAACGCAAAAAGTCGACGACATATACACGCACAAGAAACAGTCGGGCGGTTCGGGCCAGTACGCGAAGATCGAATATACGATCGAGCCAGCCGAGACCAACGCGGGTTATGTGTTTGAGTCTACGGTCACGGGTGGCAGCGTGCCGCGCGAATACTGGAGTGCCTGTGAAAAGGCCTTTGCCTCCATGCTTGACGAGGGCACCCTCGCCGGATATCCGTTGCTGGACGTGAAGTTTACGTTGCGCGACGGTGCGTTCCATGCGGTCGATTCCTCGGCACTGGCGTTTGAAATCGCGACCAAGGCCGCCTACCGGCAGACCGTGCCCAAAGCCGGCCCGCTGTTGCTGGAGCCGATCATGAAGGTTGACGTGTTTACGCCGGACGACAACGTCGGTGACGTTATCGGCGACCTGAATCGTCGCCGCGGCATGATCAAGTCACAGGATGCGGGCCCTACCGGCGTGCGTGTCAAGGCGGATGCTCCGCTGGCCGATATGTTCGGCTACATCGGGCACTTGCGGACCCTGACCTCGGGTCGTGGTCAGTTCTCGATGGAGTTCTCGCACTACGCGCCCTGCCCGCAGAATGTCTCCGATGCAGTCATCAAGGAGACCAAGGAACGCAAGGCCGCACTGAAAAAGTAAGTCAAGAGGGTCAGAGCCCAAAAGGGCTCTGACCCTTATCGTTCATATGAACTGTTGTTCGGCCGCAGGCTTCGGTTCCTCGCGATCGAGAATCCAGAGTTTGAAATTGCGTGTCAGCACATACAGTGCTGGTACCAGGAACAGGGTAATGAGCGTCGCGAATACAATGCCGAAGCTCATTGAGATCGCCATGGGAATGACATACTGAGCCTGCACGCTGGATTCCAGCATGATTGGCATCAATCCAGCCGCGGTCGTAAACGACGTCAGGATGATGGCGCGGAAGCGTTGCGTTCCAGAATCGACCACGGCCTGCAGGACGGGCACCCCTGCTCTCCTAGCCGAATTGATAAAGTCCACCATGATCAGGCTGTCATTGACCACGACACCCGCCAACGCAATCAGGCCGAATAGCGAAAACATGCTCAGTGCCTTGCCCATAACAACGTGACCGATGACAGCACCCACGATGCCGAAAGGGATCACGGACATGATGACCAGGGGCTGACCATAAGACTTCAGCGGAATCGCGATCAGGGCATAAATCAGGAACAATGCCGCAATTGAGGCAATCGTCATGTTGCGCATGAATTCCCGTTCTTCCTGGCTGCTGCCCTCCAGCCCATACGTGATACCCGAATGCCTTGACAGCAGCTGCGGAATGTAATCGTCCGATATCTCACTGGCGACCTTACCCGGCTCCACGATTTCCGGGTCGATGTCCGCCGACACCGTTATGGTCCGGGCGCGATTCAAACGCGCAATGCTCGAATAGCTCTTGCCAAACGAAACCTCAGCGACCGATGCGAACGGCACTTCCTCGCCACTTGGCGTACGAATGCGCATATTTTCCAGGTCTGCTATGGAGCGCCGATCTTCCACCGGGTATCGAACCATCACTCGAAGTTCGTCTTTGCCGCGCTGGATGCGCTGCGCCTCCTCGCCATAGAAGGCCTGCCGCACCTGGCGACCCAGCGAATCCATGCTTAAACCGAGCGCTTCGGCCTCGGGTTTGATGGCGAGCTTGATTTCCTGTGCGCCGGTATCGGAGGAATTGCGAATATCGAATACGCCGGCATACGTCGCGAGATGTTCTTCCAGTTCTTCGGCGGCTTGTTCGAGCGCCGTGTAATTGTCGCCGGATAGACGAAAACTTAACGGCGCGCCACCGCCAAAATTATCGCCGTCCTCAAAGGTCAATTCCTTGACGCCCGCAATTTCGCCAACGCGTTCACGCCACAACTTGGTGATGTCCGACACCTGTAAAGGTCGACCCGTCACCATCGGTAACTCGACCCAGGCCACGGCGCCAGTATCACCCTGCGAAAACGATCCGATGTGGCTGATCATTGGCGGCAGATCAGGATTTTCGGCGATGTATTCCTGGTTGAGATCAAGAATGGCACGCTCGACGCGATTTAGTGCAGTATTGCGCGCCTCGGGTGCGGAGCCACTCTCCATTTGCAGGTCCATGCGTATGAAATCGCCCGGCACTTCCGGGAACAGTACGACGCGTACCAGCCCGCTACCAAGCAGCCCACCGGTGAGGATCAATACACCGACAAAGATGGTCGTGGTCAGTCCGGGGTTATTGATCGAGCGCAGCAGCAATGGACGGTAGCGGTTGTGAATCAGGCGATGCAGGCCGTGTTGAGTGTAGCGCTGAATTTTCTGGAAAAAGCGCGAAATCGACTCAAGCTTGCCGATATGGCGCTGCGGATTAAACAGATCGTCTTCGTCAATCGGCTTGATGTTTGCGTGCACCAGGTGCGCAGGCAGGATCAGCTTCGATTCAATCAGGGAAAACATCAGGCACAGAATAACGACCATACCCATGGCTTCGAAAAAAGGACCCGCAACACCACCAATAAACAGCATCGGCGCAAACGCCGCGATCGTTGTCAACACGCCGAAGGTCGCTGGCAATGCCACCTTTTGTGCGCCCAGTACGACGTTGTCAATTGTGTGACCTTTGGCCCGAATCTGGGTATAGACGCTTTCGCCAATGATGATCGCATCGTCCACGACGATGCCAAGCACGATGATGAACCCGAACAGGCTGATCATATTGATTGTGACCGGCCACGGGCCCAAGGGCATAAGGAACAAGGTGCCAAGAAAGGCAACCGGTATTCCTATAATGACCCAGCCTGCGACCTTCATGCGCAGGAACAGTGAAAGCACCAGGAACACCAGCAGCGCTCCCTGCCACATATTTTTCAACATCATGTCGAGACGACCTGTCAGGTAATGCGAGCGGTCTACCCACAAGTCCATCTCCACACCGGGTGGCAAGGTCTTGCGCTTCTCTTCGACGTAAGTCTTCACTGCGGCGGCGGTTTTAAGTTCGTTCTGCTGGCCGTTTGCCAGCACGTTCAGGGTCGCCGTGGGTTCGCCATCGAAGCGGCCGAAGCCTTGAGTCTCGACAAAGCCGTCGTTGATGTTCGCAATATCCCCAAGCAACAGCCGGGTTCCATCCGCGTTCGTACGCAACACCAGGTCCGCGTATTGCCTGCCCGTGTACACCTGACCCTCGGTGCGCAGCAGGATGTCACCGCCCTCGGTTTTGATCGTACCGCCCGGCATATCAACAGACGAACGCCGTATCGCCTGTGACACTTCAGACATCGTCAGGTCGTATTCGCGCAACGTGTGCTCGGAGACTTCGATACTGATTTCGAAAGCGCGATCCCCATAGAAATCTATCTGGCTGATCTCCGGCATCGACAACAAATCGTTGCGTACTTCCTGCGCGATCAGCTTGCGCGAGTAATCGTCCAGATTGCCGTGGATGGCAACGAATATGACCGGCGTGTCTGCCTCGACTTTGTAGATAACCGGCTTTTCTGCCAGGCCCGGGAACGTCGAAATGGCATCGACGCGCGTCTTCACTTCGGTCAGCACCTCGTTGATGTCGACGTCCTGAGAAACTTCTATGGTGATCGAGCCATTACCTTCCTGGGAGCGCGATCGGATTTCCTTGATGCCTTTGATATCCTGTACCGCCTCCTCAACCTTGATGACGACGCCCTCTTCCACCTCTTGCGGAGCAGCGCCAAGGTAGGGTACCTGTACCTGGATCCAGTTCAGTTCAAATTCCGGGGTCGTCTGCTTGCGAATTGTAAAAGCGGAAATTAAACCTGCCACAATAATGAAAAACATCAGCAAATTTGCGGCCACGTGGTTGGCCGCAAACCATGCGATCAGTCCTTTTCTCGGATCCAGGTCCGTTGTATCCATTATCAGTTCTCCGTGGCCACGGCAGTATTGGCGGTACGCACACTCATGCCGTTGGTTGGCGCGGCGATTGCCGTCGTCACAATGCGCTCGCCAGGCTCAGCGCCAGCGTCGATATACACATAGGATGCGTCGGAGCGCAGAATACTGACACTGCGAATTTCGATTTTGTTTTCCTCGTCAACGAACAACAACTGGTCCGAACCGCGTACTGCGCTCCGTGGTACGCGCATCACGTCGACGGCATTTGATGCCTCGATGTTCGCGGCAACGAAGGTACCAATCGGCAACGGCACTCCATCGGTGTGCAGCCTGTAAGGGTCATCCACATGCGCGACCACGTAGGTCACCCGGCTTTGCTCATCGACGACGCCCTCGGAACGCACGATTTGTGCATTCCAAAACTCGCGGCGACCTTTTTGTATGGCGCTGAGCCGCACCGCGGGTCCACTGGCGCTGCCCGTTCGCGTGATCTCGTTACTGCCCGGAATATCCACGAATGCCAGGTCCTGGTCCGTCAATGGCAGCCGAACCTCAGCAAAATCGGTGGCGAAAGTTACACCAATCGGTGTGCCGGGATTGACAAACTGGCCGAGGTCCGCGTCCTTTGAGAGCACCATACCCTCGTACGGCAGCCGGATATAGGTTCGGTCGAGATTGCGTTTGGCGGTCACGAGTTCCGCGCTTGCCGCAGCCAGCGCAGCCGCGGCAGCAGCCAATTCGGCTTCCGCACGATAACCCTGCAGTCGTAGCTTCTCGGCGCCGTCATTCTCTATCTGACGCTGCCGCACCAGCGCCTCGGACCGCGCCACACCCGCCTCGTAGTTGGTCGGATCGATACGCATCAGCACTTCGCCCGCCTCGAATACGCCGCCGGCGATGAACTTTGACGATACTTCAACTATGGACCCGGATACCTCTGCGCTAAGCACCGTCTGCGTGCGTGGCCGCACGATGCCCTGGCTCACGATCTCAAAGCTTGCCTGAGAAAACTCGAGTTCCAGCACATCGACCAGCAAGATCGGCTCCTGGACGTCCTTTTTTTCAGGTTCCGGGCGAAGCGACTGCAACGCGACGGCGGCCGCGATAGTGCCGGCAAAAATGCCCGTGACCAGTAAGATGCGCTGCGTTTTTCGCTGCATGGTATTGATTCTCTATTGCTCGCGAGCGGTGCTGTTGCCCAGTGAATTGGTGTTCTAGTTCACTATAACACCTATCCTGTTGATTGCAAGGGTGTTATAGGTCCAGGTTCCGACCAGTCAACAGTGTATTCCGTCGCAGAATCGGCGTCGCCGCAAACGACATAAAAAGCGCTTTTTGTGACTTAACTCCCTGAAATCGCCACTGATTGGCTACAAACTGCCGCAGATGAATGCCTACCTGAGTCATTTCGGCTTGAACAAGCCGCCGTTTTCCGCCCATGTTGTCGGTAACAACGTTTTCGTCGCGCCGCAGGTTGCTGCGATTGTCGCTGCCCTGAAGAAAGCCCTGGCGACCGAAGATGCCGCCGTGTGCCTGACCGGACCCGTCGGCTCCGGCAAGACCACAATTGCCAAGCGCGCACTTGATGGTATTGGCAAGAATCGCGGCATTGTCACGATCGGCCGTATGCCCTTCGGGCCCGACGAAGTGTTGGAGATACTGCTGGCGGGACTCGGCGCGCGGCAGCTGCCAAAAAGTACCGTGCATCGCTTCGCAACCTTCCGCCGCATGCTGCAGCAGTTTGCCGAGCAGGAAACCCGGGTGTTCATCCTGGTGGAGGATGCAAACCGCATAGGCCTCGACGCATTGTCGGAGCTGGAAGCTCTGACCGCCGCGGACGCGGGCGTTTCCAACGGCGCCAACCTCATCCTGCTTGGCGACGACAGCCTCAATGAGTTCTTGCGCGATCCGAAATTAGCGCGACTGAAACAGCGTTTGCGCTCGCGGCAAAAAATCGACGCACAGAGTTCCGGCGAGTTGCTAGGCTACCTGAAGCACTGCTTCCGACTCGCTGGCCGCGAATTCGATACTCTGTTCGCCGACGGTTCAGCAAGCACGCTGCATCGCCTCAGCGATGGTTTGCCGCGTGTCGTTAACAACTTGCTCGAATCTGTACTCAACATCGCCGCGGACAACGGCGAAAAACGTATAACGCCAAAAATGATCGAGAAAGTCGCAGCCGAAGAGTTCGGGTTGACCGTTGAACACAGTGTGGCGGAGATTACGGCGGCAATTGAAAAAGCTGAGGCAACAAAGACCGTCGAGCCACCAGAACCTGCTGTACCGGTAGAACCCGCTTTGACAGCGAAATTGATCCTGCCAACCGAGCCCGATCCCGTCGTCAAGGCCGAAGAAGACGACATTCCCGAATTGATCCAGGACACGCTGCCCGATCTCGAAATCCTTGCGCCTGAACTGGCTACAACCCCTCAACCGGTCATGAAAGCCAGCGCTGCTTCCCGGCCAGTTGCACCGAAAACCGAGCCCGCCGTAATCAAGCCACCGATTGCTGCAGTGGTGCATGAGCCGACCGAAAATGAACTGCCGGTACTCACCAGCGTACCGGCCGAAGCACGCGATGAAGACGGACGGGTACCAACAGATATTCCGGCCTGGGACCGCGACCCGACTCTCGCCGAACTGCGGCCGGACCTTGAGGCCCTGGAGCGAGCCATGGCGGTCGCCCATGGACCGGAGGCTGTGGCCGCGGCGTCGAAACGTCGCCGGCCTGCCGCATCCGATAGCGCTGACGACGTCGTGGACGTGATTCCGGAAATTACGCTCGACAAACAGATTGAGGCGAAAATTCAGGAGGCGACTGAGGCGCTGAAGAAAGCGCAGCTGCAGGCGGGCTCAAATACGCAAGACACGGCCGACACGACCAGCGAAGGCAAGGTCGAGGCAGTACAGCCGGCGGCAAAACCGACACTGAAACAGGCGCCGCAACCAGCGCCGAAGCCCGCAACCAAACCGGAAACGGTGATCAGCAAGCCGGCCGCGCAGCCCGTAGTACCGGCGATGAACAAACCAGCGGCGAAGCCCGTGCCCATAGTCAGCAAGCCGGCAGTGAAACCTGTACCCGTAGTCAACAAACCGGCGGCGAAGCCTGCTCAGCGCCCGACCCAGGAACTCGAGAAAATTGCATCCGGACTTGCCAGGGCGAAGACCATTGAGGATGTCGATGACTATATGGCGGAGACCCTGTTCGGCGAGGAGTTCAGCCAGCTCGCTGCGCAGGTTGCGGCCAATGCATCGTTATTGCATGAAACCGCGCCCGAGGTTGCCGAACTGAAGCTCGAGACTGACGAACCAAGAAAGCCGCATATTGCGGACTCGTCCCTGTCACAGCGATTGAAAGTCTTGCGTGATCTTAACGAGTTCAGCGCGCCACGCAGCGCGCCACGCGGCGCGCCAGCAACACCCGATTCGGCTGAGAGCATAGTCATCTCTGCTGGCGGGTTTGATGCAGCCCCCGCAGATGAGTCGACTGCCGTCGATTCGATCGAGGACCAGATATCGACATCGATGACACAGTCATTGAAGGCGCTCAGCATTCGGCCAAGCCCCAAAGCAGACGTCGACGATACCGATCAGGATGACGATGACGATGACGACGACTCGGGCAAGGGCTTTTTCAGTCGCTTTCGACGCAAGTAAAAAGGCCGGGCACGAACCTCCTCGATGTAACGATCGATAACACCCTCAAGCATCGCCAGCGGCAATTCCCCCTGGCTGAGCACGGCATCGTGAAATCCGCGCAAATCAAATTCATCACCGAGTTCCGATTCGGCACGCCGCCGTACTTCCCAGATCTTGAGTTCACCGAGCTTGTAGGCGAGCGCCTGTCCGGGCCAGGAAATGTAACGATCAACTTCCGCGCGCGCATTGGCCGCCGATAACGCAGTGTTCTGCAGCAGGAAATCGATCGCCTGTTGCCGTGTCCAGAGTTGTGAATGAATGCCCGTGTCGATGACCAGCCGGCAGGCGCGCCACATTTCGTAACTGAGCCGGCCAAAATGCTCATACGGCGTTCGGTACACGCCCATTTCGACACCGAGTTTTTCGGCATAGAGTCCCCAGCCCTCGCCAAACGCGCTGAAGCCAAGCGTGCGCCGGAATGCCGGCACGTTTTCAAGCTCAAGTGCGAGCGCGTTCTGATGATGATGTCCAGGCACGGCTTCGTGCAAAGTCAGCGCGGGTATTTCGTACAGCGGGCGCTGATCCAGGGCAAACGTATTGATCCAGTACGCACCACCATTCTTCGCATTGAGCGGCGCACCGTAATACGCGCCGGTGGTGTAATTGGGCGCGATTTCATCGGGCACGGGAATGACGCCGTAACTCTGCCGCGGCAGTTTGCCGAAATATCCCGGCATCAGGTAGTCGATTCGTTTTGCGGTATAAGCCGCTGCGGCGAGTAGTTGCTCGGCCGAGGTCGCAAAAAACTGCGGATCGCTGCGCAGGAATTTCGTAAACGCTGCAAAGTCGCCATCGAACTCAAGCTCCGCAATAATTTCCTGCATCTCGGCACGGATGCGCGCAACTTCAGCAAGCCCGGTCGCATGAATATCGTCAGCAGTGGCGTCCGTCAACGTCGTGTAACGGCGAATCTGAAATGCGTAAAACACCTCGCCGTTCGGCAGCTGCTCTGCACCCGGTGACTCTGATGCACGGTATTCGTCGCGCAGGAACGCCGCGACCGCAGCGAATGCGGGCAATACATCTTTCTCGATGATTTGCCGGCCCGCCGCGCGCAGGCGCCTTTGCTCATCCGCCGTGACCTTGCCGCTCATAGCCTGCAAAGGTGCAAAAAAGCTGCTGTCTTCGGGATTGTCCTTTTGCTGTGCGTCGAGTGTCGGCAAAACACCATCGATCACGATCTGCGGCAGCACGAATCCGTCACTCGAACCGCGTCGCATGTTATCGAGATTTTCCTCGAAGTAGCGTGGAATATCCCGCAATCGGGCCAGGTAGTCCTCGTAGTCAGCAACACTGTCCATATCAATGCCGCCGCTGACTGTCAGTGCATTCATGAAAAAGCCGAAGAAGGTATTGAACGGAATTCGTTCGAGGCCGAGTTCGGCGGCACCGATGGAATCCTGCAACACCCAGTCGAACAACTCGGCGTTCACCCTGCCGCTTGGCGAAAACGCCGAGGGGTCGATGTCGCGGCTGCGGCGCAGAAAGGATCGCGCCATCTCGAGCCTGCGCTCACCGGCCGCAACGGTTACTGACGGCAAGCGATCGTTGAAGTCATCAATGCCGGTTCGCGTTGCCGCGTCCGGGTTCTCGGCCAGGAAATAATCCCAGTATTCGGCGAGCAGGATGTCGAGCTGCTGCCCGGCCGCCGACTGCGACGATGGCGACGATTGCGCCGCCGCAATGCCGGCCGACAGGACCAGGCCGGCGATGCAGAGCAGAGCCAGGGATCTCAAGCTGCTACTCGCCTGTGGCCGCCAGCGCCTCGAGACGCTTCGCCTCGAATTCGTCGCCCGGGTTCCAGCTCGGCATCGCGTCCGCATTGGCCACGGCGAGACCGATCCAGAATCCTACCTGTGCATCCTGAACCATGCCGACCAGGCTCCAGTTCGGATCGTATTCATCCGAGGGCTGGTGATAATGGTGCTCTTCGTAGGCTTCTTTTTGCTGCTTGCCCCAGCCCTCGGGCCGGTCGATAAAGTCGGTACCCGGCTCAAGGTAGACCGCGGGCACACCGACTTTCGCAAAACTGAACTGGTCCGAGCGATAGAAATAGCCGCGATCCACAAACTGGTCGGGCTTCACGACCCTGCCCTGCTCGGCCGCGTACTTGATTACCAGCTCATCAATTGAAGTCTTGCCAAAGCCCACGTAAGTGATGTCCTTGGTCAGGCCGTGCAGGTTGCCGCCGTCGAAATTCAGGTTCGCGGCGATCTTGCCCGGATGGAAAGTCGGGTTGGCGGCATACCATTTTGAGCCCAGCAGGCCTTGCTCTTCCGCACCGACAAGGCAAATCAGGATTGAACGACGTGGACGCTCCGGCAACGCCATATAGGCCTTCGCCATCGCGAGAACTTCGGCAACGCCCGAGGCATTGTCCATGGCGCCGTTGTAGATGGTATCGCCCTCTTCATTCGCCGGGCCGATGCCGAGGTGATCGTGATGCGCCGAGAAGATAACGACCTCGTCTTGCAGCTCTGGGTCACTGCCCGGGATGAGGCCGAGGACATTGGCCGTTTGCACGGCATCAATCGTGACATCCATGCCAATCGACGTTGTGACGCCCAGTGGCACAGGCTTGAAATCCCGGTTATAGGCCGCCTCGCGCAGTTCATCGAGATCCATGCCCGCCATGGCGACCAGTGCCCTGGTCGCGTCTTCGGTCATGAAGGATTTGAACTGGTTGCGCGGTTCATCGCCTACCGGCAACTCCATCTGCGGGCCGGTATTCGAAGTCTGCAGGACCTGGAACGGATAGCCGGCAGAAGGTGTGGTGTGAATGATGATCGCGCCGATGGCGCCGTTACGCGCCGCGTTCTCGAACTTGTAATCCCAGCGCCCGTACCAGAGACGCGTCTCGCCGGCGAACAGCTCCGGATCCCAGTCCGGGTCGTTGTTCATCAGAATGACAATCTTGCCGCGAACATCGACGTCCTTGTAGTCATCCCAGTCGAACTCTGGCGCCTGGATGCCGTAGCCCGCGAACACGACTTCGGCGTTTTCGATATCGATACGCGGTTGCTGCAAATAGCCGTTAATGACGAAATCATCGTACTGCTTGAACGACCGTGTCTCACCGTGACCTGAAAACTCCCAGCTGTCGGGCGGGTGTGTGTCAACACTGACCATGTTGAACGGTTGCTCCCAGCCGCCATTGGCAGCGCCCGGCTGCAATCCCATCTCGGCCATGCGATCGGCAAGATATTTGCGCGCCGCAACATCGCCTGCGGTTGCGGGGCCACGACCTTCATAACGATCGTCGGAAATTTCCCGGATGATCTCGTGCATGAAATCTTCGGTGATCAACTCCACCGCAGCGGCCGCTGAGCCGGCACTAACACCTTCTGTCGTTGCTGGTTCGTCACTGCTGCAGGCAGCCAGTGTCATGGTTGCGGCGATGCCGGCGAGTACAGTGGTCCACTTATTCGTCACGTTTTATCCTTATCATCATCAGTTAAACAACTCGGCGAGGAAGTATCGCGTCGCGGCCCAGGAACGCCTGTCGGCGCTCTCGTTGTAGGCCTTGCCTGCCTGCGGATCACTCGCCGCCGGGTTGCTGAAAGCGTGCATGGTATGGCCATAGCCATGCAGTTGCCAGTCGGCGCCGGCAGCCGTTAACTCCTGTGCCAATGAGACAACCGCCTCAGGCGTCGCAAATGGATCGTCCCAGCCGTGCAGCAGCAACACTTTGGCCGAGATTTTCCGACCTGTTGTATTACCCGGCGGCGTGAAGATGCCATGCACGCTGACAACACCCGCTATGTCCGCGCCGCTGCGCGCAATATCGAGCACGCACAAGCCGCCAAAACAAAAACCCATCGCCGCAGTCTTTGACTGATCTACCTCAGATTGTTCCCGCAATGTTGCGAGCGCCGCGAGCAATCGCCGCTGCAAGGCGGACCGGTCCGCCCGCAGCATGTCCATCCGGGCCCTGTTGACGGCCATGTCGGCAGACCGGGTGCCTCTGCCGTAGACATCGATCGCGAAGCCGACGTAGCCGAGTTCTGCCAGTTTTGCGGCCTTCTGTTCTTCGAACGCAGTTCGTCCCGCAATCGTATGCGCGACGAGCACTCCTGGGCGGGTACCGGGGTACGCGTCGTCCCAGGCGAGACGCCCCTCAAAGGTGATATCCCCTTCCGCGTATTCAACAAGGCGCGACTGAATGCTCACTGGACTCAATCGCGGCGAATGACCAGGATCTCAACCCGGCCTTTCGGCCCGATGTACCAGGACGCGAGCATGCTCGTGATCGACACGATCAACGCACCGAGAATTGCGGAGCCGAGGCCCGCCACGGCGAAGTTGTCGAGCATCGCAGCCACCAGGCCGAACATCGCGGCATTGAGCACGAGCAGGAACAGGCCGAGCGTGATGATCGTCAGCGGCAGGGTCAACAGGAAGGCGATGGGACGAACAAAGGCGTTAACCAGGCCAAGCAGCAGCGCCGCGAGAATGAAGGTCCCCACGCCCTCGATCCGCACGCCGGACACCAGCGTCGATGCCAGCAGCAAGCCCAGCATCACGACCAGTGTTCGAACGACTATTCCCGCCATGGATTCCATTATGCGAGCAAGCCCGACTCTTTGCTAGAATGCCGTCTGCCGTGCCCCGGTAGCTCAGTCGGATAGAGCGACGGTTTCCTAAACCGTAGGTCCCATGTTCGAATCATGGTCGGGGCGCCATTTACAGCCCCACAGTTGACTAACGATTTCTATCGATCGTTACTCCATTTCGATCGTATCCAGCATCCATTTTTGAGTAACCGCTCCAATAATAAGGATCTGCAGGTCGCTGTCGCCCGTATTAGCAATGGAGTGAACATCATTTAGGGGAATGACCAGCGCATCGTCTTTGCTGATCGGTGCGGTCTCGTCGTTAACAGTAATCATGCCTGCGCCGCTCTGGATGTAATAAATCTCCTCAACATTCGCGTGCCGCTTCTTGCCGACCGTTACGCCCTCAGGGAGCACAAGATGATCAACGTACGACCAGTTGGTGAAGAACACGTCTGGATTCAAGGCGCGTCGGTAGAATGCAGTGCCTGTACCACCGTGCAGGCCTGGCATTGGTTGCAGTAGCGATTTATCAAATCGCGCATTGACGAATACCGGAACCTTGTCTTGTGCTGCGCCGACACGATCATCACCGAGATCGAAATTGTCGTAGATGCCTTTGCGCGTTGTGACCGCAATGTTCATCCACTGAACTGGTTTATCCGTAACGTTTAGAATTGCGTGCGAGTCGCCCATACGGCATGGCACAGCCGCAGGCCCCTTGATGGTCGAGGTGCGCCCGTTGATCGTGAACTCGGCCTCACCGTCAAGGATAAAGTACATCTCTTCCATTTGATTGTGGAAGTGGTGACCGATCCCGCCACCGGGCGGCAAGAACCCGCGATGCACGAAGTTAAAGTTTGTCGTGAATGCGGATCCGGGAATGAGCGTGTCGTAATGTATCTCGCCTGCCCCCTGGTGAGCACCGGAGCCGACGCGGTAGGCGCCTGGATCAGTGCTGGCAATGCGTTCGGGCAACGGCTCGCGTGCCATCGATGGCAGGGCCAGCAGCAAGGATGATAGAACGAGGAGCGTATTGACGAGGGACTTCATGATGATCTCCAGAAAGGAAGACAACTAAGAAGCATGATGGAGCTCCTAGTGTGGCCGGTCAAAACCTTTCTCTCGATCGGAGATCCACCTGGAATTCCTTAGTGCAATTCCTCTAGTCCTCAGACTTCGGCGGCGCCATCAACTCATCCAGCAAGGCAATCAACTGCTCACGATCGTAGCTATACGGCTGATCTGCATTGAGCTCGAGCAAGCGCTGCATCGCGGCACTGATTGTCAATCGCGCCTGCTCGGCGTTCGGCGTCACCATGTAGCGGCGCCTTGGGGTCTCACTCGACATGACATGCAACACCGCCTGTGCGACCTCGTCCGGTTCCTTTAGCGAATCGTTGCCCATGTTCGTTCTGATCATCTGCTCGCGGCTCGCGGCATCGAGCTCGATCTCGCCGGCGTCGGCTGCCGCAAGCACCTGTGCAAGCATTTTGCCGCGGATCTCCGATTTGTAGCCGCCCGGATCGACCACGCTTACGTGCACACCGGATGCAGCGAGCTCCGCGGCCAGCGAGTCGGTATAACCCTCAATAGCAAACTTGCTGGCACTGTAGCCGCCATCCTCGCTGCCTGCGATATAGCCACTGATGGACCCGATTGTCGTCGTGCGACCCTGGCTCTCAAGCAGCAACGGCAGGAAAGCATTGTTGATTCGGACCGGGCCGAGCACGTTTATTTCCAGTGTCGTCCTGACATTTGGCTCGGAGTCGGTCACCAGCGATCCCAGCATCAAGACGCCCGCGTTGTTGACGATGCCCCAGAGACCCCGGCCTTCGCCCTTGACGAAGTCGACCGCAGCATCGATATCGTCCTGCACGGTCACGTCGAGCCTGACCGCGCTCACGTTCTGCATGGCATCAAGCCTTTCCAGGTCCGCCGCTTTGCGCGCGCCGGCATAAACATGGTAGCCGTTCTCAGCCAGTGTCTCAGCGATCCGCAATCCAATGCCGGAGCTTGCTCCTGTTACGAGCACAGCCTTTTGCGGCACGTCGTCCGCAGCCGCGACAGTAAACAGACTGAACGTCAGCAATCCCTGCAATGCAACAGCAGCAACAATTTTCACGATTCTCATTCGATTCAGTCCACGCGCCGGAAAAGCGGTAGTGTACCGAGTCGGTCGCTGAGGTCCATCTCCATTCACCGCAAGGCCGCAGCCGAGCAGGATGCTGTCAGAGGTGCTCATGATCGCATTAGCATCTGGCACGGCGTTGCTCACTGGGTTGCAGGTGCTAAGCTACCGCAGATGGCACCGAAACCTAACGCATTCCCGAGGTCTGCCCAATGCTGCAAGTAAAATCACGCGCACCGGAGTTTGTACTGCCTGACGACCAGGGACGCGACACCTCCCTGAGTGACCTGCTGCACGACGGCCCGCTGATCCTGTACTTCTACCCAGCAGACTTCACGCCCGGCTGCACGCGTGAAGCCTGCGCGGTTCGCGATATTTACTCTGAACTCGCCGCCGTGGGACTGACCGTTGCGGGTGTCAGCCCGCAGGATCCTGACAGCCACGCGCGTTTTCGCAAGACCCACAATCTCCCATTCACCTTGCTTTGTGACCCGGGCAAGATCGTCATTCGCATGTACGGCGTCGACGGGCCATTTGGGATTGGCGTACGGCGTGCGACCTTCCTG
>JAOUHU010000013.1 GCA_029884455.1 Gammaproteobacteria bacterium | reverse complement strand
CTATTGGCAGCACGGCAAACGTTTGCGGCCGCTCGAGATCGTCAACGAGTACGAAAGTACCATCCTGGATGAACTCGACCTCATGCGCGAAGCGGCAAATGCGGCACAACTGAAGCGCAACTTCGCAGGTTCGGACATGCTGTACGTACCCGAGATCTACTGGGATTATTGCCGGCCGCAGGTACTGGTGCAGGAGCGCATCTACGGTATCCCTATCAGCGACATCGAAGCCCTGCGCGCGGCCGGTACTGACATAAAACGGTTGGCGGAGAATGGTGTTGAGATTTTCTTCACGCAGGTATTTCGTCACAATTTTTTTCACGCCGACATGCATCCAGGCAATATTTTTGTAATCGCCACGGACCCAAAGCAGCCGAAGTACGCGGCTGTCGATTTCGGAATTGTCGGCACACTTGATCCCGGCGACCAACGCTACCTCGCCGAGAATTTTCTCGCCTTCTTCGACCGTGACTACCATCGCATCGCGGCGTTGCATATCGAGTCCGGCTGGGTGCCTGAGGGTACGCGCATTGATCAGCTCGAGACCGCGGTGCGCACGGTGCTCGAGCCAATATTCAACAAGCCGCTGGCGGAGATTTCGTTTGCCCAGGTGCTGATGCGCCTGTTCCGTGTCGCGCAGCGTTTCAACGTTGAGGCCCAGCCGCAACTGATCCTGCTGCACAAAACACTCTTTAACATAGAGGGCCTGGGTCGTGAGCTGTACCCGCAGCTTGACCTGTGGAAAACGGCGCACCCGGTACTGAAGCAGTGGATGAACGAGCAGATCGGTCCGAAAGCGTTTTTCAGGGAGCTGCGCGCAATGCTGCCGGAACTGCGGGCGGCCCTGCGCGATCTGCCAGCCGCGATTCGCTACCTGGCGGAGCAGGCAAAATGAGGCGCGCCCAGGTTTGACTACGCGCCACGCCACCAGACCCTGGCCGACGTTGCCGATCGTTGCAGTCGGCGTTGTATTGAGTCTGTTGGCTGCGGCCCAGCTTGACAGGCTGACACTGAACGGCGACTTGTACGGCCTGCTCGGTGGGAACGATCCGGCCGTGATGACTTTTCACGAACTCGCCGAAGTCACAACGGGCCTCGAGGAGTTGCTGGTGGTCTGCGAGCCGGACCAGTATCTGCCGCGCATTGCGCTCGAGAAAATTACCTCGCTGCCGAGCGTCACTGCCAACACGCGCACCTACATCCAGCCGGGAAAATCGTCGCTGTACACGTTTTCACTGAGCGGCGACCCCGCGGACTATTTGCAGTCGGGCGTGGTTATCGATCGGGTACGCGCTGTGCTTGCCGCCATGGCGCCCACCTGCGGCATGGCCGGCACGCCTGCGTATGTCGTTGAGGCACACGACCGGCTCAATACCGACCTGCTGGCGGCGCTCGCGGTTGCCGTGCTGCTGGTGACGATGCTGTTTGCCTTTGTCTATCGAATTGGCTGGCTGGCACTGGTGATGCTGTTGCCGGTCGGCCTCGGCATCATGTGGGGTTTGGCCACTTACAGCCTGGTACGAGCGGAACTCACGTTGTTCGCGGCCGCGGTACCAACACTGCTGGTCGGTATCGGCATTGATCACTGCATTCACATGATCCAGGCGTGTCGTTACTCCATAGTCCACGATGGCCTGTCGCGCGACGCAGCTGTCATATCAGCATGGTGGCGCCTGTTGCGCCCGGTTACGATCGCCAGCCTCACCACGATCGCCACATTTTGTGCACTGTCGCTCGCGCAGCTGCGTGGTTTTGCCGACTTTGGCCTGTGCGGCGCGCTGGTTTCGGCTGGTGTCTGGCTTGCCTGTACCGCCCTGCTGCCGGTAATCCTGCTGTCCTGCCCGGAGCGCTGGCTCGCCGGCAAAGCCGCCTTCGAATCCCCGCTGCGTCGCTTTGCTCCGTGGCTGCAAAAACGCGCAATGCTGGTTGCACTTTCAGCCACCGCCATTACCGCGATCGCGGTTTTTGCCGCCAGGGACCTTGAGCTGCTCAGTGACATTCGCCAGCTCGAGGGTACCGACCTTGAGGCGCGTATTTTGCAGAACCGGATCGCCGATGAGTACGGACTCAGCGCCTCGCCAATACTCGTACGCTTTGTTGATCATCTCGATGCGGTCGAATTCATGGCCGATATTGATCGGCCACGCAGCATCGCCAGCCTCGTTGAAGTGCCCGGCGTCGCCGGCCTGGTGCAGGTACACGCAGTTGAAAACCCGTTCATTCGCGAAAACTACCAGGCCGTCACCTGGGACATTCAGCAACAAATCAAACGGCTCGGCCTGGGTCGATGGCAACTGAGCGGTGCACCCGCCATGAATGCGCGCATTGATGAACTATTGTTCGCCGACATCCGTTACATCCTGCCACTCGCAGCGGCATTTATTCTGCTGGTACTCGTAATCGGTACGCGCAGCGGCAGTTTACCATTCATCGTCTTGCTGCCGTTGGTGCTGTCCCTGATCTGGGTAACCGGCGCCATGTCACTTGGCGGTGTCGCTGCTTCCGTCGTTACCGCAGCGATTGTTCCGATCGTACTTGGCATCGGCGTCGATGGCGGCGTGCACCTGCTGGCGTCGTGGCAACGACACGATGGAGATCTCGCTTCGGTATTTGCCGAAACCGGGCTCGCCATTGTGGTCACGGTTACAACCTCGATCGCCGCATTCGGCGCATTCATGATTGCCAACAGTCCAAGCCTGGCGCAATTCGGCGCGCAGGCCGCGGGCGCGCTGCTTGGCTGCCTGCTGGTTACAGTCCTGCTGCTGCCGGTGCTTCTGCAACATCGGCGGACGGCGACATTTGCCGCGGAGAAATAGCGTGTTCTGGCCGAGAGTTGCGAAATTCCTGATCTGGCTGGGCCGCTGGACGGCGGTTGGCCCGACGCCTGGCCATCGCAAGGCGGTCATTATCGGCGCGCCGCATACCTCGTATTGGGATGGTTACTGGTTGCTCGTGTACAAGGTCGCCTATGGCATCGACATCAAATTCTTCATCAAGGAATCTATGTTCTGGTTTCCGATGAGCCTGCTGCTCAATGGTCTTGGCGGCGTACCACTGAACCGTGGCGATGCGCGCAGCGCGGTCAAGCAGGCAGTCGCGGCGTTCGAGAACAATGACGACTACCTGTTCGGGCTCGCACCGGAGGGAACCCGCAGCAGGACCAACGGCTGGAAAACCGGCTTCTATCGCATAGCTGAGGGCGCAGGAGTACCAGTGGTGTTCGGCTTCTTCGACTACAAGAACCGTCGTTTTGGCTTTGGGCCAAGCATGAGCCTGAGCGGCGACATGGATGCCGACATGGTCATTATTCGCTCCTTCTATGCCTCGGTGACCGGCAAGCGGCCCGAAAAGACCTGCCCGGTCGAGTTCCTGCATGGCAAACAGCGAAACTAGACGGCCGATCCGCAGCTTCGTGCGCCGTGCCGGGCGCATGACCGCATCGCAGCAACGCGCACTTGAGGAATTGTGGCCCGACTATGGCATCAAGCCTGGCACAGGGCCAATCGACCTGGCACTGGCCTTCGGTCGGGCGGCGCCTTGCGTGCTGGAGATAGGCTTCGGCAACGGTGATTCGCTGGTGCAACTCGCACAGCACGATCCGGCAAGCAATTTTCTGGGTATTGAAGTGCATGAACCCGGCGTCGGTCATTGCATGATTGCCGCACGCGCGGCGGCAATTACGAATCTCAAGCTGATCGTGCATGACGCAATCGAAATTCTTGAATCGCATATCGCGCCGGCATCGCTGCACCGCATCAATCTCTACTTTCCTGACCCATGGCCAAAAAAGCGACATCACAAGCGTCGTATCGTGCAGCCAGAGTTTGTCGAACTCTGCGCCAGCCGGCTTGGCAGAAACGGCACCTTGCACATCGCCACGGACTGGGCCAACTACGCCGAACATATCGATGGGGTGCTCGCCGGATCACCTGTGTTCATTTGCCGCGAGAAACGCGAACACGACGGCGAAGCGCCGCTGGACCGCCCTGCAACCAAGTTCGAACGGCGCGGCGGCCGTCTCGGCCACAGGATCTGGGACTGGCGCTTTCAGAAAATTGATCTATAAATAACAAAGAGAGCTTTCACGAGGACAAGGAAATGGCGGTGGCCTTTCCGACCATTGGCAGGTGGTTTCGGCAGCGCGATGGCAGCATCTTTGAGGTTGTTGCTGTTGATGAAGACGACAGTACGATCGAAATTCAATATTTCGATGGCACGCTCGAGGAGTTTGAGCTGGAGTCCTGGGCCGACATTTTCCCGGTCGAGATCGATCCTCCCGAGGACTGGACCGGCTCGGTGGACATGGATCCGGACGATTTTATCGGGCGCAAGGAGGGCGAAATGCCACCGGGCTATCACGACCCCTTCGAGTTCCTCGAAGAGCCCGACTAGGCAGTAGACAGGGGTCAGAGCCCTTTTTTTCCCATATACGACCACTCGTTATATGTGGGAAAAAAAGGCTCTGACCCCTGTCTATATTTCGACGTAGACGGTGCCGTCGCGAATGCTGACCGCAACCCGGCGCAAGGACTTGCCAAGGCAAGGACCGGCAAAGCAGAGACCTGTATCGATTTCATACAGCGCCCCGTGGGAAGCACAGATGATTGCGCTGCGATCCTTGGTCAGGAATGCATCGGGCATCCAGTTCAGTGGGTGACCGACATGCATGCAATAGTTCTCATAGGCAAATACCGCATCGCCCCGGCGCACCACAAATCCGTGCAACGGCCACTCACCACCACCGGCCTGGAACTCGCGACACCCCGGGTCGCTGAGTTCGTCGAGTTTACCGACCGCGACTTCTGTGCTGTTCATTGATCGCCCGTATCGGGCTCATGCCACGGCGCCACCTTGAACAACAACAGCATGCCGGGCACGGCGAGCACCACGCAGATCAGGAAAAAGTTGGTCCAGCCGAGTTGCTCGACAATTACGCCGGTGGTCGCACTCGCGAGCGTCCGCGGCGTTGTGGCCAGCGCCGTGAACAGCGCGAACTGTGTAGCGGCGAATGCTTTATTGGTCGAGCGCGCAATGAAGGCAATGAGCGCCGCCGAGCCGAGACCGACACCGAGATATTCGAATGCGACTGCGATACCGAGCGCCCAGGGATTTGCACCGATCTCTGCCAACGCTGCGAAGCCGAAAATGCTCGTGATCTGCACCAGTCCGAACAACCATAACGCGCGATTGATCGACAGGAAGATCATGACCAGGCCTCCCATCATCGCACCAATTATCACTGCGACCAGGGACGCGGTTTTTGCAATAGTCCCGATCTGCGTAAGCGAGAAGCCGACGTCAATAAAGAATGGCGTCTGTAGCGCAGTCGCCATGCTGTCGCCCAATTTGTAAAAGAACAGAAACGCGAGCACCAGCAATGCGGACGCGATTCCCTGACGGCCGATGAACTCCCGAAATGGTTCGATCACCGCCTCCTGGATCGTCCGAGGTGCATTCGGATCGCGAGTCGGTTCTGCAATACTTAAGGTCAACACGATGCCGATCAGCATGAAGCACGCGACGATGACGAAAACCGTGCTCCACGCCAGGTGATCGGCAAGGACCAGTGCAAGCGCGCCCGGTATCAGGCCGGACAGGCGATAGGCCTGCACGTGGATCGAGTTGCCGAGGCCCAGTTCGTGATCCGGCAGCAGTTCCCTTCGATAGGCATCGAGCACGATATCCTGGCTGGCACTGAAAAACGCCATGGTCGCTGCCAGGTAGGCTACGGCCCAGATGGAGAACTCGGGATCCAGAAAGCCGATCGCCGCAATCGAGATCACGAGAGCGACTTGTGTCACCAGCAGCCAGCCACGACGTCGGCCAAGAAACGGCAAGGTGTAGCGATCCATTACAGGCGACCAGAGAAATTTCCAGGTGTACGGCATCTGCACGAGCGTGAAAAAACCAATCTCTGCCAGGCCAACGCCTTCGGTTCGCAGCCACGCCGGCGCCAGCTGAATCAGGACGTACAGCGGCATGCCCGACGCAAAGCCCGTAAAGACGCAGATCAGCATGCGTCGATTGAAAATGGCGCTCTTGAGGGAGACGGCTTCAGCCACTATGCGACCAATCGTAATCCATGATCAGCGGGGCGTGATCGGAAAATCGCGTTTTCGTGTAGATGTCTGCGGCGAGCACGCGGTCCCGCAGGCCTTCGCTGACGACCTGGTAGTCGATGCGCCATCCGACGTTGTTGTCCCAGGCGCGGCCGCGATTTGACCACCATGTGTACTGCTCGGCCGCTGGCTGCACTATGCGAAATGCATCGACCCAGTGAAATTCGCCAAAAACCTGGTCCATCCAGGCGCGTTCCTCGGGCGTGAAACCCGAGTTCTTTTGATTTGCTTTCCAGTTCTTCAGATCAATTTCCCGGTGCGCGATATTCCAGTCGCCACAGAGAATCACATCGGAGCGACGACGGCGCAGTTTGTGCAGGTGTTCTGTAAACGATTCAAGGCAACGAAATTTGGCTTGTTGGCGTTCGTCGCTTGATGATCCAGACGGCAGGTAAACAGACGCAATCGCGAGACCACCAAGCTGCACTTCGAGATAACGACCCTCGCTGTCGAACTCTGCATCGCCATAACCACGAGTGATCTTGTCCGGTTTGTGCCGCGTATAAATAGCAACACCGCTGTAACCTTTCTTGACGGCGTCCTCGTAGTAGCAGTGATAGCCCGCTGGCGAGAAACAATCGTCACCAAGTTGCTGCAACTGCGCCTTGGTCTCCTGGATGCAGACGACATCCGCGTCCTGTCCTCGCATCCATGCGAAGAATCCCTTGCGGGCGGCAGAACGAATACCATTCGCGTTCAATGTGATGACTCGAAACAATCTGCGTCTCCGCTGGCCATATGTCATAATTCGCTGCGATCCAAACCGCGGCCATCATACCGAAGCATGCAAGCGTATAAGAAAGAATTCATAAACCTGGCGATCGAACTTGGCGTACTTCGATTTGGTGAGTTCACCCTGAAGTCCGGCCGGGTGAGCCCGTATTTTTTTAATGCCGGGCTTTTCAATACCGGCTATGCGGCAGCGCGGCTCGGCCGCTACTATGCCACCGCGATCGCCGCATCGAAGTTGAAATTCGACATGATCTTCGGCCCCGCCTACAAGGGCATCCCGATTGCCGCTCTTGCGGCCGCGTCGCTGGCCGAGCATCACGACATCGACGTGCCGTATTGCTACAACCGTAAGGAGGCCAAAGCGCACGGTGAAGGCGGCAGTATTGTCGGCCCGCCGCTGGAGGGCCGCGTGCTCATCGTTGACGATGTGATTACCGCCGGCACTGCGGTCCGCGATGCCTACCAGATTATCTCTGCAGCGGGAGCTGAAGTGGCCGGCCTTGCAATTTCGCTGGATCGGCAGGAGCGCGGCCAGGGCCCGGCGTCAGCCGTGCAGGAGCTGAAGCAGGCGCTTGGGATCCCGATCATCAGCATCATAGGGCTTGACGACCTGATTGTTACTCTTGAAGAATCAAACAATTATGAGGCGTTCTTGGAGCCCATTCTGGAATATCGCCGAAAATACGGGGCCATAGCGTAACTTCTTGTTTATATTGTGATTTTGGTACCGGGTTTACAGGCCGCCATGAGCAACCTATGCTGCCATTTCGCGAACCAGTCCCGTTTTTGGAGCGGCCATCCGTGGCATAGTTTTGATATGCGAATAGTACCCGCTGCTTTGGCTGTACTTTTTCTGCTGCCGCTGGGTGCGGCGGCACAGCAGCGGCCAGCATATTCCTGGATCGACGATGATGGCGTGGTGCATTACGGCGACTCGATTCCTCCCGAGTACGCAGACAAACCAAAGAACGTAATCAACGAGCACGGCGTTACAATTAATCAGATTCGCGGCAAAAAAACCGCTGCGGAAATCGAGGCCGAGCGCGTTGCCAAGGAGTTAACGCTGCAGAAGGAATTGCAGAACCGCGCGGACCGCGCGCTGCTGGCGACCTACCAGACTGTTGACGAAATTGAGATGCACCGCGATCGTCGTATCGAACTATTCCAGGCCCAGGCGCGCGTGACCGAGTTGTACCTGCGTAATCTCGACCGGCGACTGGCGCAACTGAAAGAAGAATCTGCACGTTTCCGTCCCTACAGCTCCGATCCAGGCGCCGAAATGATCGATCCTCTGCTGATCAGGGAAATCCAGGAGACCGAGGCGACGATTGTCCGCCATCAAAAGAACCTGGAGAAGTATCGGAGCGACGAACGCGAGATCATGGAGCGCTTCGACGGCGACATCAATCGCTTCAAGAGTCTCAAGGGTCTGCCCATCACAACCGCTCAGGCGGTACCAGAGTGACCGAACCCGCCTGAGCCTCGCTTGCTGTTGTTGAATTCCTCAACCACTGCGAACGTCACCTGTTCAACCGGCACAAAAACCATCTGCGCGATGCGTTCGCCCGGCTCAATCACATAACTTGTCCGGCCGCGGTTCCAGCAGGAAATAAATACCTGTCCTTGGTAGTCGGAGTCGATCAGGCCAGTCAGGTTGCCCAGCACCAGTCCATGCTTGTGCCCCAGGCCGGACCTTGGCAACAGCACCGCCGCCAGCGATGCATCGCCAATATGTATGGCGAGACCGGTTGGAATCAACGTTGTCTCATCGGGCGCTACCGTAATCGCTGCATCAATACAGGCACGCATATCGAGCCCGGCGGAGCCTTCCGTCGCATAGTGTGGCAATGGAATCGAAGCGCCAACGCGCGGATCGAGTATTTTCAATTCTATTGATCGCATGAGCCGCCGCACTTTACGTGATTGCGCAGCGCTCTGCGACCAGTTTGACGATACGCCTGGCGAGCTCGACTTTGCTGTCGGTCGCGAACGCCTGCTCACCACCCTGCCAGAACACCTCTACTGCGTTGTCATCCCTGTCGAAACCACAGCCGGCTCCAACCAGGTTCGCAACAATCATGTCGAGATTCTTACGTCGCAGCTTTCCCAGCGCATACTCGCGCAGGTTTTCCGTTTCTGCCGCGAAACCGACTGTGAATGGTCCGGATTCGAGTGCTGCCACTGAAGTCAGGATGTCCGGTGTGCGCACCAGCTCAATACTCATCGATTGCTCGTTTTTCTTGATCTTGTGTGCCGCGACAGCGACCGGGCGATAGTCGGCGACTGCAGCCGTCGCAATGAAAATATCAGCATTGCGAATATGTACATGCGTCGTGTCGTACATCTCCTGGGCAGTCTGCACCTCGTGCACGATCACGCCTCGCGGCGCCGTTATGGCGACCGGACCGCTTATCAGGACCACCTGCGCACCCTGTTGTTGCGCTGCGGCGGCAATAGCGTAGCCCATCTTGCCGGAGCTGCGATTCGTGATGAAACGAACAGGATCAATCGGTTCTCGTGTCGGCCCGGCCGTTATCAGCACGGTTTTGCAGGCGAGTAGTGCCGTAGCACCTGCGTCAACCTGCAGACCACTGACAATCGCAGCGATCTCATCGGGATCAAGCATACGGCCTTCACCGGTCTCGCCGCAGGCCTGCGAGCCTGAGTCAGGTCCCAGAATGTGGATGCCGCGCTCTGCCAGCGTTTCACGATTCTTCTGTACTGCCGGGTTGGCCCACATGACGTGATTCATTGCCGGCGCAATCGCGATCGGCGCCCTGGTCGCGAGGCAGATCGTGGTAAGCAAGTCGGACGCGGCACCGGATGCGAGTCGTGCCATGATCTCAGCGGTTGCCGGGGCGATCAACAACACGTCAGCCCAGCGCGCGAGCTCGATGTGGCTCATCGCAGCTTCGGCTTCCTTGTCCCAGAGATTGGAGCGAATTGGCCGCCCCGAAACGGCCTGCAAGGCAGTCTCGGTGACAAATTCCTCCGCGGAACTGGTCATGACGATTTGTACCTCGGCGCCGCGTTCGCGCAGCCGCCGTACCAGTTCCGGCGTCTTGTACGCCGCGATACCACCACTGATGCCAAGCAGGACATTCATGCACAGAGCTTAACCGAATCCCGTGATGAAGGCCTGATTGACGGCTTGCCTGGTCACCGGCATTGCGAAGAATAGGCGCGATGACAGACACTGAACTGCTTGCCGCCGTGCTTGGCGATGCGGGTCTCGCCGCCCGCTTGCTGCGCCGGTTTGGCAACTTGCGGCAGGTATTGGACGCCGACCCGGTAACGCTGTCGGCCGAGCATGGCGTTGGTCGATCGCGCTGCAGGCTGCTGCGCAGCCTGCCCGAAGTCGCGCGCTGTTACTTTGCGGCGTCATTGCCCGTCGGTACCGCGATTCAAAGCCCGGCCGATACGGAAGCCTTTCTGCATGCGAAAATTCGTCACCTCGGCCACGAGATGTTCTGCTGCCTGTACCTCGACAACCGGCACCGGGTGCTGCGCTTCGACGAACTGTTTCGGGGTACGATTGATGGCACCAGCGTTTATCCTCGCGAGGTCGTCAAGGAAGCCCTGGCGATCAATGCGGCGGCCGTCATTTTCGCTCACAATCATCCCTCTGGTGTTGCCGAGCCCAGCCAGGCCGACGAACGCATTACTCGGCGCCTGAAGTCCGCCCTTGAGCTGGTCGATATCCGGCTCCTCGACCATTTGATAATTGGCAGTACCGAAACCACCTCGCTGGCGAGCCGCGGATTGCTTTGATCGGGGTCAGAGCCCTTTCGCAGAAAGGGCTCTGACCCCTGTCACCCGAGCGCCAGGCCCTTGTATTGCTTCGGTCGGGCTGGTATAAAGTTCCGCTCTTCGCCCGCCCACTGCGGGCAACTTTACTGTAAAAACAGAGACTTACAAGAAATGTCCAGAGTATGCCAGGTTACCGGGAAGCGCCCGCAAAGCGGAAACAACGTTTCTCACGCCCACAACAAGACGCGCCGCCGGTTCCTGCCGAACCTGCAAAGCAAGCGTTTTTGGCTCGAAGATGAAAAGCGCTGGGTGCGCCTGCGCGTTTCGCACAAGGCCATGCGTACCATAGACAAGCATGGAATCGAGAAGATCGTTGCCGAACTGCGCGCGCAGGGTCAGCACGTCTAGGACGGAGGACTAACCGATGGCAAAGAGTAACCGCGAAAAAATCCGCCTCGTCTCGAGTGCCGGTACCGGACACTTCTACACGACCGCAAAGAACAAGAAACTGCATCCGGAAAAGATGGAGACCAAGAAGTACGATCCGACGATTCGCAAGCACGTCGCGTACAAGGAAGCGAAGATCAAGTAACACGATCTGACGCCGGAGAACAAAACAAAGCCCGCTTTAAGCGGGCTTTTTTGTAGCATACGGTATGCCCGAACTTCCTGAAGTTGAAACCAGCCGCCGCGGCATCGAGCCATACCTCCGCGACCAGCGCATCGACCGCATAATCCTGCGCGACACGCGCTTACGCTGGCCAGTGCGTGCCGAGGTCGCGCGGCAACTCACCGGGCAAACGATCGTCTCGGTAACGCGGCGTGCCAAATACCTGCTGATCAACACGACCAACGGCAGCGCCATGATTCATCTCGGCATGTCAGGCAGTGTCTACATCGTCGATCACGACGCGCCCGCCACGGTGCACGAGCACTTCGACTTCAGGCTCGATTCCGGCAAGACATTGCGTTATCGCGATCCGCGCCGATTCGGATCGCTGCACTGGTGCCGCGACCCGGCGCAGCACAAACTGCTGCGTTCACTGGGGCCGGAACCGCTGAGCGACCAATTCTCCGGTGAGTTTCTCTGGCAACGCTCGCGAGGCCGGCGCGTGAGCATTAAACAATTCATCATGAATGCCGGCATCGTCGTCGGTGTCGGCAATATCTACGCATCCGAGGCGTTGTTTCTGGCCGGCATCAACCCGCACCGATTCGCGGGCAGAATTTCAATGCAACGCTATGTGCGCCTTGCCGAGGTCATCCGGCAGGTGTTGCAACAGGCAATTGAAGCGGGCGGGACGACGCTGCGGGATTTTTACGGTGGCGACGGAAAAGCCGGTTACTTTCAACGAGAGTTGCTGGTTTATGGCCGTGACCAGGAACCGTGCACAAAGTGCCGTCGAGCGATCTCGGTTGTCGTACAGGGGCAGCGCTCAACGTATTACTGCGTGAATTGCCAGCACTAGGCCCGGCCGCAACGCTCCATCAACGCCAACTTTACCTTCGGCGAGACAAATTCACGCACATCACCACCAAGTGTCGCCACTTCCTTGACCAGGCTCGACGAGATAAACATGTATTTCTCGGTGGGTGTCAGGAACGCCGTTTCAACCGCCTCCGTCAGGTGGCGATTCATATTCGCAAGCTGGAATTCGTATTCGAAATCGGATACAGCGCGAAGACCGCGGATGATTACGCGCAGATCGTGCTGTCGCGCAAAATCGACTGTCAAACCGGCGTAACCACATACATCTACATTTTTCAGATCGGCAAGCGCGCTTGCTGCCATCGCAACCCGCTCTTGAGTCGTGAACATAGGCGCCTTGCTGCCCGGATTTTCAGCAATAGCGACAACAACGCGATCAAACAATCCAGCGGCGCGGCGCACCAGGTCTTCGTGACCGAGTGTGATCGGATCAAAGGTTCCGGGGTACATGGCAGATACGGTCATCAGTTTGTCCTCGCGGCTCTCGTTCCTGTATCGACAAGCGAGTAGCGTACCTTACCCGCGTTTGCGGTTTTCAGCACCTTCCACGACGCCGGATAGGCGCAGGCCGCCGCTGCCCGGTCCTCTTCGACATAAACTCGCGCATTGTCGGCAAGCATTGTTCCGTGCTCGAGCAGCCGGCACAGCTCGGGCAGCATGCCGGCGGCAAACGGCGGATCAAGGAATACGATGTCGAACGGCTCGACGCCTTGCTGCTGCAAATAGTCCCGCGCATCCATTGCATACACACTGGTGCCGCTCGCCTTGAGTGCTTCGATATTGGCGCGCAGTGTAGCAACCGCTGGCACCGATTTTTCAACGAACACGCAATGCGTGGCGCCGCGCGACAGAGCCTCGATGCCCAGTGCACCCGTACCCGCACATAGATCGAGACAACGCGAGCCATTGATTCGCGGCGCTAACCAGTTAAACAACGTCTCGCGGATGCGCGCAGACGTCGGTCGCAGGCCCGGCACTGCAGCGATTTGCAACAGACGACTACGCCAGTTTCCCGCTACAATACGCAGCCGTCCGGGCCGGGAGTTTTTTTCAACCTTGCGCTTGGGCAATTGACATTTCCTTATCGGCGTCAGTGTAGGCGATTCATCATCCACAGGCGAAATAGTATCGATGTTTGCAAACCGGGAAAAAGCCAGCGACAAATCCGCCGCGGAAGGTGGCTTCCTGAAGCGCTTGCGTGCTCGATTGAACAAGGGCGACAGCTGGCTGACCTACGACCTCGCGAATCTCGCGCCAGGCGGCGGGATCGATGCAGATGTACTCGATGAGCTTGAGGCGCTGCTTATAACCGCCGACGTCGGCATCGAAACTACCGAGACAATAATTACCGAGCTGCGGTCTAGCCTCGCGCGCAGGGAACTCAAGGACATGACCGCTCTGCAGCGAGGCCTACGCCGCGCCTTGCTGGCTATACTGGAGCCCGTCGCCAAACCATTGCAGATCGGGAAAACCGGCAGTCCGTTCGTGGTGCTGATGATCGGCGTGAATGGTGCCGGCAAGACCACTACGATCGGCAAGCTGGCGAAGCGCTTCAAGGACCAGGGTTTGTCGGTGATGCTTGCCGCGGGCGACACGTTTCGCGCGGCAGCGGTCGAGCAGCTGCAGGCCTGGGGCGAAAGCAACGCCGTACCGGTCATCGCGCAGCAAGCAGGTGCCGACCCGGCCGCGGTTATTTTTGATGCCTGCCAGGCAGCGCGGGCGCGCAATATCGATGTGCTGCTCGCCGACACCGCAGGCCGCCTGCAGAATCAACAGGGGCTGATGGATGAGCTGGTCAAAATCAAACGCGTAGCCGCCAGGCTCGATGCCGGCGCGCCGCACGAAATCATGCTGGTGCTGGATGCAAGCCAGGGCCAGAACGCGCTGCTCCAGGCGGAAAAGTTTCATGCCGCACTCGGTCTCACGGGTATCACGGTCACCAAGCTGGACGGCACCGCAAAGGGCGGCATCCTGCTGGCCATCGCGCATCGCTTGCAACTGCCAGTGCGTTTCATAGGCATTGGCGAATCGGCCGAGGACATGCAGGCATTCAACGCCGACGAATTTGTCGACGCATTGTTGACGCGCAACGAAACACAATGATCCGGTTCGAAGATGTTACAAAACGATTTGCCGGCGGCCACGAGGCCCTGTCGCGACTGAGCCTGTCCGTGGACAAGGGTGAGATGGTGTTCGTTACCGGCCACTCCGGCGCGGGCAAGAGCACATTGCTGCGGCTGATTGCTTTGATCGAGCGCCCAACCAGCGGCCAGGTCATCGTTGACGGCCAGAATACGCGCCGCGTGAAGCGCAGAAAAATACCGGCGTACCGGCGCCAGATTGGCATGGTATTTCAGGATCATAAGCTGCTGTACGACCGTCCCGTGTTCGATAATGTGGCATTGCCATTGATCATTGCAGGCATGGGCTATCGCGAGGCTGGACGTCGTGTGCGCCCTGCTCTCGAACAAGTCGGCTTGCTACAAAAGGAGAAGCGCAATCCTGCAACCTTGTCGGCCGGAGAGCAGCAACGAGTTGGTATTGCACGTGCCATTGTGTCGCGGCCGAAGCTCCTGATTGCCGACGAACCGACCGGCAACCTTGATCCCGATCTTTCACTCGAGGTGATGCGTATCTTTCGTCGCTTCAATGAAGTTGGCGTTACGGTACTAATCGCCAGCCACGACATTGCGCTGATTGACAAGCTTGGATGTCGCCGCATTGAACTCGACGCCGGCAGGATTGCACCAGCCGTTGAAGACCCGGAGCTCTGGGAATGATTAACTGGTTATTGCGTCATGCGGGCACATCGGCCGGCTCCTTCGTGCGCCTGGTTCGACAGCCTTTTGCAAGCTTGATGATTATCCTGGTTATCGCAGTAACGCTGGCTATTCCGGCTTCGCTTAACCTGGTCGTCAGAGCTGCGCAGTCCGTAAGTTCCGGCTGGGAGAATGCGCTCGACTTTTCTGTTTATTTGCGTCGTGATATCGCAGAGCCTGACGCTGGCAAGCTCGCGCAACTCATCGGGCAACGCGCTGATGTCGCCTCGGTCCGGCTGATAACAGCAAATGAGGCGCTCGCGGAGTTCCGGGCTCAATCCGGTTTCGGCGCGGCGCTTGATCAGTTGAGTGAAAATCCCCTGCCACACACGCTGGTCGTTCGGCCGAGTGCCGCGAGTACCAGTGCGTCGATAATCCTGCTGCAGGAGGAACTGGGTAATCTGCCAGAGGCGGATATAGTTCAGGTCGATACCGAGTGGGTGCAGCGCTTTCATGCAATTCTCGACATTGTGCGTCGCGCAATTGTTATCGGCGGTTCCTTGCTTGGTGTTGCGATCATCGTAATCATCGGCAATACCATCAGGCTCGACATCCAGAATCGGCGCGAGGAAATCGAAGTCACGAAATTGATCGGCGCAAGTAATGCGTTCGTCCGCCGACCGTTCCTCTGGTCCGGGATCTGGTATGGCCTTCTTGGTGGCCTGATGGCAGTCGGTCTGGTTTACTACGGGCTGTATTTACTCGCGCCGTCGGTCAGCAGGCTCGCCGGTCTTTATCAAAGCGGCGTCAGCGTTACCAGTCTGTCGCTCAATGAGGCGCTGGCCGTCATTGGCATAGGCATGGCGCTCGGCTTGATCGGATCGTGGTTTGCTGCAGCTCGTCATATGCGTCGGATCGAGCCTCGCTAGGCGGACGATTAACCATAATCCTGACCACTTGTTTGTTATTAAGCTATTGTTTTTAAATAGCTTTTGTTGACGAGCACGAGGGAACTTGCGGCAACTGTTAGCACTCTAAGGCATCGAGTGCTAAAATTCCGCCGCACAGGAGGACATTGATGACCACAGCAGTTGCCGTATTGAATCGCGATCTCACGCTGGCCGGGCCGGTCGGCAGTCTGGATGCGTACATCCAGGCCGTTGGCGCCATACCAATGCTTAGTAAAGAAGACGAGCAGGCATTGTCGCGCCGCTTTACTGAGCATCAGGACCTTGATGCCGCTCGCGAACTGGTGCTGGCGCATCTGCGTTTTGTTGTGCACATCGCCAAGGGCTACACCGGCTATGGTCTGCCGATCGGTGACCTCATCCAGGAAGGCAATGTCGGTTTGCTGAAGGCGGTCAAGCGCTTCGACCCGGACTACGGCGTGCGGCTGGTATCGTTCGCGGTGCACTGGATCCGTGCCGAAATTCACGAGTTCGTGCTCAGGAACTGGCGCATCGTCAAGGTTGCGACGACCAAGGCGCAACGCAAATTGTTTTTCAATCTGCGCAGGAACAAGAAGAGCCTCGCCTGGCTGTCACATGCCGAAACGCTGGCTGTCGCTGACGATCTGGGAGTCAGCCCGCAGGAAGTTACCGAAATGGAACGTCGCCTGAGCGCCCGTGATGCGATTTTCGATCCTGCCCCGGACGCAGACGACGAAAACCTGTATACGCCGGCCGCTTACCTGCCGAGCCCGAATTCAGATCCAGCGGATGTACTGGAGAATTCCGACTGGCACGATGATGCGAGTGAAAAGATGACGCTTGCAATTCAGGACCTGGATGAGCGCAGCCAGGACATCCTGCAGCAACGCTGGCTGGTCGATGACAAACTGACGCTGCATGAACTTGCCGACAAGTACGGTGTCTCTGCCGAGCGTATCCGCCAGATCGAAGCGAACGCGATCAAGAAGCTGCGCGCCGCTATCGTCTAATCCTGGCAGCCCGCCTACTGGTAAATCTTGCGGCGGTATTGAATCCATCCACCATCTTCTACGCCAAGCGGATCATGGTGCGTCCAGTGCACCAGTCCGCCCAGCTCATTCCATTCGTACATACCGCGAAACCGTATCCGGTCGCCGACTCCAAGCGGCACGCGTTCCGCTAGGTCGATATTGTGCGCCAGCAGCAATGTCGCCCGATTCTTGATCTGCAGCACGAATCGTTGATGGCGCGAGCCGTCATTGTCATCGCTTAACAGGCGCCGCACGAATCCGGAATCTTCAATCCAGCGTCCGGTATCGTTTTTCTGATAGCTGCTGCTGATGCCCTGTTCACCCGGCCGTGAGCGGTACTATCGTGATTTCAACGCGACGATTGGCCTGGCGACCGCTGTCCGTTGCATTATCCGCGACCGGCATGCTCTCGCCCATGCCGACCGTGATCATGCGCTGTGCCGTTATGCCGCGGCTTTGCAGGTACTGCGATACCGTTCCGGCGCGTCGTTCTGACAAAGCCTGGTTGTATTCGTCGGTACCTGTGCTGTCGGTGTGCCCGGCTACCTCGACGATCGTCTGGTCAAATTCCTGCAGCACCTTGCCAACCGATGTAAGCACGTTAAAGAACGACGCGTTCAGGTCGGCACTGTTGGTTGCGAAAGTCACATTGCCCGGCATGTTAAGCGTAATGTTCTCGCCTTTTTCACCGGTGCGTGTCACGCTGACGCCAGTGCCCTGCAGTTCCGCACGCAGCTTGGCGTCCTGCCTGTCCATGTAATTGCCAACCGCTCCGCCGGCGAGCGCGCCAACACCTGCGCCGATCAATGCCCGCTGCTTTCGCTCCATGGCATCGTCTCCTGACGCGAGCCCCACCGCGGCACCAGCCGCAGCACCAATGAGCGCGCCTTTGGCGGTCTTGCTCATCTCCGTTTCGCCGGTATACGGGTTCAGTGTCTCGCAACCCGTCGCCAGTACCGCCGTGCCGATTATGACCAATGCCCTGATATTCATGTTTTTGCTCCGGTTAATACAATTCTGGCCGCTATTTTGCCCCAGACACCTGAACCAATACTTAATACAATCCACATTATTCGGAAAAAGTATCCCATGCACGAACCAAATGACTGGCTGCAGCGCTTCGCGGACTCCCACAGGGAGCTGACCTACCCGGCATTGTACTGGGCTGCCGTGCCCATGGTAGTGCTCGGCAGCGTCGGATTGCTCTGGATCGTGCCCATTCCCGCGGAATATGCACGTATATCGCCGCTGCTGAACTGGGGCAGCACGTTTCTCATGGCCGCCGCTGTCTACTATTTCATTATTTCAGTGCCGCTTGCGATCGGCATGCTGCCGTTTGTCATCGGCGTTGCCGCATTCCAGGCCTGGCTGGGGACGTCCGATTACGCGCCGTTAAGGGTCAGCGCCGGGCTGCTGCTGGCCGGCACGCTGGGTCTCTGGATCGGCCGGCGGCGCCAATGGTCATTCGGCCCGGTCTGGCGCGACCTGCAAATGATGATGATTGGACCTGCGTGGCTGCTGTCGGTACTGTATCGCCGCATTGGCATTCCCATTTAAGAGATACCGGCATGACAACCAGCAAAACCGCTTTGAATCCGATGGACCTTTTCGACGTTCGTGCCGAGCTGACCGACGAGGAACGCATGGTCCAGGACAGTGTCGCGCGTTTTGTTGACGAACAGGCGATTCCGGTCATGCGCGCCGCATTCGAACAACATCGTTTTCCGCGCGAGCTGATACCGCAGGTTGCAGAGCTCGGCCTGCTCGGGAGTTCAATCGATGGCTATGACTGTGCCGGGCTCAACAGCATTTGCTACGGCCTGATTTGCCAGGAACTGGAACGTGCCGACAGTGGCCTGCGCAGTTTTGTATCCGTGCAAAGCAGCCTCGTCATGTACCCGATTTACAGTTACGGATCCGAGCAGCAAAAACAGCACTGGCTCCCGGCGATGGCCAGGGGCGAGGCAATAGGCTGTTTCGGCCTGACCGAGCCGCAGGGCGGATCGGACCCGGGGAACATGAAAACGCATGCGAAGCGTGACGGCAAAGACTGGATATTGAACGGCTCCAAGATGTGGATTACCAACGGCACAATTGCCGACGCTGCGATCGTCTGGGCAAGAACCGATGAAGGCGTGCGCGGATTTATCGTCGAAAAGGGCATGCCGGGTTTTACAGCGCAGGAGATCGAAAACAAGTTTTCGCTGCGCGCTTCCGTAACGGCGGCATTGTTTTTTGACAACGTACGTTTACCTGAGAGCAGTGTTCTGCCGGGTGTCACCGGGCTTAAGGGGCCGCTAAGCTGCCTGACCCAGGCACGTTACGGCATAAGCTGGGGCGTCATCGGCGCCGCCCAGGATTGTCTCAACGAAGTTATGCGCTACACCGCAGATCGCGTGTTGTTTGGCCGGCCGCTGTCGCATACGCAGGCGATGCAGATTCGTCTTGCCGAGATGGCGCGACGCATTACGACGGCGCAATTGCTGTCACTACAGCTTGGTCGACTCAAGGACCGGGGCGTGCTGCGTCCGACACAGGTATCGCTTGCGAAGTGGAACAACTGCCGCGCTGCGCTCGACATAGCCCGGGATGCGCGCGACATTCTGGGCGGTGCCGGCATCAGCGCCGAGTTCGTACCGATCCGGCATATGTTGAACCTCGAAAGCGTCATTACTTACGAAGGCACGGAAACCGTCCATCAACTCGTCGTTGGCAAAGAACTCACCGGCGTAAACGCCTTCGGTTGATCCAGTCTTGAGCGGCCCGGTTCTGCCCAAGGACCGCGATGTCTGGCGCATCGCCGCGCCGATGATCCTGTCGAATGTATCCGTGCCGCTGCTCGGCATGGTCGACACAGGCGTCACGGGACATCTCGGCAGTGCCACTTACCTTGGCGCAGTAGCCATCGGTGGGACGGTGTTCGGCTTCCTCTACACAGGGATGAATTTCCTGCGCATGGGGACCACCGGCATTGCAGCACAGCAATTTGGTGCCAACGACAATGAAGGCCTGCGCAGCTCGCTGGGCCAGGCCCTGATCGTCGCGTTGCTGATCGCGCTGGCGCTGCTCGCGGTGCAGCGCCCGATTGCGCAAATCGCCATGCAACTGATTGGCCCGGAGCAGCAGGTCAAGGCATTTGCGCTGCAATATTTTTCGATTCGCATCTGGAGCGCGCCAGGGACGCTGGCTAACTTCGTGCTCATCGGCTGGTTCATCGGGCTGCAGAACGCGCGTGTACCGCTGCTGATTTTTCTCACGGTTAACGTCACGAATATCCTTCTCGACCTGTGGTTCGTACTTGGCCTCGGCATGAAAGTCGACGGGGTTGCACTTGCTTCCCTGATTGCCGAGTACGCCGGCCTGGCCGTCGCGTTTTTTTTTGCTGTCCGCGCACTCCGCAATCGCTCCGGGCAATGGCCGCTGGCGCAGCTTTTCAATGTTCGTTCTTACGCCGCATTCTTTGCCATCAACGCCAATCTGTTGATACGTACCATGACACTGATGTTCGCGTTCGCCTTCCTGACCGCGCAGGGTGCACGACTCGGTGGTGTCATGCTCGCGGCCAACGCTGTGTTGATGAACCTGCAACACCTGACGTCGTTCGCCCTGGACGGCATAGCACACTCGGCCGAGGCACTTGTCGGCAAGGCGGTCGGCGAAAAACGGCGCGACGCGCTCGAGCACTCCGTGCGACTGGCGTTGAAGTGGTCGCTGATCTTTGCCGCCGGCTTCTGTGCTTCGTATATCGTCATCGGACCGATGCTGATTCGCGTCCTTACGGACCTGCCTGATGTGCGTATCGCGGCACGGGAGTTTCTGCCTTGGCTCATTATTTCGCCGCTGATTTCCGCCTGGCCATTCCTCTACGACGGCGTTTACGTTGGCGCTACACGTGCACGTGAAATGCGAAACCTGATGCTGATTTCAACCATCCTTGTTTTCGTGCCGGCCTGGTACCTGCTGCAGGGCCTTGGCAATCATGGCCTCTGGCTGGCCTTTACGTTGTTCATGGCGAGCCGCGGTATCGGCCTGCACCTCACTTATCGCCGCAAGGTACTGCCGGCTCTGGAACTGCGATGATCCGTATCGCCTACGTGAATCAAGTCACAATTTCGTGATTTTTCGTGTGCTGTGCTATGTCAGTTGCGAACTGGTTCGCTGCAGTTGCCACTGCTATTGACGAAGTTATGGGTTCCTGATACCGGCAAGGCTCGATAGCGAGACGAAAAATGTGGTTACCAGAATCCGTTTATGAACGCGTTCCCCATTACTGGATGGTGATCGGCGTCCTGTTCGTAGCAGGAGCTTTTTACTTCGGCTTCAGTTATCGGCCCTCTTACACCTACCTCGGCCTTGGCCTGCTGTGTGTCGTCTGGAGCGGTTGTGTCATCGTGCTGCGCACACGTCGCAAGCAACGCGCGATCGACCAGTTACAATCTGAAGAACCAACTGACTAACGCGGTTAATCACAGCGAAGGCGAAGCCATAGGTTGCCCGCATGATTTCTGCACCGTCCTGCGCGCCCAGTTATACGCCACAAATCCTGTAATCACGTTGGCCGCCGCATAAGCCGCGAATATGCCGATGATGCCGAACAAATGCCGCCCTAACAAAGCCAGCGGCACATACAGCAGGATGGTACGCAACAGACTGACAACCACACCCGGCATCGGCTTGCCGAGACCATTAAAGGACGCATTGATTGCCATGACCATGCCGTAACCGGCATAGCCAAGCGGCGCAACCAGCAAGAATGTCTTGGCAACGCCGACCACCGTATCGCTGTCGCTGAACAAGGTCGGCAGGTAGCCTGCAGCGAGCGCCAGCAAGGCCGCAATCGTCAAGCCCGAAAAAACACAAAACCACATGCACAACCGCAGTGCTTCGAGAATTCGTTCGGGCTTCCCTGCCGAGAGGTTCTGCCCGACAAACGGCCCGATCACCGCCGACAGCGCGTAGTACATCACCAGCACCAGCGACTCGATTCGACTTGCCACGCCGAAACCTGCGACCGCTTGCGGTCCAAAGGCTGCGATCAAGGCGGTAATTATCGCTGTCGCGATGGGCACGATGGCATTGGTGCCGGCGGCCGGAATACCCACGTGCAGAATGTCGCGCCACGACTTGCGCAGTTCGACCGGGTCCGGCCGATTGAAACTGACCATGTCGAGGCGGCCACGCATCAGGTACAGGGCGCCGACAAAAATAACGCCACGTGCCAGCAACGCGGCCGTTGCTGCCCCGTTCAGTCCCATGGCCGGAATCGGACCGAGACCGAATATGAAAATTGGATCCAGCACGACATTGAGTACAGCGCCGAGGATCATCAGCGTGCTCGGCAGTTTCGTATCCCCGGTGGCGCGCATGCTTGCCATACCGACCATGCCGACGACTACGAACGGCACGCCCGAATAAAGAATCAACATGAAGCCACGAATCAAAGGAATCATGTCCGGTGGTGCGCCGAGCAACAGGAACAGCGGGTTGATCGTCAACACGCCGACAATGCAGAAGCCGACGGTAATCAGGAACGACAGCAGCAGGCTGTCGGTCGCGAGGCGCCGCGCGCGCCGCAAGTCATGTGCGCCAATGGCACGTGCCACCACCGAGGAGGTACCCGCGCCCAGGCCGATCGCTACACTGGTGACGATCATCAGTATCGGAAAGCTGAATGCGTAGGCCGCCAGCGCACGATCGCCAACGCGACCGAGAAACCAGGCATCGATCAGGCCCTGCCCCATCATCGCGAAGATGCCGACCAGCACGGGCAGCGCCATCGCCAGCAGGTGTCGGCCTACCGGGCCATCCGTGAGTTTGGCCTTGTTCTCGTCCATTCTTTCCCGGGGAATGTGCCGCACCGGGCGTGCGGCAGGCGGCCACTATGACGCAGCCAAACTGCTTGCGCAATCTCCGCGAAGTATGACTAGAACAACATCTTGGCGGTGACCACGTAACGCATCGGGCCGCCCGGTTCGCGCGCTTCGAAGGGGTAGCAGGTGACGAGGCTCAGGTAAGCTTCGTCGGTATCGAGCAGCAGGCTGCCGCGGCGTGAGTCGACGACGTCGGTACCGACTACCTTGTACAAGTGCTTTTTGCCGCTCACCGTTTCCAACACCAGGAACTCACCGATTTCGATATCGCGCAGAAAGCTGAAATGGGTATCGCGGTGTCCGGCGATAACGGTGTTGCCGGGCTCGCCGGGCAGCGCGCTTGCGCTCAGGTGCCCGGGGCCAAACGCCAGCGTCCGGCCCGAGTCTCCCGCCAGTACGATCAATTCAACGTCGCCGCCGCGCGCAGTCAGGCGTGCGACCGGCCAGGTATCGGCCCAGGGCCAGGGCACCGGTTTCGCGATGCCGCTCGCACCGCGCAACCAGGCGCGTTGCATCAGTTCCTGCGCTATCCAGGCCTTGGCCGGGATATGGGCGCCCTGGCCAAATTGCCAGAAACCAAAACACAGAAGACAGGCCACGAGCCAGCGCCGCGGCGATCTAAGCCAGCGAACCATACGATGTTCTCCTTCGAAGCCCCGGGCCGAGCAACAGCATCAACGCCAGCAACAGGCAGGCAATACCGCTCAGGCGTAGCTGTTCCGCATTCGTCGCGGTTGCCGCAAACGCAGCCATAGTGCTGCCCCGGGGCGGCAGGTTTCCGACCGCCTTGCCAGCGAGCGGCTCGCCGGCGGCGCGCGCCGCCGTCTTGTCCACCGCAACAAGGCTTGTGTATTTGCTCACCAGGTGATGTGCCAGCGCCGTCTCGACAACCGCCGCGCGCGTCTGCTGCACATCACCGCCGCGGCGCTGCTGATCGAGTAACTCACTGATGCGCGCACGTGCCCAGAGCGCGCCGATACCGGTACTTTGCGTGTTAAACACCAGCGGCAGTTCGCTGCTCCATGCGCCGCTGATCGAGTTGCCGGCGATACGCACGACATCGCCAGGGCGTGCAGGGCCAGACGCGCGCGCGCGGATACTGATAGGCTCGCCGAGATACAGGTCCGGTGCAATGCCCGGGTAACTGTCGATCAGCACACTACCCGGCCATTGCACCTCAATGTCGGTGACCTGAGGATTTTCAAGCTTGCGAAACAGCCGGTCCATTTTCTCGCCCACCTCGTGCAGGGCGCTGATAGTCGTAAACGTGCCACGCCCGGCTTCTGCGGCCTTGCGCATGAACCAGCTGTTTGGCGCGGAGCCGATGCCGACCGTGAACAGCCGCGCGCCCCGCAGCCTTGCATCAATCAGGCTGAACAGACCCTCCTCGTTGTCGACCGCGCCGTCGGTAATGAAAATGATCTGGCGGAGATAGTTGTCAAAGCCCGGCGTGCGCAGCGCGAAGTCGAGTGCCGGGTACATCTCTGTGCCACCCTCGGAATTCAGCGCCCTGACGAAACGGCCCGCCGCATCAATGTTGCCGGCATTGGCAGGGACGCTGGCCGGAAATAGCGGCCGGGTGGTCGAGTTGAATTCGATGACGTTGAACTTATCGCCCGAATCGAGATCATCGAGCACGGACAGCAGCGCCTCTTTTGCCTGCTGGATAGAAACGCCATGCATCGACCCCGACGTGTCAATGATGAAAATCATCTCGCGCGGCAGCATCGCACCACTGACAAGACTGGATTGCGGCGGTACGACCATCAGCAGGTAATGCGGTTCGCCGTTAATGGTTTCCGCAAACGCCATCGCGCGCGGCACGGCCGCCGGTACCGGCCGCCAAAGCAACTCGAAATCATGGTCCATAGGCGCCTGCCCACCGGCCAGCGACACCAGGTAGATGCCGTTCGCTTCGGCAACGTTAACCGGGTGATAGCGGCTGGCGACGATTTCCAGCGGCATGCCGGCATTGACGTTTGCCAGCAGGGAAATGCGCTGGCCCTGCGTCGCCGATGCCATCGGCGGCGTCATCGGCAAAGAGTCCGGCAGCGCCTCCTCCGTAGGCGCATGGCCGGGTGAGTAACGCGGTGTCACGGTCATCGGGTAGCGCAGGCTGAACATGCCGCTGTCGTAGTGCAGCTCTTCCAGGTATTCGATCTCGATTATGACTTTTTCGCCGGGTGCGATATTCGCGACCGCAGTCGTGAAAAGGTTTGCGTGTTGCTGTTCGACCAGGCTGGTTCTTTTGCCGCTGGCTCTTGCCGCCTCGTACTCGCGGCGCGCCTCAGCCTTTTCGCGAATTTCGCCTTCGATGAAGCGGTCGCCGATGTACATGCGCAGGTGATCCACGGCAGCCGTATCGGGCAGCGGGAAAACGTAGCTGCCCTCCACCCAGTCCGCGCTGTCGTTCTCAAATTCCTGCATTACCGAAACGCGCGCCACGAGCCCGTTGACCTGGATGTTGACATCGGTGTTGAGCAGTGGCGCCGTCGTATAGCCATCGGCGGCCGGCACCAGCAACCCGGTTTGCACGTCTGCCACAACCGGCTTTGTCAGCAGTAGCGTTAAAATGAGGATGGTCGTGAAGCAGAGGGCGGGGTTGGTGCCGATGAATCGCTGCATTTCTGGTCTCCGTCTGATGTGTCAGGTATTGCAACAAGTCAATGCGCCGCGCCGCGGGCTGTGGCATGGCAATGCACCGATGTAATGTGGCAAATTGTGGCGAGGAAACTGAGGAGCAACCGTGGCCAAACGCATCGCGATCGTTGAGGACGAAGCCGCTATCCGGGACAACTATGTGGCCGCCTTCAAGCGCGAGGGTTATGGCGTCGATGCCTATGATTCACGCAAGCCGGCCATGCAGGCGTTTGCCGCCCGCTTGCCGGATCTCGTGGTCATCGATATCAACCTGCGCGATGACGTCGAGGGCGGTTTTGAGCTCTGTCGTGCGCTGCGGGCACAGGCGCCCGAATTGCCGATCATTTTTCTCACCGCGCGCGACAGTGAGTTCGATGCAGTGTCGGGCCTGCGGCTTGGCGCCGATGACTACCTGACCAAGGACATCAGCCTGCCGCACCTCATGGCACGTATCGCCGCGTTGTTTCGGCGCCTCGAGGCGATGCAGCAACCGCAAGCCGCGGAGAGCCGGCTGACGCGCGGTGACCTCGCGATCGATACCGAGCGTATGACAGTGCTCTGGCAGGACCGGCCGGTGGGCCTGACCCTGACCGAGTTCTGGCTGGTGCACGCGCTGGCGCGCTACCCGGGGCATGTGAAAAACCGCCAGCAGCTAATGGACGCCGCGCAGGCCGTACTTGATGACAATACGATCACCTCGCATGTGAAGCGCATCCGGCGCAAGTTCGCTGCCATTGATGCGAACTTCAACGCTATCGAGACCGTCTACGGCATGGGTTATCGCTGGCTGCAATGAACCTTCGACGCCAGTTGCTGCTGGTCAGCCTGTTGACGCTGGTGTTGCCGTGGGCCGGATGCCAGTTTATTCGCGAAACGGAATCGGCGCTGCGTGCCGGGCAGCAACAGATGCTGGCCGGAACGGCGCGCGCCATTGCCGACTCGCTGGCACAACACGAAGACGACTTTCCGCTGCGAGCCGACAACGACTTTGCGCTGGGCGACCAACTGTATGGTCATCGCCTCGAAGTACTGCCATCAATTGATGGCTACTTCGATGACTGGAACTTGAGCCGCGAAGCCCTGCGTACGCTGCGTGGTACCGATGGTCCGATTCGCTTTGCCATCGGCCTGCATCGACAGGCGCTGTACCTGTACGTCGAGGTCACCGACGATAATGTCGTGTACGCAGCGCCGGGCACGATTGCGATTGATGAGCGCTCACAATCGGCCGACAGTGTTACTTTGGTCAGCGCAAACCCGCCATACCTGAACGAAGCTTTTGTGTTTGGTGCGGAGGCGCCCGGGCCCATCATCAGCTATCTGCGTACCGCCTTTGGCTTTGCGCCCGAAGCAACCATCGCCGCGCATTGGCAGGATGTGCCCGGCCGCGGCTACCAGGTCGAGGCCCGTATCCCGACCGGCAAGCTTGGCACTCATCTCGGGCTGGTCGTCAACAACACCAATGACGAACGCACGACGGCCGTCCGCAGCTCGAGTTTCAGTGCGCGCTCGCCGGGCGCTTTCGTTACAGCCTCGGACGCACTTACTGCGTTCGCCACCGAGCACGTACAACCCGGTATGCGCTTGACGCTGACCGACACCTCAGGCTGGCGCCTCGCGTCTGCCGGTGACGTCAGGTTGCCGGCGCGGGAGCGAGGCGGCATCGGCATGACACTGGTGCGCCTTGCCTACCTGTCTTTGGTCGAACCCGGACAGGAAGCCGTGCTCGCGAACCCGGATCCGAGCGGCCAGGAACGCCAGCCGTTCATTGCGGAGGCTCTGCAGGGGGCCGCATCCGTTGACTGGTTTCGCAGCGCCGACAGCGGCGATGCCATTGTTGCGGCAGCCGAGCCGGTTATGGCAGGTGACAACATCATTGGCGCACTCGTGCTGCAGCAAGGCACCGACGCAATTCTTAGCCTGCGCAACCAGGGCCTCGCTCGTCTCGTGTATGTCACCGTGATCGCAACACTGGTGGCCGCGATTGCCTTGCTCGGTTACGCGACATGGTTGTCGCGCCGCATCCGACGCCTGAGCATCGCGGCCGAGGACGCACTCGAGAATGATGCGCTACGCACCACTCTGCCAAGTGCGCTCGACAGGGACGAAGTTGGAGACCTGTCGCGGAGTTTCTCATTCGTGCTGCGGCAACTCGGCGATTACAACGAGTACCTGCGCTCACTCGCCTCGAAGCTTTCACATGAGCTGCGCACGCCGCTCGCGATCGTCACATCGTCACTCGAGAATCTTGAACACGAACCGCTTAACGCTGCGTCCGCCGATTACGCAGCGCGCGCAAGGGACGGTGCAGACCGGTTGCGGCGCATTCTAACAGCGATGAGTGAAGCCAGCCGCGTCGAGGAACTGATGCAACACGCCGAACCCGACAACTTCGACCTCGTGGCGATGCTGCGCTCTACGGTTGCGGCATATCGTGACGTTTACCCGGCACGGCAATTTGATTTGGCAACAGAGCTGGAATCTGTCGCAATGCGCGGCTCGCCCGAGCTGCTGATCCAGATGCTCGACAAGTTGGTCGATAACGCCACCGATTTCAGTGCTGCTGGCGACACGATCAAAATCGAACTTGGCCGCGAGACCGGGCGTCTGCGCATTGCCGTGAGCAACCCCGGGCCGCCGCTGCCCGAGCGCATGCGCTCACAACTGTTTGATTCCCTGGTTTCGGTACGCAGCAACGACGGCGGCCGACACCTGGGACTCGGCTTGTACATCGCGAGACTCATCGCCGAGGGCCATGGTGGTAGTATTTCCGCAGACAATATTGACGGCGGCGTGCGGTTTACTGTGTTGTTGCCGCAACCGGATTAGAGGAGCGAATAATGTCAAACGAGGGATGCCACGAACCCATTGAAGAGCTCAGCGACGTGACGCGTGACATGCATCGAGCGATCACATCATTGATGGAGGAACTCGAGGCGGTTGACTGGTACAACCAGCGCGTGGACGCCTGCAGGGACAAGGAACTGAAGGATTTTTTTGTTTACCGACAAGGTCATCGCACACCCATAATCGTTTATGCTGAGCCCATTCCTTCATCTTCAGGGTGCAAAGTATGAATAATTTGTGCCGCTCGGCCCTCGGCGCAGGATTGGTTTTCGTCTTGCTCGCCGCCACGCCGGTCAGCGCGCAGAACGCCGCCGCGCCATCGAAGTGGGCCCCGGACTTCCCTCTGTGGGCCGCCCTTTGGAATCCCGATTTCCCGCGCGAGCCGGCCAACGAGGATCCCTACAACGTCCCGAACAGTTCGCAGACGTTTACGATGCAGCACGCGCGCAATCTGTTTTTCGCGCTGGACTGGCATCCGGATAATCATCCCGCCCTGCCCGACGTCGTGCTGCACGGACGACAGCCAGAGGTGTGGGCGTGCGGCTCCTGCCATCGCGCCGAGGGTACCGGCGGACCGGAAAACGCACCCATAGCCGGTTTGCCGGCGGCCTACATCGTGCAACAAATGGCTGACTTCAAGAGCGGGGCCCGCATGTTTTCGGCTCCGCAGCGGAAGCCCATCCACGACATGACACAGATCGGCAAGGCGATTACCGATGAGGAGGTCGAGGCCGCGGCCGCTTATTTTTCGGCGCTGAGTCTCGATCCGATCCTCAAGGTCGTCGAGGCCGAAACGATCCCAAAGACGGTCATCGCCGGTCTGATTTACGCGAAAGATCCTGACGGCGGCACCGAGCCACTGGGCGATCGCATCGTCGAGATGCCGAACGATCTGAAACAGTTCGAGATGCGCGACTCCCGGTCGCAATTTACTGTCTACGTCCCGGTCGGCAGCATCGCGAAAGGCGCCATCCTGATCGCGGGCGGGGCGAACGGCCGCGTTCCCTGCGTCAACTGCCACGGCGCCGACCTGAGAGGGCTGGGGCCCGTACCGGGGATCGCCGGGCGGTCGCCGAGCTATTTCATGCGGCAGTTCATGGACTTCAAGACGGGCGCTCGGGCCGGCACCTGGTCCGCCCTGATGAAGCCGCAGGTGGAGCCGCTGTCCATCGAGGACATGACGGCCATTGTCGCCTACCTGGCGTCGCTGCCACCCTGACGACCCGGCTCGTTGGCCAGTTGTGTCACAGATTTACCCACACGGCACCTCCGTTACTCGATTTCACTGCAGCCTCAACAAAAGCAATGCCCTTGCGGCCGTCTTCACCTCGGGGAAAAACTCCGTTTGTTGTTGAGCCACTTCGTGCAGCGCGAATCGCTGCCGCGATCTCCTTATACAAAGTCGCGAATCCCTCGAGATAGCCCTCTGGATGTCCGGCAGGAATTCGTGTCGCCACGGCGGCGGCGCTGCCGGCGCCCGGGCTGCCGCGAGTTATGCGGCGCGGAGACTCGCCAAAGCGTGAAAATTCGAGTTCATTCGGACTCTCCTGACGCCAACTCAGACCGCCTCGGGTTCCATAGACGCGCAGCGTCAGGTTGTTGTCATTTCCGGGCGCGACCTGGCTCGCCCAAAGTGACCCTTTGGCCCCGCCCTTGAATCGCATCAGGACATTGACGTTGTCGTCGAGCTGGCGGCCGCTCACAAAGGTGCTGAGATCGGCGCACAGTGATTCGAGCTCAAGCCCGGTGACGAAACAGGCGAGATGATAGGCGTGAGTCCCGATATCGCCGATACAGCCACCAGCTCCGGACTGCGCGGGATCGGTGCGCCAGCCGGCTTGCTTGTTGCCGGATTGCTCGAGAGGCTCGGTCAGCCAGTCCTGCGCGTACTCGGCCTGCACCACACGAATGTCACCGAGTTCACCCGCATCGATCATCTCCCTGGCCTGGCGAATCATCGGGTAGCCTGAGTAATTATAAGTAACGGCTAGAATCCGATTCTGCGCTTTCGCAAGTGCGATCAATTCATCAGCCTCGGCGCAGGTCACCGTCATGGGCTTGTCGCAAATGACGTGTATGCCGGCTTCAAGGCAAGCCTTGGCGACCGGAAAATGTACGTTATTCGGCGTAACAATTGATACCGCCTCGATGCCATCGTCGCGGGCGCTTTCCGCAGCTACCATCGCTGCGACGTCCGCATAGGATCGATCCTCGGCCAAGCCGATTTCGCGCGCCGATGCCAGTGCACGTTGTGGGTTAGACGACAACGCGCCGGCGCAAAAGTCGTACTCATCATCGATGCGAGCCGCAATTCGGTGTACGGCACCAATGAAAGCCCCCTGACCACCCCCGACCATTCCAAGTCGCACTCGATTCGGGCGGGTATTCGCATCCTGCGGCTTGCTCATGCGCAGTTCCTCACTCTATGCCCAGCACGCGTCGATTAACGGCGTCATCAACACCGGCATCGGCGAAGTCGTCAAATGCCTTTTCCGTGACACGGATAATGTGCTCCTTGATAAATTGCGCACCTTCGCGGGCACCATCTTCAGGATGTTTCAGGCAGCATTCCCACTCGAGCACCGCCCAACCGGGGAAATTGTATTGTGCGAACCTCGAAAAAATGCCGCTGAAATCAACCTGTCCATCACCGAGTGAACGGAAGCGCCCGGCCCTGTCCAGCCAACCCTGATAGCCACCATAGACTCCCTGCCGGCCGGTCGGATTCAATTCGGCATCCTTCACGTGAAATATCTTGATGCGCTCGTGATAGATATCGATGTGCTCAAGGTAGTCGAGCGCCTGTAGTACATAATGGCTCGGGTCGTACAACATCTGGCAGCGCGGATGATTTTTCACGCGCTCCAGAAACATCTCGAAGGTCACGCCATCATGCAGGTCCTCACCCGGGTGAATTTCGTAGCAACAGTTGACGCCCGCGTCGTCGAACGCATCCAGAATCGGTTGCCAGCGCTTCGCCAGCTCATCGAATGCCGTCTCGACCAGCCCGGCCGGCCGTTGTGGCCATGGGTACAGGTATGGCCAGGCGAGCGCGCCAGAAAAGGTCGCATGATTCTCCAGCCCGAGATTTTCTGACGCCTTGGCAGCTTTCAATAGCTGGTCAACGGCCCAGGCCTGGCGCGCCGACGGATTGCCGCGCACAGACCTCGCCGCGAAACCGTCAAACATCTGGTCGTATGCCGGATGCACCGCGACCAGCTGGCCCTGCAAGTGGGTCGACAACTCCGTCAGTTGCAGACCATGTTTTTCCACGGTACCCAGGACCTCGTCACAATAGGTCTTGCTTGCAGCTGCTTTCTCGAGGTCGAACAAGCGAGCATCCCAGCTTGGTATCTGCACGCCGACGAATCCGAGGCTCGATACCCATTGGGCGATACTATCCAGCGAATTAAAAGGTGCGTCATCGCCCGCGAACTGCGCGAGAAAAATCGCCGGTCCCTTAATTGTTCTCATTGGCGTGCCGTCCTAACTTTTTGAACCCATATGCGACGTCCAAAGCGGCTCGATCGCGTCAAAATTGTGCTGCAACGAATAGTTGATATCTTTCGAATTGTCGCGCTCGATAAAGCCGTGTTTGACACCCGCGATATCTAGATGCTCGAATATCGATGCAAACGGGACATCGCCGTCACCGATATCTGCCTCGTTACCACTGGCATCAAAGTCCTTGATATGCAACATCGGGAATCGTCCCGGCCACGCTTTGAAATAGGCGACTGAATCGACGTTGGCCGCACGTGCCCAGGCGAGATCGAGTTCGAACTGCACCAGCGACGGATCCGTTTCAGCCAATAACAGGTCAAACGGCAGCTTGCCTTCGGTTTCTTCGAATTCGAACTGATGGTTGTGATACGAAAACTGTATACCGGCGCCCCTGCACAGCTCACCCCAGCGGTTGAAATTTTCTGCATGCTCGCGATAGTTATCGAGACTTCGCAAATTGGGGTCCAACCAAGGTATTACGACGAACTGATGTCCCATCGCTGTTGCGTGCTCCAGTACCTTCTCCGGACTCTCGAGGAATGCGCTGTAGGGCAGGTGCGCCGACGGCGCCTGCAGATCGACGGCATCCAGTATTGATTTGAGATCTGCCGGGCTGTGGCCAAAATAACCAGCAAATTCGACTTCCAGATAGCCGGTGCGTGCAATAAGTTCCAGCGTAGCGGCAACGTCGGCTGCCATAAGATCGCGGACCGAATACAACTGTATTCCCAACGGTGCGGTGCTGCTCATTTCCGTCACCCCTGTCTCGGCCGTTCGAGAGCAACCAGCGGCCATCGCCGCCGCTGCCAGTAAAAAGCTGCGTCTATCCATAGTTTGAATCCTTTGTTATTTGCAGCGTGCCGGCTCTTGTTCGAAGGTTGCGTTTATTGACCCTGCGGTGGAAACGATTTCACGGGAATACTAGTATAACTACGCTCCACATAGCCAAGGCGCAATTGATTCCTATGAAACATCTGGCATGCCTACCCTTATTCGCCGTGCCCCTGCTCGGATTGAGCGAAACCGCGATGTCGCTGCAGCGCCAGTCAGCGACCTGATTAACGATGCCCGGCACGAGAACTCCGCATGCGATTTGTATGGACGAAAGTGTCCGACGATCGCGTCCTGTGGGAGCAGGCATACTTCCTGCCGGAGGTCGCTGCCTGGAAAGCCAATTGGACGATGGACATCACACGTGTGGACTAATAGGTGGCGATCTTCATCGCTTCGAAACAACGAAACTGCACAATCCGCCTGTAGAACTGCTTATTGTTAGAATGCAGCCACCTTCTCCTCAGAAGTAGATCTATGAAGGGTCCACAAGAACCCGGTTTTGCGCAGTCTATGGCCTGTTTTGGCGGAGTCATCGTGACCGTGATCGCCGGGTTGCTGTGGCTGGGCATCAGCTTGCATAGCCTGCTGTTGATCGCGCTCGTGTGGGTTGCCGGCCATGCCACATTCCTTGGCTTTCACTTCCAGGAAATCAAGTCCGCAATGATTTCTGGGATCCATAAAGGCCTCGGCGCGATCTTTATCTTTTTTCTAATCGGTGTTCTGATCGCCGCGTTCATCGAAGCCGGGACGATCGGTGGCCTCATCTACTACGGCGTGGACATACTGCACCCGGCCATCTTTCTGCCAGCCGGTCTGGTGCTGTGCAGCCTCATGTCGCTCGCGACTGGCACGGCATGGGGGACGATAGGGACGATCGGTGTTGTCCTCATGGGACTTGGCGGTGCGCTAAGCATTCCACTGCCGCTGGTAGCCGGCATGGTCGTTTCCGGCGCAAGCTTCGGCGACAAGATGTCGCCCGTGTCGGACACGACTAATCTCGCGGCCATGAGCGCTGGTACGGATCTTTACTCTCACATCAAGTCGATGATGTACACGACCGTCCCTACGTACGTCATTTGCCTGGTCATGTTTACATTCGTTGGGTTGAGTTACAGCAGCCAGACATTGTCCGCGCAGGAACTACTCGAATTAAAGCAACATCTCGCGATTGAATTCACAATTAACCCGCTGACTCTGCTGCCGCTGATCGTATTGCTCGTGCTCAGCATCAGACGAGCGCCGGCCGAAGCCAGCATGCTGGGCGGTGTTGCTACCGCAGTAGTGCTAGCCGTCGCAATGCAAGATCGAACCGCTACGGAGGTACTGAATAGTCTGCATGTCGGCTATGTCGCTGACACGGGTCTCGAGCGTCTCGATGTGCTCCTCAGCCGCGGCGGTTTAGAAAGCATGATGTGGACGATGTCACTCGCATTGCTCGCCTTGTCGCTCGGCGGTATCCTCGATCGTATGGGTTTCGTACGAGTATTGCTGAGCGGGCTGCTGAATCGTATCAAGCGTTCCGCAAGCCTGGTAGCGACCACGATTGGCGCCGGCGTCATTGCCAACATGAGCATGGGCGAGGCGTATCTTTCCATCATATTCGGCGGGCAGATATTCAAAGATTCTTACGAGGCGCATAATCTCGAGAAACACATGCTCTCCCGGTGCCTGGAAGAAGGCGCCACACTCAGCACATCATTAATCCCGTGGACAACTTCCGGAGCGTTTATTACGGGAGTACTGGCGATGTCACCGCTGGAATACGCTCCATGGGCGTTCTTTAACTACGTCAATCCACTGTTGTCCATTATCCTCGCCTATTTGGGCTATGGAATATTCCGGCAGCGTAGAAACCCATAAGTCATGACAGCTAAAAAGACAAGCTACCCACCCATACGGCGAAAGGCTGGTGAGCGCGATAAACTGCTGCGCGTTGACTGGCAGTACATAGAGCCATGCAATATGGGCGACTATAGCCCTGAAGACTGGGCAGTCATGAATCGACAGCGTGCGGTCTACCTGGCAGAGGAACGCGCCAGACAGGCACTCGAGCTTCTGTTGGCGTCACGAGACGCGCCCACGTTCGGCTACCTGATCAATAACTACGAGCACTGCCTGCAGACGGCGACGATGCTGCACAGCGATGGCCACGATGAGGACACGATCGTCACAGGCCTGTTCCACGATGCCGGATTTATCATCTGCCCCGAAAATCATGGACGTTTCGCTGCCGACCTGCTTCGACCGTTCGTTTCTGAGAAAAACATATGGATGCTCGAGCACCACGAGATTTTTCAGCGAATTCATCTGCACGGGTTTTACCAGCCGGAAGACCCGGAATTCATCAACGCTCGCGAACAATGGCGAGGCCACGAGTATTTCGATTGGACCGCGCAATTCATCGAGCATTACGATATCGTAGCAATCAATCCGAACATCGAGAGCCTATCAATCGAGTTTTTCGAGCCGATGGTGCGGCGAGTATTCTCGGGCTCACCGTCTGTCCCATAGGAATACTCTGCCGACCGTGCCTGATGGGTACTGGGAGTAGTTAATGACAGCTTGGATTAGAATGATTCCGGAGGACGAGGCGACTGGCGTTCTGCGGGAGTTATATAACGAGGCAATGACGCCGCATGGCACAGTCGACAATGTCATGAAGGTGCATTCCTTGCGGCCCCACACGATGCACGGCCACGTGACCCTCTACCGTAGTGTCTTGCACCACCCGGATATCACATTGCCACTATGGTTTCTGGAGGTCGTCGCGTGTTACGTCAGCATCAAGAACGATTGCGCATACAGTTTGACCCACCATTTCATGAACGTGAGGCGATTGCTTGGCGATGAGAAGCGATGTGACGATATTCTGCACAGCCTAAAAGCAGGAAAACCGGAGACACAATTTCAGGGTAAGCAGTTAGCGCTGATACGTTACGCGGCGAAACTAACTACCGATGTAGCAACGATGAAGGCCTCAGATATCGATTCGCTTCGCGAAAGCGAGTGTACGGATGGCGAAATTCTCGAGGTAAATCAGGTCGCCGCTTATTTCAATTATTCGAATCGGTTGTTGAATGGGCTGGGTGTTACTACGGATGGTGATTCAATTGGCTACTATGAGTAGTGCTCCCAATGTCCTCGCCTACATTGGGACAGGAAATGTATCTTAGAAATAGCTGGTATGTGGCGGCACTCTCCTCGGACGTAGGAGCGAACCTGACAGCACTCCGTATACTGGATGAGAATATAGTCCTGTACCGCTCCAAAAACGGCGATCCGGTTGCCTTGGAAGATTCCTGTCCGCACCGACGATTGCCATTGTCGAAAGGTCGGCTATTGAATGACAACATTGAATGCGGCTATCACGGACTGCAATTCGATCGGTCCGGTCAATGCGTTGCCGCGCCGACACAAGATCGAATCCCGCCTTCGGCAGTTGTTCGCAGCTATCCCGTAATCGACAGATGGGGTTTGGTATGGATCTGGATGGGCAATGCTGACCTTTCCGATGACAACTTGATAGTGAACATCGAAAACTACGACAACCCGGATTGGAAAATCTCGAAGGGCGATGCCCTAACATTCGCATGCAACTACAAATACATCATGGACAATCTCCTGGACCCTTCACATGTCGCTTGGGTACATCGCGCTTCCTTTGCGGCCCCTGGCACGGATAACACACCACTGGAAATCACCGAAACGGACAAAGGGCTAGTCGTTCATCGATGGATATACGGAAACAAACCACCGCCCTTCTATGCACCTCTTCTCCAATTCGAAGGAGATTGCGACCGGTATCAATACTATGAGGCGCAGTACCCGTGCACCGCGATTAACAAGGGGATTTACGTTCCAGCCGGGAAGGGTGGCCCGGATTTCAAGATCGACCAACTAACATATGTCATGATTTCCTATCATTTTATGACACCGATCGATGCGAACAACACGCGCTATCACTGGCTACAGCACCGAAATACCGATCCCGACAACGAAGCAGTGACTGCGTCGATAGCCGCTGACGCCAGAGCGGCGTTCCTTGAAGATCGTGACGTACTGGAGGCAGTACACACTGGGATAGCCAATGAGACTACGAGACACATCAAGCTGGGACTGGATGCGGCATCATTGCAGTTTCGCCGCAAACTCGAAGAATTGATTCTCGAAGAGTCTGACAACTCCCCATAGCGGTACTGACGCCTTAAATCGAAGATCTGCCGACCGAACGAGTCATCATCGTCACCAGAGAATCTGGTCCGTCTTTGGTGCATTAAGTTCGGCGCTTTATACGCTCGCAGATTAAAGCGAAGTCATCTAGGCTAAAGTCTTCGTCAAAACCGATGGCAAGCGGCACTACCTGTGGCATGCTGTGGGTATCCGTTGCATTAACGGCAGGTTTTTCTTGCTGCGCTTTCGCATCTTGATGCCTTTGCGAGATTGTCACCGTCAGTCGGCACGGTCGGGATATGCTGACGCTGGCAACAGCGGAATACTTTTTTGGCGTTCGCAGATCAAAAGGCACCACGACGGTCAGAATGCATCTTCCAGTGCGGGCGCCTCTTTTGGTCTGTACCTGCCCAGCGAGAATGTCGTTCGTTCTGCGCGACGGACGCCCGAGCTAAACGTTCTGGCCACACAATACTGCCCAATGTGCGCTTTCATTCTCGAAATTGAGATCACAAGAAGAATCCTCTGTGGCCAAAAATGGTTCTATACTGCAGCGAGCGCCTTTTCGAACTCCTCAATAATATCGCCCGCATCTTCACAACCGACGGAAATTCGAATCAGATTGTCTCGCCAGGGCTGCGGATATACCAGTGTGCACACGTCGCCCAAGCTCACGCCCTTGCCAAAAAGCTCATGGCTATTCGCAAACCGGTTCATTTCGTCTGCCCCGCCTTTGATCCGAAAGCTGACGATTCCGCCGCAGCCATTGGGCAAAGAGGATCTGGCCAGCGAATACTGCGGATGGGACTCTAGCCCTGGATACTTCACCCATTCCACGAGCTCGTGACCTTCCAGGTACTCAGCCAGCGCCTGGGCATTCGCGCAATGCTGACGCATTCGCAACGGCAATGTACGCACCCCACGCATTACCAGCCAGGATGCTATTGGGCTCAGACATTGACCGAACGTATCCAGCTTCAATCGCGCTTTGTCCATGCTCTTCTTCGACCCGGCCAAGACTCCGGCAACGGTGTCACCGTGCCCGCTGATATATTTAGTCGCTGAATGCAGCACAATATGAGCTCCCTGCTCAACAGGTCTTAACAGATACGGACTCAGGAATGTGTTGTCTGCAATCAATATCAGATTGTACTTGTCCGCCAACGAGCGAAACGCCGCGACATCGGAGATGTGTAAATTGGGGTTGGTTACCGTCTCGATGAACAACGCCCTTGTGTTGGGTCGAATAGCATTCTCGACATCCTGCAAGTTTCTTACGTCGACCATCGACACTTCGATGCCCATTGCCGGGCAATCTTTTTCGAAAAATTGGCGACTAATTACAAAAAGGTCATTCGTCACAATGACGTGTTCGCCTGCTCTCGCAGATATAAGAATTGAGATTGCAACTGCGGCCATTCCCGATGACGTAATCAATGCGGCCTCAGCGCCTTCCAACGATGCCATTTTTTTCTCAAGCGCCGCCGTCGTTGGATTGGCTGTTCTTGAATAAAAGAAACTCTCCAAGGGATGGTCCATGATGGCGGCCGCCATGTCTTCGGCAGTCTCGAATGAAAATGTGGCCGTTTGGTATATAGGGGTGTTATGAGCGCCGGTTGACTTATCCCAGCCTTCACCATCATGTATTGCACGAGTTGAGAAATTACGAGTCATAGATTTTCCAAATTATTAAGCCAAAACTAGATGTTGCTCGCCACATAACCGCCGAGGACGACCAATATCACAACTGGAACTACCCATTTCAACCAAAAGAAATAGGTCGTGTGCCAACCATGACTGGTTTCTCCGAATATTTGTAAATTGGTTTTAACTTGCCCCAATCCCCATGCCACTGTGATGATGGCTATTACGCTACCCAACATCTGCATGCCCGAGCCGAAAATCAGATCGAGAATCCCGACAATGCTTGGATCGAGAGAGCTCGGCAACATGACGGCCGCCTCCACGAATAAAACAGCAATGATCACCCGTGTTCGTCCGGAACGTACGCGAAGCTCCTCACTAATACTGCCGACAATGGCTTCGATCGCCCCCAGTGCGGATAGAAAAGCTATTAGCGTCAACGCCAGTAGAAAGCCACTACCAAGAATTCGACCACCCGGCATCACGCTGAACAACTTCGGTAGCGTGGCGAAAACCAGCGTTGGCCCTTGCGACAGGTCCAGCTCAAACACCAGAATGGTCGGAACGATAAACAACGATGCCAGGAACGCCGCGCCAACATCGCCGAGTGCAGTGAATGCGGCAATTCGCGGAATATTCTGGTCGTCGGCCATATACGAGCCATACATGACCATAATTGTCCCCGCGAGTCCTAACGAGAAAAACGCCTGGCCGAGTGCCGCGAAAATATGTTCTGCTTCCAGCGCTGAAAAGTCAGGCTTTAGAAACTCGGCAAACTTTGCAGGTGCGCCTGGAAGAAAAAATGCATTTACAACCAGATAGCAAATAACGAGCGCGAAAAAAGGAACAAAAAGCTGACTGACGGCTTCAATACCCTTGTTTAATCCACGAGACAAGACCACCATGATCAAACACAAGACACCGACGCTAAAGCAGTATTGCAGCCAACCGTTCGAATACTGTTGGTCGAAAGTTGCGAACGTGGAATCCGTAAAACCATTCAGAATTGAAAAAGAGGCCGCAAACGCGACGTTGCCGATAACGACGATGTAGTATGACGTCGAAATAGCGATCGTAAACACGAGCAGCGTGCCAATACGCTTTCCCCACTTCTGGCCCCAAACGCTCGAGAGCGCGCCGATCGGTCCTTTCCTGGTTTCGCGACCCAGGGTCCACTCCGCAGTCATTGCGGGAATAGCGAGCAAGAGCGTGAAGACCAAGTAGACGATGAGAAATGCGGAGCCGCCGTACTCACCCATCATGTAAGGAAATCGCCAAACATTGCCAAGGCCAACAGCAAAGCCAATCATGGTCAGAATCGTGGAAAACCGGGAAGTAAACGTTTCTCTGGCAGCCATCGAGATACCCTTTCTTGTTATTTTATTTCTCGATCAGCAAGGCGAGTAGCGGGCGCAGCGCTGACCACCAAGGCGGATCACCAGGCTCATAGTTCAGCGCTTTTAACGAGCTCGCTGAACAACCCACCCTTTAAGCTCACAAAGTTTCCGTAATTTCTTCGACTTTTTTTGAAAACTCTTTCATAGCTGCCCTGCTTTTTTCCTCATCATAAGTCCGCAGGGCTTTTTCCGACACGACTATCTTGCCGTTTACAATTACGGTATCCACGTTTGATGCATTAGCGGAATAGACCAATACCGAATAGGGATCAAAAATCGGTTGCATATTGGTAGATTCTGTTTCGACAATTACGATATCTGCCAGTTTGCCGCGCTCCAAAGAGCCCAATTCGTCCTCCCTGTGAATAGCTCTTGCTCCGCCCATCGTAGCCATTTCTACCACTTTGTATGGTGGCATCGCTGACCTATCGTTATTAACCAGCTTGTGTAACTTTGCGACATATCCCATTTGGCCAATAATATCCAAAGTATTGCCGCTCATGGGACCATCCGTGCCAAGCCCGATATTAAGGCCATCGTCAAACATTTTGAGCGCTGGTGATACACCCTTCGCTGACTTTATGTTGGCGACCATGTTATGAGCAATTCCTACATCCCGTAGTTTCATGAGCTCAATATCACTGTCTGTTACAAAAATACAATGAGCTGCGATAAGTCTCTCGTTTAGCATTCCCACAGAATCCAAATATTCGATGGGCGTCATTCCAAATTCTGATTGAAACTTATCAAACTCTTCCTGGGTCTCCGCCACATGCATGGACACCGGAACATCATATTTTTCAGATAACTCTGCTATTTTTTCCAGATTTTCCTTCGTTACAGTATGCGGAGCGTGAGGCCCGAATGCTGGTGTAATCAGTTCGTCATCTTTATATTTTTCTACAAACGCGGTCGCCAGCTCCAGTTTGGCATTTCCATCCGCCCCGTCTGCGGTGGGATATTTGATAATGTTTTGTGCCATTACGCCCCTAAGCCCAATTTCCTTTACAGCTCGAGCGGCACTTTCTTCAAATAGGTACATGTCTACCATTGTGGTAACGCCTGCCTTGGCCATTTCAATCGCCGCGTGAACGGCTCCGATATATACCATCTCCTCTGACACCATTTTGTTTTCTAATGGAAATATATATCTGTTTAATCTATCGGGAACATCGTCCGCTAAACTTCTGAACACGCTCATGGATGCATGGGTATGAGTATTTATCATCCCTGGCATGATGATGCCGCCTTGCGCATCTATTGCATCGCCAGATGAATATTTTCCCAGGATCTCGACACCCCCAACCTCTACTATTTTGTTGCCTTTAACAATGACGACACCGTCGCTTAAAATCTCTTTACCGGCGTTCATCGTCAAAACGATTCCGTTTTTTACGATCAAATCAACTTCTTCAGCTTTGCTTGCCGGCGCGCTGGTAAGCGCGAAAATTAGCGTGGCTAACCCTGTCAAGAACGTCCTATTCATCCTTTTACGCCATCCTGTCTTGTGGATTGATTTCTTGTGGACTTGATTCAATTTTCGGGTCTAACAGCTATTTGTCAAACACAATAATGATGCCAGATTCGGTTGTTCGCCGGTTCTGATTGCGTTGGCGCCGGCCCCGGGGCCTGCGGGCAGCCCACACTTTGAGGCTCAGCGGTCTCGACTTTGCCCGGGGCACTCCAATCACCTTTTACCGGGCCGTCGAGGCGCCACCCGTGCCTGAATTCACCGACAAATTTTGCTGACGAGCCAAACTTCCGATAACCTCGATTGCCCGACCTTTCACGCCGGACGCAAAGGGAAGTAAGCCATGGTTCTCGCGAAAATCCTGCCTCTGATTCTTACCGGATTTCTGCCACTCACGCTCATCGCCTGCGGCTCCGGGGAGCGGCAAGGACCATCCCAGCCGGATGCCGGTTTTCAAGCACCGGATGCCAGCAGTGTCGAGACACCAAGTGAGGATATCGGCGGCACGGTGACCGGCCCGGATGGTCCCGAAGCCGGCGTCTGGGTCATTGCCGAGACCCGCGATCTCGGGACGCGCTACGCCAAGATAGTGGTCACCGACGCCCAGGGCCGCTACCTGATTCCCGACCTGCCAGGGGCCAATTACGACGTCTGGGTGCGCGGTTACGGCCTGGTGGATTCCGAAAAAGTCCAGGCCTCACCGGGTGGCACGCTGGACCTCACGGCGGTACCCGCCCCCGATGAAGCGGCAGCAGCGCAGTACTACCCGGCCGGCTACTGGTTCTCCCTGCTGGAATTACCAGCCAAGACCGAATTCCCCGGCACCGGTCCGACAGGCAACGGCATCAGCCCCAACCTCAGGCACCAGGCCGACTACATCCGCCTCATCTCTTCCGGCAGCTGTCTGAGCTGTCATCAGTTGGGCAATGCAGCGACGCGCGAAATCCCGGCCCTGTTCGGCGGCAGTGACAGTTCCGCTGATGCCTGGGCGCGCCGCCTCCAGTCCGGCCAGGCCGGGGGTTTCATGATCCGCACCCTGACCGGCCTGGGAATGGAAGGGACCATCCGCATGTTCAGCGACTGGACCGACCGTATCGCCGCCGGCGAACTGCCGCCCGCACCAAGCCGGCCGCAGGGTTTGGAGCGCAACGTGGTTATCACGCAATGGGACTGGGCCGATCCCACCGCCTATCTTCATGACCTGGTCGGCACGGACCGGCGCAAGCCCACCGTTAACGGCTATGGCAAGCTCTACGGTGCCCTGGAAGAAAGCGCCGACTACCTGCCGGTGCTCGACCCCGTCAATCACACCCTGGACCAGATTCCATTGACCATGATGGACCCCGAAGCGGGCCCCGTGTCCAGTCCTCCCGTGGCGGAATCGCCTTATTGGGGCGATGAAGCCATCTGGGACTCGAGGGCTAATGTGCACAACCCGATGCTGGACGGACAGGGCCGGGTGTGGATCACCGCCCGGGTGCGCGGCAGGGACAACCCCGACTGGTGCCAGTCTGGCTCGGATCATCCTTCCGCGCAGGTATTCCCGTTGCAGACCTCGGGACGACAGTTGGGCCTGTACGATCCGGCCAGCGGGGAGTACACGCATATCGATACCTGTTTTGGCACGCACCACCTGATGTTCGCCGAGGATGAAAATGACACCTTGTGGACCAGTGGCGGCGGCCCCGTGGTTGGCTGGCTGGACGCGAAAAAATTTCTCAAAACCCGTGACGCGGCGGCCTCCCAGGGATGGACACCGCTAATCCTGGATACTAACGGCAACGGCGTGCGCGACGCGGATTACCTGGAACCCGACGACGCTGCGGACCCCACCAAAGACAAGCGCATCTATCCCGGCGGCTATTACGCCGTGGCTCCTGCGCCCGACGGTTCCGTGTGGGGGTCGATCCTCGGCTTCCCTGGCGCCGTGGCGCGGCTGGTTCCGGGCGACAACCCCAGCGAAACCGCCCTGGTCGAGTACTACGAATTGCCGGTGGATAAGAACGGCGACCCCATTGAGGGTTTCTCCCCCCGTGGCATGGACATCGACCGCAACGGCGTGGCCTGGGTGGCCATGGCCAGCGGCCACATGGCCAGCTTCGACCGCCGCAAGTGCGTCGGTCCCTTGAACGGCCCCCGGGCCACCGGCCAGCACTGCCCCGAGGGATGGAGCTTCCACACGGAGCCCCTGCCCCAATTCAAGAATCTGGACCAGTCCGGCAGCTCCGAAGGCAGCTACTACACCTGGGTAGACCAGTTCAATGCCCTGGGTCTTGGGGAAAACATCCCCATCAATACCGGCAACCAGAGCGAGGCTTTGCTGGTACTCAAAGACGGTGAGTGGGTGAGAATGCGCGTGCCCTACCCTCTGGGCTTCTACACCAAGTGGATGGACGGTCGCATCGACGATCCCAACGTCGGCTGGAAAGGCCGTGGCATCTGGGCTTCCTTCAGCGGCCGCGCCCCCTTCCACATGGAAACCGGGCAAGGCACCTTCCCCCAGGTGTTTCACTTCCAGATGCGGCCCAACCCGTTGAGCGACTGATGATTCACGCAATGAGCCAGGTTGATCGTTGTCTCTTGTGGATTCGTCGGTAGGACAGGCACGCCTGCAGGTAAGTCGGTAGCGGCCAACTCTCCGGGCAACGATGCTGCGAACATAAAAGGGGCGTCCTGGTCAGTCGAATTAGATTCAAAAGCAACTTTGCGCATGCTTCCAGCCCAGCCCTGCGAAATTCATAACACAAAGAGGCATTTGAACGGCGACTGGGGGATAAGTAGTATTGTTCGGGCAGCAGTGGTAGCGTTAACATCCCGTGATTACGGTCACGCTTGATAACACCAAAGTACAAAGTCGGGATGATCGGAGGATGTACTGAGATGCCCACAACAAATCGCGTCGCAGCATTGATTTTTACCTGCTTATATTTGACCGTCTGCGCTCAAGCCGACGAGTTTGTTCTTCGCGATTTTGAGAAGCAACAGCTAACTCCTGTCTATTGGTCGGAAGGCGCAAGTTTCGGCGACTTTAATCAGGATGGTCATCAGGATGTCGTCAGCGGACCGCACATGTGGCTGGGGCCCGACTTCAAACATCGTTACGAATTCTATCCCCCCGTGGCGCCGACCAAGCGGCTGCCATATGATTTTGGGTATTACTCGAACGACAATTTCTTTTCGTTCGTGTACGACATCAATGGGGATGGCTGGCTGGACGTCCTGACGGCGGGACTTCCCAATACCCCTGCTTACTGGTACCAGAACCCGGGCAAATCTTTCAGTGGTCCGGGTCCGGAGCGGCCGGAGCACTGGGAGCGCTACTTCGTCACAAACGCTGTTAAGAACGAAGCACCTGATTTCAAAGACCTTACCGGCGATGGGGTGCCTGAACTGTTGATGGCCTACGACAAACATTACGGCTATGTCTCGCCGAACCCTGTAGCTCCGACGCTTCCCTGGATCTTTCACCCGATATCGACCCACGAGGAAGTGATTCATCACTACACCCACGGTATGGGAATTGGGGATATCGACGGCGACGGACGCAATGACTACATAACCGGGGATGGCTGGATGCGACAGCCCGCCTCCCTGCAAGACGGTCAAGATTGGGAGCATCACCCCTATCAATTCGTCAATCGGAAAACAAACCCCGTGTTCTGCTGTTTCACCGGCGGAGCCAATATGTATGCCTATGACGTGAATGGCGACGGGCTCAACGATGTTATCACCAGCAAGGACGCACACGGTTGGGGCCTGAGCTGGTTTGAACAGATCCGAAATGGCGACGAAATCAGCTTTAAAGAGCACGTCATTATGAGCATTCAGGAGAAAAATACTGACAACCCTTATGGGGTTCAATTCTCGCAGCTCCACGCAGTTGAACTTGTCGATATCGATGGCGATGGCTTAAAGGACATCTTGACTGGCAAGACCTACCGGGCTCACGACTTCGGCGACGAAGGGTCCCGACAGGCCCCGGTAATCTATTATTTCCGGCTCACACGCCAGGATGGACAGGTGGAATATATTCCTCATCAGATAGATGACGAAGCCGGCATTGGACGACAACTGGTGAGCGGAGATCTCAACGGCGATGGGCTGGTCGATTTTGTAGTCGGCAACAAAAATGGGGCCTTTGCCTTTACCCAAAAGGCTCGAACCGTCGACCAGGAAGAATGGGAAAAGGCTCAGCCTGTCCGCATCGAGAATTTTGGAGACCGGTAAAACCAGTACTAGCCGACTAAAGATGAGGCACTAAGATGAACAGAACTCAGCGCGTTATAGCATCAATATTCACCTGCTCTTTCCTAACCGCCGGCGCTCAAGCCGACGAGTTTGTCATTCGTGATTTTGAAAAACAGGAGCTGACCCCCATCTATTGGTCGGAAGGCGCCAATTTTGGTGACTTTAACAAGGATGGTCACCAGGATGTCGTCAGTGGGCCGGACATATACCTGGGACCCGAATTCAAGAACCGACACGAATTCTATCCGGCGGTGGCGCCGACCAGGCGGAGTCCAACGGATCGAGCGTATTACGCCAACACCAACTTCTTCTCTTTCGTCTTCGATTTCGACGCGGACGGCTGGCCTGATATCCTGACCGTGGGGCTTCCCAATACCGAGGCTTACTGGTACCGGAACCCCGGCAAGTCTTTCAGTGGTCCGGGCACAGAACGGCCTGAGCACTGGGAGCGGCACTATGTGATCGACCGCGTCAAGAACGAAGCACCTGTAGTTGCAGACATTACCGGCGATAAGGTGCCTGAACTTTTGATGGCGTACGGCAAACATTACGGCTATGTCTCACCGAACCCTGTGGCCCCGACGCTGCCCTGGATTTTTCACCCGGTATCGACTCAAGAGCAGGAGGTTCATCACTACACCCACGGCATGGGCTACGGGGATGTCGACGGCGACGGGCGTACCGACGTTCTGACCGGGGATGGATGGTTACAACAACCCGCGTCCCTGCAAAACGATCCGGATTGGACTTTTCACCCTTTCCCGTTCGCTGACCGGACGGGGGGCCAACCGTTCGCCGATTTGCGTGGCGGTGGGCAGATGTTCGCCTATGACGTGAATGGCGACGGGCTCAACGACGTCATCACCAGCCTCGACGCTCACGGTTGGGGCCTGAGCTGGTTTGAACAGGTTCGTACCGGACGGAACCGCAGCTTTCGCGAGCATCGTATTCTGAGCAATGCAGAAACAAATACGGACAACCCTTATGGCGTTCAATTTTCCCAGCTCCACGCAGTCGACCTTGTCGACATCGACGGCGATGGCCTGAAAGACATCGTGACCGGAAAGACCTACCGGGCCCACGATTTCAACGACCCCGGGTCCCGACAGGCCCCGGTGATCTATTATTTCCGGCTCACGCGCCAGGATGGCGCGGTAGATTTCGTTCCTTATCTGATCGACGACCAGGCGGGCATTGGACGGCTGGTGGTAAGCGGGGACATCAATAAAGATGGGCTGGTGGATTTGGTGATCGGCAACAAGAACGGGACATTCGTCTTTACCCAAAAGGTTCGAAGCGTCGATCAGGCGGAATGGGAAAAGGCTCAGCCTGTCCGCAGCCAGAGTTTCGGAAAGTAGCGAGACAGACAAGGCGATCGACAGTGGGCAAGATCAGGCGGGTGGCGGCTCGCCGCCATCATGCGCGGATTACCATCAGCGATGTTGCCATCCGCGCCGGCGTTTCGCCGATGACTGTATCCCGCGTCATCAATAGCGAGGGCAACGTCCGCGGCAGCACGCGCGCAGCGGTAGACGCCGCCATCCTCGAACTCGGCTATTCGCCCAACCGGGCGGCCCGCAGCCTGGCCAGTGCAAGCCAGATGCAGGTCTGCCTGCTGTACGCCAACCCCAGCAGCACGTATTTGAGCGCGACGCTGCTGGGCGCACTGGAGCAGGCTCGCGAAAACGATACGCAGTTGGTCGTCGCCGAATGCGATGGCGAGGCCGATGCGGAGCGGACCATAATGGATCAACTGAAGGGCGGCATCAGTGGCGTCCTGCTGGTGCCGCCGCTCGCCGATTCGCTTTATCTGCTCAATTTGCTCAAAGAGCTCGATGTGCCGACCGTCACAATGGGCCCACAGCTTGTCGGCGAACGCATTTCGTCAGTGATGATCGACGACAGAAGCGCGGTACGTACGATGACCGAATACCTTATCGGGCTCGGTCACCGGCGCATCGGATTCATAACCGGCAACCCAAAGTACCTGGTCAGCGAAGTACGCAAGAGCGGCTATCGCGACGCGCTTGAAGCAGCGGGTATAAAGTGGCGCCCGGAACTGGTTGCCACCGGCCTATTTTCATATCGTTCCGGATTGGACGCGGCCAACCGTCTGCTCGCGCTGCGTGAAATTCCGACTGCAATCGCTGCCAGCAATGACGAGATGGCCGCCGCCGCGATTTCCGTCGCCCACCGTCATCACATTGATGTGCCCGGCGAGCTGACAGTAACCGGCTTCGACGACACGTTGCTGGCAACCACGGTTTGGCCGGCGATCACGACCATCCGTCAACCGATCAGCGACATGTCGCATGCGGCCATCGACCTGTTGACGCGCAGTATTCGCGCCAGTCGCGCGGGCAGCAATACCGAATGCCAGCACCTTACCCTGGACTACAGCTTGATAGAACGTGGAAGCTCGGCGCCACCCGCGCAGCGCGTTCCCCGAGACTGAACCGCCCGGCGTTCGGCGGAGACTCCATTTTCGCGAGGATGGAGTAATGAACAAGTCAACACGATATTCAACAGTTTGATCAGGCAGCAATCTGATACAACGCGCCACAACTACGATAATTAAAACAGGGGAAAGTAATTGTGACTCACCCAAATGCGGCAGACGGCCACACGCTTTACATCATACTTATCAGTTGCATAGCGACGCTGGGAGGTTTTCTGTTCGGCTTCGACAGTGGCGTGATCAACGGGACGGTTGACGGGCTGCAGGCAGCGTTTAATTCGGACAGCGTTGGTACCGGTTTCAATGTTGCGTCGATGCTGCTTGGTTGCGCTGTTGGTGCCTATTTCGCGGGCCGCCTGGCGGACCGCTTCGGTCGCCGTGCAATCATGCGGATCGCTGCGGTATTTTTTGTAGTCAGCGCCTGGGGATCAGGCGTCGCTACCGGTTCGCTCGAGTTTGTTGTTTATCGAGTACTCGGCGGGCTGGCGGTTGGTGCCGCCAGTATTCTTGCGCCGGCTTACATAAGCGAAGTTTCGCCCGCGCGCTACCGCGGTGCGCTGGCGACGGTGCAACAGATAGCAATCATCTTCGGCCTGTTCATCGCGTTCCTCAGCAACTATCTGCTGGCATACGCAGCCGGGTCATCGACGACCGAATTCTGGCTGGGCCACGCAGCCTGGCGCTGGATGTACTGGGTTGAAATTCTGCCGGCCGCCGCCTTCCTCGTCGCATTGTTTTTCATTCCGGAAAGCCCGCGCTACCTCGTGCTGCGGAGCAAGAAACACGAAGCGCAGCAAGTGTTAACAAGACTGTTTGGTGCCGCGGCGGCAAAAAACAAGGTGGACGAAATCGATGCGTCTTTTGCGTCGGACCACCACATTCCTAAACTCAAGGACCTGATCGACCCGAAGACCAAGCGCATACGCAAACTCGCCTGGGTTGGTATCGGGCTGGCAACCTTTCAGCAACTGGTTGGCATTAACGTCGTGTTCTATTACGGCGCGGTGCTGTGGCAATCGGTTGGCTTTACGGAAAGCGATGCGCTGCTTATTAATGTCCTGAGTGGCGCCTTGAGTATCGGCGCAGTGATTGTTGCGCTGCTGCTGGTAGACAGGATCGGCAGAAAACCCTTGCTGCTTGTTGGTTCGATCGGCATGGCCGTATCACTCGGTACGCTTGTCATCGCGTTTCTGAATGCAACGACTGCGGCAGACGGCTCCCTGACACTCGAGGGCATTTACGGACCGCTGGCCCTTATCGGTGCAAATGTCTATGTGATTTTTTTCAACGGATCCTGGGGCCCGGTGATGTGGGTCATGCTCGGCGAGATGTTTCCGAACCAACTTCGCGGTACCGGTCTTGCAGTGAGCGGGCTTGCGCAGTGGTTGGCGAACTTCGGCATTACACTGACGTTTCCGATTATGCTGACGTTTATCGGGCTCGCGGGAGCTTACGGCTTCTACACGGTTTGCGCCGTGATCTCGATTTTTTTCGTAGTAAAAATGGTGCACGAAACCCGTGGCATCGAACTCGAAGACATGCAGGGCTAGCCAACCCACAAGTGGAGAAACCAGCGTGAGAGCACTCAAACTTTCGATAACCGTTCTGCTATGCGTTTTATCGACCGCCAGCATCGCACAGCAATCAAGCGCAAAGGGCATTTTCCAGACTGACTTGCCCGATATCGAGGACCGCGAGGCGGTTGTTCTCGAAGTCGTCTATCCGCCCGGCGCCGAGTCGGCGAGCCACCGACACAATGCGCACACGTTCGTCTATGTACTCGAGGGAGCGGTTGAAATGCAGGTGGCGGGTGGTGAGCTAAAGAAACTTACCGTTGGACAAACGTTTTACGAGACGCCGAACGATATACACGCTGTGTCACGAAACGCCAGTGAGACCGACCCGGCGAAGATTCTAGTGTTTTTCATAAAGATGAAAGATGCGCCCGTCTCGGCGCCTGCAGACGATTAGTCCGGATCAACAGCGTAACTACGAAATCATCACGGTTCGTGTGAATTGTGCATAGTTTTCCCACCGGGTACGCTTCTCGGGCATTTGATCGGCTGTTGCCTGTACGTGGCCGTTAACATCTGTTACACGCGACACAAGCGAGTGCTCTCCGGGTGTCGCATCGTGCCAATCGAAATTGAACAGTTTCCAGGAATACTGCGTCGATTCCGGATGGATCTGCGCCAAGCGCCAGGGACCATCATCGATCTTGATTTCAATCGATTCGAGCGGCGTGCCATCGTTTAATGCGAAACCGGTAATTCGATGGCTGCCGTTGCCGCGCGTCACGCGAATAATTGTAGATTTGAGTTGCATCCTGGTAACCGAACGTTCGTCCCAGCGTTCAACACCGCCTACGTCAATCTTGCTCAACGTGACGTAGTCCCGCGCCATGAAACGACCCATGTAGCGGCGATCCTGTACGTGAATGTGTTCCAGCCATTTGACATTCGCTATACCAAACCAGCCGGGTACGATGAGGCGCACCGGTGCGCCGTGGTAATGCGGCAAAGGCACCCCATTCATTTCGTAGGCAAGCATGACATCGGCGCTCTGAGCGTCATCTATATGCATGCTACGGCCGAACGCCTGCTCGACGTCGACGTCGCGAATTCTTTCAGTACCCTTATCCGAACCATAGAAAACGACTTCAATGCCGGCATCCTGAACCCCGGCATCGCGCAACAAATCGCGCAGGCGAACACCGCCCCATTTCGCGTTGCCAATCAGGCCGTGAAACATCTCCCGACGGTTGCCGCCGCATTCGAACCCGGCATCGATCTCGAATTTGTCCATGCGCTTGAGCTCAGCCAGCGTAAATTCGAGTGGCTGATCCAGCAGGCCGGTGATGCGTAACCGGTAGTCGTCGTCAGCTACCTCCGGCTGATTGTAGTGCTGGATAATGTAGAAGTCGTCGTTGGGCGTGTAGAAAGAATCGATGTGCCGGGTGTCGAGGAAATGAATACCGCCCGCGGTAACCGGCGGCGCGCTATAGCCTTCGGGCATATCCGTGAAGGGCACCAGTACTTCGCCCTGTGCCAGCACAAGCTTTGACCAGAACGGCATGGCCGCTGTCGCTGCAATCCCCGCCAGTGCGAGCCCGCTTTTCAGTACTTCACGACGATCTGTTTGCCGCTCAACAGGCATGGTCTTCTATCCCCTCGATCATTTTTCCGAATTGTTGTGCCGGATGGCCGTACCTCGTAATTCGAGCCATGCGGTATGTGGGATTTTCCTTTATTATCAAGCAACAAGAAATCGTTCCACCACTTTCGTCCATGCGAATTCGCTCGGACATATGATGAGCAGATGATATTATATCCACCAACAGGACGAATGAAGATCAAACAAGAAAACCTCAACGATCTTAGTTTAATCGATAATGTGATCTTTGGGCTTAATCATCAAATCAAAAAACAGAAACCAACCATAATGAACACTAAAATTAGAAAACGTTACTTATTGTTAGTATTAATGATCGCTTCTGTACCAGCCTATTCAGACACTTCAGTTAGCGCTGGCGAGAACCACACGTGCATTCTCAAGTCAGACGGAGAGGCTTATTGCTGGGGAGACAATTCAGTAGGTCAGCTGGGCAACGGTTCTACCAAACCCAGTATGATTCCCGTTGCGGTTTCTGGAAAACTTCGATTTAAGACAATAAGTGTTGGTTGGGATCATACCTGTGGCGTCACGGTTGCCAATGAAGCTTATTGTTGGGGCCGTGGCAGATATGGAAGGCTCGGCAATGGTTCTTCCGACAACAGCACGACTCCAACGGCGGTATCCGGCGGCTTGTCCTTTGAATCAGTAAATTCTGGCTTAGCTCATACTTGTGGAATTACTACCGATGGAGGCGCTTTCTGCTGGGGACGGGGAGAGGATGGAATTCTCGGCAATAACTCCATCGAGAGCTCGCTGGTACCTGTACCTGTTTCCGGTGGACTTGCTTTTGGCTCAATAAATGCCGGATCAGCGACGACCTGCGGCATAACAACCAATGGGGATGCGTACTGCTGGGGAGCAAGTGATTTTGGTAGTTTATTGGGACAGGGAGATGACGATCGCGACAGAAAAATAGTTCCAGGGCTTGTCGCAGGTGAGTTCAATTTTGAACCAAACTCAATAAGCGTTGGCCTCGATCATGTTTGCGCCATAAGTAAGGCTGACGAAGCTATCTGCTGGGGCCGCGGCAGATATGGCAAATTAGGTATTGGTTCTGCAGATGCTATAGGAGTTATTGAAAATTTGAGGACACCACGAAAAGTAAAAGGAAATGTATCTTTTTCTTCAATTACTACCGGGGTCTTTCAAACCTGCGGAATTGCAACTGACGGTAAGGCGTACTGTTGGGGAAGAAATGGATCAGGGCAGCTAGGCGATGGTACAACGACAATGCGAGTCGAACCTGCAGCTGTATCAGGTAATGTAAATTTTAAGAGTATAGATATAGGTAGTGATCATACTTGTGGCATTTCTTCAAATGATGAAGTTTACTGTTGGGGAGATGGCAGCGCAGGTAAACTTGGAACACGTTCAACTGAAAACAAACTGAATCCTACTAAAGTTTCCCTAAAGTAGAATGCTATGATGATTCAAGAAAAAATAATCGGAAAAGTCATGTCTAAGAAAGTAACCGTTATGCTGGTTGGACTACTTATATTGGTCAGCGCCAATTCATTTGCACAGCGCATGGAGGGTAATCAGCAACAGTTTCAGGTTCTTTTGTTTACGAAGTCTCTGGACTTTCACCACCTTTCTATTTCGAATGGAGTGCAGATGTTCAAAGAGTTGAGCCAGGATAATCATTTTGGTCTCACCTGGACTGAACAAGCTGACTTCTTTGACGATCAGGCACAGCTGAATAGCATGGATGTAATTGTATTCATGAATACATCCGGAGATATTCTTAATGACAACCAGAGAAAGGCACTACAAGATTACATACATCAAGGAGGCAATTTTGTAGCGATACACTCAGCTTCATTCACAATGATGGAGTGGCCATGGTATGTAAGCCTGGTTGGTGGTGTGTGGAACCGTCATCCGAATCCGGGCATTTGGACGGCGGTGGTTAATAATGAAAAACCCGATCATCCATCAACCGCCCACTTACCGAAAAAATGGGTGGTTACTGAAGAGTGGTACAACTATCTGGAACTATCAGACAATATTGAAGTTGCTTTAACTGTGGATGAAACCACGTTTCCCGGCGGGAAAATGCCAGACTACCATCCAATAGCTTGGTATCAGGAAAATTTTGAAGGTGGAAGATCTTATCACACGGGTTTGGGGCACCCGGAAGGAAAGTATGATGAGATTTGGTATAGACAACATATTCTGGGCGCGGTGTGGTGGGCCGCGACTGGCGGAAAAGCTTTCGAGTAGTTAAATGTTCATACAGCAAGCGCAATTTGCTTGCGGCCCAGTTTACTAATCTTCGCCCCGGCATCCGCCTCTTGCAGGATCGAAACGACCTTTTCTTGTGAATCGGGATGGGCTGGCCTGCTTCGAGTATCCACTGCGGCCAGGCGGTTCAGTCGTTTCTGCGGGTATCACCCCAATTTGCCGGTAACTCTCAGCCGGCCGCGATAAAGCGGTAACTCGTTGTCTGCGAATAGCGCTCGCCCGGCGCAAGCAAAGTGCCGGGAAAGGCGGGTTGATTGGGTGTATCGGGAAAATGTTGAGGTTCGAGGCACATGCCACGGTGCGGCGCGAACGGCGGTCCAAGCTTTTGCCCGCCGTATACCTGAAGCCCGGGGCACGTTGTCGTCATCCGCAAGCGCAGGTCGCCGTTCGGGCTCTCAAGCTCGGCACGGCCGCCAGATTCGTCCAGAACATAATTGAAGTCCATACCGCCAGTGCGCACGACAAGCGGGTGTCGCGACCCGATGATATCGCGCAGCGTTTTTGGCTGGCGCAGATCCAGTCCGGAGCCGGTTACATCGAGGAAATCGCCGGTCGGCAGCAGGTCTTCGTTGACCTGCAAGATTTGCCGACTGGCAACATGCAAGCGATGCCCGAGCACGTCGGCACTGTCAGCCGCGAGATTGAAATAGGCGTGGTTGGTCATATTTACATGCGTCGGCCGGTCGGTTTCCGCTTCCAGCAGGATCACGAGTTCGCGTTCATCCGTCCAGCGGTACGTGACGGTCGCCTCAAGCGTTCCAGGGTAGCCCTGGTCGCCATCCGCTGACCTCAACCGAAACCGCCCTGTATCGTCCGGGACCGCCGCATCGATTGACCAATACCTGTGGTGAAACCCGCCCGCACCGCCGTGCAGGTGGTTCTTGCCCTCGTTGGCATCGAGCAAATAGTCAACACCGTCGAGGTTGAAGTTTGCACCAGCAATGCGGTTGCAGGTACGCCCGACGGTCGCGCCCATGAAGTAACGGTCCGTCAGGTAATCCGCGCAATCTTCATAACCGAGGATCACGTTGCGGATGCCGTCCGGCAGCTGCAGTTCGATGCGTGTCAGTCGAGCGCCGAAATTTAGCAGCGTGACACGGTCGCCGCGGGCATTTCGCAGTACCCGCTCTGTCATGCCGTCCGGACTTTGCCGCGTCATCTGGGGTGTCTGTAACGAATACGATGCCCGCCCACGAGAGGCTCAGGGCTTCACCCGAAATATGAAGTCATTAATAACGTTCTCGACCCATTCCTGCCGGCCGCTTATCTTGCGTGGCTCACCGTGTTTCACGGCATGTTCGCGGAGATCCTTGAGGGATAACCGTCCATTAGCAAAAGCCCGACCCTGTCCGCTGTCGAAACTCGCATACCGTTCGCGGCGGAATTCAGCCAGCGAGGACTTCTCGAGGATCTCGTGGGCGACGAGCAAGCCACGTGCATATGAGTCCATGCCGCCGATATGCGCAATAAACAAGTCTTCCAGGTTGGTCGATTCACGCCGGACTTTCGCGTCAAAATTCAGCCCGCCGGTCTTGAAGCCACCGTCCTCGAGTATGATTAGCATCGCCTGCACGGTGTCGTAAAGGTCGGCGGGGAACTGGTCCGTATCCCAGCCGTTCTGGGGATTGCCGCGATTGGCGTCCACCGAGCCAAGCATGCCGGCATTCGTACACATTCTGAGCTCGTGAGCAAATGAGTGGCCCGCCAGCGTGGCGTGATTCGCTTCCAGGTTGACCTTGAAATCGTCGGCAAGTCCGTATTGCCGGAGAAAGCCGATGACGGTCTGAGCGTCGACGTCGTACTGGTGGTACATGGGTTCCATCGGCTTGGGCTCGATAAGGAACGTGCCGTTAAAGCCGATCGAGCGGCCATAGTCGCGGGCCATGCCAAGGAACCTCGCCATGTGTTCCAGCTCGCGGCCGGTATCCGTGTTGAACAGCGCGGAATACCCCTCGCGCCCACCCCAGAACACATAGTTCTCGCCGCCGAGTTCTACTGTCGCATCCAGCGCCGCCTTGACCTGGGCCCCCGCATGCGCGACGACATTGAAATCCGGGTTGGTCGATGCACCGTTCATGTAACGCGGGTGCGAGAACAGGTTCGCAGTGCCCCACAGCAACCGGACCCCGGTTTCCTTTTGCCTTGCTTTGGCACGCCCGACCAGGTGCTGCAGGTTTTTCTCGCTCTCGGCAACGCTCGCGCCCTCGGGAGCCATGTCGCGGTCGTGAAAGCAAAAATAGGGCACTGTCAACTTGCTGAAAAACTCAAACGCAGCGTCAAGCTTTTCTTCCGCTGCCTCGAGTCGGTCGCCCCCCTCACTCCAGGGGCGGGGGCGTGTGCCGGGGCCGAAGGGATCGGCGCCATCAGCGCAAAACGTGTGCCAGTAGCAGACCGAAAAACGCAGATGGTCACGCATGGTCTTGTTGCCGACCATGCGATCTGCATCGTAGGCTTTAAATGCCAGTGGGTTATCGGATTCCGGGCCTTCGTACTCTATACGTGAAATGCCGGGAAAATACTCGCGGTTGCCAATCCAGGGTCGCGCACTCATGCTCTTGCTCCGTCTGTTTCGAATAATGGTGCCACGCCCGCTACTGCGCGCCGGTAGGCCGCATAGCCGTCAGCGTAGCTTTCGGATGTGGTTTCGTCAGGTGTGCAGACGAGATCCGGCTGCCGCACAATGTGTTCGCGGGTTACGTCGCCGATGCCACGCCCGGAATCCAACTGGCGTTCCAGTACCCACAGCGCATGCAACGCGGCACCGAAAGAGGCGCCTTCATCTTGCGCCAGCCGTACCACCGGCAGCCGGCAGATATCGGCCACGATCTGGCGCCAGGCTCGACTGTTGGCACCGCCTCCGGTCAGCACAATTTCCGATGACTGGATGCCCAGCCGGCGCAGTTCGTCGAGGCCAAAACGCAAACCGTAAGTTGCGCCTTCAACAGTCGCCCGCAACAGGTGTCTTTTCTCGCAGTTTTCCGGGTTGAGCCCCAGCACGCTCGCGCTGGCGCGCGGCAGGTTCGGTGTACGCTCGCCGGTAAAAAACGGCAGGACAATCAGACCGCCGGAAGCAGCCGGTACGGCATCTATGGCTGCATCGAAGCCGGCGTTGTTGATGACGAGCAGCTGCTTCATTAATTCGGTAGCGAGCGTGCAGTTCATAGTGCAAAGGAGGGGCAGCCATCCGCCGGTCGAACTGCAAAACGCCGCGATATTGCCCTGCGGGTCGACAATCGGTCGATCCGCGTACGCAAACAGGGTTCCTGACGTGCCAAGGCTCATCGTCAGCTGGCCCGGCACGACGTTGCCGGTTCCGATCGCTGCCATCATGTTGTCGCCACCGCCCGGTGCCACCGGAATACCGGTCGGCAGGCCGAACTCCTGTGAGAACAGAGCGGTGGTTTGCCCGATGACTTCCCCGGGTTCAACCAGCTCCGGCAAGCAGTTGGCCAGGTCCCGTGACGGCTCGACCGCTCGCAGCAGCTCGCGGCTCCAGCGGCGATTCCGCACGTTTAGTAACGCTGTGCCTGATGCGTCACCGTATTCCATCACCGCGCGGCTCGTCATGACGAAATTCAGGTAGTCGTGCGGTAGCAGCACCAGCGCCATGTCTTGGTACTTGCGCGGATAATGCTTCCGCAGCCAGCGAATCTTCGGGGCGGTGTAGCCGGTCAGCACTGGATTTCCGGCGAGCTCGATGCAGCGTTCACGGCCGCCGCAAGCCTCCATAATCTCGTCGGCTTCCTGCTGCGTTGACGTATCACACCACAGTTTTACCGCGTGCAGGACCTCGCCACTGCCGTCTATCGGCACGAAACCATGCTGCTGCCCGGAAACCGCAATCGCGCGTACCGACATGCGAACGCTTGCGCTGACCTGCTGCAATGCCTGTTTCAATGCCACCAGCCACCATTTCGCTTCCTGCTCAGCCCGACCAGTTGCATCGCGCATTACTTCGAGCGGCGCAGAAGCCGACGCGACGACTTCGCGAGCATTATAGTCGTAGAAAACAACTTTCAGGCTTTGTGTGCCGAGATCTATGCCGAGCGTCGTGTCCATCGTGTGTCGTCTTGCTCCCGTTACCGGCCTTAGACTTGGCACCCTTTCTTTAGTTATTAGTTCGGCAATAGACGAATCATCGGATTCCGAAACTGAACTCGGCTGTCGGAGCCCACGGACTCGAGAGCGATCGTGCCGCGATGTAGACTGGCCGGTCCCCTTGCATCCGCAGGTTCTGTGAATTCGTTGACTGTTTCACCGTTCACTTTTACCGTTATTTTCTTGCCGTCAACCTTGATGTAATAGCTGAACCATTCGTTGTCACCGTGCGATGCGGTATTCAGCTCGCTCACCCCAGCCAGGCTGCCGGTCTTGCTCTCACCGGCCCGGCTGGCGTTAATCCTGGCCTTATAACCAAAATTAGGAGGTCCGTCCTCTTTGTAACGGGTATGAAAATAGAGCCCTGATGCGGAACCGGGATAGGTGTACACATCTATTTTGAACTCAAAATTTATGAAGTCCCCGCCATCGGCAGGCCCAAAATAGAACAGGTTGCTTTTCGGACCCTCAACAACAATGGTGTTTGATTCCACTCGATCAGAGACAATTTGAAAGGACCTGGTACCTGTGTTCAATTGCGACGGCCAGACGTCCGATCCTTCCCACCATTTCAATTCGGCGAAGTTCGTCTCCTTGCTGGCACGCCAGCCATTCAGAGTTCCTCCACCCCACATGGAGATCCATCCCAGGCCGCGCTCGCCTGAATATCCTTCCTTCGGGTACCCATTGTCATCAAGCTTGCCGGCCGCCCACAGCAGGCCGGCTGCAACCAAATTCAGATTCACATCGGAGCCCATGGTCGGGTTGTGGTGACCCAGCGTGCTGCTGAACACCCGAACCCCTTCGTATTCGTGGGTCCAGGCAACAGGAAAAAATTCAGCAGCCTCCACGCTATAAGCACGTGCCAGCGGAGTAGCACTATCTTTTAGCTCGAAAGGCATGTACAGCTCCCCTTCGGGAGTCCGCCAGGCCCCGGGGAAATTAGTCATTATCGGGTGAGTCGTTTCGACAGCTTCAACCGTAAAAGGCCTGCGGATAACTTCATGCTGATAGGAGACTGCTCCGGTAAAGTTGTACCAATCTGGAGTCGTAGTGCGATGCAGGTGCATCGGGCAGTGCAGCAATACGGCCGGTACCTGGTACTTGGCATGGGCATTCATGACCTGTTTCACATGATTGGCATCGCCCATATCGAGATTACAGTTGTTATATAAGACTAGATCATATTGCCGCGCCCAATCATCGGTCAGCTGGCTCTCAAATTTGAAAGCCATATCCTGTTTTCCCTTTCCCTCGTTATGATCAATCGTAAACCTGATATTACCGATGCGATCGGTGAGCCCCTCTTCAAGCTGTCTCAGTTGGGTATAGTAGTCGTGAAAAGGCCCACCGCCCGTAATCATCAGAACTTTCAGTGGTTCGGCATCTTGCGTATCGGCGATAGCATAATCAGCTGTCAACGCCACCAACAATGACGCCATCGTAATCGCAAGACAGGCCCCTCTGCCGGTATGCGTGCACTTATTCATTGCATAACCTCGTATTAATCCGGCAATAGGCGAATCATTGGATTCCGAAAGAGGACGCGGCTGTCCGGGCCCACGGCCTCAATACCGATCGTGCCGTGGTGGAGTCGGCCAGGCCCATCTGCATTTGCTCGCTCGGTAAATTCGTTAACTGTCTTTCCATTAACTTTTACCGTTACTTTCTTGCCGTCAACCTTGATGTAGTAGCTGAACCATTCGTTGTCTTTATGCGCGGCAGTCTTTACCTCGCGTGCTCCCGCCAGGCTGCCAGTCTTGCTCTCACCCGCCCGGCTGGCATTGATCTTGGCTTCATAACCATAGGCCGGAGTCCCTTCCTCTTCGTAGCGAGTATGAAAATAGATCCCTGAAGCCGAACCTGGAGTGGTGTAGACATCAACCTTGAATTCAAAATTCTTGAAATATCCGCCCTCGATCCGGCCGTCATAGAACAGATTGCGTTTATCTCCCTCGACAACCAGGGTGTCACCATCAAGTCGGAACGACTTTTCCGCCCGGGTATTCCAAGCGTCAGCCAAGGTCATCCGTTCGTTACCGCCCCGGCCATACCAGGTAGCAGACGTCCAATCCAGGGCATATCCGCTTTCAAGCCAGCCGTTCAGCGTGTCATCCCAGAGCGAGATCCACCCGAGTCCACGCTCTCCTTCATATCCCGGGGCTGGCGACCCGTCTTCTTCAAGTTTTCCTGCCGCCCAGAGCACGCCCGAAGCAACAAGATTCAGGTTCACATCCGAGCCCATCGAAACATTGTGATGTCCGAGTGTGCTGGAGAAAACACGAATGCCTTGATATTCATGCGTCCAGGCTGTTTCGACATAGGCACCTGTCTCCACCGAATAGGCGTGCGATAACGCAGTAACGCCATCGGCCAGATCAATGATCAAATACAGCTCGCCGGCAGGTGTCCGCCAGGAACGAGGGTAGCTTTTCATGATCGGGTTTTGTGGCTCCAATACTTCGATCGTGTAGGAAGGAGTATTGGGGTGATTTTCTTTCTCATGCACGTATGAAACAGCACCCGTAAAATCCCACCATGCCTGCGGTGCATCGCCCGCCGCATACTGATAAAGATGCATGGGGCAGTGAAGCATGACGGCAGGCAGTTTATGCTTGACGTGCTCGGCGATGATTCGTTTTACATAGGCTTCATCTTTTACCTGAAGGTTACAGTGATTGTAGATGACAACGTCGAAATCGGCCGCCCAGTCATTCTTCAAATGTCGGGAGAAAAAGAAATCCGTTGACTCCATGGTAAGCGTATCGGCGCCCTCATAGTCTGTTGTAATTTCGATATTCGAAAGACGTTCCAACAGCCCATTTCTAATCTGGTCCTTTTGCGTGTTGTAATCGTGCCAGGGTCCACCGCCGGTAATCATCAGAATTTTCAATGCATCTGTGTTCTGCGCTCCAGCGTATTGAGGGAGACTGACGGCAAAAATCAAAATCAATACTGAAAACGGCATTTTCTTAAACATATTAATAATCGTATTCATTTACTGGACCCTCGATTTTTATCTCGTAGATTGAGTCGCGCTTTTATTGAACCATTGATTCCGGCAGGGCAAATACATGAAGCTTGTCGCCAATTGGACCTGTTACAGGCGAACGATAACGACCGCCGCCGCCGCCAGCTACAATCGCAACGTATTGCCTTCCATCAATTTCGTAAACAGAAGGGCTCGAAAATCCAGGTGCATCCATTTTAAATTCCCACAAAAGCTCGCCACTGGTTTTGTCGAATGCTCTGAAACGACTGTCTTCTGTTGCTGCTATAAAAATCAAACCTCCTTTTGTAACAGCCATTCCGCCAAAGTTCTCAGCACCGGTATTTCGAATCCCCATTTCTACCAATCCGGGATATTCTCCGAGTGGGATCGACCATTTGAAGTCACC
>JAOUHU010000059.1 GCA_029884455.1 Gammaproteobacteria bacterium | reverse complement strand
AGACAGCTTTACACCGGCCCCGCAGAACGCAACTACGTCGCGATCGACAAGCGCTGAAGCGGAAAAGGGGTCAGAGCCCTTTTTCCAAAAGGGCTCTGACCCCTTTCAAATCGGCGCGGCGCATCGGCTTGCCATCGATTGGTGAGATCGGCGCCTGGCGAATACCGTCGACCGGAAACACGGTTGCTTCAACAGCCTCGCCCGAGTGCACAAACGCGTAACCGGAAAACACATCCGCTCGGCTGGCACGGCCAGGCCGCATTTTGAGGCGCCGCTCGTACAGTTGGCAGGAAATATTCTCGGCATCGAGAAACATCGCAACCGACTCCGGGCTGTCGGCGAACACATGCAGGTTGACCACCGAGTTTTCGTCGGCCGTGCCGGCCAGCACCGGGCCAACCAGTCGCGGAGAAAATTCGGCCAGCAGTCGCATCGCGGCCAGTGCCGCGCCGCGCAGGTCCGCCAGCAATTGCGCATGCGCATCACCGCTGAACAACAGCAGGTGCTCACTCACCGCCTGCTCTATCTCGGCATTGCCCGGCAAGGCGCCGCGCGTGCTCAAGCCAAGACGTTCGGCGGCCTTGATCTTGGCGATTCGATAATCGCGAATGCCGTGATCGACAATGATTCGAGCTGTTTCCTGCGCCAGCACGCGCCGTTGCCGATCATCACCATTTGATGACTGCCTCGCCATTTGATCAGAACAGCGACTCTTCGCCTTCGGGTTCGTCGCCTGGCTGCGCTGCATCGGTGCCGGAGGCGTTATTGAAGATATCGCCGGGGTCGACGGCGCTGGTGCAGGTCGGCACGTGGCCCTCGCGAAACATCTCGAATATTGCGTTGCGCTGCCCGGCACGGGCAGGACAGCCGGTGGCACTGTCAATGCGCACGGAAACAATGCCCTCAGGCATCGGCATCTGGTGCTCCGCTACACCGCGCAACGCAAAACGCATGAAGTCGATCCAGAGCGGCAAGGCCGTTCGCGAACCCTCCTCGCCGGGTCCCAGCGGCAGGTCATCGTCGTAGCCGACCCAGGCGACTGCCGCGAGGTCAGAGTTGAAACCGGCAAACCAGGCATCGCGGAAATCGTTGGAAGTGCCGGTCTTGCCGGACAGATCCTTGCGCCCGAGGACGAGCGCCCGCCGTCCCGTGCCGCGTCGAATGACATCGCGCATCATGTCTTGCATCAGGAACGCATTCTGCGCGCTGATCACCCTTGGCGCCGCGTTCACGTCTGCGAACAGCTCCGGATCAGTACTCGCGTCGGCGCGATACTCGAGCGCGTTGTCAAACAGGAAATCCAGCGACTCAACAGCCTGTTCCTGCTGCCCGGCTGATTGTTGTGATTGCAGCAAGTCCGGGCCCGGCTCGACCAGGCACTCCGGGCAGACAATCAGCGGGTTGGCGTGATACTTGATTTCGCCGGCGGCATCATAGATAGCATCGATTACGTAGGGCTTGACGCCATAACCGCCATTCGCAAATACCGCGTAGCCCTGTACCAGATCGAGCGGCGATGCAGAGCCGGCGCCAAGCGCCAGCGATCCGTTCCGCGGCAGTGCCGCGTCACCGAAACCAAATTTCGCGATATGCCGCACCGCATTGCCAATTCCGGTTTCAAACAGCAACAGGCGCACTGATACCAGGTTCATTGATCGAACCAGCGCTTCGCGCACGCGCGTCGGCCCGTAAAAGCGGCCCGAATACTCGGTCGGGCGCCACACCGCCTCGAGTTCCGATGATGTGATAACTACCGGCGTATCGAGTATGACCGTTGCAGCGGTGCTGCCGTATTCAAGCGCAGCGGAGTAAATGAAAGGCTTGAACGACGAGCCAGGCTGGCGAAACGCCTGCACTGCGCGATTGAACTTGCTGAGTGCAAAATCAAAACCACCGGCGAGGCTGCCGATTGCACCATCATGCGGGTCGACCGAAACAATCGCACCCTGCACCTCGGGGACCTGCGCAAGCGCCCAGCTTCCGGCGGTGGTCGGCATGACGTATACAAGGTCACCAACGGCCAGCACATCGCCCGCCGACTCGGGCGGCTGGCCGGTGGTCTGCCGGTCGATAAAAGGTTTCGCCCAGCTGATGCCGCCCCACGGCATCGACTCACGTGTGCCGTCGCTGAGCACGATTGCGACACTGTTATCCGGGTTGACCGCTGTGACCAGGGCCACCGACAGGCCGCCCGGCGCATACTGACGCATCAAGTCCTGTGCGTCGACCGGCCACTCGACCAGCGGCCTTGCGATGGTTTCGGCCGGTAATACCAGGTTGGTAATTGGCCCCCGGTAGCCGCGTCGGCGCGTGTACCCGAGCAGACCATTGTGAAGCGCATAATTCGCGGCACGCTGCAGACGCGAATCGAGCGTGGTGACAACCTGGTAGCCCGCTGTATAGGCATCGCTGCCAAAGCGATTCAGCATGTCACGGCGCACCATCTCTGCAACATAGTCGGCATTGAGTTCGATCGCGGCGCCATACAGGGTCGATTGCATCGGCACCGCCATTGCCTCGTCGTATTCGCGCTGGTCGATGAAATCGAGATCCAGCATACGACCAAGCACATAGCCGCGTCGCACGGTCGCTTCCACCGGGTCTGTGACCGGATTCTTGCGTGACGGCGCCGGCAGCACCCCCGCAAGCGTCGCGGCTTCGGCGATATTGATGTCGCGAAGACTCTTGTTGAAATACACCTGCGATGCAGCGGCAACCCCATAGGCGCGCTGGCCGAAGAACATCTTGTTCAGGAAGAACGTCATGATCTGTTCTTTGCTGAACTCCTGCTCGATCCGGTAGGCCAGGAATGCCTCGCGCATTTTGCGGACGAACGATTGTTCAAGCGAGAGGAAATAGGAACGCGCCAGCTGTTGCGTCAGGGTGCTGCCACCGCCGGAGATTTCGCCGGTCAGGAGCAGCTGCACTATCGCGCGCGTTACACCGCGATAATCGATGCCGTGGTGGACGAAGAAACGCCGGTCTTCGGCGGCGACGAATGCCTGCACCACGTGCTCGGGCACATCTTCGTAAGTAATTGGAATTCGCTTGCGCTCACCGACTTCGCTGATCAGGAAGCCGTCGCGACTGTAGATTCGCAGCGGCACTTCGAGCGGAATCTCGCGGATCGTCTCGGCCGCTGGCAGGGCCGGTGCGGCAAAATAATAAGCGCCGATGATGCCAGCCACAGTGCCGATCGTGGTCGCGCCACCAAGGCCGAGGATCAATACCAGCGCGCGCATTAGCCGGCGTCGCGCCAGTGGGCTCATGTTGCGACGCGATTTGGTCGTTTGCTGCATTTCGATACCTGTGTCCGCATCAATAACGTATGGCGGCATGCCCCGCCATTTCTATTAACAAGGATATTGATGTCTGGTCGCTGCGGGAAATGTGGCAATCCAGCGACAAAACACCGCTGGTCCGTCGGGTCGAGGCTGGGGATCATAACGAGCCCGGGCTTGTGGCCGCAATGTTATAGCCGATTCAGCGCGAACGAGGCAAAAAATGGGCAATGCGCACGCTTTCAGATACGCCAGCGCATCGTCCCTCCGGGGCACGAACCAGTTCACGGAACGGCACCGCCATCCCCCGTACCATACGGATCGCTGGATCGTGAACAAAGTCACGTTTTATTTAACATTTTGTTGATATATAGTTAAATCGAATTGCTAAGGCTCAACCTACATTTGCCTCGCAACTTACCGACCTAGAAGGAAAAAAACGTGTTTTTCGGAAAAAAATCTCAACCGCTGTTGGGTCTCGATATCACGACATCTTCGGTCAAGCTGATAGAGCTTTCGCAGACCGGCAAGCGCTTTCGGGTCGAGTCCTACGCCGCGGAACCTACTCCTCCCAGCTCGGTCAGCGAGAAGGCAATTGTTGATGCCAAGGCCGTCGGCGAGGCCATCCGCCGGGCAGTAAAACGAGCCGGTGCAAAGGCAACCGATGTCGCCGTCGCTATCAGCGGCGATGCGGCCATTACCAAGGTCATTCAGATGCCCTCGAGTCTTTCCGAGCGAGATCTTGAAGGCCAGGTGGAAATCCAGGCCGACCAGTACATTCCGTTCCCGATGGAAGAAGTCAGTTTCGACTATGAAATCGTCGGGCCAAACGAAAAGGACCCGGAACTCCTCGATGTGCTGCTGGTTGCGACGCGAACGGATAACGTTGAGCAGCGCCAGGCGGCGGTAAATGCGGCCGGCCTGCACGCACAGGTCGTGGACGTCGAGGCATTCGCCCTCGAGAACGCCTGCGCCCTTCTTAGTCACCAGATCCCGAACAACGGCATCGGACAGTCTGTTGCGGTTGTAGATATCGGAGCGAGCAGCACCACCTTCAGCATACTCACCGATCTCAAAGTTGTGTACACGCGTGACTTTAACTTCGGCGGCCAGCAGCTGACCGAGGAAATCATGCGTACCTATGGGCTGTCGATGGAAGACGCAGGTCGCGCGAAGAAACAGGGCGGACTGCCCAGCAATTACCAGCCGGAAGTGCTGGAACCGTTTATTGACGACATGACCCAGCAGGTCAGTCGTTCACTGCAGTTCTACCTGGCATCGGGTGGTGGTCGCGAACAGCCGGACATGATCCTGGTTTGTGGCGGCTGCGCGAATATTCCGGGAATTGCAGATGTGATTTCCAGTCGCGTCGGCATACCGACCGAGATTGGTGATCCGCTCGGCCAGATGAAGATATCGTCCAAGGCAAAGTCCCAGGGAGTGCACAAGGATGCAACCGCCCTGCTGACGGCCTGTGGATTAGCATTGAGGAGCTTCGACTAATATGCCACGGATTAATTTACTCCCCTGGCGCGAGGCCGAACGCAAAAAGCGCCAGCGCGATTTCGGTGTTGCACTGGCCGGCGGCGTCGTCGCGGCGGCGTTGTGTGTTCTCGGCACCATGTTTGTTTACTCGAACATGATCGAGAACCAGATGAGCCGCAACCAGCGCCTGACCGACGAAATTGCGGTGCTGGAGAAGAGCATCGAGGAAATCGACGGCCTTGAGCGGCAGAAAGAGCGGCTGCTGGCACGTATGGAGATTATCGAACAGCTGCAGCAGAGCCGCCCGGAGATCGTGCACCTGTTTGACGAAATGGCCCGGCAGATGCCCGAGGGCGTGTATTTGAATGGCCTGAAGCAAATCGGTTCGAGTGTAGAAGTACGCGGCGTCGCTCAGTCGAGTACCCGGGTGTCGGCACTGATGCGCCAGGTCGATGCCTCGGTATGGATGAAGGATCCTGAAGTATTGCGGGTCGAGACAACCACTTCGGGAGCGTCGCGTCAGGCTGAATTTGTAGTGAATCTCCGGCAGGAAAGCGCCACAGACGATGCGGAGGACATGCAATGAGCGTCCTTGACGACTTAAAGAATCTGGATGCGAACGACGTCGGCCGTTGGCCACTCGCGTTTCGCGTGGCGGTCATCGCCATTGTTTTTGCTGCCGTGCTTGGTTTCGGCATCTACATGACGATCGTCAAGGACAAGGCACCGCAGCTGGCACGGGCCGAGGCAGACGAGGCGACGCTGAAAGTAACGTTCGAGAACAAGGCTAAAAAAGCGGCCAACTACGACGCCTATAAAGCGCAGCTGGCGCAGATTGAGCAGTCTTTCGGCACCATGTTGCGGCAGTTGCCTGGCGAGACCGAAATTCCGAGCCTGATCGTGGATATATCACAAACCGGCCTTGCCGCGGGTTTGCAGGAAAAACTGTTCGAACCGCAGGGCGAAGTGCCAAGAGATTTCTATGCGGAAAAGCCGATCAAGATCCGCCTGTCTGGCGGCTATCACGAGATCGCCAATTTCGTCAGCGGTATTGCAGCACTGCCACGAATCGTGACGCTGCACGACATCAACATTACGCCGGAGGCACAAGGCACTTTCGATCAGCTGAGCATCGAGGTAACGGCCAAAACCTACCGCTATCTTGATGAGGACAGATCATGAATGGTTTTCTTGTGATTCGAAATGGTTTGTTGCTGTCGATGGCCGTGGTCGCGCTTACGGCCTGTGCATCGGATAACGATGACCTTGATCAGTACATTAATGAGGTGAAGGCCAGGCCGGGCGGATTCATCGAACCGCTGCCGGAGATAACGCCTTATGAGGTGTTCACCTATGTGGCGGACGCGGAAAAGTTTCGTTCGCCATTTGTGCCCGACACGCCGCAAGTCAACGCTTCGGGTGCCGGTCGTGGGCCGCGTCCCGACCCTGATCGTAGCCCGGAATTTCTGGAAGGGTTTCCGCTCGACACGCTGCGCATGGTCGGAACGCTGGACATTAGTGAAACGATGTACGGGCTTGTGCAAACGTCCGATGGCTTGATCCACCGTGTAGTGCCTGGCAACTATATGGGGCAAAACGACGGCCGGATAACCGAAATAACAGAATCAGAAATCGACTTGGTTGAAATTATCTCTGACGGGATCGGTGGCTACATAGAAAGAGATGCCGCCATAAGTCTTTCAGACTGATACCTGAATGGAACTGGGAGTAATTGGAATGATGCTCAAAATCAAACGGACGGTCGGGCGCCACGCGGCGACAAAACTGGCTGCCATGTCACGGGCCTTGTTGCTGCTGTTTGTGGGCGTGACTGCCAACGCACAGGAAGGCAATCGACTACAGGACATTCAGGTACAGGCGTTACCCGGAGACCGGGTAGAGTTGCGATTGATCATGACCGAGTCGGCTCCGGAGCCGCTTGCGTTCACGATCGATAATCCTGCGCGGATCGCACTCGACCTGCCGGAAACGAGTCTTGGACTCAGCTCGCGCCGCCGCGATGTCAATCTTGGCCCACTCGATACAGTACTGACCGCGGAAGCCAATGGTCGTACCCGCGTGGTCCTGAACCTTGGCCAGATGGTGACCTACGAGACACGCCGCAGCGGCAACACATTGATCGTGACGCTTGGGGATGGAGACGATTACAGCGAGGGCACCACCCAGTTCGCCAGCGCTGCTACAGCTTCATCAGCAAGCCAGTCATATTCAAATGCCGGTGGCTCGCGCACCATCACCAGTGTTGATTTTCGCCGTACCCGGGATGGTGGCGGTCGCGTGGTTGTGAACCTGAGTGATCCATCAACGCCGGTCGATATCCGCCAGGAAGGCGGCCGCGTGGTGGCCGTATTCAAAGACACAGGGCTGCCCGCCGAGCTGATGCGTCGGCTGGACGTCATGGATTTCGCCACCCCGGTTACCACGGTGGACACGCTGCGTACCAATCTCGATACGCGGATTGTTATCGCGGCTGAAGGCAAGTATGAGCAGCTTGCATATCAGACCGACAACGAATTCGCGATCGAGATCAATCCGGTTGCTGCCGAAGATGCCGAGGGATCAAGCCTGTTCTCGGAGACCAAGGAATATGAAGGTCAGCGCCTTACCCTGAACTTCCAGGACATTGAAACCCGTGCTGTGTTGCAGCTGCTGGCGGAAACCTCAGGCCGCAATATTGTGGTATCGGACACGGTACAGGGCAACGTCACATTGCGCCTGCGTAACGTGCCATGGGACCAGGCACTCGACATCGTCATGACGACCAAGGGCCTGGACATGCGCGAGAATGGCAACGTCATCATCGTCGCACCTGCCGAAGAAATTTCAGCACGCGAGACAGCCGACCTCGAAGCGAAACAGGCGATCGCAGAACTTGAGCCGCTGTACTCCGAATTCCTGCAGGTCAACTACGCCAAGGCGGCCGATCTCGCTACGCTGATCAGTACCGACACTGGCAACTCCATGCTGTCGGATCGTGGCAGTATTGGTGTCGATGATCGCACGAACACTTTGTTGGTACAGGATACCGCTGAGCGCCTGCAAGACATTCGTCGCATGGTGCGTACGCTGGATATCCCGATCAAGCAGGTATTGATCGAAACACGCATTGTTGTGGTCAATGACGATTTCAGTCGTGACCTCGGCATGCGCCTCGGCGTTACCGCGGTACATGAGAGTGGCACCAACAGCGGTGGCGTGTTTGTTTCGGGTACCGGCGCTGGTACCGATACAATGGTCAATTCGGCAATCGATAACCTAGGTACGACCGGCTCTATCTACCCGGTCGAGGTTCCGACAGCGTCGAATCGCTATAACGTCAATGTACCTATTGCCGATCCGGCCGGTCGTTTCGCACTGGCGGTGCTCGAGTCTGATTACCTGGTAGATCTCGAACTCACTGCGCTGGAAGCAGAAGGCCGCGGTGAAATCGTTTCGACGCCACGCGTTATTACGGCGAACCAGAAAGAAGCCAACATCGAGCAAGGTGTGGAAATTCCATACCAGCAGTCGGCTTCCTCGGGCGCCACGACGATTCAGTTCAAGAAAGCGGTGCTGAGCCTCACGGTGACTCCGCAGATTACGCCGGACAACAACATAATCATGGACCTCCGGGTGCACAAGGATAACGTTGGCGATATCATTTCCACCGGTGGCCTGGGCGGCACCGTACCGAGTATTGATACGCGATCTGTCGAAACGCAGGTGCTGGTGGCCGATGGCCAGACCGTCGTACTTGGCGGTATATACGAGACCGAGCGCCGCGAGACGATCAAGAAGGTGCCGTTCCTCGGCGACATCCCGTTCGCGGGAGTCCTGTTCCGTAGTACACAACGCGTTGATAACAAGGCCGAGCTGCTGATATTCGTGACGCCACGAATCCTGGAAGAAGGTTCGAGCATCTACTAGCAAAATGGTGACAGTTAGCGAAGCCGACTGTCACCAAGGTTATAAGATCAGGGACAGTTACCAACGGTAACTGTCCCTTTGCTTTCTCTCTAGTACCATTGGGTCATGAATCCACCACAAAATCTGTTTCTGGTTGGGCCAATGGGAGCGGGCAAATCGGCCGTCGGGCGGCAGTTGGCCAAGGCCCTGCACATGTCTTTTTTTGACAGTGATGATGAGATCGAATTGCGGACCGGCGTCGATATCCCATTTATTTTCGATAAAGAAGGTGAAGCCGGCTTTCGCAAACGCGAGGCCAGGGTCATCGATGACCTGTCCGCCAAGGAGGGCATTGTACTTGCCACGGGCGGTGGTGCGATCCTGGATGCCAGGAATCGCAGCCATCTCGGCGCACGCGGTTTCGTCGTTTATCTTTATACCTCCGTAGACCAGCAGGTACGGCGTACGCTGAAGGGACGCCAGCGGCCAATGCTGGCGAATGGCGACAGTCGCGAAATTCTCGAGCGGCTGATGAGTGTGCGTGATCCCTTGTACCGTGAAATAGCCGACCTCGTTGTCGAGACCGATGGTCGCAAGGTCAAAGCCGTAGCGGAGGAAATACTCGAAAAGATGTAGCCGCTGCTGTCGCCGGCATGGCCTCCTGCCGCAACTGCTTCACCGCCACGATTTCTTTCCGGTAATCTATCGGCCTATGACGGGCACCCATACCATCACTGTTGAGCTTGGCTTACGCAGCTACCCGATCGTCATTGGGGCCGGACTGCTTGGCGGCGGTTTCGATCTTCGACCGTATGTTGCTGGCAGTGATTGCCTGATCGTCAGCAACCAGACCGTCGCGCCGCTGTACCTCGAGAAACTCACAACCAATCTCGTTGGCAAAAACATTGCGGTGATCGAGTTGCCCGATGGTGAGGCGTACAAGACAACCGATACGCTGCACAGCGTGCTCGATAAGCTGGTCGACATCGGTGCGAGCCGGGATTCGACCGTGATTGCGCTGGGTGGTGGTGTGGTCGGTGATATTGCCGGATTTGCCGCGGCCAGCTACATGCGCGGCATAGGCTTTGTGCAGGTACCGACGACGCTGCTGGCACAGGTGGACTCATCCGTTGGCGGCAAGACCGGCGTCAACCATGCGCGCGGCAAGAATCTGATCGGCGCCTTTTATCAACCGGGCATCGTGCTCATCGACACCGGGACTCTTGCGACGCTTCCGGATCGTGAGCTGAAGGCCGGGCTCGCCGAGGTGATCAAGTATGGCGCAATCGCCGACCTCGAATTTTTCAGCTGGCTCGAGTCCAATATCAAAGCGCTGCTTGGCCGCGACGCGACGGCACTGGCGCATGCGATCCGGCGGAGCTGTGAACTGAAAGCCGAAATCGTCGCCGCGGACGAGCGTGAAGGTGGCCGGCGCGCAATCCTTAATTTCGGGCATACCTTTGGCCATGCAATCGAACACTGCCTGGGTTATGGCGAGTGGCTGCACGGTGAAGCGGTCGCCGCCGGCATGGTGATGGCCGCCGCACTCAGCGACATTGCGCCCGACGAGAGTGCCAGGCTCAGGGCGCTGCTGGTGGCAGCCGGGCTGCCGACCGCACCGCCGGGCATTGGCGCGCGCAAAATGCTCGACGCCATGGCCAGGGACAAAAAGGTACAGCGTAAACAAATCCGCTTTGTTTTACTGAAGGCGCTGGGCACGGCGTTGGTCACCGCGGACTACAACGACCGCAAGTTGCAGCAGGTGCTCGAGGCGGCCAACTGATGGCAGCGGCAGCCCTGGCACCGTATGCCGCCTGCGAGCAACAAAGTCGCGGCAGGCGTTACCTCGAAGCGCCAGCACGCTTTCGCGGCGAGTATCAGCGTGATCGCGATCGTATCGTGCACTCGACAGCTTTTCGGCGGTTGGTCTACAAAACCCAGGTATTCGTTAATCATGAGGGCGATCTCTATCGCACGCGCCTGACACACTCGCTCGAGGTGGCACAGATTGCACGCACGGTCGCCGTTGCGCTGGAGCTCAACGAAGCACTCACCGAGGCGATTTGCCTGGCACATGACCTGGGTCACACGCCGTTCGGCCATGCCGGTCAGGATGAGCTGAACGCGTGCATGCGCGACTTCGGTGGTTTCGAGCACAACCTGCAGTCGCTGCGCGTGGTCGATGAGCTGGAGGCGAAGTACGCGGATTTTCCGGGCTTGAACCTGATGTTCGAGACGCGCGAAGGCATACTGAAGCATTGCTCGGTAAAAAACGCCCGCCAACTGGGTGACGTCGGCGAGCGTTTCCTGCAACGACGGCAGCCAGGGCTTGAAGGACAACTTGCGAATATCGCCGATGCCATCGCTTACAACAATCATGATGTCGATGATGGCTTCCGCGCCGGACTGCTAAGCCTCGAACAACTTTGCGAGCAGGAGTTGTTTGCAGAGCAGTACGAAAATGTTCACGCTCGCTACCCGACGCTCGAGGATCGGCGCCTGATCTACGAAATCATACGGCGCATGATTGATACGGTGGTTACGGATCTGATCGAGAATACACGCCGTAATCTTGCGGCCGCGCAGCCAGGCTCAATCGAAGATGTGCGCAGTGCACCCGGTGAGCTGGTCATGCTGTCCACGGAGATATACGAGCGGCACACGGCACTCAAACGCTTTCTGAACCAGCATCTTTACTCGCACGAAAAGAAACTTGCCATGACGCGGCAGGCAAAATTGATTGTGCGGGAACTTTTCCTGGCTTATAGCGGCGATATTCAATGCATGCCGGAGGAATTTTGCAACAGGGCCCGGCCGCTGGATGCTGCAGGCCGGGCACGTGTAGTGGCCGACTACATCGCCGGCATGACCGATCGCTACGCAATTGCCGAACACGAGCGCATCACGGGCTGCTAGAATGCGCCGCCAAAGAGAGGAGCCCGCGTGATCGCCAAGCAAATTGCCAACAGAGATCGCCTGATTTTCGCACTCGACGTCGCCGACTGCGCGCACGCTCGCAAGCTTGCCATTGAGCTCGATGATGCCGTGACCTTCTACAAGATCGGGCTGGAGCTGATGATGAGTGGCGGCTATTTCGAGTTGCTGGACTGGCTGCTTGAGCAGAACAAGAAAGTATTTTGTGACCTGAAGTTTTTCGATATTCCGGCGACCGTTGGATCTGCGGTCAGGCAACTCAAGGATCGCGGTGCGACCTTTGTCACCGTGCATGGCAACCAGTCGATCATGGAGGCGGCCGCAGCGAACAAGGGCGATTCACTCAAGGTGCTCGGTGTTACCGTTTTGACGAGCCTCGATCGTGGCGACCTGGATGACCTTGGCTTCGCCTGTGACATCGAGGAACTCGTCATCTCGCGCGCACGGCGTGCGCTCGAGGCAGGATGCGATGGAGTCATTTCATCCGGCCTCGAGGTGGCCAGGCTGCGCGCCGTAGTCGATCCGAAGTTGCTGGTCGTCACCCCGGGCATCCGGCCGGTAGATAACAAGCCTGTCGAGGCGGCCTTGCGGGAGGCGGCTATGCCGGCGAGCGACCAGAAACGCGTGGTCACGGTTGAAACCGCCTTCGCCAGCGGCGCCGACTACATTGTAGTTGGCCGGCCGATACGCGATGCAGCTGATCCGCGCGCCGCAGCCGAGGCGATTCAGGCAAGCATTGCCAGCCAGATGGCCGGCGGGTAGGAATCGGCATGGCGCGACTCGAAAACGACCTGCTGCTGCGCGCCCTGCTGCGCGAGCCGGTGCCGCGTACGCCGGTCTGGATCATGCGACAGGCGGGCCGCTATCTGCCCGAGTATCGACGGGTTCGTGAGCAGGCGGGTGATTTCATGAGTGTCTGCTGCAATCCGGACCTTGCCTGCGAAGTGACCATGCAACCGTTGCGGCGTTACAAACTTGACGCCGCGATCCTGTTTTCAGACATCCTGACTGTGCCCGATGCCATGGGACTGGGGCTGTATTTTGTGGCCGGCGAAGGGCCGCAGTTTGAGCGCCCGGTGCGAACCGCAGCCGATGTTCGTGCGCTGCGCCGGCCCGATGTCGAGCGGGCACTGGGCTATGTATTCGAAGCGGTCCGCACGATTCGCCGCGAACTGAATGGCCGTGTGCCGCTGATCGGTTTTGCGGGCAGTCCGTGGACTGTGGCGACCTACATGGTCGAAGGTCGTTCGAGTCGTGACTTTGCAACCATCAAGCGTATGGCGACCGCGGAGCCGGCGGCGCTGCAGAGTCTGCTTGACCTGGTTGCAGCGACCACGACCGACTACCTGAATGCGCAAATAGCTGCCGGCGCCCAGGCGGTGATGGTGTTTGATACCTGGGGCGGGGCGCTGCAGGCCGACGACTATCGGCGCTTCTCGCTCGCCAGCATGCAGCAGATTGTCGACGGCCTGGTCCGCGAACACGACGGCCGGCGCGTGCCGGTGATCCTGTTCACCAAAGGTGCCGGCGCCCTGCTTGCCGACATGGCGAGCACGGGTTGCGACGCGCTCGGCGTCGACTGGACCACCGACCTCGCTACAGCACGCCGTTATGTCGAGGACAAGGTTGCGCTGCAGGGCAACCTGGACCCGGCAACGCTGCGCGAGTCGCCTGAGATGATTCGTCGCGGCGTCGCGGCTGTGCTGGCGAGCTACGGCAATGGCCCGGGCCACGTATTCAATCTCGGTCATGGCATCACGCCCGACATCGATCCGGCACACCTCGGTGTGCTCATCGACGCCGTCCACGAGCTGAGCCCGCAGTATCATCGGTAACACGACCCGGCAGCGGGGATATGCCTCTCCCTCATGGCTCGCTGACGCTGCGCTTTACTTCGGTCGAAGAATATCCCCACTGCCAGGTCTCGCGGCGATAACTGCGAGTGCGACAAGGCAGAAAGCGGCGCCGGTGAAGAATGTCCAGGACGCACCGAGCTGATCCCAGAGCAGGCCGGCGAGGCCGCTGGCGAGCAGCAGCGCGAGCCCGCTCAACAGATTGAAGAAGCCGAACGCGGTGCCGCGCAGATCGTCGGGCGCCGTGGCGGCGACCATGGTCGCGAGCAGGCCCTGGGTGATGCCCAGATGCAGGCCCCAGAGGGCGACCCCAAGAAACACCACCGGCCAGGAATTTGCACAGGCCAGCAGCAGGTCGGCACCGATCAAGACTACCAGGCCCAGCGCCAGCAGCCGCGTGTGGCGCATGCGGTCCGAGAGCCTGCCGAAGGGATAAGCGGAGACCGCGAAAACGAGGTTCATCGCCACCAGCACCAGCGGAATCCAGGCGAGTGGCAGACCGTTTTGTTGCGCGCGCAGGATCAGGAAGGCCTCGCTGAATCGCGCCAGCGTGAAAATGGCGCCGATCGCGACCACCCACCAATAGGCGCTGCGCAGGCGGCTGAGTGCGCGCCAGTGGATCGGGTTGATGCGTCGCCGCGGCAGTTTTTGCTGCGGTTCGTGTACGCCGAACAACAGCAACGCAACTGCAACAGCGGCCGGGATCACCGCAACCCAGAACACGGCACGGAAGTCGTTCGCCCACAACAACATCAGAACTATTGCCAGCAGCGGACCGGCGAAGGCGCCGACCGTGTCCAGAGATTGTCGCAGCCCATAGGCTGCACCGCGTTCTGCGGCTGGCGTCAGGTCCGCTATAAGTGCATCGCGCGGCGCCCCGCGTATGCCCTTGCCAATACGATCGACGCAGCGTGCCGCAAAAACCATGCTGAAGCTGGTCGCAAGCGCGAACAGCGGTTTGCTGAGCGCGCCCAGTGCATAACCGGCGACAGCAAGCGGCTTGCGCCTGCCAAGCCAGTCGCTAAGTGTTCCGGAGAATAGCCTGACGATGAGTGCGGTAGCCTCGGCGACGCCCTCGAGCATGCCGACCGCGAACGCGCTGGCACCGACGACGGTAACGAGGAACACCGGCAGCAGGCTGTGAATCAGCTCCGAGGAGATATCCATGAGCAGGCTGACGAAGCCGAGCACCCAGACGCCGGTCGGGACACTACGCACTTGAGCCGGCATCAGGAATCGCGCAGCGCGCGGCGCAGGATTTTTCCAACGTTGGTCTTAGGCAATGAGTCACGAAACTCGACCGATTTTGGTCGCTTGTAGTTAGTCAGATTCTTGCGGCAATAATCGAGTACGTCCTGTTCGGTGACGTTCGTGTTCTTGCGCACGGCGAACACTTTGACCGCTTCGCCGGAGTGCTCATCAGGCACTGCAACGGCTGCGGCCTCGAGAATGTCTTCCATCTCGACCACAACATTCTCGATTTCATTTGGATAAACATTGAATCCTGACACGATAATCATGTCTTTCTTGCGGTCTTCGATGAACACGTAACCACGTTCGTCAATACGACCGATGTCACCGGTGCGCAGCCAGCCGCCCGGTAACATCACCTTGGCGGTCTCGTCCGGTCGTTGCCAATAGCCTTCCATGACCTGCGGTCCCTTGATACAAATCTCACCGATCTCGCCGAGGCCAAGCTCCTTGCCATCGTCGTCACGAATGCTGACGTTGGTCGATGACAAAGGGATACCAATGGACCCGGAAAACTCCTCGCCAATGGGATTAACAATCGCGGCCGGCGAGGTCTCGGTCAGTCCGTAGCCCTGCAGGATCGGCGAGCCGGTGCGTTCGCGCCATTCCCGTGCGATCGCAGGCTGCACGGCCATACCGCCACCAACGCAGACGCGCAGCGAACTGAAGTCAATTTTGGCAAAACTCCTGGTGTGCAACAGGGCAGCGAAAATCGTATTGACGGCAGTAAAAAGGTTAAAGGGATAACGCGCCATCTCCTTCGCGAACGCCTCGAAATCTCGCGGATTCGTAATCAGGATATTGTGACCACCCTGTGCCATCAGGGTCAGGCAATTACCCTGCAGTGAGAATATGTGGTACAGCGGCAGCGCAGTAATCGCG
>JAOUHU010000124.1 GCA_029884455.1 Gammaproteobacteria bacterium | reverse complement strand
CTGTCCGGCGACCCGGAAGACATCTACCGTACCGACGCGAAAGTTAAGGAATTAATTCCAGACGATACGCATTTGCACAGTTGGCTGGACGCAGCGCGCGAGCGCATAAAGTTCCAGGGTCTGCCGGCGCGCATCTGCTGGGTGGGCCTCGGCCAACGGCACCGGCTCGGACTCGCCTTCAACGCCATGGTGCAGAGCGGTGAACTGCAGGCGCCCATCGTTATTGGCCGGGATCATCTTGACAGTGGTTCGGTGGCGAGCCCGAACCGCGAAACGGAGGCCATGCGCGATGGCTCGGATGCGGTCTCTGACTGGCCGCTGCTGAATGCCTTGCTGAGTACCGCGAGTGGTGCAACCTGGGTTTCGCTGCATCACGGCGGTGGTGTTGGCATGGGCTACTCGCAGCACGCCGGGCTGGTCATCGTTTGCGATGGTAGCGAGGCAGCCGCACGTCGCATCGAACGCGTCTTGTGGAACGACCCGGCAAGCGGCGTAATGCGGCATGCCGATGCGGGTTATGCGGAAGCGATCGAATGCGCTCGCGAGTACGGGCTCGACCTGCCGATGCTGGCGACGGGAGACAAGTCATGAAACTCGTGATCAACAATCAACTGGTTGGCCTCGCTGACCTGCGCAAAGCCTGGAGCGGCCGGGTGCAGGTCGAGCTTGGCAACCAGGCACGCCAGCGCATTGCCGAGTCGCACGAACTCATAACCGAGGTCGTGGCGAGCGGTGAACAGGTCTACGGCGTGAACACCGGTTTTGGCCAGCTTGCGCAGGTACGCATCAGTGCCGCGGATCTTGCAGCACTGCAGGAAAACCTGATTCGCTCGCACGCAGTTGGTGTTGGCAAGGACCTCAGCGACGAGGTCGTGCGCCTCATCATGCTGACCAAGATCATTGCTCTGGCGGAGGGATTCTCAGGTGTGCGCCTGGCCCTGGTCGAGGCGCTGTGCAAGCTGGTCAATAACAACATCTATCCGCGCATTCCGGAGAAGGGCTCGGTTGGCGCCTCCGGTGATCTCGCGCCGCTGGCACATATGGCGGGCGTGCTGATCGGCGTTGGCGAGGCGCGTATCAACGGCAGCCTGGTACCCGCTCAAGTCGCGCTGCAGGAGGCCGGAATTGAACCGCTGCAGCTGGGACCGAAGGAAGGCCTGGCGTTGCTGAATGGCACCCAGGTGTCGACGGCGCTGGCACTGGCGGCCGCGTTTCGTACCGAAAACCTGCTGGCCGCGGCGCTCGCCGCGGGCGCCATGTCATCGGACGCAATCAAGGGCAGTGATACGCCGTTTGACAAGCGCATCCAGAGCGTGCGCGGCCACGGCGGCCAGATTGCCGTGGCTGGCGTGTTGCGACAGCTGATGCGCGACAGCGAAATCCGCGCATCGCACCTCGCCTGCGACCGGGTGCAGGATCCCTATTCGATTCGCTGCCAGCCGCAGGTGGTCGGCGCCTGCCTGGATGTGTTGCGGCACGTGTGTGCCGTGCTTGAAACCGAGGCGAACGCAGTAACCGACAACCCGCTGGTGTTCGCCGAGTCCAGGGCCGTGCTCTCGGGCGGCAATTTTCACGCCGAGCCGGTGGCATTGGCGGCCGACTACCTGGCGCTTGCCATCGCCGAGATCGGTTCCCTGTCGGAACGCCGTATCGCCTTGCTTATCGATGCCAACCTGAGCGGTCTGCCGGCTTTCCTCGTCAAGGGGGGTGGTTTGAACAGTGGATTCATGATGGCGCAGGTAACGGCCGCAGCGCTGACTTCCGAAAACAAGACGCTGGCGCATCCGGCGAGCGTGGACAGCATTCCGACCTCGGCCAACCAGGAAGACCATGTCAGCATGGCGACCTTTGCGGCGCGTCGCCTGCACGACATGCTGGACAATGTCGACTGCACGGTGGCAATAGAATTGCTCGCCGCGACACAGGGCATCGAATTTCATCGACCACAGAAAAGTTCTGCCGACATCGAATCGGTCATCAGCACAATACGCAAGGTATCGCCCGCGTTTGTGCAGGATCGCTCACTGTCATCCGATATCACGCGTGTTGCCGCGATGATTGCTGCGGGCCGCTTCTGCGAATACGCCGCATCGGTATTGCCGAGCCTGCGCGCATGAGCAAGATTTTCTCGTTTCGTGCAGGTAAGACGCCGCTATTGATCAGCGTGCCACACGATGGCTGGCAAATTCCGACAGATATTGTGCAGTACATGAGCAATGCCGGGCGGAGTATCCCGGATACCGACTGGCACGTGGCGCAATTGTATGACTTCGCGAGTCAGCGCGGTGCGTCGATGCTGGTGGCGCACTACTCACGCTACGTCGTTGATCTGAATCGGCCGGCCGATGATGCCGCGCTTTATCCGGGGCAGCTTGCAACGGGTCTGTGCCCACTGCAAACGTTTGCGGGGCGCGACATCTACCTCGACCCGATTGAGATCGATCAGGCGGCCCGGGTTGACATGTACTGGCGCCCGTACCACGAGCAGCTCGCGCAGAGCCTCGCGGAATTGCGCGAGCGCCACGGTTATGTCCTGCTCTGGGACGCGCATTCCATTGCCAGCCGCGTGCCGAAATTGTTTGATGGCGAGTTGCCGGCGCTCAATTTTGGCAGTTGGGACGGCAGGAGTTGCGATGCGGCGCTGGCCACGGCGGTCATGTCGGTGGCAGAGCAGAGTGACTACGATGCAGTGCTCAACGGTCGCTTCAAGGGGGGCTACACGACGCGTCACTATGGTGATCCTGGCAACGGCGTGCATGCGCTGCAACTCGAACTTGCGCAGCGCACCTACATGCATGAAGTCACGCTCGACTATGATCGGGACAAGGCGGCAAAACTTCGTGCTACGCTGAACGCCATGCTGGATGCCTATGAGGAAGCAGCGCGCCGATGAGATTGCGCCGACAATGCGACTCTTACGCGCTGTCGCGCCGCGGGTTTTTGCGCGGCTCCGGGCTTGCCGCAGTGTCCGCCGCCATCGGCGCGAGCATGCCATTCGCGCATTTGTTGCCGCGTGGCCTGTTGCCCATTGCGCTGGCCGAGGCGAGCGAGTCGCTGGCACTGCCTGGCAAGTCCGGGCTGATCGTGCTCAGTGACCGGCCGATCAACGCCGAGACACCGGCACATTTGCTCGATGATCCGGTGACACCTGCAGCGCGGATGTTTGTGCGCAACAATGGCGTGCCACCAGTGACTTACGATCTCGATCCACTGCAGTGGGAACTCAGTGTTGAGGGTGAGGCCTGCACCAGGCCGCGCTCATTCACGCTCGCAGAGCTGAAGCAACGATTTCGTCATTACACTCTGCAATTGCAACTGGAATGTGCCGGCAATGGCAGGGCGGAATTTTATCCGTCGACCAGTGGTAACCAATGGAGTACCGGCGCGGTCGGCTGTCCGGAATGGACCGGCGTGCGACTCAAGGACGTACTGGCCGAGTGCGGCATTGCGGACAACGCGGTCTACGTAGCCTACGAAGCCGCCGACGCTCACCTGTCGGGCGATTCGAGCAAACGCCCGATCTCGCGCGGCGTGCCGCTCCACAAGGCACTCGAGAATGAATCAATGCTGGTCTGGGACATGAATGGCGCGCCGCTGCCGGAACTGCACGGTTATCCGCTGCGCATGCTTTGCGCCGGCTGGCCGGCGTCGGTAAGCGGCAAATGGCTGACGCGCATCCTGGTGCGCGACCGCGTGCACGATGGCGAAAAGATGCTGGGGCAGTCGTACCGCATGCCGTGCAAACCGGTAGCGCCGGGCAGCGACGTCGCCGATGCGGATATGTGCATCATCGAATCAATGCCGGTGAAGTCACTGATCACCTTTCCAAAATCAGGGCTGCAACAGCCGCTGGCAAATGCACTGCAGTTGCGTGGCCATGCCTGGGCCGGCGATCGGCGCGTGCAATCGGTTTACACATCGATCGATTTTGGCGCCAGCTGGCAGGCAGCCAAGCTTGCAAAACCGGCTAATCGACTCGCCTGGCAACACTGGACCAGGGATGTCCGGTTTCCGCAGGCCGGCTACTATGAAGTCTGGGCGCGGGCGGTCGACGAGGCTG
>JAOUHU010000122.1 GCA_029884455.1 Gammaproteobacteria bacterium | reverse complement strand
GTGTACGGCAGCACCGAAATGTATTTGTATCGCTACAATGTGCAACGGCAGGACCCGCACGGCACGCCATGAGGAATGGACAAGTGACTGGCTCAAAAATACTCGCGCCGCTTCTTATTCTTACGATCCTTGTAGCGGCATGCACCGGCTTGCCAAAAGGCGCAAGCGCTGTTTCCGGCTTCGAGCTGGACCGCTATCTCGGCACCTGGTACGAAATCGCTCGCCTCGATCATCGCTTTGAGCGTGGCCTGAGCAATGTTTCAGCTTCCTACACCTTGCGGGACGACGGCGGAGTGCGGGTGCTGAACAAAGGTTTCAACAAGGCAAGAGGCGAGTGGAACGAAGCAATTGGCAAGGCCTATTTCGCGGATTCGCCCGACGTTGGCAGGCTCAAGGTGTCTTTTTTCGGACCGTTTTATGGCGGCTACAACATCCTCGAGCTGGATTTCGAGAATTACGAATACGCACTTGTCGCGGGCCCGAGTCGCTCCTACCTCTGGATCCTGGCACGCTCCCCGAACCTGTCCGCGGATATCGTACAGGCTCTCGTCGAGAAAGCGCGCAGCCTCGACTTCCCGGTCGACGAACTGATTTTTGTTTCTCACGATCCCCTGGTTGCGGAATAACGATCCATGCAAGTTGCAATCATTGGTGGCACGGGATTTGTCGGCAGCTACCTGACCGACAAGCTGTTGGCCGCCGGCCATTCGGTTTCCTTGCTGGTGCGAGCGGGCAGCGAGCGCAAACTTCGGCATGCGGCGGAGGTTAGAACAGTGATCGGTGATATAGCCGACGGCGACTCCATGCATCGCGTGCTCGAAGGCTGCGCTGCCGTCATCTACAACGTCGGCATTTTGCGCGAGGCGAAATGGAAAGGTCTCACGTTTGAATCAACACAGTATGACGGCCTGGTAAACACCGTTAACGCTGCCCTCGACGTTGGCGTCAGTCGGCTCATCCTCATGAGCGCCAATGGCGTCAGGATCCCCGGCACGCAATACCAGGAGACCAAGTGTCGCGCCGAGAACTTCGCATTCGAGAGCGGCCTCAAAGTGACCGTGTTTCGGCCCTCCGTGATCTTCGGCGACCCTCGCGGGACGATGGAATTTGCAACCCAGCTTTTTGCGCAGATGGTTCGCCCACCGATTCCTGCCATCAACTTTGTCCGCGGCGGCGGAAAGGCAGGCGCAGTCGTGATGTCGCCAGTTCAAGTCGAGGATGTCGCGGATGCCTTCCTGGTGGCGCTCGAGAATGATGAGTGCATCGGAAAGACCTATGTTCTCGGAGGACCGGAAGTCCTGTCCTGGAAGGAGATGCTGTCGAGAATTGCCAAAGCGACCGGCCGTAACAAGTGGTTCGTGCCCATGCCCATCGGCGTGATGCGACTTGCTGCGACCTTGCTGGATTGGCTGCCGCTATTCCCTGTAACACGCGACCAGCTGAGCATGCTGGAGCAGGGTAACGTTGCGGATCCGGCCGTGGTACAGAGCCTTATCGGCAGAGCGCCAGGCGCTTTCAACGCAGGGAACCTTGCTTATCTTGGCAACTGAGGGCGCAACCAGGGGCAAAGAAATCGTCGTTAACGACCGCATGCAGTCGGGGTATCGCTACGTTTTGTCGGCGCCCGCCGGCAAGGACTTTCATGCGGATTTCCAGCCGCAACTGACACCAAAGGAAATGCTCGAACTCGGCATCTTCGGTGGCAAGTACATGACGGACTGCCAGGATGAGTTTCCCGAAGCCTGGTTCCAGAACGCCAAGCTCAGTCCGGTCCGGGCCAACCCGAAGCTCAATTACTTTGGTGTCGCTGCCTCACAGCCTCTGCAGGAGTGGCGGCGCAAAGGCTGGATCTGGGATGCAGATCCGCGTGGCTGGTTCCAATGGTATTGCCGTTATTACCTCGGCCGGCGGTGCGAGGACGACGAGCGGCAGATAAAACGCTGGCGCGCAATGCGCCGGCACATCGCGCAGATCAGAAAGAACTGCGATGAATACGACCTCAATTGCCGCCCCAAGCAGCGCCAGGCCCTGTTGCATTGGGCTTACGATTCAAGGTTTCTGGGTAGTCGCTAGGAGCAACCAGGGGTAGTTTTCAATATGTGCCCGGCACAAATATCCAGATGTAGGCGACCAGCCAGACGCCAAATGCGACCGTAGCGGCGCCCTGCAGCAGGCGCCGCTTCGTAGCGACGACGACAACGGTAATGGCAATGGCCAAGGCATTCCAGATGTTCATGAAACCAAATACCTCGATGTCGAACAGTGCGGTGTTAGCGAGCATCGCGGCCGCCTGAAACACGGCGACGACGGCGACGGCCCAGCGGCCATCCTGCTGGAAATACTCATCGAAGTCGGAGGGGTAGTCTGCGGAGCGAACGGGCAGAACCAGGCCGCCGGCCAGAAAGAGCAGCAGCGCGATCAGCAATAGCAGCACGAATGCGCCGGCGGTCCAGCTTTGCATGGAAACCAGGCCGTAGACCTCCCACCAGACGTCGAACTGAATCACCAGAATGTAGCAAGCCCAGGTCAATGGTAGCCAATGCATGCGGGTCGTTCGCCGGGCTCGAAACGCCGTGAGCAGCGACGTGAGCAGAACGGTCACGGCCAGACCAAGCACGAACGAGATTGCCACCGTCAGGAACTCAAAATGCGTCATAAACCAGCCTCACGTAACTGTCGGGTGCCAAACTCGCAATCTAGTTAATGCGTGCACCCTGGCGCAGCAATTCTTTTTGCACCGACTTTATGTCGACTTTTTGTACGGTCGAATTCGATTTCAGTGAAACGGCCGCCGCGACGCCGGCACCCTGGCCGCTGACCGCACAACACATCATGTTACGTACGGCGCAATGCGAATCGCGGTCGCCGCCGATGTTGCGGCCGGTGACCAGCAGGTTGTCAAATTTTTTCGGCAGCATCGAGCGGTAGGGCACGTGAAAGTAGCGGCCCGTGGTCGGCAAGATCAGGATGCCGTAGCCGTCGATGAATTCCGGAAAAATGCCGATCGAATCATCGAAACGCGCCTGCTCGCGCACGTCATGCGCCGTCAGGTTGTAGCACGCGTCAATTTTGCGCGTGTCGCGAATGCCGATCGTCATGCCGAAATTCCTGAGCTTTGCGTGTTCGCAACCCGGCGTGAACTTCTGCAGTGCGGCGATGGCCAGCATCGCCTGGCGCCGGCCTTCAATCTCGTTCGCAGACAGGTCGTCGGCACTGGTGCCGTCGCAGGCTGGCAGGTGTACGAGGTTCAGGTAAGTCAGGTCGCCCTGGTCCGAAACCGTGCCCCAGGTGCCGCAGATCGTTTGCAGGTGCGGCGGGATCATGCCCGCTTCGATCGCCTTTTTGAACGGTTTCCTGAGGAAGGGTGAAAACATATGGTCTTCCTTGCCGCTGGTCTCGATAGTCCACTCGCCGCCGGCCCAGTCCCTGTAGGTCTGCGGGTCGGCCTTGACCGCATCGATAAATTTCTTCTTGTCGACACCGCTCATCGAGAACATGACCGAGGCCGCCATCATCTTTTCCTTCGGCGTCTTGAAGTGCGGCACGCCCGCGCGGGCCGCGATGTCGGCGTCACCGGTCGCATCGATGATGCGCCGGGCGAGTATCGCCTCGCGACCCGACTTGCTTTCGGTAATGATGCCGCGAAGCGTGTCGCCTTCGACAATGGGCGCGACGAAGCTGCGGTGCAGCATCGGCCGGATGCCGGCCTCCTGCACCAGCACATCGGCAACGTACTTGAATGCCTCGCCATCGAGCGAGTGGCTTATGGACTGCGGCTCCGGCATGGCGGCGCCCATGCGCTTGGCGCGCTCCTCGAACTCCCGGCCGATGCCTTCGCTGTCGACGGTATTTTCGTGCCGGTACCAGGCAAAGCCTTCGACGCCGACCTGGGTGATATTGCCGCCAAAACATCCAAAGCGATCGATCAGCGTTGTCTCTACGCCCGTGCGCGCCGCAGCGATTGCAGCGGCGAGGCCGCCAGGACCGCTGCCGACGACCAGCACCTCGGTCTCGAGGATGACATCCGTTTGCCGTGCCGCTTCGGTTATATGGTGCATTCGTACTAGTATGCTCGGGG
>JAOUHU010000121.1 GCA_029884455.1 Gammaproteobacteria bacterium | reverse complement strand
CTGCAACAAATCCACGACTTCCAGCGCCTTCTCCTGGTAAAGCAACACGCGCGCAAGGCGCAGTCTTGCAACACCGACCAGGTCGTCGGCACCTGGCATCACGAGTACTTCATTGAGCATGTCGACAGCGTCCTGATCGCGATTCTTATCCATATACAGTCGCGCCATTGCCAATCGCGACTGTGCCGCATACGGAGTCGACGCATAGTCAGTTACCAGGTCGCTCGCGACCGCCTCGGCCGCGTCCAGGTCGCCGTTGCCAACGTGTCCGGCAAGCTGTTCAAACAGCTCGGACGCTGCCAGTTGGGCATCGAGTCGCGCATCCTTGTAGTAATTGAAACCGAGAATTGCGCAAACGGCGATTACTACGCCGGCCAGAACGACGAGGTAGTATTCCGACCACCACGCGCGTATCTCCTCAATCTGTTCTTTCTCTGACTTCAGGTCGTCCACAAAATTGCCTTTTCGTGTGTTAAGCCAATCGCGCCGCCAACGTAGCGGCCAACTCATCCATCGCGACGCTGATTTGTTCGTCAGCACTGCGCAACGGCTTCAATCCAATATTGCCATCGGCGAGCTCCTGCTCACCCAATATCAACGCATATGTCGCGTTGCTTTTATCCGCCCGCTTCAGCTGCGACTTGAAACTGCCGCCACCGAGATTCAGCTCGATGCGAATACCGTCGACGCCACTGCGCAATTCTTCGACCAGTGAGAATGCGCGCCGTTCTGCCGCGTCGCCCACTGCGACCAGGTAGACATCCGCAGTCTGCACCGGTGCTTTACCGCCGCAAGCGGCGTACAGCGCAACCAGTCGTTCCATGCCCATTGCCCAGCCAACCGCCGGCGTTGCGCGACCACCCAGTTTCTCCACCAGGCCATCATACCGGCCCCCGGAACACACCGCGCCCTGCGCGCCCAATGCGTCCGTGACCCACTCAAATACGGTTCGATTGTAATAATCGAGCCCTCGTACCAGCCTGGGGTTGACGCTGTATGCCACACCCGCCGCATCCAGTAACGCCCGCAGCCCTGCGAAGTGTTTGGCCGAATCATCGTCCAGTACGTCCAGCATCACCGGCGCTGCGGCAATAATCTCCTGCATTTCCGGGTTCTTGCTGTCCAGGATGCGCAGCGGATTCTGCTCGAGGCGGCGAATACTATCGTCATCAAGCCGGTTTTTCACGCCCGAAAAGTAACTAACCAGCGCTTTTCGGTATCCGGCCCGGGATTCCGGCGAGCCGAGCGAGTTGATTTCCAGTGCAATCCGGTCGATGCCGAGCTGCCGCCACATCCGCGCCGTCATTATGATGAGTTCCGCATCGATGTCCGGACCATCAAAACCGAGCGCCTCCACGTCGAACTGGTGAAACTGGCGATAACGCCCCTGCTGCGGTTTTTCGTAGCGAAACATCGGTCCGGCAGTCCACAATTTATGTCGCTGGTTGTGCAACAGGCCATTTTCGATGGCGGCGCGCACCACACTGGCAGTAGCCTCCGGGCGTAAGGTCAGACTCTCCTCATTACGATCCAGGAATGTGTACATCTCCTTCTCGACGATATCGGTTACTTCGCCGATCGAGCGGCGAAACAGCTCCGTGTACTCAAGCAAGGGCAGCCGAATTTCGGTGTAGCCATAGGACTGCACAAGGTCCTGAATCGTCTGCTCGAGGAACTGCCAGGTGCCGGACGCGTCCGGCAGGATATCGTTCATTCCGCGAATGGCTCTGGCTTTCACTGGACTGATCAGGGTTTGGCAATCGTGACGCGAACGGTGCCATTCGTATTGCGTGCCACCGGCAAGGCGTATTCATTGCCGTCGACCTGCACGCTGACGTTGGCAACATTGCCAAACAATGCCGAAATCGGTGCTTTGCCGCGCACACTGACGGATTGTCCGGCGCGGCCCATATTGAGGAATAGCCTGCGACCGTCCGCATCGCTGATCTCGGTCCAGCATTCGCCCGAAAACAGCATAGCGACGCTGAGCTGCTCGTCCGCAACGGCGGCTTCGTCTGCTGCCACGGGCGGCGCGTCGACAGCTTGCTGCTGCTCGGGGTCCGGCAGCGATGGCAGTGATTCATTGGCTTCCGGAACGCTTTCCGCCGGCGCCTCGGTGTCCGCCCGCGCAGGTTCTGTCGGTACAGGTTCTGTCGCAGCAGGATCGGGGTCGACTGGCGGCGGCTGCACCGTCGCGGCAGGGTTGTCACTTGCGGCAAACCACCAGTAGGCGCCAGCTGCAACAGCGAGTATGGCCAGGGCAGCAATCCAGGGGCCGGGCGACAATTCCTTTTGTTTCTTCCCTCGCCCCACTACCACCGGCGGCAGCTCCGCCGCTCGCGTCATCGCGTAGTAGTCCGCCAGCACGTCGGCTTCCATAACGCCAACAAGCTGCGCATACTTTCGCAGGTAACCCTTGGCGAAAACCGGCGCGCCAAGTGCATCAAAATCGTTATTTTCTAGCGCACGCACCTTGGATTCGTCAAGATGCAGTTCCTTGGCGATCTCCAGCGCGCTGATCTGGCGTTCGCGACGTGCGTAGGCCAGCCGCTCGCCGCCCCGTGGCTCGATTGCGCCTGCAGCGACCGGCTTGTCCTGATCTTCACTCATCCCTGGCCCGATTCCAGCACTCTGCGCGCCTCTGCTGACTGCGGAAACTCACGCAGTATGCGGTCCTCATATTCTTTCTTTGCCCGCTCGTCGCCAAGCGCGTCTTCAATACGTACACCCAGATGCAGGACGCTTGCGGACGGCGGATTACCACTCAGGTAGCGCTGCAGGAACGCACGCGCCGGCAGGTACTCCTGCTGGTTGATCTTCATGACGCACAACTGGACGAGTGCTTCACCGTAGCTGCTCTTGTGCTCGAGCGCCTCGCGAAAGTAGCTTTCAGCCTTCACCAGGTCGGGCTTTTGCATCATACAAACGCCCGCGTTGGTCAAAGTAATCTCCGCATTGTCATTTTCGCGGATCCTGATGGCCCTGTCGAAATACCGGATCGCATCGTCATAGGACTTTTGCCGGCACAGAAACACGGCGTAGGTATTCAGCACTTCGAAATCGTTCGGAGCAACCCGCACTGCCTGCTCATACGAGGCAGTAGCGAGACGAATATTGTCGAGCTGCTCATAGGTCAGCCCCAGGGTGGAGTGGGCAATCGCATTTCGCGGATCCAGCTCGATGGAATACAACAAGCGGTCACGCGCCAGTTCATAATTGCCATTACGGTAGTAGCGCGCGCCGAGCTGGTAGTTCAGATCCGCCGCCTCACTGGTATCAGCAACACGTTCCTCCGGGCCTGATGTGCTGGATACGCACCCGCTCACCGGCACCGCCATCAGCAGCCCGATCATGACTGTTTCGCTCACTTTCATGCTGTTGCCATCCTCAGGTTTTTCTCGCTCAGGCGCACCCGCACCCGGTCGCTAACTTTACCAGCCAATTGCCCGCAGGCCGCATCGATATCCTCGCCCCGCGTCCTGCGGGTCGTCGTCACGACACCATGTTTCCTCAGGCGTGCCTGAAACTGGCGGATCGTCTCAGCCGAGGAGCGCCTGTAGGCATTGCCGGGAAATGGATTGAACGGAATCAGATTGACCTTGCCGGGCCGGCCCTCGAGCAATCGCGCCAGCTCATCCGCCTGCGCGAGTGAATCGTTGACGTCGCGCAACATGACGTATTCAAAAGTAATAAATCGATTTGCATGCTTTGCCGCATAGCGCCAGCACGCATCCAGCAATTCGGCGATCGGGTGAATACGATTGATCGGCACCAGCGTGTCGCGCAGTGCATCATTTGGCGCGTGCAAGGACACCGCAAGAGCGACGTTGCGTTCATCTCCGAGGCGATCGATGTGCGGCACAATGCCCGAGGTACTGACAGTTACCCTGCGGCGCGACAGGCCAAATGCCAGGTCTGATAACAACAGCTCGATCGCCGGCAGCAGGTTCTTGTAATTAGCCAGCGGTTCGCCCATGCCCATGAATACGACATTGGTAACTGCAAATTCGCCATTGCTGCGTCGCGGCAGTGACTGATTCGCATGCCAGACCTGGCCGACAATTTCTGCAGTCGTCAGAT
>JAOUHU010000058.1 GCA_029884455.1 Gammaproteobacteria bacterium | reverse complement strand
CTAGCGGTGAGTGCACCGAGCAATGGCCAGGCGCTGGCAGGTACGATAGAGGCCTCGTGCGCCCATTGCTCGGTGCACTCACCGCTAGTGTAAAGGTAGTCCGTAAACCGGCGCCGGTCGTAGGCACCGAGACGCGACCATGGCACCAGGAAATGTGCGGGCATCAAGACGTTAACGAAATCGAGTTGCAGCAGCGCCAGCGTTTCAAGCACGCGGCGAAAATGGCGGGTGTCGTTCGGTTTTGACGGCCGTTGTCGATCGAAGCCCTGCGCAGAGAGCGCAATCCGGCGCGCTTCGGATATGGAAAGGTCGCTGTGGCGCAAATTCAGTCCTGGTCCGGGATCCGTTATGATTCCGGACCCGCATCATACTTGTTCAATTTTATGAAACCACCTATTGCCCTCGTGCTAATGCTACTCAGTGCCGGGGCAGTCGCAAACGAGACTGACATCGAAGGCCGGTGGCTCAGCGGCGATAAAACCGGCTGGATCGAGATCAGGTTGGTCGATGGCAGGCCCGTAGGAGTTGCAGCGGGCGCCACCGATCCGGCCGACGCCGGGCGCGTCGATGCACTAAACCCGGACCCGGCCTTGCGCGGTCGCCCGCTGCTGGGTATCACGATTCTGCAGGGTTTTGACTATGTGGCAAAACACTTCTGGAAAGGCGGCATCATATATGACCCCAACAGCGGCAATACCTACAAGAGCACAATTACGCTGGTGGATCGGAATACACTTAAAGTCCGTGGCTATATCGGCGTTTCGCTGTTCGGCCGCTCGGATACCTGGACACGTGACGACCCTTAGTCGTCGACAATCGCATCCGCTTCGATCTCGACCAGCATTGCCGGATCAATCAGGCGGCTGACTTCGACCATGGAAGTCGCCGGCCTGACGCCATCAAAAGCTTGCTGGTGTGCGCGCGCAATTTCCTGCCACAGTGTGATATCCGTGACATAGATGCGCGTGCGTATCACGTGCCGCAGATCGGCACCCGCCTGCTGCAAAGCGGCCCGGATAATTTCGATGCAACGCACTGTTTGCTGGTAGGCATCGCCCTCACCGATCAGTTTGCCATCGTTGCCAACGGCGGTCGTGCCCGAAACTGCAATAAAATCGCCGCTGCGAACCGCCCGTGAATATCCGACCAGCGCTTCCCATGGCGCACCGGAACTGACTCTTTGACGTGGTCCTGCCATCGTTAACCTCCCGTTGCACTGGCGCGAGCGACCGACAGCGTATGCGAGTCTCACTATGGTGCCAAGCCCGCCGCTCTGAATTTGCGGTAAGCTCTCGCGCATGATTAATCCGGCCGAAATCGAATTGCTGCGTGATGCTTTGGTCACGCTGGCGCGTGGTCATGCGGGCTTGCCGGAGTTTACGCCCGAATTCGACCGACAGGCAGTTGCCGACGTGCTGCAGGCGGCCGCCGAGCGCATGCAGGACAATTACCCCTACTACCACCCGCAATACGCGGGACAGATGCTGAAACCTCCGCACGCCATTGCGCGCATTGCGTATGCGATGTCGCTCTGGGTTAACCCGAACAACCACGCACTCGATGGCAGCCGCGCCAGCTCGTCGATGGAAAAGGAATGCATCGATGCGCTGGGGCGATTGTATGACTGGCAAAATCCGCTCGGACACCTGACCGGCGGCGGCACGATGGCAAACCTCGAGGCACTTTGGGTTGCCGGGCGATTGCACCCCGGCAAGCGCATCATTGCCTCGGCCCAGGCGCATTACACACATCAACGTATTAGCGAGGTGCTGAGCCTGCCGTTCTCTGCGGTCGCCGTTGATAACGCCGGGCGCATGCAGCTCACGGCGATTGAATCGCTACTACAGCAAGGGGACGTGGGCACGATCGTCGCAACGATCGGCAACACCGGTTTCGGGGCTGTTGATCCACTGCCTGACATCCTGGATCTTGCGCAGGCTTACGGCGTTCGTGTGCACGCGGACGCGGCCTATGGGGGCTATTTCGGCCTGTGCACCAATCTCGGACCAGCGGCACGCGCCAGCTACGATCGCCTGCATGACGTTGACTCCATCGTGATCGATCCGCACAAGCACGGTTTGCAGCCCTATGGATGTGGTTGCGTGCTCTTTCGTGATGCCAATGTCGGTCGCTTCTACAAACATGACTCGCCCTACACCTATTTCAGTTCTGCCGAACTGCACCTTGGTGAAATCAGTCTCGAATGCTCACGCCCTGGCGCAGCGGCGGTCGCGCTGTGGGCTACACAGCAGCTTTTCCCATACACGCGCGATGGCCAGTTCGCACGAAAGCTTGGGCAAAGCTTGCATGCGGCGCAGGAATTCTGGCGGCGACTCGAAGTGAGCGCTCGATTTCAGCCATTGATGCGACCCGAACTCGACATCGTCGTGTATGCCGCTGCCGCCGGCAGCCTGTCCGGCGCATCGCGGGCTGCCCGCGAGGTATTTGCGCGCGCCGCCAAGGCAGGACTGCACCTCGCGATGATGGAGGTGCCGGCCGCAATTGCGTCCGCTTACCTGCCGGCAGCGCGCATCGACTGTGAGTCTGTGACCTGCCTGCGCTCCGTGCTCATGAAGCCGGAGCACCGCGATTGGCTGGATCGCATCATGCAGCTCCTCGAAGCAAGCGCAGCAGCGTGAAGCCGGCATAGAAAAACGCATACCCGCCGACCACACTGACCAGCAAATAGCTGAACGACGCAAGCAACTCGCCGCGCTGCAACATGGTATGCAGCTCCATCACCAGCGCTGACAAGGTCGTAAATCCGCCGCAGAACCCAACCGCGAATAACAGGCGATACTGGTCCGGAATGATGCCGGCGCTGTTAAACCAGCTCGAACTCGCCACCAGCTGCGCGACGATACCCAGCAACAGGCAGCCAAGCAGGTTGGCACTCAAGGTGCCCCAGGGAAAACTGACACCGCGCTGCAGCGCAATGTTTAGCGCGAATCTTGCCATTGCACCCAGTGCACCGCCGGTGCCAACAAACAGGTAAGACAGCGCGACCAATCGCATCGACTAGCCTGCACACAGGTCTTTGCGCGCCCGCTGATATTCTTGCTGCATCCGCATTACCAGTTTGGCCGTCGGCAATACCGCATCGACGCCGCCAGACCCCTGTCCCGCGCTCCAGATGTCCCGCCAGGCTTTAATTTCATTTGCATCGCGCTTGCTGAAGTCCATTGAACTAAGATCTCCCTCCGGCAACTGATCCGGATCGAAACCGGCTTTCGCGACACTGCCTTTCAGATAATTGCCGGCGACGCCGGAAAAAAACGAGGAATACACGATATCGGCTGCCTTACTGTCCACGACCATTTGCTTGTATTCAGCTACTGCATGCGCCTCCTCGGTCGCAATGAATCGTGTGCCCATGTACGCGAGGTCCGCACCCAGCGCCTGCGCGGCCAGGATATCTGCGCCGCTCGACATGCAGCCCGACAGGATCAGCACGCCGTCGAATTCGCGCCGGATTTCCTTCAGCAGTGCGAATGGACTCAGGAGCCCGGCATGGCCACCAGCGCCAGCGCAGACCGCGATGATGCCGTCGACGCCCTGCTGCATGGCTTTTTGCGCATGCCGCAGGCTGATGACATCGTGAAACACGAGCCCACCATAGGCATGCACAGCCTGTACAACCTCGCCAGGTGGCCGCAGGCTGGTAATGACGATCGGGACCTCGTGCCGCACACAGGTCTTCATATCGGCATACAGCCGGCTGTTGCTTGCGTGCACGATCTGGTTGACTGCAAACGGCGCCACCGGGTCGTCCGGGTTTTGCTCCCGATATTGTGCGAGCGCGTCCTTGATCTGGAAAATCCAGTCGTCGAGCGCGGACTGCGGCCGCGCGTTCAGCGCCGGGAAGGAACCGATTATGCCGGACGTGCACTGTGCGATCACCAGTTCGGGGCGCGACACGATGAACATGGGTGCGCCAATCAATGGCAGGCGCAAATTACCTTTCAGAGTTGCCGGAATGGCCATGCGTCGATTCCTATCGTTCAGCAAGCATGAAGCTGGCTTCACAATCGGCGACCAGCACATTATCGGCGGCGCGACGAATCTCGCCCTTAAGCATCACGAGGCGCCGACGTTCGCTGTCGATCCAGCCCTTCAGGAGCAGTTTCTCGCCGACCGCACATGGCCGCCGATACCGAATCTCGCAACGCGCCGTGTGCGCCTTGCGGCCTTGCTGGTAAAGAATATTTGCGGTGACGTCATCCAATGCCGTGTAAATGATTCCGCCATGCACTATGTTCTGAAAGCCGACGTGATTTTCATCCGGTGTAAACTCACCCGTGCAGGCATCGCCATCGACACGAAATTGTATTTTAAGTCCAATAGGATTTGCCGGGCCGCAGGCGAAACACATCGGTGCGGCTTCGATTTCATTGGACATGCGGCGTCTCTCAGGGTACCTGTTGATCGATCTGCAGCGAAACTGCATTGCTTTCGGCAGGTCTCATCAGGATTGAACCAAACCAGTCACCGGGTTGCGCAATCGGTTGCCCGGATACGGAAACTCGTGCAATGAGTTCGACTTCGGCGAAGGCAGACAGCGTACGTCCGGGAATCATTGAATCTGCATCGCTCAGGGTCACCGTTGCCGGCAGCTCGGACAGGACCCGGCGCGCCACCGCAATCGGCGGCGATGGTTGTGCCGGGTCACGTGCGACAACGAACACGGATGCCTCAAGCGGCAAGGATGCTATTGCCGCCGGAGAGACCGCAATGTCTGCGATAATTATTGCGCCCGCTTGCTGCGTAACTGGTGCGTTCATCTCTGGGGGCATTGTGCCGCGCCATTCGGCTATTCGCTGCTCGAGGATGCCGCGGATTTCCTGTGGAGGATTGAGGCCCAGCAGAATTTCCCAACGCTCGGCCGCCTGCTCGGTATTGCCACGATTTAACGCCGCGATACCACCATAGAACAGCGCTGCAGGATTATTCGGCTCGAGCGCGAGCGCACTTTCAAACAGCGCCGACGTGCGCCCTTCGATGCGCGAATTGTCGCGTGCCAGCAATGCCTCGCCAAGATTTACCAGGCTCTGCGCATCCTGCGACTGCTCAATATTGACGGCGCGTTCATAGGCGAGCACCGCGCCGGGAAAATTTCCCAGCGTCATGTAGGAACGACCCAGCATTTTCCAGCCATCCAGGTCATCCGGGTCAGCTTCGAGCCGCGCCGCCAGCGAGGTCACCATTTCCTCGACGTCCGGTTGCGCTGCGGCACCGGACGGCACGTCGGGTTCGCCCTGTAGGGCGTACAGTCCCACTGACAACAACACCAGGCCGGACACACTGCCGGCAATAACAGCGCTGAAACGTTGCTGCTGGCGATAAATGGGCCAGGCAACGAATGCCGTCGCCAGCAGGCACATGCACGCGATTGCAATCCAGAGGGTCATGGCCTCAGGATCCCGCTGCAGGGTCGTCGTCGATCGGTAAGGCCAATCGGCGCCGCACGATTCGCGCCAGGATGAAGGCGCCGAACAACAGGAAAACGATCGGCGCAACCCAGAGAATCAGCGTACGACCCGATGTGCGCGGCCGATACAGGGCAAAATCGCCATAACGAGCCACCAGGAAGTCATAGATCTCCGTGTCGGATTTGCCCTCTTCCAGCAGCCGGCGAATTTCCCGGCGCAGGTCGGATGCAAGGAATGCGTTTGAATCCTTGATTGTCTGGTTCTGGCATTTAAGGCAACGCACTTCGGCAATAATCTTGTCATAGCGCTGCTGCAGTTCCGGATCGTCAAACGATTGCCCTACATCGATCGCGTGCGCGCTGGCGAACAGCAGCAAGAAACCAGCAACAAGAGTTAACAGTTTCATTATTTGGCCCCGGAACCGGCAATTAAGGGCAAAAAGTCGCGTTCCCAGATCTCCCGCGTCAACGGAGCAATGTGTTTGTGAATGACGGTGCCATCGCTATCGATCAGGAAAGTTTCCGGCGCACCGTAGGCGCCCCAGTCAATGCCAACGCGGCCATCGGCATCGAACCCCGAGGCAATATAAGGGTCCCCGAGCGTTTGCAACCAGCGCAATGCTTCGACACGATCATCGCGCCAGTTGAGCCCAAAAATTGGAATCGCGCCCTCCTTGGCGAGTTCGAGCAGAAAGCCGTGTTCCTGGCGACATCCTGGACACCAGGTGGCCCAGATATTCACCAGCGCCACCTGGTTACGGTAATTGTCCGAGCCGACGAGCACATCCGGGTCGTGCAAAGAGGGAATCGAAAACTCCGGCGCGGCTTGTTGCAGCAGCGGCGACGGTATGCGCGATGGATCCATGGTAAGGCCGATCACGAACACGCCAACCAGCAATGCGAAGCCAAGCAATGGCAGAGTGAATTTCGACATCAGGCGCCTCCCCGGTAACGCCGGTCGGTAATCGCGATCAGGCCGCCGAGCGCCATGATGAACGCACCGAGCCATATGAAGCGGATCATGGGCTTGTACTGGATACGCACACTCCAGGTGTCGTTGCCAAGCTGATCACCCAGAGCAATGAACAGGTCACGATTCCAATGCGCGTCAATGCCCGCCTCGGTCATCCAATTCTGTTGCACGAGGTACTGGCGCTTTTGAGGCCGAACTTCGCCGACAAATTCGCCATCCTTGCGAATCTCGACACGGCCCTCGATTGCCTGGTAGTTAGGTCCCTGCACATCGCGCAATTCGCGCAACTCAAAACTGTAGCCGGCATTTTGCACGGTTGCACCGGTCTGCATAGCCTGATCGGACTCAACCGTAAATGCAGACACCAGCGTTATGCCAAGCGCAAATATGCCAACACCGAAATGTGCGACCGACATACCCAGCATGGCTCGTGTGATTGCCGGCGTACCCTTTGCACGCCGGAAAGAGCGCCACGGTTCCTGCAGCGATGCAAACATGATCCAGAACGCGGCCATTGTTCCAATGGAGACCAGCAACCCAAAGCGGCCATAAATCAGGCCCGGCACCAGGATACCAATCGCGATAGCCAGGAGCGCTGGCAGGCGCAATCGTTGTAGCAGCGGTTTCGGCGCTTGCGCACGCCAGGCTGAGTGCATACCTACAGCAATCAGCAGGCTGATCGGCAACAACGGTAACAGCATTGCGAATTCAAACCAGGGGGGGCCAATCGAGATCTTGCCGAGGCGCAACACGTCATACAGCAAAGGCGTCAAGGTGCCATAAAACACGATGGCCGCGGCAACTACCAGCAGCACATTATTCAGCAGCAAAAAAGTTTCCCGGGACAGCAGATGGAAACCGGCCTGCGAATCGAGTTGCGGCGCACGTATCGCGTACAGCACCAGTGCCCCGACGATGACGATGCCGAGAAAAGCCAAAATAAAGTATCCGCGTGTCGGATCAGTTGCGAACGCGTGCACGCTCACGAGAATGCCGGAGCGCACCAGGAATGTTCCGAGCAAACTCAACGAGAAGGCACTGATTGCGAGTAACAGCGTCCAGCTTTTGAACAAACCACGCTTTTCCGTGACCGCCAGCGAATGGATCAGTGCCGTACCCATGAACCACGGCATGATCGAGGCGTTCTCAACCGGGTCCCAGAACCACCAGCCACCCCAGCCAAGTTCGTAATACGCCCACCAGCTGCCGAGCGCGATGCCGATGGTGAGAAACAGCCAGGCCACGGTGGTCCAGGGCCGCGTCCAGCGCGCCCACCTCTGATCCAGGTCGCCGCTGAGCATTGCCGCAATCGCAAACGCAAAGGCGACCGAGAAACCGACGTATCCGACGTATAACAATGGCGGATGAATTGCCAACCCGGGATCCTGCAGCAGCGGATTCAAATCGGCACCATCCACAGGCGCCGGTGTCAGCCGCAGAAACGGGTTTGAGGTTAGCAGTGTGAACAACAGGAAACCCGTGGACAACAGTCCAAGCACGCCCAAAACACGCGCTGCGAACTCGGCCGGCAAGTCGCGGCTGAATCGACCGACAGCGACGGTCCAGCCGGCCATCAACAGCACCCAGAGCAACAAGGAACCCTCGTGCGCGCCCCAGACCGCGGATATCTTGTAAACGGTTGGCAATGCGAGCTGCGAGTGCGACGCAACATAGGCAACCGAGAAATCGCTCTGCAGGAACGACCAGGTCAGGCAGGCAAACGCAATTGCTATGAACAGCAATTGCCCATCCGCGGCCGCTCGCGCCACGGACATCATCGCGACGTTGCCGCGGTGCGCGCCAATCAGCGGCAGAATGCCCTGGCAAAGCGCCAGAGACAACGCGAGGATCAGTGCGAAGTGACCAATTTCGGGAATCATTGTGGATTACACTCACCCGAGCCTTGGCGCAGTCCGGCAGTCTGCTCAGTTACATGCTCGGCGAGCGATTCCGCGACTTCGGGCGCCATATAGTTTTCGTCGTGCTTGGCAAGAATCGTATCTGCGACGAATTCGCCCTCGCCCGCCATGCGGCCGTGCGCCACAACACCTTGGCCCTCGCGAAACAGGTCAGGCAATACCCCCGTATACCGGACCGGTAACTCACAGCGCAGGTCAGTGACGCGAAAGCGTAATTCCAGCGAGCCGGGTTCGCGTTCCACACTGCCGTCAACAACCAGCCCGCCGACCCGAAAATTTCGATCCGCCGGATACTCGCCAGCGACGACGTCGGACACGTCGATGAAAAACATCATATTGTCGTCCAATGCACGCAAAGTCAGCACAGCGGCAATTGCGATCCCGCCCAGTGCCAGGCCAACGGCCAGCATTCGCTGCCGACGCGGCGTCATTCGGTATCACCCAGTGCTTTGACACGCACCTCGATGTCGCGGTACACGTGCCGGTGACGGATGCGCGCACGCCATTCACAAATGACGAGCACAATCGCGGTCAACGCAAAACAACTCCACACATAAAAACCATAGGGTCCCATTAGTTCTCCATTACTCAGCGCTTACCCTTACCGGACAGAATCAGGTCGCGAACCCAGCGTTTGCGTCGCTCACGATACAGAACCTCGGCGCGTACTCGCCGCAACAGCAGGGCGCCGAAAATAAATGTGAAACCCAGGATCATTGCCAGCAATGGATACAACATGGCTGTGTCCATTGCAGGCCCGCCTTGCCGAACCAGCGTCGGTCCCTGATGCAGGGAACTCCACCATTCGACCGAAAAATGAATGATCGGCACGTTCACCGCGCCCACCAGCGCCAGCACGGCACTTGCGCGGTCGGCCTTGCTGGTGCTATCGATTGCGTTACGCAACGCCATGTAACCGAAATAGAGGAACAACAGCACCAGCTCCGAGGTTAACCGCGGGTCGCCCCATTCCCACCAGGTGCCCCACATGGGTCTTCCCCAGATCGAGCCGGTCGCCAGTGCAAGAAAAGTAAACCAGGCGCCGAGCGGCGCAACCGCCGCGGCCACGGCGTGTGCGAGTTTGATACGCCAGATCAAACCGATGCCCGCACTGATCGCCATGGCCATGTACGCCATCATCGACAGATAGGCGGCCGGGACATGCACATAAATAATGCGAAATGCGTCGCCTTGCTGGTAGTCCGGGGGTGCGACGAACAAACCCGCATACGTACCGTAGCCGATCAACAAGAGACCTGGCATCGCAAACCATGAAATCAGATTTGCGGCGATATGATAAAAATGCGGCGGCGATGCCAGCTTGTGCACGAATTTCCACATGCGCGAATTCTACTCGTTACTGATTCGTAATGCGGTCGCTGTTGCAAACGGCGCCACCGATAACATTAAAAAAACATAAGCGCCGAGAAAGTACAGGCCTCCTGCGACGCCGTCACCGGCAGCAACCAGTGACACCGTGCGCGCACCAAAAATCAGGACCGGCATTGCCAGCGGCAATATTAGCAAGCTTAGCAGTGCTGTGCCGCGATGCAGTCCCACGGTCAGAGCCGCGCCCACAGAACCCAACAGGCTAAGGCTGATCGTACCAAGCAGCAGCGTCAACATAAGGATTCCCGTCACAGACAGCGATATCTGGTAAGTCATTGCGATAACCGGTGTCACCAGCACCAGTGGCAGACCACTGCTCAACCAGTGTGCGGCCGACTTGGCCAGCGCCAATGCCGGTAACGGCACCGGGCTGACCAGCATTTGCTCGAGACTGCCATCTTCATAATCGGCGAGAAACAGGCTGTTCAGGGACAACAGCATCGCCAACAGCGCGGCAACCCAGAGTACGCCGGGACCAATCAGTTGCAATTGCTCCTCGGACGGTCCGACCGCCAACGGAAAAAGCGCTGCCACCATGGCAAAGAAAAACAGCGGATTAAGCACGTCGCCCGGCCTTTTCAGCGCCAGCAATGCATCGCGCACAATCAGGGCCTTCGGGCCCGACAGCAGGTCCGGCAACGCTTGATCCTGGCTTGTCATTGCAGGCTGATCCTTTGCACCGGCATATCGACTTCAAAATCCTGATGCGCCGCAATGATCGCCATGCCACCGTTTGCCAGGTGGCCCTGCACAACAGCCGCCACCAGTTTGCGGCCCTCGCTATCCAGATTTGCGGTCGGCTCATCCATCAGCCATACCATTGCCGAGGACAACAACAATCGTGCTAGCGCAACGCGACGCTGCTGCCCTGCAGACAATGACCGCACCGGCAGGCGCGTCAGGCGGTTCAGCCCAAGCTTTTTCAGCACCGACGCGAATTCGACCTCGGCCTGCGGACGCAGCGCTGCTTCGTAGCGCAGGTTTTCGACCAAGGTCAGGTCGCCTTTCAGGCCGACCTTGTGCGACATCCAGACCATCGCGTTCTGCAGCGCCAGTCGATCCCTATGCATCGGAATATCGTTCCAGCGTACGGTACCGGACTCGAGCTCGAGCAGTCCGGCGATCGCTCGCAGCAAACTGGTCTTGCCGCTGCCGTTAGGGCCTTCGAGCAGCAACAGCTCGCCGGGATTTAGCGCAAATCGCAATCCCTTGAACAGGCAACGATCGCCGCGAAACAGCGTGAGGTGATCCCCGGATAACTTTGCAGTCAATGCCTTACGCTCTGTCGCCGCTCGACGACCGTTTTGCTTGTCAAAACAATAGTATTAATTTTCATTCGGTTACAAAACTTCCTTAAACCAAAATATGCAATCTGAGCCAGGCTTTCTGATACGCAAAGGAATCCCGGAATGCGGTTTACATCAAATTCTGCGAATCCTAAACTATCCGGCCCGGCAAAGATTGATTCATAATAAAATACCGGGGCCCAAGATTACCGAATTTCCTGTTGCAAGGTGACCGCAAGTCGAAGCTTATGGACCTGAGCGCCGCCGGCCTTAAAGAACAGCCTTTTCCGACCCATGGAAAAGCAGCCGCGACCTGTGCCTATACGTCGCACCAGCAGGCCCTCGACATGCTCAATGCAACTCGCACCGCGCGCAGTGGCCTTTGTCTGTTGCAGGGCCCGGCTCTGTCTGGCAAATCCACCATAATCCGACGGTTCGTCGAAGCATTGCCCGACGATGTCGCTGTTGCCGTGATCGACGGTAACGGCCTGAATACCACCAGCCTGCTCGAATCCATACTGCGCCAGTTCGGCTATATTCTTGACCACAGTTCAATAACCGAATTGCTGGCTATGGTCAGGGTATTTGCCATTCAGCAGACGACCTCGCATGAGGCACCGGTTCTGATCATCGAGAACGCACACGCATTGAATCCAAGCGCCCTGCGTGCATTATGCGAACTGGCCGATCTCAGTGTGCAGGGTTATGCAGGCCTAAAACTCGTGCTCTCGAGCAACCGTGCATTGCGCGGCATAATCGAAACGCCACCGATGGCGAGTATCCGCAAACGGCTGAGCCACGATTTTCACCTGCGGCCGATGAGCAATACCGAGGCAATCGATTACCTGCACCGGAAGCTGCAGCTGGCCGGCAGCAAGATCCCGGAGTTCATTTTTCCAGGCGCGGTTTGCTCGGCGCTGTGGCGCGCATCGGGCGGTTGGCCCGGTATCCTTGATCGGCTGGCTCTGCTGCTGCTGGCAAAAGCGGAATCACTGCCTGCCTCGATCAACCTGATCGAAAATCCCGTACTGCCAAAAGGGACCTGGGAAGAGATTGGCGACCTGAGCGGCGAGGCTGACAGCGGCATGCCACCAGGCCCTCCCAAGCTGTACGTGACGCTGAGCGGTACCACGCTGCACGAGATGGCCATGGACAGGTCACGCATGATCATCGGTCGCTCGGAATACAACGACATTCCGCTGCCGAGCAAGTTCATCAGCCGGCATCATGCGATGCTGGTGCGGCATGGCAGTGTCACCTTTCTGATGGATCTGAACAGCACTAACGGTACCTTCGTCAATTCGAAGCGAATTTCGAATTACATCCTGATGCATAACGACGTTATTACGCTCGGCCATCATCGCATCAAGTTCGTCGACCCGCACGCAACCAGCCGCGGCACGCTGCAAGGAGACCAGTTTGCCGACACGGCGATCATGAAGACGCTCGAGGATATGCGCCGTCTGCTGGCGCAGGAAAACACCGCAGTGCTGATGGCGCAGACGGAAGATCCATCGAACTCAGCTAATCAATCGTAGAGTTTTTCCTTGAAGTGCTTGCGGCACATCGAAACATAACGGTCATTGCCGCCGATCTCGATCTGTGAGCCTTCGCGAACTGCGTTGCCGTCGGCGTCGAAGCGCACAACCATCGTTGCCTTGCGACCGCAATGACATATTGCCTTTAGCTCATTGAGATTGTCGGCCCAGGCCAGCAGGTACTTGCTGCCCTCAAATGGTTCACCACGAAAGTCAGTGCGCAGGCCGTAAGCCAATACCGGGATACCCAGTTTGTCGGTTACCTCGCTGAGCTGAAATACTTGCGCACGTGTCAGAAACTGTGCCTCGTCAATCAGCACACAGCTCAGCGCCGCTTTTTCGTGGCTCGCCTGCACCACTGCAAACAGGTCATCGTCGCGTGCAAAGATCGTCGCCTCGGCAGCGATGCCGATGCGCGACGTGACTTTACCAACGCCATAACGGACATCGAGGTCCGGCGCGAGCACCAGGGTCTGCATGCCGCGTTCCCTGTAGTTGTAGCTCGACTGCAGCAAGGCGGTTGATTTGCCTGCGTTCATCGACGAGTAATAGAAATAGAGCTTGGCCATGGCGCGCTAGTGTGCCGCATGGCAGCGCACAGCTCCAGCCACGCGGATCAGGTATGCGCGACTAGCGTGCCGGCAACAGGCGGTACAGGATGCTGCGCAAACTACGCCGGCGAGGTTTCACACATGCGTTGCAGAGCGATCGCGGTGTGTGCCGATCCGACAGGATCTGCGGCACCGGGGTCACTTTCCCGGCGCGCAGACAACTGCTGCAAATGACCAGGTCAGACAAGTAGCCCAGCAGGCGATAATCCACATTGCTTTGCGTTGTTGACGACCTCATTGTGCCTCTCCGTGGGACCTGACTCGTTGTCCCAAAACACACAAAGAATGTCTAGCAACATGTTGGATTTATTAAAAAACTGTGACCGGTTTAACACTCGAAACGGTCCTGGCGCCCAGAGCCGGACTCGAACCGGCACGGCCTTTCGGCCAACGGATTTTAAGAGCCTGAACACCTGTTACGCTGAACCGATCAAACCATAGTTGTCCAAGGTCTGTCGGCATCGGTGGCAGGCGTATTGGCAGCCGCGATCGGTGTGATGGATGCAGCTTCCCGGAGCTGGGCGACGGTTGCGATAGGCCGCGTGAAGTGCCGCCAGCGTCAGCTCCGCGTCCATCCGCCGTGAGATTGCATAGCCGACCACCGTGCGACTGCACGCATCGAGTAATGCCGCCAGGTAAGCGAAGCCAAACACGGTTCGGATGTAGGTCAAATCGCCGACCCAGACTTGATCGGGTTGCGCCGGAATTACGTTGCGGTAGAGATTCGGAAAGATTTGCAAGTCATGATCACTGTCCGCGGTCCGTTTGAACCGACGGATCCTTCGGGCTTGCAGGCGGTATTCGCGCATCACTCGGGCAACACGCTTGTGATTGATAACATAGCCACGGTTCCTGAGTTCCAGCGTTACACGCCGACATCCGTAGCCAGGGAACTCATCATGGATTGCCTCGATCAACTCGACCAGGCGGGCGTCGTTCAGGCCAACGCCCCTTGCTTGTGGCCGATAGTAATAGGTGCTCCTGGGAAGCTCGATCACGTTGCACCCCCTGCGGATGGAGCACCGAGCGGGCCGGTTACGATCAATGAGTCGTCATTGTGCAGGCCGGGATCGCGTCTCGGACTTTTTTTGAGTAAGTCGACTTCCATTTCATTCGATCTGTACATTCGAACGACGTCAGACGAGCAGCACTGCAGGACTGTTCAGCCGCGCCTGTCCAGGACGATTCGACGCTGGATACCGGCATCGCTACAGGTCGCTCGAAACAACTCCACGATCCACAGGCAGGTCCGGGCGCTGGGTGTTCTCGGCGTGGCCAAGCATGTAAGGTCGCGCGACGTTCAGGCGCAGTCCCGCAGTGAGATGCTCGAGGTCGATTTTTGACAAGCCTCGCGTAACACGCGATTGCCTGTCTATCGCAACTTTGGTCTCGAGCATTGCCGCAGTAACCAGGACGACGCCTTTTCTTGTGACGGCAAAACGCAATGCATCGGCTTGAGCATTGTATCCAATGACGCTGCCTTCAGGGATGCAGCAGTCGTTGTCGATGATGGCTCGTTGAATACGGCAACCGCTGCCGATGGTCACGTCAGGCAATATGACACTGTCGACAATCTCGCAGCCGGGCCCGACGGTTACATTGTTCGACAGAATCGAGCGAGTGATCGTCGAATCGGAGATCACACAGCCGTTCGACACCAGCGCATCGATGGTTTGCGCATTCCGGTTGGTGCCCGAACTGGCAAACCGCGCCGGCGGGTACTGCGCTTCGAAGGTGCGGATTGGCCAGCCGGCGTCGCACAGCACCAATCCGTGCCTCGGCTGCAATACGTGCATACTGGCTTCCCAGTATGCGTCGAGGGTCCCAATGTCATACCAGAATCCCCGGTTCCCTCGCTCGTCGAGGAGCTTGTGTGTCATGACTCTGCCGGTCGACACCATCGATGGAAGGATATCCCGGCCAAAGTCGTGGCTTGACGTTGTCGATGCGGCATCCTCTATGAGCTTGGCAACCAGCGTATCAGTCGCGAACACGTAAATTCCCATCGATGCCAGCACTGTGTCCGGGTCGTGTGACGACCCAGTCGCACATTTCGGCTTTTCCTCGAAAACGATGATCCGGCCTGATCGATCCGTGCTTATGACACCGAATTCGCCAGCGGTGGCTTTCGGCACTTCGAGCGCAGCGACGGTGACCTCGGCGCCACTTTCAGCGTGGCGCTGCAGCATCTGTTCATAATCCATCGTGTAGATATGGTCGCCGGCCAGGATGAGCGTGTATTTCGGCGCATGGTCCTTGATGATGTCGATGTTCTGGTAAACCGCGTCCGCGGTTCCCTGGTACCAGTCCTTACCCGTGCGTTGCTGTGCCGGCCACACTTCTATGAACTCACCGAGCGCCGGATCCAGAAACTGCCATCCCCGCTGCAAGTGTTGAATGAGCGTGTGCGCCTTGTACTGTGTCAGTACCCCGATACGCCGGATGCCGGAGTTAAGGCAGTTCGACAGGGGGAAATCGATACTTCGGTACTTGCCACCAAACGGCAGGGCCGGTTTGGCGCGCCAGCGAGTCAGGTCACCCAGCCGCGTACCACTGCCGCCCGCCATAATGATGGCGAGCGTGTCCTGTGCACAAACAGTACGTCTTGGACGCCACCCAGGCCGCGTCATCGCTGCACTCCCGGACTAAGAAACCACACTTACAACCTCCATTAGATATTCTAGCGCATTGGCGTAAGGTGACATATTGTGGAAAACCCGCAGTTTTGAACATGGCGCCCGCAAGGACCAGTAAGGTTCAGCGTCACTCGCGCTCGTGGAAGCGGGCACCCCCAGGCCAATAAGTGAAACTGCGCATGGCACAAGCGTGCCAGCTATAGGTAAGTTCTAAACAGTCGCCCAGCCAGTGCGGGGCCTGGCTCGGTATTCATAGAGCCGCTCAATGACCGCGAGTGTTGCAGGACGTGAACAACTACTACTTCAGAGCAATGGCAATCGACTTCGACGGAACCCTGACGGCGGAGTCGGATATCGTATCCGCCTCGGCGCTCGCCGCGATTGCGAAGGCCCGTCAACAGGGTCTGAAGGCGCTCCTGGTAACCGGCAGGATCCTGGCCGAGCTGCGCCAGGTGTTTCCGTCCGTCGATCAATGGTTCGATAGCGTTGTCGCCGAGAACGGCGCGGTGTTTTCTACGGCCGGCAACGAGACGCTCCTGTCAGCCCCGGTAGAATTTGAACTTGACCGAGCGT
>JAOUHU010000120.1 GCA_029884455.1 Gammaproteobacteria bacterium | reverse complement strand
TCCATTGTTGTCGTCCGCGCAGGTAATTTGAGGGCGCATCGACCCGGAGCTGCACGGGATTTGGCAGTACTGCCGCGAGCAGCGCTGCTTCCCGGTCGCTGAGCGCTTTTGCAGGCTTGTGAAAGTAATAGCGGCTTGCGGCGCCGACGCCGTAAATGCCCGGCCCGAGTTCGACGATGTTGACGTAGATCTCGAGAATGCGCCGTTTGGGCAAGCAGATCTCAATGACGACGGCGAGCCAGGCCTCGATACCTTTGCGCAGCATGTTGCGATTCGGTGTCAGGTACAGGTTCTTCGCCAATTGCTGGGAAATTGTTGACGCACCCCGCAACCGGCGGCCGCGCTCGGCGTCGTCGATGGACTTGCGAATGGCCCGCAGGTCGAGGCCAAAATGTTCGGCGAATCGCTGGTCCTCCGCAGCCACTGCCGCCAGGGGCATGGACTGCCCAAGCTGCGGCCATGCCTGCCATTCGTGCAGAATCGGCTTGCGGCCGCTGTCATCCTGCAGCATGAAAGCGGAGGTAACCGGGTTGAACCAGCGTAGCGGCAGGACCAGCAGCAGGCTGATGATGACCGGTAGTCCCAACGCGAGCGCGATCCAGCGCAGCCTGCGGCGCAGCTTTCGCTTCTTATGCCGCACGAACGTTACAGCGCCGTGCGGGCTTGGCTGCGCACCCTGGTTTTTCGGCTTTGCTCATATCCTGGCCGCGGCTAATGGCGCTGGTGATTCAAGGGGGCGCGGAGCATAGCATCGGCATGATGGAACGCAAGTACCGGCGCAGCGACCAGCGGTCGTTTTCAGGTGACCAGCGGCAGGTGTCCGACGAACGGCAGCAAAACCCCGACCAGCGACCAGGGCATGCGGGCGGTTATTCGCTAGGATTGGCCTGTGTCAGGCAATTGCGACGGAACCCCATGGCAAATGAATCACGCACATCGAGAACGCTAGCCGGCCGCGCCCCGGACATCCGCTTCAAAAACGGCGATGCTGCCAGCGACAAGTTGATTGCGGTCAAAAAAATCGACATCACTGCATTGCAACTCGACGATTCTTTCGACGGCGACGGCGATCCGTACAACAACACGGGCCGGCACCTCATGAAAAAAATCCGCGACCGTTTTTAGCTGCCCTTGCACGCAACCTGCATCAGGCGCTGCCAGAGCCACGGCAGCAGGCAGGGTCAGGCTTCGTCGCGCACGACATTACAGAGCTTGCCAATGCCTGCCACCTCGACCTCGATTGTATCGCCGGCCTTCATCCACAGCGGCGGTTGGCGCGCAGAGCCTACGCCGGACGGTGTGCCCGTTACCACCACATCGCCGGGCTCCAAAGTCATGCACTCACTCAGGATGGTAACCAGTCGTCGCACCGGGAAAACGAGATCATCGGTCCTGCCGTGCTGCATTTGCTCGCCATTCAGTTTTGTCGTCAGCGTCATGCCGGCGATGCCGACTGGCAATTCATCCGCGGTGACCAGCTCCGGGCCGAACGCGCCGGTGCCATCAAAATTCTTGCCGATGGTCCATTGTGTCGAAAACCGCTGGTAGTCGCGCAGCGTTGCGTCGTTGAACAGCGAATAGCCTGCGATGTAGTCCAGCGCATTGTCATTGCTCGCATGCCGGCAGCTCTTGCCAATAACAAATGCGATCTCGCCTTCAAAATCGAGTTTGTCGGAACATTGCGGCCGGATGATCGGCGCATTGTGAGCCACCAGCGAAGTTGCGCCGCGAAAAAATATCTCCGGGAAGGTTGGCGTATCCGCACCGCGTTCGGCGGCATGCGCGGCGTAGTTCCGGCCTATACAGATTATCTTGCCGGGTCTCGGAATGAGCGGTCGGTACTCGACCTCTGCGGGTGCAAGGCCCGTGTCTGTGCAGCTCGCCATGATTGCAGCGAGAGTTGCAAGGCCACCGGACGCCAGAATCTCAACAATACTGCCCGGCAATTGTGGCGCGACGCTGGCCACCGGAATGATCCGGTCGCCATGGCGTACACCAACCTGCTCAATGCCATGCAGGGAAAAAGTTATCAGTCTCATAATTGATCAGGCATGTCTGGTCAGACCGTGTGCAGGTAAAGATCGTAATCGACATCGGAAATAGTGCGCGCAACACGCGCATACTCGGCGGCCTTCACCGCAACAAAGGTGCGGTGCATGTCGCTGCCAAGCGCGGATTTCAGAAAGTCCGATTTTTCCGCGGCCTCGATGGCGGAACGCCAGTCACGTGGCATGCCGGCGGCGCTGTTCTCCTGGTAGCCATCGCCCGTGGTTATCGGGCCCGGATCGATGCGATGCTGCAGGCCGTAGCGGAGAGCAGCAAGTACAGTCGCGGCCACCAGGTAGGGGTTGGCGTCTACGCCTGACGGCCGATGTTCGATGCGGCGCGCCGCAATCGCACCGGCCGGGATGCGCAATGCTACCGAGCGGTTGTTGACACCCCAGTTGGCGGCGACCGGCGCATAACTCTGGCTGGAAAAACGGCGCCAGGAATTTGCGTGTGGCGCAAATACAAGCATCGACTCGGCCATGGTCGCGCGCATTCCGCCCAGCGCGTGCAAAATGGTGTCATTCCATACGCCTTCCGCCTGTTCTGAAAATAGGTTTATGCCGTCGCGATTGGGCAAAGACACGTGGAAATGCATGCCGGAGCCTGCGTATCGCTCGATCGGTTTGGCCATGAAACAGGCGGTCACGCCGAAACGCCGCGCGGCAAGGCGCACAATGCGTTTCAGGCGCACCAGGTCATCGGCCGCCTGCATCACGTTGTCGCGATAGTGCAGAGTCAGTTCATACTGGCCCGGCGCGTATTCGGAAATGACGGTTTCGGCATTGATCCCGGACAGTGCAGCGCCGGCGTAGATGTCGGAAAAAAGCGGCTCCATGCCGTGCAGGTGGTCCACCGAGTAGACCTCGGTCTTGTTCGACCGGCGGCCATCGAGTACCGCGTCCGCGGGCCGCAGCCTGCCATCGGCATCACGTTGATTGGCGACCAGGAAAAACTCGAGTTCGAAGGCAGCCGCCGGAAACAGCCCATCTGCAGCAAGTGCGTCGACTTGCGCCTGCAAGGCGTGGCGCGGATCCGAGCTCATCGGCGCCCCGTCAAGCATGTACAGCGACAGCAACACCTCGGCGCGCGGTGGGCTGCTGCCTTGAATAGGCGCCAGTGTGCCCGGGATCGGCCAGGCGCGCAGATCGCCATCACCGTGGTCCCAGATCAGTCCGGTCTCGTGCACGTCCTCGCCGCAGATGTCCAGGCCAAGGATGGACATCGGCATGAAGCGTCCGGACTCATACACCGCCATGAGTTCACTGCGGCGAATGATTTTTCCGCGACCGATGCCATTGCTGTCATGCAGAACGATATCGACTGCCTCGATTTCCGGGTGCGATTTGAGAAATTGTTCCGCCTCAGCAACTGTCGATCCGGATGGGCTTTTGGCCAGCGTTTTCATGGGCAGGATGATACCGGAAAGAAGAGCAAGCTATACTGGCGCCCGGTGAAAATCTGCCGTCGGCAATACAGGGATGAAAAATGCAATCGGTTATCAGAATGTGCATGGCGGGCCTTCGATATACACCGTTGCATCCACAGTGGTTTGCATTTCTTCGTGAACAGCGCAATCTGCGAGATGCGTGTAAAGACCTGACCGGGCTGGTACTGGATATCGGTTGCGCGGACGCCAAGCCGCGGCCACACCTGCCCGAAGCGGCGCACTACCTTGGCGTGGACTTCTATTCGACCGCTACAGCCTGGTATGGAACCCGACCAGACATCTATGCGGATGCGCAGCGGCTGCCGTTGCAGGACGCCAGCGTGGATCATTCCCTGTTACTGGACGTACTCGAGCACATTCCGGAGCCGGAGCGCTGCCTGGCCGAGATCTGCAGAGTGTTAAAGCCTGGCGGCAGCCTGACGATCCAGGTTCCGTTTCTCTATCCGGTGCACGATGCGCCGCTCGATTTTCATCGCTGGACCCGCCACGGCTTGCTGCGAGTTGCACAAAAGTACGGTTTTCGCGTGCGTCGTGAAACGGCCATTGGCCATCCTCTCGAAACGGCGGCACTGAATGCCAACATTGCCGTCAGCAAGACCGTGATGAACTGGACACAACAAAAGAATCCGCTCGCGATTCTGCTGATCCTGCTACCGTTTTTCATAGCGCTGACAAACTGC
>JAOUHU010000141.1 GCA_029884455.1 Gammaproteobacteria bacterium | reverse complement strand
AACATGTTGGGAATGCGAAAACCCGGCTCAGGGTCAATCGTAACGCCCCAGTGTTTTTCGAAACTGCCACGTACCGCATCGTCCTGGACCGGTCGGTAGCCGGGCAGTTCGTGCGGGAAGGAGCCCATGTCGCAGGAGCCCTGCACGTTGTTCTGGCCGCGCAGCGGATTGACGCCGACGCCGGAACGGCCGATGTTGCCGGTGGCCATCGCAAGGTTCGCCATGCCCATTACCATGGTCGAGCCCTGGCTGTGTTCGGTGACACCGAGGCCATAATAGATCGCGCCATTCCTCGCTTCGCCATAGAGGCGCGCCGCAGCACGAATATCGTCGGCCGGGACGCCGGTGATTTTCGCGACGCTCTCCGGCGAGTTTTCACGCTTCAGGATCATCGCCTTCCAGGCCTCAAAGGAGTCGATATCGCAGCGCTCGCGGATGTAATACTCGGCCGCCAGGCCTTCGCTCAGGATGACGTGCGCAAACGCATTGATCATCGGTACATTGGTGCCGGGCAACAACGGCAGGTGATAGTCGGCTTTGATGCGCGCCGACTTGACCAGCCCAATCTGTCGCGGGTCCACGACGATAAGCTTCGCGCCTTGCCGCAGGCGACGCTTCATTTGTGAGGCGAACACCGGGTGTGCGACGGTCGGGTTGGCGCCGATGACAATGATGACGTCGGCATCCATGACGCTGTCGAAAGGCTGGGTGCCGGCGGATGTGCCCAGCGTCTGCTTCAGCCCATAGCCAGTCGGTGAGTGGCAGACGCGTGCACAGGTGTCGACATTGTTATTACCCATGCCAGCGCGCACGAATTTCTGCACCGCGTACACCTCTTCATTGGTACAGCGCGACGAGGTAATGCCACCGATAGCCTTGCGGCCATATTTCGCCTGGATTTCCTTGAAGCGTCGCGCGGCGTGCTGAATGGCATCATCCCAGCTGACCTTGCGCCACGGTTCATCAATACGATCGCGAATCATCGGCTCGAGCACACGATCACGATGTGTGGAATAGCCCCAGGCGAAGCGACCTTTGACGCAGCTGTGGCCGTGGTTTGCCTGGCCATCATTGTCGGGCGTCATGCGCACCACCTGGTCGCCTTTCATTTCAGCCACGAACGAACAACCGACCCCGCAATAAGCGCAGGTCGTTTTGACGCTGTGGTCCGGCTGGCCGTGATCAATAATCGATTTCTCCATGAGCGTGGCGGTCGGGCAGGCCTGCACGCAGGCGCCGCAGGAGACGCATTCGGAGTCGAGGAAATTCTCGCTGATGCCCGCCGACACTTTCGCATCGAAGCCTCGTCCCTCGATGGTCAGCGCAAACGTTCCCTGCACTTCGTCGCAGGCGCGCACACAGCGCGAACAGACGATGCACTTGCTGGCATCAAACGAGAAATAAGGGTTGCTGTTATCTGTTTCCGCGTCCAGGTGGTTTTCGCCGTTGAAGCCATAACGCACATCACGCAAGCCGACGCTGCCCGCGACGTCCTGCAATTCGCAGTCGCCATTGGCCGAGCAGGTCAGGCAATCGAGCGGATGATCGGAGATGTACAGCTCCATGACGTTGCGGCGCAGCGTCGCGAGCGTTGGCGTCTGGGTGCGGATTTTCATGCCGGCTTCGACCGGTGTCGTGCAGGAGGCCGGGAAGCCCTTGCGGCCTTCGATTTCGACCAGGCACATGCGACAGGAACCGAAAGGCTTCAGGCTGTCGGTCGCGCACAGTTTCGGAATATCGACACCGGACTCGCGTGCCGCGCGCAAAATCGTGGTGCCAGCCCTGACGGTTGCCGGCAGGCCGTCGATCTCGATTTTTACGGTGCTGCTGCCGGTGGCCGCGGGGGTACCCAGGTCACGCTGTCTGACTTTATTCATTTGCGACTTCCTTCCGCGGATGCGAAATCCTCGGCAAAGTATTTTAGAACACTGCGCACCGGATAGGGGGTCATGCCGCCCATTGCGCACAGGGACGCGGCTTCCATCGTGTCACATAATTCCAGCAGCAGCTCATAGTTCTCGTCACGGTTTTCATCATTAATTATGCGATCGATAACCTCGACGCCACGGACCGAACCGATCCGGCAGGGCGTGCATTTGCCGCAGGACTCCAGCGCGCAGAATTGCATCGCAAAGCGCGCCTGCTGGGCCATATCCGCGGTATCGTCAAACACGACGATGCCGCCGTGGCCGATCATTGCGCCAATATTGGCGAACGCCTCATAGTCGAGCACCGTGTCGAGCTGACTGGCCGGAATATACGCCCCGAGTGGTCCGCCAACCTGCACGGCCTTGATCGGCCGGCCAGTGGCGGTGCCACCGCCCCAGTCTTCGATGAGTTCGCGCAGGCTGATGCCGAATGCCTTTTCCACCAGGCCGCCGCGCTTGATGTTGCCGGCCAGCTGAAACGCGAGCGTGCCGGTGGAACGGTTGACGCCGTAGCCCTTGTACCGGTCTGCGCCGAGATTGATGATGTTCGGCACCGAGGCGAGTGTGACCACGTTGTTGACCACAGTTGGCTTGCCGAACAGGCCGGCAATGGCTGGCAGCGGTGGCTTGTAGCGAATCACACCGGCTTTGCCCTCGAGGCTTTCGAGCATCGCGGTTTCCTCGCCACAGACGTAGGAGCCGGCGCCAAGGTGCACCTCGATATCGAAATTGAAACCGGTGCCCTGGATGTTGTCACCGAGCCAACCGGCTTCGCGCGCCGTCGTTATGGCGCGAGTCAGGATCGAGTGGC
>JAOUHU010000057.1 GCA_029884455.1 Gammaproteobacteria bacterium | reverse complement strand
AAGCCGGCCCGGATTGACTGTCATGCTGGCAACGGCCGGCTCAAACCGCCAGGGCGCGTAGTTGTTGACGGTGCTGACGAACTCGATGCGTACGCTGCGTGACAGGTCCGGTGCCTCGGCGACCACGATTGCAGAGTCGTTGCCACGCCCGCCAAAACCGGTGATTTCACAAAATACCCGGTACAAGGGCGGCAATACCACGAAGCCGAACGCAAACATTGCCAGGGCAAACAGCACCAGTCGTGCGGCCAGCGAGCGGTTTGAGACCTGTGACAGCGAGTCGGACATTGGATCAGGCCCGCAGCACACCGAGCAGGATGAAGCCGAGGTAAAAAGATAACGCGACGGCGGCAAGATACAGCGCGGTACGACGATTGCCGGCAATCACTGGAACGACTCCTGTGCAACGCGTTTTACCGGCGGCGTGTCGAATGTGTGATAGGGCGCCGGCGATGGCACCGTCCACTCGAGACCCCGCGGCGCCTCCCAGACCCGGTCGGTCGCCTTCGCACCCTGCTTCGCTGTCAGCAGCACATACACAAAAATCAGCTGCGAAAGGCCGAAGCCAATCGCGCCAATACTCGCCATGGTATTGAAGTCAGCAAACTGGGTGGCGTAGTCCGGAATACGCCGTGGCATTCCCGCCAGGCCAAGAAAATGCATCGGGAAAAAGGTCAGGTTGACGAATATTGTCGAAGCCCAGAAATGCAGTTTGCCCGCCGTCTCGTTGTACATGTGACCGGTCCACTTCGGCAGCCAGTAATAGCACGCCGCGAACAGGCCGAAGATAGAGCCGGGCACCAGTACATAATGAAAATGAGCGACCACAAAATAGGTGTCGTGGTACTGGATGTCGGCCGGCACGATCGCGAGCATCACGCCAGAGAAGCCACCGATGGTAAACAGAAATACGAACGCCAGCGAAAACAGCATCGGCGTTTCGAACGTCATGGCGCCGCGCCACATGGTCGCGACCCAGTTGAAAATCTTCACGCCCGTCGGCACAGCGATGAGCATTGTCGCGAACATGAAAAAAAGCTGCCCCGACAAGGGCATGCCAACCGTGAACATGTGATGCGCCCAGACGATGAACGACAGGAAGGCGATACAGGATGCCGCGTACACCATTGAGTCGTGACCGAACAACGGTTTCCTGGCAAACGTCGGGATGATTTCGGACACCACGCCGAATGCCGGCAGGATCATGATGTAGACCTCGGGGTGACCGAAGAACCAGAAAATATGCTGGAACATCACCGGGTCACCGCCGCCGGCGGCGAGGAAAAAGCTGGTGCCGAAGAACTGGTCGGTTAACAACATCGTGACCGCACCGGCCAGCACCGGCATCACCGCGATCAGCAGGTAGGCGGTAATCAGCCAGGTCCAGACGAACATGGGCATCTTCAAAAGCCACATGTCAGGCGCGCGCATGTTGAGGATGGTCACAATAATATTGATCGCGCCCATGATCGAGCTAAGGCCCATCAGGTGCACGGAGAAAATCAGGAACGGAAATGCATCACCGGTCTGCAGCACGAGTGGCGGGTACATGGTCCAGCCACCGGCGGGCGCACCGCCGTCCATAAACAAGGTCGAGAGCAGGATGCTGAACGCTACCGGCAGAATCCAGAATGACCAGTTGTTCATGCGTGGCAACGCCATGTCCGGCGCGCCAATCATCATCGGGATCATCCAGTTGGCGAGGCCGACGAACGCGGGCATGACTGCGCCGAACACCATGATCAGGGCATGCATGGTGGTCATCTGGTTGAAGAATTCGGGGTGCATGAACTGCAGTCCCGGCGACATCAGCTCGGTGCGAATGGCGAGCGCCATCGAACCGCCAATAAAAAACATCACCAGGCTGAAGATAAGGTACATCGTGCCGATGTCCTTGTGATTCGTGGTGTACAACCAGCGGGTAATGCCCTTCGCGGGACCGTGATCAGCCATTAGTCATTACTCCCCGTCCGCGCTGCGACCCATGCCGCATAAGCATCCGCCTCAAGTACTTCGACAACGACCGGCATATAGCCGTGATCCTTGCCACACAATTCGGCGCACTGGCCGCGATAGGTGCCGGCGACGTCCGCGCGGAACCAGGTTTCGTTAACAATACCGGGAACGGCATCTTTCTTGATGGCGAGATCCGGGACCCACCAGGAATGCACGACGTCGCTCGAGGTCAGCAGGATGCGAACCTTGGCGCCGCGCGGCACCACCAGTGGCCGATCGACTTCGAGCAGGTAGTTGTCAACGCTGAACGGGTCGACCCCGGAGTTTTTCGTCCGTGCCTGCATGCTGGGTGATGCGAGACTCGAGAAAAACTCGATGCCTTCATTCTGGTACCTGTAATGCCACCGCCACTGGTATCCGGTAACGACAATCGACATATCGGGATTGCGCGAGTCCTCGAGCTTTATCATGGTCTCGGCCGCAGGCACGGCCATGAAAAACAGTATCAAACAAGGGATAACGGTCCAGATTACTTCTGCGGCCGTACTGTGTGAGAAGTTCGCCGGTTTCGCACCGCGCGACTTGCGATGCAGGAACAGCGAGACAAGCATAACGCCGAAAACGACGATGCCGATGGCTACACAGACCCAGAACACCAGCATGTGTATCGCATAAGTCTCGGCGCTGAGTTCGGTGACGCCTGCACGCATATTCAGCGCGAAGTCGGCGCTTGCCGCACTCGCCCAGACCAGGCCGAGTACGCTAAGAATAAGTTTTCGAATCATTGCTAGATCATCCTGCGGACCCGATCCCGGGCCGCATCTGTTTCCGATTGCTGGTTATCAGGCTGACACGCCGGCAAAAAAGCCTGCGAAGTTTACTGAAACAAGTCTGGCCATGCAATCCTGATCATCGCGAGTCCGCGACAATTATGCTTTATTTAACAACGCGTTACGAGCGCCGGCTGATTCCCTCGGGGGAGATTCGAAATTCTCCGACAGTTGGCCTCTGCCCGGAACCCCAGCAATGGCCGTAAACCAGCTCCAGCTCCAGCTCGATCACGCGCTCGCCGTGCACATGTGGCAGTGCTGCGGTCATTCTGCGAAAGCGCCCTTTGCCGGTCAGCGACCGGCGCCGGCCTGCCAGGCAGTTGCGGGCGCCGCTGCCGGTCAGGTCGCGGAACAGGGCGTCGGCATCGGTGTAGCTAACGCGCAGCCGGTCAACGTCCAGAACCGGATCGCGCAAGCCGGCGCGCACCGCGGCGTCTCCGAAATTGTGCATATCCGGGAACGGATTGACGTGCGGTCCGGGGTCAACGCCCTGCCACGCGTCGCGCAACTGGCCGAGACTGTCCGGCCCAAGGGCAGCAAACACGAACAGGCCGTTGCTACGCAACACGCGGCCAACTTCCGCGAACAGCAGCGTCGCGTCCGTGACCCATGGCAGCAGCTGGTTGCAAAACACCAGGTCGACGCTGTGGTTCGCCAACGGAATTGCGCCGGCCTCGGCCTGCAACAGTGAGTACCTGGAAAACCAGCTGCGTCGCCGCGCGGCACGGCGCAACATGCGTGCGGACACATCGAGTGCGATGATGTGCGCGCCGCGAAAGCGTCGATGTAATGGTTTGCAGGCAGCACCTGTCGCGCAGCCGAGGTCGAGGACCGTGTTGACCTCGATACTCATTGGCTCGAGGCGCAGCAGCAAACCTTCACGGGTGACGCGATGCACGAAGTCGAAATCATCAAAGCTATCGGCCGCACGGTCGAACCTGCGGCGCACGTCCTGTGCGCAGAAAATCGTGCTGTGGTTTCCAGCCTGCATCGGCGCACGTTAGCAGCTTTGTGCCCGAATCGTGCAGTTTCGCGAGCCGCGTCGCGATGCGGCGGCGCACATAATCAGGCGATGAACCTGCAATGCCTGCTACAGATTTTGCTGCCGCGCAGCTGCGTTTTTTGCGGTGCCGGCTGCGCAGCACAGATGCCGCACATCTGTGCCGGTTGCCTGGACGACCTGCCCTGGCGCGCTCGACTTGTCGCACGGCACGAGGCGCCGTTCGAAGTCATGGCGGCAATATTCGACTATGCATTTCCCATCGATGCCGCTCTAAAGGCACTCAAGTTTCGTCGCCGACTCGATTATGTGCCGGCATTCGCGACCTTGCTGGCACGGGCAATGCGCGAACTGCCGGACGACATCGACGCCCTGTTGCCAGTGCCACTGCACTGGCGACGACACCTGCAGCGCGGCTATAACCAGGCGGTCGAACTGAGTCGAGCCCTGCACTCGCTCACCGGGCTACCGATGCTGTGCAACATACGGCGTTGCCGTGCGACGCCTTACCAGTCCGGGCTTGCCGCCGAAGCGCGCAGCGCCAATCTGCGCGCAGCATTTGCCGCGCAGGCAACTGTGCCATCGCGACACGTGCTGATCGTGGACGACGTTATTACTACTGGCAGCACTTGTCGCGAACTCGCGAACTCCGCGCTCGCTGCGGGCGCGAAAAAAGTCAGCGTCCTCGCGGTGGCGCGAACCTGAGGACAGGGGTCAGAGCCCTTTTTCTCCCACATATGGAAAAAAAGGGCTCTGACCCCGGTATTCAGGCTGGATTAAAGGTGTAGTGCAACACGATGCCGCCAAAAACCACCAGACCGATGTGCTGGTTATGCAGGAAAGCCGCGAAACAGCCGGCTGGCTGCCGGTCGCGCGCCAGCCAGAGATGGTAGGCCATCAGGCAGGCGGCGAGCACCACTGACGCATAAAACCAGCTGCCAAGTTTGGCACCCAGACCGATCAGTACCAGCCCGGTCAACATCAGCACCTGCAGTCCTGCGATAACGAACAGGTCGACTTCGCCGAACAGAATGGCGGTCGACTTCGCACCCACCCGGATGTCGTCCTTGCGATCGACCATGGCGTAAAACGTATCGTAAATAACGGCCCAGACCAGCGTGACACTGAAAACCAGCCAGGCCAGCTGCGATGTTTCGCCGGTCTGCGCAGCAAACGCCATCGGTACCGCCCAGCCGAACGCGGCACCGAGCACAAACTGTGGAATCGAAACGATTCTCTTTACGTAGGGATAGATGACCGTCAGCACAGCAGCGACGATCGCCAGCAATTGCGCGGGCTTGTTCAACAAGGTTGCCAGGCCGATGGCGATCAGGCCAAGCGCTGCAAACAGGATCAAGGCTTCGACCGGTGCCACGGCGCCGGAGGCAATCGGCCGCGAACGTGTGCGCTCGACGTAAGGATCAATATTTCGATCGGCATAATCGTTGAGCACGCAGCCCGCTGAACGCATCACGATAACGCCGAGTACAAACACCACGAACAGGCCCTGGTCAGGATGGCCCTCGCCCGCCAGCCACAGCGCCCACAGCATGGGCCACAGCAAAAGCCAGATACCGATGGGTTTGTCGATGCGCATCAGCTTTGCGTAATTGCGCAACTGGGTGATGACACCACGCGGCAGCAGATCGATGAGGAGTTTTTTCATGCGGGCTCAGTTTAGCCCAATGTCAGACCTTTCCGTAGCGCTCTGCATTGCCTAACCAGCGTCGTATGATCGCAGTCGCAATACCGGGCGAGGCCTTGCGAATCGACTCGGCGGCAAGCTGCACCGCCGGCATCAACTCCGCGTCGCGCAAAAGATTCGCGATGCGATAGTCAGGCAGGCCGGTTTGCCGGGTACCGAGCAACTCACCCGGACCGCGCAATTCGAGGTCACGCTGCGCGACCACGAAGCCATCATTGCTGTCGCGCAGCACGGCGAGACGATTGCGCGCAAGCTGGCCGAGTGGCGGCTTGTACAGCAACACGCAGTGGCTCTGAGTTTTGCCGCGCCCGACACGGCCGCGTAACTGGTGCAACTGTGACAGGCCCATGCGCTCGGCGTTTTCTATAATCATCAGGCTGGCATTCGGCACATCGACACCGACCTCGATCACCGTCGTTGCCACCAGCAACTGGATCGTGCCTGCATGGAACGCACGCATGCCGAGCTCTTTTTCGGCAGCGCGCATGCGTCCATGCACAAGCCCGACGCGGACTTCGGGCAGCGATTTGCTCAATGTTTCATAGCTTGCCTCGGCGGCTTCATAGTCGAGTACTTCCGATTCCTCGATGAGCGGGCAGACCCAATAGGCCTGCTGCCCGGCGCGGCAGGCAGCGCGCACGCGCTCTATGACTTCCTCGCGGCGCGTTTCCGGTACCGCGATCGTCTGCACGGGCTGCCTGCCCGGCGGTAACTCATCAATTATGGAAGTATCCAGATCTGCATACGCCGCCATCGCCAGCGTGCGCGGGATTGGCGTCGCCGTCATCACCAGCTGGTGCGGATAGCCTCGCCCGGACACGCCCTTCTCGCGCAGCGCAACGCGCTGGTGCACGCCAAAGCGATGCTGCTCATCAATCACGACCAGGGAAAGCTCACGGAATCTGACGCCCTCCTGAAACAGCGCATGTGTGCCAATTGCAATCCCGGCGCTGCCGTCAGCGATCGCCGCCAGTGATGCGCGGCGCGCGGCGGCGCGCTGACTGCCACTCAACCAGGTCGGGCGAATACCCAACGGCTCGAACCAGGTGCTGAAACTTCGCCAGTGCTGCTCAGCCAACAACTCGGTCGGCGCCATGATCGCAGCCTGCACACCGGAGCCGACCGCCTGCAAACAGGCGATCGCGGCGACCACGGTTTTGCCGGAGCCCACATCGCCCTGTATCAACCGCATCATCGGATGTGCCAACTTCAGGTCGGCGAGAATTTCGGCAATAACACGTTGCTGCGCCCTTGTCAGCGCGAACGGCAACGATGCGATGAACGTCGCGATCAACGCATCACCTTCGCAAAGTGCTTGCGCGGTATCGCTGCGCGCAAGTTCCCGCAATCGGCGCAGGCTCATGTAATGCGCCAGCAGCTCCTCGAAAACCAGGCGCAGTTGACAAGGATGCTTGCCGGCCATGATGGCGGCGACGTCGGCATCGGCCGGCGGCCGGTGCAGGTAGCGAATCGCTGTGGCCAGTTCGGGGACCGCCAACTGCTGTGTGATTTCACGTGGCAGCAGTTCCTGCGGTGGTGCGGTCGCCATGATTCGCAGCGCCTGGTCGGTGAGATTACGAATGCGTCCCTGTTGCACGCCTTCGGTCGCCGCATAGATCGGCGTCAGCGTCTCGTTGCTTGCCGCCTGATCGCCGCGCAGCAGTCGATACTCGGGGTGCACCATTTCGAAGCCGCCCGGCGCCTTGCGTGCTTCACCGAAACAACTGACCGTTACACCACGCTGAAACACTGCCTGTTGTTGCCGCGAGAAATGAAAGAAGCGCAGGGTCAGCTGCCCTGTACCGTCGCTGATGCGTACCAGCAGGTTGCGCCGGCCACGAAACACCGTCTCCGCCAGCTGCACTTCACCGCTGACCAGGCAACGCTGGCCGGCCTCGAGTGCGCCGAGTTTTACCAGCTGGGTACGATCCTCGTAGCGCAGCGGCAGCAGGAACAACAAATCCTCGACACAAAACAGCCCGAGCCGTTCGAGTTTGATCGCGAGTGCCGGCCCAACGCCCTTGAGCTCGGTTAGTGGTGCAGCGAGGCCTTGGGCAAGCGACAGGGGTCAGGCCCTTTTTTGCAAAAAGGGGCCAGACTTATTTTTCAGGCAGCCTCCGGTCACAGCGCGAGAATGGCGTCGGCCTCGACGTCTGCCCCTTTTGGCAGCGCAGCGACTCCCACCGCGGCGCGCGCCGGAAACGGCTCAGTGAAATAGTCCTGCATGACCCGGTTGACGGTGGCGAAGTTGCCGAGGTCGGTGAGGTACACGGTCAGCTTTACGACAGTGTCGAGATCGCCGCCGGCCGCCCTGGCGACGGCACTCAGGTTGTCGAACACCTGCCGCGCGCGGGCCTCGAAATCACCGCTGACAAGCTCCATCGTTGCCGGATCGAGTGGTATTTGCCCGGACAGGAACACCAGCTTGCCGGCCTGTATCGCCTGGGAGTAAGTGCCTATCGCCGCCGGTGCCTGTTTGCTGTGTATGGGTTTCTTGCTCATTGTTGAATTGCTGCTCCGCTGTTGGTGGCTGTTACGCGCAATCGCGTGTTACGCGAAGTACGTTGGGCATTTTGCGTACGGCGCGCATGATCTGTGCAAGGTGCTGGCGGTTGCGTACCTGCAAAACGAATGACAACACCGAGCAGTCCTCGTGTCGCCCGAGCACCGAGACCTGCTCAATGTTTGAGCCGTTATCGGCTATGGTCGAGGCGACTTCGGCGAGTACGCCGGGCTTGTTGCGTGACTCCACGGAAATCTGGCTGGAAAACTCACGCTCGATTTCCTCTTCCCAACCGACCGCGATCCACTTCTCCGGCTGTTTGCGAAAGATCGCCAGGTTGCCGCACTGGTTGCGGTGTATGACCACGCCGCGCCCCGAGCTCAGGTAACCCATGACGTCATCGCCAGGAATCGGCAGGCAACAGCGCGCGTAACTGACAACCATGCCTTCGGTGCCGGCAATCACCAGGCTTGCCTGGCCGGCACCGGTTTTGACCGGTTGATCGGCCCCCATCAGGAAGCGCGCCGTCAACGGTGCAAGCCGCTCACCCAGCCCGATTTGCTCGAATAGCTCCTCGTTGCTGTTCAGGCCGAGCTCGCCAATGGCTGCTTTCATGCGCACTTTGCCGATCTTGCGCACCGATGAACCAAGGTCTTTAAGCGACTGGTCGAGCAGGCGTTTGCCAAGATCAGTCGACTCGCTGGTGCGCATGGTTTTCATATGCTGGCGGATTGCGGTTCTGGCCTTGGCGGTGCGCACGAATGTCAGCCAGCCGGGATTCGGTTTGGCACCGCGGCTGGTCACGATCTCCACGGTCTGGCTGTTCTGTAACTGGGTACGCAGTGGCACAAGGTTGCGGTCTATCTTGGCTGCAACGCAGCGATTGCCGATATCGGTATGCACGGCGTAAGCGAAGTCCACGGTCGTGGAGCCTTTTGGCAGCGGCATGATGTCGCCGGTTGGTGTGAACACGTAAATCTTGTCCGGGAAAAGGTCGACCTTGACGCTTTCGAGAAACTCCTCGGAGGTGCCGGAGCGTTGCAGTTCTGCAAGATTCTTCAGCCACTCGCGGGCGCGCCGCTGCGGTGTCGCGTCCGATTTTTCCTCGGCCTTGTATTGCCAATGCGATGCGACACCGGATTCGGCAACGCGATGCATATCGCGCGTGCGAATCTGCACTTCGAGTGGCAGGCCATTCGGTCCGAACAAGGTGGTGTGCAGCGACTGGTAGCCATTAATGCGTGGAATTGCGATGTAATCCTTGAATCGTCCCGGCATGGGCTTGTACAGGCTGTGCACCAGGCCGAGCACCTGGTAGCAGGCGCCAACATTCTCGACCACGATACGAAAGCCGTACACATCGACGACCTCTGTGAGGGAGCGTTTCTTCTCTGCCATCTTCTTGTAGATGCTGTACAGGTGTTTTTCACGACCAATGACGTCGGCCTCGATGTCTTCAGCCGATAACAGCGCTTCGATCTCATCCGAGATGCGTTTGACGATTTGCTTCTGGCTGCCTTTGGCGCGCTGTAATGCGCTGTTCAACACGCGATAGCGAAATGGATGCAGGTAACGAAAACCAAGATCCTCGAGTTCGACCTTGAATCGGTTGATGCCAAGCCGGTTGGCAATCGGCGCATAGATATCGAGAGTTTCGCGTGCAATGCGCTTCTTCTTGTCAGCAGGCATCGCCTCCAGCGTCTGCATGTTATGTACGCGATCAGCCAGCTTTACCAGGATGACGCGGATGTCCTCGATCATCGCTAGCATCATCTTGCGAAAACTTTCGGCCTGCGCTTCGGCGCGACTGCGAAACTCAATCTGATCGAGCTTGCTCACGCCATCGACAAGCGCGGCCACATCCGCGCCAAAATCCTTTTCGATATCGGTGAGGCTGACAGAAGTATCTTCGACGACGTCATGCAGGATCGCAGCGACGATAGCTTGTGCGTCGAGCCGCATGTTTGCCAGTTCCTGGGCGACCGCCACCGGGTGAGTTATGTAAGGTTCGCCAGTCTTGCGAGTCTGGCCGCGATGCGCCGCGGCGCCGAATTTATAGGCGCGCATGATCGTCTCGACCTGCGCCTCGGGCAGGTATTCCTCCAGGGTGTCCAGCAAATCGCGCAGGCCGAGGTCGCGACGCGACGCGCCCGGCAGTTTCGCTAAAATTGCTGCAGCATAGTCCATGCGCCGATCATACCCGCGTCATCGGGAAACTGTCGCGGCCGGGGCTGCGCGGCTGGCGCGACGAATCAGTCGCCTATGGAGATACCACGTAACGGCAGGTCGTCGTCCATGATTTCGGGCGGTATGAACTCGCTGGCCTGCGGAATCTCGACCTCCGACAGGATGGCGGGAGTGATATGGCCAGCGGCGATTTCGCGCAGGGCGATCACGGTCGGCTTGTCGTTTTCGAACTCGACCATGGGGTCTGCACCATGCGCAATGCGGCGCGCGCGTTTGGCGGCGACCAGCACCATTTCAAAAATGTTGTCGATGTTGTCGAGGCAGTCTTCTACGGTAATTCGGGCCAAGATGGAACTCCCAGGTGAATGCGGCCGCTACGGTACTCCGCAAGCAGCCAGCGGCGCCATAGCTTATTCCAAACAGTTATAAGTCCAGTATGGCGTGAATCCTGCGGCGAAGCTTAGGGTTGCTGACGGACTGGGCATCACCGCGGCCCGTGAACACGGCGTCCAGATCGGCGACTGCGTCATCGAGCCGGTCGTTGATGATGATGTAGTCGAATTCCTCCCAGTGCTGCATATCGTTTAACGCATCCCGCAGCCGGCGCGCGATGGCCGCTTCACTGTCGGTGCGGCGATCCCGCAGGCGGCGTTCGAGTTCTGTCACGGATGGCGGCAGGATGAATACGGTGACGCAATCGGGCATCGACGCGCGCACCTGCCGCGCCCCCTGCCAGTCGATCTCGAGCAGGACGTCGTGGCCGTCGGCGAGAATCTTCTCGACTTGCTTGCGACTGGTGCCGTAAAGGTGGTCAAACACAGTTGCCCATTCGAGCATTTCGCCGCTCGCACGCAGCTTCTCGAACTGCTCACGGCTGACGAAGAAATAATTCACGCCATCGGCCTCGTTCCGGCGCGGCTGGCGGGTTGTGTAGGAGATGGAAAACCGCAGGCCCGGATAATGCTGCATCATCGCATGCACGAGCGTCGTTTTGCCGGCACCGGAGGGTGCCGCAAAAACGTACAGGCGCGATTTTGCATCAGGCATGTGAGCAGTCACTCAATGTTCTGGATCTGTTCACGCATTTGCTCGATCAATACCTTCAGCTCGACCGCCGCCCTGGTCGTTGCGGCGTCCGCCGATTTCGAACCCAGCGTATTGGCTTCGCGGTTCAGTTCCTGCATGAGGAAATCGAGTCGCCGGCCTACCGGCTCGTCGCTGGTCAGCGCCTCGCGAATTTCGACCAGGTGACTGTCGATGCGATCCAGCTCCTCGTCGACATCGAGCCGCTGCGCCGCAAGCGCGAGTTCAAGTTCCAGTCGTGCTGGGTCGGCGGTTACATCAAGGCGCTCAAGACGTTCGCGTTGCTTGTTGCGTACCGCCGCCAGTACTTCCGGCATGCGCTGTCGAACGGCGGCGGCGATGCCTGCGAGCTCGTCGCACCGTGAACTTATCATCGCCATAATGCGCTCGCCCTCGCTCGCACGCATACTCGCCATCGCAGCGAGGGTTTCGTCAAGCAGTTCGGTGCTTGCGGCCAGCAAGGGTTCTTCGTCAATCTCTGGTTCGGCGACGACCCCGGGCCAGCGCAGCACGTCAAGTGGATTTACCGCCGCCGCTGCCGGCAAACTTGCGGCGATCTCGGCCGCCCGGCGGGCAATCAGCGTAACCAGTTCGGTGTCGAGCTGCAGGTCGTTATGGGCTCCACGGATGCGCCGGAAATGCAGGCTGCAATCGACTTTGCCGCGCTTCAGCGCCGTGGCGACCTGCTGCTTGAAAAGCTGTTCCTTGGGCCGCAGCTCCTCCGGCAGGCGAAACTGCACTTCGAGATAGCGATGATTGACGGCGCGCAACTCCCAGCTCAGCGTGCCGAATGCGGTCTCGGCAGACTGTCGCGCAAAGCCTGTCATACTGTGTAACATCGCAGATCTCCGTTTTTTGCAACGCAGGTCAGTTTCGTCGCGATTATTTCATGGCAGCATGGCCGCCGTCAGTAAACAGCGAAAAACTTATGCATATCGAATACGCCAAAGTCTCCGCCTTGGGTGACCGTTCCGACAACCAGGACCGTGCGGCCGTGATCGTTGCCGAGCACGCGGCACTGATGCTGGTCTTTGATGGCATGGGTGGCCATTCGGATGGTGCGCGCGCAGCCGAGACCGGACTGAAAATTGTGCAGGACATGTTCATGGAATCGACCCTGCCCTTATTCGATCCGCAGGGCTTTCTCTATATGGCATTGTCCCGCGCGCACGATGAAGTAGTGCGGCTCGGTATAGAAGTTGCTGTTGACTTCCGCCCGCGCGCGACCTGTGCGATTTGCCTGGTACAGGAGGGCGGCGCTTTCTGGGCACACATCGGCGATAGTCGCATCTACCAGCTGCGCGATGGTCGGGTATTGTCGCGATCACGCGACCACAGCCACGTCGAGGTGTTGATCCAGGAGGGCGCAATCTCGGAGGAGGAGGCACTTAACCACCCAATGCGCAACTTCGTGGAATGCTGCATTGGTGGCGACGCGGCGGTGCCGGATATGAGCATAACCAGCAAGAAAATTCTGCAGCGCGGCGATGTTCTGTTGGCGTGCACCGATGGACTGTGGTCGGGACTGACGGACGCCGAAGTTGCACAGATAACGCATGCGAACGACGAGAACCTGACGGAAGTACTCAAGAACCTGAGTCTGCGGGCATTAAAAGCGAACGCACCCTATAGCGACAACACCACCGGAACCGTGCTGCGTTGGCTCGACAACTGAACACAGGGGTCAGAGCCCTTTTATTCCCAAATATGGTCAAACCGGAATTCATGACACATATGGGACAAAAAGGGCTCTGACCCCTTTATAGGAGGAGAATGACATGCGACCCAGCGGCCGTGCCGCCGACCAGATGCGCATCGTACGCTTTACGGCCGATTTCACGCGTCACGCTGAAGGCAGTGTGCTGGCTGAGTTCGGCGATACCCGTGTGCTGTGTACCGCAAGTGTCGAGAATCGCGTGCCGCCCTGGCTGCGTGGCAAGGGTGGCGGCTGGGTCACCGGCGAGTATGGAATGTTGCCGCGCGCCACCAATACGCGTACCGGTCGCGAAGCAGCACAAGGCAAACAAAGTGGGCGCACCCTCGAAATTCAGCGCCTGATTGGCAGGTCCCTGCGTGCGGTCGTTGATCTCAGCGCCCTGGGCGAACGCACGGTAACACTCGATTGTGACGTTCTCCAGGCAGATGGCGGCACACGAACTGCAAGCATCAGTGGTGCGTATGTTGCACTGGCGATAGCGATGCAAAATCTGCAGCAGGCAAAAACGATTAAAAAGAACCCGCTTTACGGCCAGGTCGCGGCCGTCTCGGTCGGCGTCTATCGCGGCATACCTGTGCTCGACCTCGACTACGCGGAAGACTCGGCGGCCGAAACCGACATGAACATTGTGATGAACAGCGCCGGCCGGTTTATCGAAGTGCAGGGCACAGCAGAAGGCCACGCGTTCAGTGAGGACGAGCTCAACGCAATGCTGACCCTCGCGCGCAAGGGCGCTGGTGAGATCGTCGATGCGCAAAACGAGGCCTTGCAGCGCTGAAAAAAATCGTCATCGCAAGCAGTAACCCGGGGAAGTTGCGTGAATTGACGAGCTTGCTCAGCGACCTCAAGGTTACCGTGGTGCCACAGTCGGACTTCATGATTCCGGATGCCGAGGAAACCGGTGCAACCTTTGTCGCAAATGCCCTGATCAAGGCGCGGCATGCAGCCGCGCTCGCTGGCCTGCCTGCGATTGCGGACGACTCAGGCCTGGTTGTCGATGCGCTGGGCGGAAGGCCGGGCGTGTACTCGGCACGGTACGCAGGCGAAAACGCAAGCGACGCGCAGAATATCGACAAATTGCTCGAGGAGATGCGCAACATCGCTGATTCCGATCGCGGCGCCGCGTTTCATTGCGCCGCCTGCTTTGTCATGCCGGACAACGGCGAGACACTCATCGCCGAGGGCAGCTGGAGGGGCGTGATCGCGCGGCAGCGCCGCGGCGTGGGCGGGTTCGGCTACGATCCCGTTTTCGTGGATGCATTGCTCGGCGTTAGCTCCGCCGAGCTCGGCACCGAAGAAAAAAACCGGCGCAGCCATCGCGGTAAAGCGTTTGCCGAACTTGTGCGGCAGATAAAATGTCGCCAATGATGCAGCCGCCACTCGCACTCTATGTGCACCTGCCATGGTGTGTGAGGAAGTGCCCGTATTGCGACTTCAATTCGCACACGGCCGGTGCGAACGCGCCGCGTGCACGTTACATTGCGGCATTGCTCGCCGACCTCGACGCAGAGACGAAGCGCGCCACAGGCAGAGCACTCAGCAGCATTTTTCTCGGCGGCGGTACACCGAGCCTGTTCCCGCCAGGCGAAATTGCGGAACTCGTGGCGGGTATTCGCGCGCGTTTCGAACTCACCGACGACGTCGAAATTACGATGGAGGCGAATCCGGGCACGATCGAGTGTGGTGACCCGGAGGGCTATCTTGCCGCTGGTATCAATCGGCTGTCGATTGGTGCGCAGAGCTTCGACGCCAGTATGCTCGCGAAGCTCGGCCGCATTCACTCTGCGGGGGACATCGCTGCGGCCGTCGGCGCCGCCAGCGCGACTGGTTTCACGAATATCAACATCGATCTCATGTACGGGCTGCCGGGACAGGATGTTGCGGCGGCGCTCGAAGATTTGCGTGCGGCCAGCAAGCTGCAACCCGCGCACCTGTCGTGGTACCAGCTGACGCTGGAACCCAATACGGTCTTTCATGCACGGCCGCCGGCGGATATGCCGGGGCATGATCTCTGCGCCGATATCCAGACGGCGGGCCAGGCACTGCTGGCCGGCCTTGGATTCAAGCAATACGAAGTTTCGGCCTATGCGCGCGACGGGCAAGCCTGTCGGCATAACCTGAATTACTGGTCGTTTGGCGATTACCTCGCAGTCGGCGCCGGCGCGCACGGCAAGATCAGCGACGCCGCAGGCGTCTGGCGTTACGCCAAGATTGCCAATCCGGTCGGCTACATGCAGGCACTCGAATCCGGTCAGCCGGCCGCCGCGCCGACAGCGCTGGACCAGGGCGAGCTGGTGTTTGAATTCATGCTTAACGTGTCCCGATTGACGCAGGGCTTCGAGCTGGGGCTGTTTACACAGCGTACCGGTCTGCCAGCGCGAATCCTGTCGGAACGGCTGCTGCCGCTGCGCGACCGTGGCCTGATGGAGGAGCCGGTTGCGGGCACCTGGCGCGCCAGCGAGCTCGGCATGCGCTTCCTGAACGACCTGCAGGCCGCGTTTTTGCCCTAGGGCGCGAGCGGCGCTTTATGCACAAAGCTTCGGGAGGCCTATATTTTCAGTGCCGCTGCGGCCTCTATTCACTTTGCTTGTCGGGAAGGTTATATAAACAATTGTTTTTAAAAGAAATATCAAAATGAACACAAAATAGTCAAATTGTTACGCCTCTTTGAAAATCCGCACCTTAGGTGATCCGCCCAATTTTCTTCCACAGACTTATCCACAGGATCTGTGGATAAGGCAGGGCCCCGGTCGAGGGCTTGCGGCCATACCCGCATGCGTTTATATTACGCGCCCTTTTGGCACCCAGGTGCACACCGGAGAGTACCGATGAAAGCCGACATCCATCCCAATTACAGCGAGATCAAGGTCACCTGTAGTTGCGGCAACGAGTTCAGCACACGGTCGACGCTCGCCGAGGACCTTTCCATAGAAGTGTGTTCCTCCTGCCACCCGTTCTATACCGGCAAGCAGAAGATCGTTGACACCGGCGGCCGCGTTGACAAATTCCGCCGCAAGTACGGGATCAGCTCATAACGAGCCGCTGCCCTCTGCTATGCTCGCATGATTATTCGCGACCGATAGCACGAGGACAGGCATGACCGAGGATGTGTTTCGACTGACCGGCCCGGGCGGCAAGGTGAGTCAATTACCGATTCGCAAAGGCACCGTTGGCCCGGATGTCATCGACATCAGCTCGCTCTATAAAGAGCAGGGCGTCTTTACCTTTGATCCCGGTTACGGCGCGACCGGCAGCTGCGAGTCCGATATCACCTATATCGATGGCGAGCAGGGCATCCTCATGTACCGCGGCTACCCCGTGGAACAGCTCGCGGCGAAATCCAATTTCATTGAAGTATCGTATCTGCTGCTGCACGGCGAATTGCCGACCGCGAGCCAGCTCGAAAAATTCGACCATACGATTCGCACGCACACAATGCTGAACGAGGGCATGCTGAGCTTTTTCAAGGGCTTTCGCTACGATGCGCATCCGATGGCCATGCTGTCCGCCGTGGTCGGTTCAATGTCGGCCTATTACCACAATGAAATGGATGCGAAAAATCCGGAGCATCGGGACATTTTTGCGCATCGTATCCTGGCCAAATTGCCGACTATTGCCGCCGCTGCCTACAAGCTGAATATTGGCCAGCCATTTATTTATCCGCGCAACAATCTCAGCTATAGCGAAAACCTGTTACATATGCTGTTCGCGGTCCCGGCCGAGCCCTACCAGATTGATCCGGTTGCCGCCGAAGCGCTCGACCTGTTGTTCATCCTGCACGCGGATCACGAACAAAACTGCTCGACTTCCACGGTTCGAATGGCCGGCAGTTCGGGCGCGAATCCGTACTCGGCGATTGCTGCGGGCATTGCCGCGCTCTGGGGACCGGCGCACGGCGGCGCGAACGAGGCGGTCCTGAGGATGCTTACAGAGATCGGTGACGCCAGCCAGATCTCGAAATTTGTCAACAAAGCCAAGGACAAGAACGACTCGTTCCGGCTCATGGGTTTTGGTCATCGTGTGTACAAGAACTTTGATCCGCGGGCAAAAATTATTCGCGAAATGTGCCACAAGGTTTTGCAGCGCCTTGGCAAAAGCGATAACCCGATGTTCGAGCTGGCGCTTGAGCTGGAGCGGGTTGCCTTGAAGGATGACTACTTCATTGAAAAGAACCTGTACCCCAACGTCGATTTCTACTCCGGGATTATCTATCGCGCGCTTGGTATTCCGACGTCGATGTTCACAGTCATGTTTGCAATTGGTCGCTCGGTCGGCTGGACTGCGCACTGGCGTGAAATGATTGCCGACCCGGCAGGCCGGATCAGCCGCCCAAGACAGCTTTACACCGGCCCCGCAGAACGCAACTACGTCGCGATCGACAAGCGCTGAAGCGGAAAAGGGGTCAGAGCCCTTTTTCCAAAAGGGCTCTGACCCCTTTCAAATCGGCGCGGCGCATCGG
>JAOUHU010000119.1 GCA_029884455.1 Gammaproteobacteria bacterium | reverse complement strand
AAGAAAGCGCCGGAGAACTGAAATCGTGGAGTGACTCAGCGGGCCGCTCCGACACGGAACGGTCTCCGGCGCCCAAGCGAACGGCAGGGTTGCCGTCTGTTCCGGGATTCGCAGATCAGACAATCGGGGGAGAAAGGTCTGATCATGCAGCGAATCCGGAAAACTTGCTTACAAGTCGCGCTTAGAAACTCGCGACCAATGTAGATGTCTGGTCTATCTGCGGAAAATCAATACCCAGCTTGTTGTTGAATGCCGATGAGGCGGCTACCGCAACCGCCACCAGGATGAATAACGCGCCAACCAGCGCAAGCCCGTTTTCTAACTTTTTCGTCTTCATGATCGCTTCCTCAAAGCACTTGCGACGTCCTGCCGCAAATAAATGTTTAGTCTCTCGGCCCAGCTATTGCACGGACCGTGCCAACTCAATAAACGTTTTACTTTCAACCTGTTACGGTTTTTTTGACGATACGGAATTTCGTAATTCACGAAATTTCGTATTATTATTTTACGAAATTCCGTATATACTCCCGGAATGCTCAAAAACGATGATTACCAGTGGCTGTTTCGCAAGGCACCGGCCATGCTGACCTCGATTGGCGCCGATGGCACTTATGTTGATGTCAGCGACGCCCTGCTCGATCGGCTTGGCTACGAACGACAGGAAATGATTGGCCGCCGCCCGTTCGACTTCGTTACGCGGGCGTCCGCGGAGCGCATAGAAAAGGAGTTCCTGCCAGCGTTGCGCCGCACCGGCAGGCTCGATCACGAACCAGTCGCCTTCGTCGCCAAGAATGGCGATGCGGTTGAGTGCTACACAAACTCCTTGCTTGAACATGGCGCGAGCCGCGAGGTCGTGCGCAATGTTGCGATGTACACAGAAATTTCGGAAGAGGCGCGCGCCAATTTCAAGTACCGCAACCTGTATCGTTCCACGCCTGCAATGCTGCACTCGGTTGATGGCAACGGCCTTATCGTGACCGTAACCGATCACTGGCTGCAAAAACTGGGCTACCGGCGAGAAGAAGTCATCGGTCGTCCGATTAGTGATTTTTTTACTGCTACCGACCGGGCAAGACTCAGTGGCGATGCGCTACGCGAGCTTATCAGTCAGGGTGACTTCAACAACGAAGAGCGACAGGTCGTCACCAAGAACGGCCAGGTCCTCGATTTGATAGTTTCCGCAATTTCACGTCGCAACGCGGCGGGCGATGTAGACCGCATGCTGATCGCGTCGAAAGACGTCACCGAAAGACTGCGCGCCGAACGGCAGCTGCGCAGTGCACTGGCGGAAAACGCCCGGCTTCGGGAGGAGCTCGAACAGGAGCGCGATTATCTGCGCGAAGAAGTCAAAGTCGGGTTGAATTCGGGCGAGATCGTTGGCAATAGTCCCGCCCTTATGCACATGCTGACACGTATCGCGGCGGTTGCGGAAACGCCGGCGAGTGTGTTGTTGCAGGGAGAATCCGGCGTCGGCAAAGAACTTGTAGCTCATGCGATCCACGCCCAGAGCCCGCGCGCTGACGGACCGCTGGTGAAAGTGAACTGTGCATCCATTCCCAAGGAGTTGTTCGAAAGCGAGTTTTTCGGCCACGTCAAAGGCGCATTTACCGGCGCCTACCGGGATCGGATTGGTCGATTCCAGCTGGCCGATAATGGCACCATTTTTCTCGATGAGGTCAGTGAGATACCACTTGAACTGCAGGGTAAATTGTTGCGCGTATTGCAGGAAAGCGAGTTCGAACGTGTCGGCGATGATGTCACCCGCACTGTCGACGTGCGTGTCATAGCGGCGACCAACCGCAACCTCGAGAAGCAGATCGTCGATGGGGAGTTTCGGGAAGACCTGTTCTATCGCCTCAGCGTATTTCCCATTGATGTGCCGCCGTTGCGCGCGCGCGGTGATGACATCATCCATCTCGCCAGGCATTACCTGCAGAAGACCTGTAACAATTTTGGTCGCGAGCAAATGCAACTGACACGCAGCCAGGCAGAAATGTTGCGCAATTACAGTTGGCCGGGCAACGTACGAGAATTGAAGAACGTAATCGAGCGCGCCGTAATTCTGTCGCCCCGGAACATATTGCGCCTGGACCTGTCGATGTCGAATGTTGGCAGTGAATTGCATGTGCCGGCGTTCGCGGATCATAACGAGGGTGAGATTATGACGGAGGTCGAATTTCGGGCCCTGCAAAAGACTAACCTGCTCGCTGCACTGCAGCGAACCGACTGGAAGGTCTCTGGGCCTGGCGGCGCGGCGGAAATACTGGGCGTGAAAGCCACTACTCTAGCAGACCGTATTCGGTCCTTCGGCCTGAAACGGCCACGATGAGCAAGCTCTTGCTGGCCGGTATGCTGCTGGCGGGGACTGCAGTTGCCGCGTCGGATACCGAACATTTGCCGCCAACCGTGCAAGCGGCACTGCAGGTAAGACAGGTGCCTGAGGACAGCCTCAGCGTTTATGTACAGGACATGGATAGCGGTACTGTCATATTGCGCTGGAACGAGGCTACAGCAAGAAACCCGGCATCATCCATCAAGCTGCTCACGACCCTCGTTGCCCTCGACGTACTCGGTCCTGCATACAGCTGGAAAACTGACGTTTACGTGCTCGGCGATGTACAGGACGGCCGGCTGAAAGGCGATCTGCTATTCAAGGGTTATGGCGACCCGTACCTCGTCACGGAACGCGTCTGGCAATTATTGCGCCGCATCCGGCAGCTTGGCATTCGCGAAATTGAGGGCGACCTGCTGATCGACGACAGCTATTTCTACCTGCCGGATTCCGATCCGGCCGAGTTCGACCGGCAGCCGCTGCGCGCGTACAACGTTACCCCAAACGCGATGCTGATGAACTTCAAGGTTGTGCGCTATTGGTTTGAACCCGAGTTCGATACCAACAGCGTGCGCGTCTGGTTAGATCCGCCGCTGGAGAACCTGGGCATCGATAATCGACTCGCGCTCGCGGCCGGGAGCTGTCGCGGCTACCAGCGCGGTATAACGATCTCGGCGAATGAAGCAATTGACAGGATGACGTTTAGCGGCAAGTTTCCGGATGGCTGCAAGCAGTACGCCATGGATCGCACCGCATTGAGCCATAACGAATTTGTGTATGGCTTGTTTATTTCGCTTTGGCGCGAATCCGGTGGCACGTTCAAAGGCGGATGGCGGAGTACCATAGTTGATGCCGACATTGAACCTATTTTGAGTTTCAGCTCGTTGCCGCTGGCAGACATCATTACCTTTGTGAACAAACACAGCAATAATGTCATGGCACGGCAGCTGTTGTTGACGTTATCGGCCGAAGTGCTGGGGGCACCCGGCACCGAGGAAGGTGGTCGCGAGGTAGTAACAGACTGGCTTGTCGACCACGGGCTGGACGTACCGCAACTTTCGTTCACGAATGGCGCCGGACTGTCGCGCGACACGCGCATCTCCGCGGGCGATATGGCCGCGCTGCTCGAATTTGCATGGCGACAACCGTATATGCCGGAATTCGTGTCTTCGATGTCATTGCTTGGCCATGACGGCACGACGCGACGCCGCTTTAATAATCCGGGACTGGACGGCAGCGCACATCTCAAGACCGGCTCGCTCGACCACGTTACCGCGATCGCGGGATACCTGCAGGCGAAATCGGGTCGTCGCTTCGCCGTGGTGAGCATGCAGAATTACCAGGACATTCATCGCGGCCCGGGGCAGGAAGTGCAGGAAGCATTATTGCGTTGGGTTTACGATCACTAATCTGGCGCACGGCTGTAGTAGACTCCATGCTGAACAGCTACGGAGATAGTCTTGTGACCAAGTTAAGGCACGTGGTGTTTAGCGGCTTGTTGTGCCTGCCACTGATAGCCGGGGCGCAAACCGCGTATGTGACGGACAATTTGCGACTCGGCTTGCACCAGGCCGCCGATACCAGCGATCGTGCATTCCGATCGCTGGATAGCGGACAGGAGCTCGAAGTACTGTCGCGTGACCGCAATTACGCACACGTTCGCTTGCCGGATGGCGCTGAGGGTTTTGTGAAGGTGGCCTATTTGGTCGACGACAAACCTGCAAAACTGATTGTCGCGGAAACGCAGGCTGAGCTTGAGCGTCTGCGCGCGCAGATCGAAGAATTGCGGGGTCAATTTGCTGCGCCAGGTGCGACGATTGCGGCGCTGGAGCAGGAGCTTGGCAACACGCGATCCACACTCGCCGAGGCCGAAGCGCGCAACACCGGGCTGACCAATGAGAATGCCGACCTTCGTCAGCGACAGGTGATCGGCAAGTACACTGTCCCCTTGAACTGGGTCGGAGTCGCGGCGGGAATCTGCCTGGTAAGCGGATTCCTGTTAGGCCTTTGGTGGGTCGATCGCCGCA
>JAOUHU010000118.1 GCA_029884455.1 Gammaproteobacteria bacterium | reverse complement strand
TGCTTCGGGCCGAAACCGGAGCGAACGAGCCGCTATTCGCCGGGGCTGGAACTGAGCTTCACAGTCGGCGATGGCGACTCGCACGTCAGCGTTGAGACACTCAACGGCAGTGTCAATATCTGCAACGAGTAGCCGTCCTGAAAGGGGTCAGAGCCCTTTTTTGACCACATGCGGCCAATACCATATATGTTCCAAAAAGGGCTCTGACCCCTTTTAGCGCATAAAGAATTTGCTACCCTTGATCTCCCCTGTTCGGAGGTTGTTACATGGGTCGCATTCTTAAGCCCTTCCTGTATTTCGTAGTTGCCCTGGTCGGACTGCTGCTGGTTGCCGGCATCAGTGTAATGCTGCTGTTTGACCCGAATGATTATCGCGATGACATCGAACTCGCCGTGCAGAAATCGACCGGCCGCGAACTTGATATCGAGGGTGAGCTCAGCATCAGCATTTTCCCCTGGCTTGCCATTGAGATCGGGCCGACGCGGCTGGGTAATGCCGCCGGTTTCGGCGCAGAGCCGTTCGCCAGTTTCGAGCGCGCCCGGCTGAGCGTCCGCCTGGTACCGATGTTGTTGCGGCGCGATGTCGAAGTCGCCACCGCCGATCTCGAGTCGCTGCGGCTCAATCTTGCCGTCGACAGCAAGGGGCGCAGCAACTGGCAGGACCTGGTCGATGCGAGCAATGCAGCGGCGGCCGCGCCAGCCGAATCCGGTGGCAGCGGCGAGGTCGGTGGCCTCGATATTGCAGGCTTCGAGATACGCAATTCCGCGATCAGTTACAACGACGCGGCAGCGGGCGGCAAGTACCAACTGGATGAGCTCAATATCGCGACGGGCAGTGTGTCCAGCAGTAACGGCACGATTCATATCGATGGCATTGAGATCAACGCGTTGCTCAGCGGTGTTGCCACCGAGCCGACCACGTTCGCGCTTGAAACTGCTGCCATCGACATCAATACCGAGACCGAAACCATTGCCATGGACGAGGTCGGTCTCGGTTTGCTCGGGCTCGATATCAGTGCCGCGGTGGAACCATTCTCTTATGCAGGCGACATCACTCCAGTGGCCGCGATACAGGTTGACGCTTTCTCGCTGCGCAGCCTGATGCAGCGCATGGGCATCGAAGCGCCCGAGACCACTGATCCGGCAGCGCTTGGCAAGGTCATCATTGATGCGACGGCACGAGTCACGCCGACTGCAATCGGCTTGACCGACCTTACGCTGGTGCTGGATGAAACGACCTTTACCGGCGAGCTGTCGGTACCGCAGGGCGCTAACGACCTTTACACTTTCAGTTTCAAAGGCGATGCGATAGATCTTGATCGTTACATGGCACCGGCATCGGAAGCCGCCGGCGATGCGACTGACGAGGCCGTGCCGGTCGAGATTCCAGCCGACCTGATTCGGCTGGTCAATTCCCGCGGCAGCCTGACCATCGGTCGCGCGCAGCTCAGCGGCATGCAATTCGAAAACATCACGCTGGGCCTGACGACCAGCAACGGCGATCTGCGCCTGCACCCGGTCAGTGCGACGCTGTTCGATGGCAAGTACAACGGTGACGTACGCATCAATGCATCGGGTGAAACTCCGGTCATATCCGTGAATGAGCGCGTTGAAGGTGTGCAGCTTGCGGCACTGGCCAAGGCAATGTTCGACCAGGACAACATCACCGGCACGATCAACGGTTCCTTCAAGCTCAGCGGCCGCGGCAAGGATCTCGCTGCCATCCAGGGCGACCTCGACGGCAACATTGATCTTGAGTTGCTTGACGGTGCCTGGGAAGGTACGGACATCTGGTATGAGCTGCGCCGGGCGCGCGCCGTGCTGCGCCAGGAAGCACCGCCGCAGCCGACGCTGCCGGCGCGCACGCGCTTCAGCGAAGTGAGTGCGAGCGGTCCGGTTACCGACGGCGTATTCAGCAACAGTGACCTGCTGGCCGAGCTGCCATTCATGCGCGTCACCGGTAATGGCGTGGTCAATTTTGTCGCCGCGAGCGTCGACTACCGGATGTCGGCGAGCGTGCTGGAAAAACCCGAACTCATGGGCGCCGATGTCGGTGCCGATGAACTCAAGGACTTCACCCGGGTGGTAATCCCGCTGCGCATCAGCGGCTCGCTGGCCGCGCCGACGATTGCGCCGGACCTCGAAAAAATGCTCAAGGAACAGGCGAAGAAAGAAGTCGAAGAGAAGCTCGAGGACAAGCTCAAGGACAGGCTTGGCGACCTGCTAAAACGTTAGAGATATGCCGCGACTCTGCATCCTGCTGTTGCTGTTTGGCGGCGCAGCCGGCGCTGCCGAATTGCGCAGCGTCAACGTCAATCACGCGGACGGCCGCTACCGGCTCACATCACAGGTCTGGTTTGATACCGACCTCGACTCGATCTTCGCCGTATTTCTCGATTACGATCTTGCGTCGCGATTCACGAGCTTCATCGTCGAGGCACGCAACCTTGAGCCGGATGACAGCGGCCAGCGGCGCTTTTATATTCGCAATAAAGGCTGCGTCTGGTTTTTCTGCAGTTCTTTCGAGCGCAGTGGCCATGTCGAGCACGAGGCGCGACAGTTCATCCGCTCGACGGCCGATCCCACGATCAGCGATTTCGAATTCAGCCGGGAGGAGTGGCGTTTTGAGGTCGAAGGCGAGGGCACGCTGGTCGCCTACGAGTTCGAGTTCGAACCGAAATTCTGGATTCCGCCGCTGATCGGGCCGTACGTACTGCAAAGTAAGTTACAGCGCGACAGCGCCGGTGCGATCCACCGCATCGAAGCGATCGCGCAGGGCCTGCAGCAATGAAATCGTTCGCGACGCGCTTGCTGCGCTGGTATGGCGCAAACGGTCGCAAGGATTTGCCCTGGCAGCGCGAGGTCAACCCGTATCGCGTCTGGGTTTCGGAAATCATGTTGCAGCAGACGCAGGTGCAAACGGTTATTCCTTATTACGAGCGCTTCATGTGCTCGTTTCCGGATCTTGCAAGCCTCGCCGATGCAAACATCGATGCGGTGTTACAACACTGGTCAGGGCTTGGTTACTACGCACGCGCGCGCAACCTGCATCGTGCCGCAGAGCAGATCCGCGACCAGCATGGCGGAGTATTTCCGCTTCAGTTTGACGCCGTGCTGGCCTTGCCCGGTATCGGCCGCTCCACCGCGGGTGCGATACTCGCGCTGGCTTTGGGTCAGCGCCATGCAATTCTCGATGGCAATGTGAAACGCGTGCTGGCGCGGCATGCGGCTATTGCGGGCTGGCCGGGCGACAGGCAGGTTGCTGATGCACTGTGGGCGCATGCAATTGACCTGACGCCAGCAAAAAGGGTCGCCGCGTACACGCAGGCGATCATGGACCTGGGCGCGACGGTGTGCACGCGGAGCGCGCCTCTGTGCAAGCACTGTCCGGTCGCGGCGGATTGCGTTGCGCGACTTGGCAATAGCGTCGAGAATTTTCCGGGGCGCAAGGCGAGGCGCGGTAAACCACTGAAGCAAACCATTATGGTGATGGCGGTAAGCAACAACTCCGTGTATCTCGAGCGCCGCCCACCGGTCGGAATCTGGGGCGGACTGTGGAGCCTGCCGGAGGTGCAGAACGTTGATGACTGGTGCCGACAGTTTTTGCATGCCGAACCCGCCGCGACCGAGGAGCAGCTGGTGCTGCGGCACAGCTTCAGTCATTACGATCTCGACATCCGGCCGGTGCTGGTGCGCCTTGCGGCACACTCGAGTACAGTGGCGGACAGTCCGGATGCGACCTGGCATGCACTGGATGACGAACCGCCGGGCGGGATTGCCGCGCCGGTGCAACGCCTGCTGAATACTTTGAAGATGAACCGCCATGTCACGAACCGTTAACTGCGTCCTGCTGGGCGAGGAATCTGAAGGCCTCGACTACGCGCCGTACCCGGGCCCGCTCGGGCTGCGTATCTACGAGAGTGTCTCGAAACAGGCCTGGCAGCGCTGGGTGGCGCACCAGACGATGCTCATAAACGAATATCGCCTGACGCCGATCGAGCCGGATGCGCGCCGCTTTCTGGAAACTGAAATGGAAAAATTTTTCTTCGGCGAGGGCTCGGCGGCGCCGAAGGAATACACGCCCCCCGGCGCGTGACGGTCAGCGGATCTTGATCGGCAGTTCCGTCGATTTCTGCACCGTGCGGATTGCCACGCTTGAGTTTACGCGCGCAACGCCCGGCAGGCGCGTCAGCGCTTCCTTGTGGATGCGCTCGAAATCGGCCATGTTGGCTACCACCACTCGCAGCAGGTAATCGAACTCGCCCGTCATCAGGTAACACTCCATGACCTCGGGGATGTCCTTGACCGCCTCCTCGAAAGCGGCCAGCACACTTTGTTCCTCGCGGTGCAGGCCGATGTGCACGAACACGTTGCC
>JAOUHU010000056.1 GCA_029884455.1 Gammaproteobacteria bacterium | reverse complement strand
CTCGGCGCGGCCCGCCTCGATGGGCGACTGGGCGTTGCGCAACCTGATCAAGGGTGGCTTTCGCGGTGAGATCTACCCGGTTAACCCGAACTATGAGGAACTCCAGGGCCGCCGCTGCTACCAGTCCCTGCATGAACTGCCAGCGGTTCCCGAACTCGTGATGTTCGCCGTCAGCGACCAGCGCATCGAGGCGGTGCTCGATGAAGCGCTCGCACTCGGTGTGCCTGCGGCGGTCATACATTCAAGCGCGGTACTCGATGATGACAAACCGCCGCTGCTGAAAGTGCGGCTGCAACAAAAAATCCAGGCGGCCGGCATGCTCGTCTGCGGCAGCAACGGCATGGGCTTTTACAACGTCCGCGATCACGTCTGGGCCTGCGGCTTCGACAGTGCGATGCACGAGGCGCCCGGCAGCGTCAGCCTGATCAGTCATTCGGGCGCCGGCATGTCGGGACTGTTGGATTGCGAACAGCGTTTGCGTTTCAACTTTGCGGTTTCGACCGGCAGCGAGATAAGCGTCAGCATGGACCAGTACCTCGACTTCGTGCTCGATCTTGCCGAAACGCGCGCCGTTGGCCTGTTTGTGGAGACCGCGCGCAATCCGCAAGGCCTCAGGGCCGCGCTCGACAAGGCCCGGCAACGCCGCATTCCTGTGGTCGCCATCAAGGTCGGCAAAACGGAGCGTGCCGCGCGCCTGACGGTATCGCATTCAGGCGCCATGGCCGGCGACGACGCGGCGTTCGAGGCGCTGTTCGATCATTACGGCGTGACGCGCGTTGCCGATATGGACCAGCTCGCAACAACACTGATCATGTTCGCCGAACTGCACCCGGTCGCGGCCGGCGGCCTGGTCACTTTGCACGACTCGGGCGGTGAACGGCAGCTGATCATCGATCTCGCCGACGATCTCGGTGTGCCGTTGACCGAGTTGCAGGCGACCACGGTGGCCGCGCTCGAAAAGGTGATCGATCCGGAGCTGCCGGCCGTCAATCCGCTCGACAGCTGGAGCCGTGGCGGTGCCGACTACGAGGAACAAACCACGCGCGCGCTCACCATCCTGCTTGATGATCCGGGTGCGGCTCTCGGTGCGGCGGTCCTGAACCGTGCGCCGGGTGGCGCGATCTACCCCATGTACATGAACTATGTGCAGCGCGCGAAGGCCGCAACCGGCAAGCCGGTAGCGCTGGTCTCAGCGCACCAGGGTTCGGGTTACGACGAACTTGCAGTCAGGGCCACGCACGCCGGTATTCCGGTACTCGATGGCGTATCGCAATTCCTGACAGGTGTTGCGGCACTGCTTGCCTACCGCGATTTCCTCTTGCGCGAGCCCACGGCACCCGCAGCGATCAACACGGACGCGGTGCGCAAGTGGCAAAACCGCGTGCAGGCCGGCAATCTCGACGAGCCAACCTCACTCGCCATGCTGCGCGACTTCGGCTTACCGGCAAACCGCACACTCGCGATTTCTTCGGCCGAGGGACTCGCCGCCGTCAGCGAGTTTCCGGTGGCGCTGAAAACTGCATCCGGTATTGCACACAAATCAGACGTCAACGGCGTGATGCTCAACATCGCGAGCACCGCTGCACTGTATGCCGCGTACGAAAATGTTGCAGCCAGGCTCGGGCCCGATGTCATCGTCGCGCCGATGGCGGCTGCCGGTGTCGAGATGATTCTCGGCGCGACCCGGGATGCGCAATTCGGCCCGCTGGTCATGATCGGGTTTGGCGGCGTGCTTGCTGAGACACTGCACGATGTGACGTTTGTTCTGCCGCCCTTCGATGCGTCCCATGCGCGCCGCTGCATCGATCGCCTGCGTTTGCGGCCGCTGCTCGATGGCGTGCGGGGCAAGCCAGCCGCTGATATCGACGCATTTTGTGAGCTCGCTTCGCAGTTCTCGGTCATGGTCAATGCGCTGCAGGACGAAATCGGCGAGATCGATATCAATCCCGTGATCGTGCATGCCAAAGGATCCGGTTGCACGATCGTTGACGCCCTCGTCGCCGGAGGGCTGGCGGCAGGAGGCCCTGCAGCTCCGGCAGTGGGTTGAAGAATTCCGGGCTGAGAGCTAGTCCTGGTTCCTGAACACCAGTCCGCCCTTGACCACGACCTTGATGTCGCGCATCAGCAGCATGTCGGCCAGCGGGTCACCGTCGACGGCCACCAGGTCGCCGAAGCGCCCGATTTCTATGGCACCGACATCGTCTGACCAGCCCATGTGCACGGCGGCGAGCGAAGTGGCACTTTTTATCGCATCCATCGGTTGCATGCCGCGCTCGACCATGGTGGCAAACTGCCAGCCGCTCATATCGTGCGGGTGCACGGCCGCGTCGGTTCCATAAACGATCGGCACGCCGCGCGCATAAGCCTTTTCGAATACCACGCGCTGTGCTTCGGTCGTTTCGGTATTCCTTCGCAGAATTTCCTCGGGATAACCGAGTTCGCGACCGACCGTGTCCGTATAGCTGCCGTTGTATATGTCCATCGAGAACGCGACGCCGCGCTCGGCCGCAAGTTCGATAACATCGTCAGTCAGCAATGATGCGTGTTCGAGGCTGTCGACGCCGGCAAGGATTGCATCGCGCCCGGATTGCGCGCTGTGCACGTGCGCGGTCACCTTGATACCGGCTTCGTGCGCGACCGCGACAACCGCTTCGATTTCGGCCTGCGTCATTTCGGGCGCGCCAGGTTCGGTACCGAAAGCGAACACGGCACCGGATGCGATGACTTTCAGGAAATCAGCGCCCTCGGCAACCGCGTGCAGCGCTTTTTGCCGAAACTCGTCCGCTCCCTGCGCGATTCCCAGCTGCGCCGCGGCCGGCGTGTCGGCCGCATCGTAATCGACGGCGGGGACTGCGCCACCTCCGCCGGGAATGGTCAGGAAGGGTCCGCCCGTCTGGATCCTCGGTCCGAGCGCGCGGCCCGCGGCGATCTCGTTGCGGCCGAACACGATTGGCGCCGGGAAGTAGTCGCCAACGTTGCGAACCGTGGTAAAGCCGGTCAGCAGCGCCTGTGCGGCAGCCTCGAGAACGCGCGCGTGGAAAACTTCAGCGTCGTTCCTGAAATAGACGCCGTAGTCGACGGCGTCGGCGCCGCGCTCGAGCAAGTGCACATGCATATTGATGAGTCCGGGCAGGCAGGTCTTGTCGCTGAGGTCGAACAGTGTCATACCGGGCCGCACTTCGGCCGAACCGTCTACAATCGCGGCGACGCGGCCGTCGCGGATCACCACCATACGGTCTTGCAGCACCTCATCCGACAGCCCGTCGATCAACGATCCGCAGCGCACGAACAGATTGCCGCTGTCGGGCGCATACGGAATCTCGGCGATTTGCGGCGCGGCTGGCTGGCAGGCACTAAGGGTCGCCGCAAGCAATACCGCTGCGGCTATACTGGGCCATATCCTCATGGCCCATATCCTAGCACTGACTTGACCGGCACAACTTTCGCATCCTTACTCAAGCCTGGCTCGCCAGTGATCATTGACGGCGGTCTCGCGACCCAGCTCGAAGCACAGGGCTGCAATATCAATAATCCGCTCTGGTCGGCTTCGGTCATCGCGAGTAATCCGCAGGCGATTGTTGATGCGCATCGCGCTTATCTCGAAGCCGGTGCGCAAATCATCATTACTGCAAGCTACCAGGCGACGGACCCTGACATGCTGCTGCGCTCGGTTGCACTGGCGCGTGAGGCGCGGGACGATTTTGCAGCCGGCGGCGGCGGGTACGCACTCGTGGCAGCAAGCATCGGACCCTATGGTGCCGTATTGAGCGATGGCTCCGAGTACCGTGGTGATTACGCGATCGATGCCGACGAGCTGCACGATTTTCATCACGGCCGCCTCGAATTGCTGGATACGAGCGGTGCCGACCTGCTCGCCTGCGAGACCATTCCGTCGCTCACCGAAGGCATCGTGCTCGGCGGGCTGCTACGTGACGCGCAAAGCCCTGCCTGGATCAGTTTTTCCTGTCGCGATGGCGAGTGCATCAATGACGGCACGCCAATCGAGGAGGCAGCGGACCTGTTTCGCGATCATCCGCGCGTGCTGGCGGTCGGCATCAATTGCACGCGACCACAGTTCGCGGTGTCGTTGATCCGGCGCATACGCGCGGTATTGCCGGGCAAGGCGATTGTTGCGTATCCAAACTCGGGTGAGGAATTTGATGCCAGCGACAAGACCTGGTCCGGTACGGTAACGGCCAACGACTGGGCCGCCGCCGCACAAACCTGGGTAAGCGCGGGTGCGTCGATTATCGGTGGCTGCTGCCGTACCGGGCCTGCGCATATTCGCGCTATGGCCGGCGCGACTTAACCGTGCAGGGCCTGGCGACCCTGTCGCTGCGCGAGCAGTTCGAGTTGCGCGGGCGGCACGTAATCGAAAATGAAGGTGATGCGATCGTCGCTGCCCTTGTTGGCGACGCTGTGATTCATCTGGTTGTTGATTTCGTAGGCTTTGCCAACCTCGAAGCGGTGCGGCCGGCCATCGATCATGAAACGCACCCGAGGATTGGTTGTAATCGGCACATGAATACGGTGTCCGATATGAAACGAGTGGTGTGTGTCGGTATGCGGCGTAATTTTGCCGCCGGCGAGCAGCTTCGCCGCCATGGCACGAATGATGGTGCCGCCCTTCGGGTAATGCCTTTCGATAATGTCGTGCATGACCGGTACGGCGACGTGCGCGAGCCGGTCCCATCCCGGCTCTTTCTTTATCTCAATGATCGGCCAGACCTCGAGATTGACGAATACCATGACCACCGATTCAGTCTGCTTGTGCACATCGAAGGCCTCCTGGCGATACTTTTCCTCGCGCCAGGCATCATCGTCCAGCGCAAGGATTGCACTGACCAGTGCAGCAGAGTCGATGTCACCTAATTCGCGAAGGCGCGAATCGATATTCATCTGTGCGAATACCAGGGCTGCGTTACTTGAAGTACCTGCGGTAGTTGATACCGATAGTGCGCGGCCGGTTTGGTGTAAGCCGCGTCTGCGCCCAGCGATCGTTGTAGAACTCTTCGGCATACTCGTTGGTCGCGTTGTTGACGAACAAGGCTGCACTCCATTCATCCGCTTCGAGGCTGAATCGCAGGTTGAGCAGTGTATACGGGTCCTGGATGCGCACAGGCTGGTCAAACTCGACGGACTGCACGCCAGCCAGCGAATTGACGGACTCGCCCGTGTGCGCTATGCCAATACCGAAACTCGGTACCGCGCCGAACAGTTGGCCTTCGAAATACTTGTCGATGTTCAGGCTGCCCTTCCAGTCCGGGGTTAGCGGCAGGCGCGTGCCTTTCTCTGCCGAGCGGTCAACCGGCGCACCGTCAACTTCAAGCGTGCCGGACTTGGACAATTCGGCGTTGTTGACCCCGACATTGGCCGTGACCGTTACCGTTTCTGACGGTCGCCAGGTAAAGAAGGCCTCGATGCCATCGAGTGTCGCTTCGGGGAAGTTGACAATACCGAGCGTGAACAGGTTAGGGGTCGGGTCTTCGGCCTCGATCTGCATATCGTCCCAGACCATGGTGTACGCCGTCAGGTTGAGCTGTATGGCGCCATCAGCCAGCGTCGTCTTGATGCCGGCCTCTATGTTCGTCACGAGATCGGAATCAAACTCGTTATACGGCGCGCGGCCGAAAATCGACCGCGGCTTGGCGGCATTCGCGCCGCCGCGACGGAATCCCTCAGAGTAGGTGCCGTAGATCATGACATTGTCGTTGACGTCGTAACTCAAGGTCACCTTGGGCACGAAGCCGCTTTCCTTGGCACCCGAAATCGTATTCTGGTAGCACAGATCGCCACCGCGGAAGGCGCCCGCAAGTTCCGGTTCGCACTGCGCTTCGCGTCCCAGCTGGCGGTAGTCCTGCAGACCGCCAACCAGTGCGGCCTGTTTCAGTTGGCGGTCAAAATCGGTGTCGTACCAGCGACCGCCGAGCAGGATATTGAAATTGTCGGTGATGTCGAAGCCAAGTTCACCGAACAGGGCGACCTGCTTGAACGAGTCGTCGTACACACCATCCCACCAGTTGGCCGACGGCGATACCGCATAGGTACAGGCGTTGCCGTAATCGGGCCCGGTGCCGCAGTTGTAATAAAACGCAACGTAGTTGAGGTAGCCGTGCGCGCCCATCAGGTAATAGGTGGTGCCGTTGTAATAGGTGTAGCCGATGATGCCGCTCTGGTCGAGGTCCTTGACGTTGGATGAAAAGTGCGAATGCCCCTCGTTCTCGTTGTAAAACGCACCGATGATGCCCGACCAGCGGCTGGTCGAGTCACTCGGCGTTTGTACGCGCAGCTCGATGCTGGTTCTTTCTGTGCCGCCGTCGCTAAAGACCTGGGCGCGCGGGTCCTGTCCCGGATAGTAGTCGTAGATGGCAAAACAGTAATCGAGGGTGCCATTGAAGCAATCGTTCGGATTCGCCAGGTTGTCGGAGAACTTCGGCACGTATCGTTCCTGCCAGCCACTCAGGTAGCTGGTGGCGTCGGCGCGGAAGAAGGTCTCACGATCCATGAACGAGGCGGCAAACACGACTTCGGCGCCGCCAATGCTGCCTTCGAGCGTCAGCGCAAGCTGGTACCACTCGTCGCTGAAGTCCTCGGCTTCGAAACGCAACTGTTCCCACTCGCCAATGCTTTCGTTGGCATAAAAGCCTTCACTGCCGAGATCCGTATCGCCAAAGCCGTCTTCTTCCAGCTTCTGGTAGATCGCGCCGATGTCGACGGTCCAGTTTTCCGTTGCGTGCCAGCGCAGTGCTGCGCGCGCACCGGTCGTGGTCGCCGAGTTGACATCGTCTTCAACAAATTCCGAATTGTCGAAAGTGCCGACGCCGCCGGCAGGATACATTTCGCCGACCGGGCTGTTGCCCAGAACGTTGTCGATGTAGCCGGCGTCCTCGGACTGGAATCCGACCAGCCGGATGGCAGCCTTGCCCTCGGCGATCGGGAAATTGACCATTGCCGATACGTCGTAGCCGGTGTCGCCATCGGTGACACTGTTGGCGCCAAGATCGACCCAGGAATCGAATGCAGCAGCGTCCGGCTTGTTGGTGATGATGCGCAAGGTGCCGCATTGCGAAGCGTCGCCGAACAGCGAGCCCTGCGGGCCGCTCAAGGCCTCGACGCGTGCAATGTCGATGAGGCGCGGATCGGGATTGAATCCGGCCGCGGTAATCGGTTGTTCATCGAGGTACACGGCAGTGGTCGGGTTATCGCTGAAGGCGATACCGGACACCGCGCAACCGCGCATGACCACGTTGGAACCACCCGGGTGCCGGGTGCCGAAGGACAGTGCGGGGATACGCAGTGCATAGTCTTCGAGTTGCTTGAATCCTTCGCGAACGATCGCTTCGTTGCCGAAAGCGGTGATTGCCATTGGCACGTCCTGGATGCTGGCGGCTCGCTTGGTCGCGGTAACCACAATTTCTTCGATCGCAAGAGATTCCTGCGCATTGGCCATCGGTACGCCGGCACAGGCTGCAGAAACCGCCATGGCGACAGACTTCTTCGAAAACAACAGCTGCGAATTGGTGCTAGACATGCGCGACCCCCGATGTAATAAATGTTTTGTTCCGGACCCTGCTGGTGCCCCGATTGCAGGCTCGGTTGTGCTCAAATGCTAACCCAAGCAACGCTTTCGATCCACGCCAAAATGACGCATTAATCCATGACTACCTTGATTGTCACATCGGTTGTACGCGGTTCCCGCCAGGGCGAAAGTCATGGTGGCGTGTACCTGGTCGATCTGGAACAACAACGCGTCGCGCAGGCGATAGACTGGAATTCCGCGAATATCGACTGGCAGGGTCGCGGTTGGGATCGGGGCTTACGGGGTATCGCTTTCGATGCCGACAAAATTTATATCGCGGCCAGTGATGAGTTGTTCGTCTACGACCGGGACTTCAATATGCTCGCGTCGTATCGTTCGTTGCATCTGAAACATTGTCACGAAATCTTTGCGTACAAAAGGCGCCTGTACCTCACCTCGACCGGCTTCGATTCGATCCTGAGCTTCGATCTGGATGCGCTGAGATTTTCCTGGGGCCTGAAAATCGGCAAGGTCGGCGACGATTTCCGCGCCGTGCCGTTCCTGCCCGGCGCCGCGAACGGGCCGGCGCCGTCGAACGAATTACACATCAACAACGTGCATTGCACGCCGGCAGGGCTGTTTATCAGCGGCATGCGCACCACCGGATTGTTGCGCTATACCGGCAAGAGCATCGGCAGGGTCGTGTCACTGCCGCCGGGCTGCCACAATGCGCAACCCTATGCCGATGGCGTGTTATTTAACGATACCGCGGCCGACGAAGTCTGCTTCCTGTCGGCTGGCAGGCGCCGACGCTTCGCGGTGCCGCGCTATGATGAGGCACTGTTGACGCACACGGACAGTGATGATTCACGCACGGCGCGGCAGGCGTTCGGCCGCGGCCTGTGCGACCTCGGCGCCGGCCTCGTTGCCGCGGGCTCATCGCCTACCACAATCACGCTGCACAATTTCGAGACCATGCAAACGACGCTCAGCATCAACCTGTCACTGGACGTGCGTAACGCCGTTCACGGTCTCGCCGTCTGGCCTTACTGATTGATGTATTCGTACTGCTGGTAGCGTGGCAGGGCCGGGCGTAGTACTTCGATCAATTCACCGAGGTTTTTTTCGTGGTTGCGCCAGAAGTGTACAGACCTGGTGTACACGGGTTGACGGACCTGCTCGGAACTTGCTGTGCGCACCGGGCGATCGGTTTCATGGTAGCGCAAGCACGCATCCTCCCAGGGCAACTCGCAGTAATCGAGCAAACGGTGTACCTGGTTTTCGAAGTCAGTCACGACATCCTCGTACTGCACCGTGAGCACGCGTCCAGGCAATACCTCGTGCCAGTAGTCCATCATGCGCTGGTACTCAAGAAAGTACTCGCCGATATCGGTCAGGTCATAAGTGAACGGTTGGCCCCGGCCGTACAACTGCCGAAAGTTGCTCAGGCAGGAATCGAGCGGGTAGCGCCGTGCATCGATGATCTTCGCATTCGGCAGGATGAGGTGAATCAGGCCGATACTCGGAAAATTGTTCGGCATCTTGTCGATGAAACGCGGTGTGCCATTGACGCGGTGCAGCGCGGCAGCATCGAGGTAGTCCTGGCCCAGCGACTTGAAGTGCGCCTCACCGAGTTCTCGCACGGCCTCGGGGTAGTTCACGCCATCGACGCGATTCTTGCTAAGGGAATGTTCAACGCGCTTGATGTAGGGCAGCTCCGATGTGCCCTCGACCATGCTGTGACTGGCAAGTATTTGCTCGAGCAGGGTCGAGCCCGAACGAGGCAAACCGAGAATAAAAATCGGTGCCGGGTCCGCATTGCCGAGGCCGGTATTGGCCTGCAGAAATTCTTTGGTAAAGACCTTGAGCACCGCATCGTCGCGAGTTTCCAGTCCGACCGGGTCGTAGTGCTCGAGCATGCGGCGTTTTGCATTACCGGCAACGTAGTATTCCCAGGCCGTATCGAAATCACCCCGGTCTTCATAAGCTTTCGCCAGCGCAAACAGGAAATTGACATGCGACTCGTCGCTCAGACCGTCTTTTGCGACCTGGGTTTGCATTTCGCGAATGTCGTCGTCGGACAGCTTGTAGGTCTTGAGATTGGCCAGGCTCCAGTAAACCTCGCCACGGTCCGGTTTTGCCTCAATGCACTTGCGGTATGAGGCGATGGCCTGTTCCTGTTGACCCATGGTTTTCAATGCATGGCCCAGGCCGAGCAAGGCGCCACCGTGCCGGGGCCTGAGTTCCAGAACGCGCTGGTAGGCTTCAATGGCTTCGTTGTTCAGGGCGGCCGGCGCGAGAATCTGGCCGAGCTGGAAGTGCGCCTTGACGTTGCGTGGTTCAAGCCTGGCGGCCTGGCGGAAACATTCGATGGCCTCTTCGATGCGACTCTGTTCCTTAAGTGCCATGCCGAGGTCAATAATGGCATTGACAAAATCCGGTGCCGCGGCAACGGCGCGGCGAAACAGCCGCTCGGCTTCATCGACGTTGCCCTCGCCGAACGCCAGAATGCCGAGCATGCGCAGCGCATCAACATTTCGCGGATTGGCCTGTAACACCTCGCGATACAGCTTGGCCGCCTCTGCGTAGCGCCCGTGTTGCTGGTGCTCGGCTGCGAGAGCAAGTTTCTTGCGCACCGGGTTGAGATCGAACGAACGCTCAAAGGCGGCGTCAGCTTCCTCAGGTTTGCCAGTCATTGCCAGCGCCTTGCCGAGATCGAGGAATGCAAGTTCCAGCGAAGGGTCGAGGCGGGTCGCGTTCTGCAATGCTTCGATCGCTTCTTCCGGCCGGCGCATTTGCAACAGCGCATGCCCGAGATCTTCATGCGGTTTCGCGAACGACGGCGCGAGCTCGATGGCCTTACGCAGCAGTGTTTCGGCATCCTTTAGCTGGCGTTTTTTGACCAGGATGGCGCCGAGCAAGGCCGTTATGTTCGCATCGTCAGGATGCTGCTCGAGCGTATCGCGACAGAGGTCCTCGGCCAGGTTCGCTTTGCCGCTATTAATAAGGTCAATCGCCTCGCTAAAAGTCGCTCGCAACGTTGCCGCCCTATGCATGATTGCCGCCCATTTCTTCGGTGCTGATTTCTTGTGGCCATCTGGCCATCGTGATTTTGCTACATTACTGAATTACGTCAGCAAAAAACACAGGAAGCTTCGTTGCAGACCTTTCAGCAGGCATTACGCAGCAAGGATTTTGTCCTCACGGCGGAGCTTGCCCTGGACGCCACTGCGGGCCGGGACGCGATTATTGCGCAGGCAGAAATGCTTGCGGCCGAAGTGGATGCGGTCCAGGTGCCCGACAGTTCGCCATCCTATGCAACATTTTCACCGATTGCGGTAAGCGCAATTCTGCTGCAGGCGGGCATCGACCCGATCCTGCATCTGCACTGCCGTGATCGAAATCGACTCGCATTGCGTGCCGATGTCCTCGGTGCCGCGGCGCTCGGTGTATCCAGCCTGCTGCTGATGCGTGGCCAGGAAGTGCCGGAGGATGCGCGCCCGAAAATCAAAACCGTTTATGACTGGGGCACCTTGCAACTGGTTCGTTTTGTGAACTCCCTCGAACATACAAACTTCCTCACCGGTTCCATCGCGACGGTGTTCAAACCGGATCGCGACTGGAAGCCAACGCGGCTGGAAAAGAAAGCCGATGCGGGCACCAGGTTCATACAAACGCAATTGTGTTTCGATGCGGATCTGATTCGCCATTACATGGCGTGCCTGGTCGCGGAGAAATTCATTCAACGGGCCAGCGTGATCGTGGCACTGGCGCCATTGCCATCGGCCGACCTGGCACAGTGGCTGGGCAAGAATTTGCGCGGCGCGGTCGTGCCAGCCAAGGTTGTCAAGCGGCTGCGCCAGGCCGCGAACCCGGAGCAGGAGGGCATCGATATTTGCGCCGAACTGCTGCGCGAGGTGGCGCACATCCCCGGTGTGTCCGGTACGAACCTGGTGTGTCTCGGCGATGCCGAACCTGTTGCCGAATCGGTACGCCGCTCCGGCTTGCGAGACTGATGCCCGCAGCACAAAAAGGGGTCAGAGCCCTTTTTCGACCATAGTTGGCAAAAAAGGGCTCTGACCCCTTTTAGAGGGTTTGGTGCTGCATGCGCTCGGCGATATGGTCGGCCTGGCGGATTGCGAGGGCGACGATCGTCAGCGTCGGATTGGCGGCGGCACTGGTGCTGAACAGGCTGCCGTCGCTGACGAACAGGTTCGGCACATCGTGCGCCTGGCCCCAGCGATTCGTGACACCGTCGTCCGCGTTCTTGCTCATGCGCGCGACGCCCATGTTGTGCGCGCCGACGGGAATGTCGCCACCATGAAAATGGCTGGCGCCAAGAGAGTCGTAAATTGCCTTGCTCATCTTCAGCGCATGCTCACGCATCGCTGTGGTATTTGCGTGGTCCCGGTATGCAATGACCGGAACCGGCAGCCCATGCTGATCCTTTTCCGAGGCGTGCAGCGAGATGCGATTGCCAGCCTCGGGCGGGTCTTCGCCGGTGATGAAGACGCCCGCGAGTTTCGTATAGTTATTCATGAACGCGGCGTTGTGCTGGCCCCAGCCGCCCACAATATTGGATACGTCGAAGGGAGCAATGCTCAATGTCTCAATGATGTAGCCGCCGGCAAAACCGCGTTCGGGCTTATGGTATTGCTCGTCGAGCACGATGCCTGACTGGCGCGTGCCGCGGTGAAAATTCACCTCGCCCGGCATGACGGCCAGCGCTATGCCGAACGTATGGCGAGTGTAGTGCCTGCCGACATTGCCGCTGGAATTGCCGAGACCCGCCGGAAACATCGCGCTTTCCGAGTTCAGCAGCAAGCGCGTCGTCTCCACGGTATTGCCCGCAACACAAACCGCGCGCGCCTTCTGTTCGTGCGTTGCGCCGGCTGCATCGACATACACGACGCCCGTGACTTTGCCGGTCTTGTTGTGATTGATACGTGTTGCCATGCATTCCGTGCGCAGCTCGAAATGACCGGTCAGTTCCGCTGCGGGTACTTCCGTATACAGCGTCGACCACTTGGCGCCGATGGCGCAACCTGAATTGCAGAAACCGATTTGCTGGCAACCGGGCCTGCCGTTGCGTGCGACCGGGTTAATGGCAGTACGCGTGCTGGTAATTTCCTGGTACCCGACGCGTGCGGCGCCGGCTTTGAGCACTTTGTAATTGTTGGTCTCTGCGGACGCAGGGATACCGTGTGTCCCCGATACGCCCATCTTGTCTTCGGCCTTGTCGTAGTAGGGCTCTAGTTCTGCGAGCGTCAGCGGCCAGTCGATGAGCGTCGTGCCGGCATCGAGCTGGCCATAGGTCGACAGGGCGCGAAACTCATGTTCCTGGATGCGCGGCGTGATGCCGGACCAGAACATGGTCGTGCCGCCGACGGTCTTGCCATTCCAGACCATCGGCCCGATGCGCCGGTCGAGCCAGCCCATCCGGGCAAACATGGTGGGCGGGTGATTTTCGATGTCGGCGAGCGTCAGGCGTTTGCCGGCCTCGAGGCAGACGACATCGATGCCTTTTTGCGCGAGTTCATTGGCCAGCGTGCCACCACCGGCGCCGGAGCCGATAACGACGACGACTGAGGCATCGTCATGCGCATATCGCCGGCTCATGACCTGCCCTCCGGCAGCCAGTTAATGTCATCGAAGCCACGCTGGACATAGCCACCGAATTCCTTCGAAGAGCCGGGGTAGCGCATATGCGCCCAGACGGCGGGATCGTTGTAGAACGTGTCGCGCACGGCGCTGAGTACGGCGGCGAAGTGGGCCTCGTGCTGGATATTTTCGATGGCCCTTATCTGGGCTGCTGCGTCGAGATCAAACCAGTTTCCTGCCTGCTGGCTGTTCAGCGACTGCTCTGTGATCATCAGCACGTCGTCGCCTGGCTGCATCGAAACGAGAGACATGAGTACCCTGTCCATGACTTGCACGTACACTGCATCCGCCAGTCCATCGAGCGGAAACAGCAGACGGCCAAATCGCGCCAGCGTAGCGGGGTCCCTGGTGCCGGCCCAGGCTGCAGCACCACGCAGCCAGGTTTCCGCCGCAACGGCAATACTTGAGAAAACCAGGGACGCGGCAAGAAATCTGCGGCGGGTCGTTTGTACTTCGTTCATCGGAGCTGCCTCCGTTATGATCGTCGGCCAACGAATTTGCAACTTACTCCAGGAATCCTGAAAAGTCATGGCACCGGCAGCGCATACACATAGCTACTATGCTGCGACCGCGGTCGGCATGCACGATTACCCATGTCTTGATGAAGCCGTGCGCGCCGACGTCTGCGTCATCGGCGGTGGCTTTACCGGCCTGTCGGCAGCTCTGAATCTCGCCGAACGGGGCTTCGGCGTGGTTTTGCTCGAGGCGGAGCGCATCGGATTCGGCGCATCCGGGCGCAATGGTGGCCTGATCGGCAGCGGCCAGCGCCAAGACGTCATCGAAATGGAGCGGCAGTTCGGCCTGGCGCGTTCACGCGAATTCTGGAACTTCGCCGAGGCGGCGAAGAGTGACATTCGCGAGCGTGTCGCGAAACATGTGATTGACTGTGACCTGCAGGAAGGCCAGCTACTCGGCGTGCACAAGAAGAGTTACCTTGGCATGGCTGCAGAGACCGCAAAAGCACTGGCCGAACGCTACGGCTACCCGCACGCACGCGCGCTTGGCCGCGATGAAACGCGCGCGCTGGTTGCGACCGACAGCTTCCTGGAAGGAATGTACGACGCAAAAGCAATGACCATTCATCCGCTGAATTACGCACTGGGACTGGCAAGTGCAGCGCAGGCTGCCGGTGTGCGAATCCACGAAGCGTCGCGAGTCCTGAATTACACGCGCAGCAGTCCGGCGGTTGTCACCACAGCCACCGGCCAGGTCAAAGCAGATTTTATCGTGCTCGCCTGCAATGGCTACCTTGGCAAGCTCGAGCCGCGCGTCGCGGGCAAGATCATGCCGATCAATAATTTCGTGGTGACCACCGAGCCGCTTGGCGAGTCTCGGGCACATGCGCTGATCGCGGGTCGTTTTGGCGTCCACGACACGCGTTTTGTCGTGAATTATTTTCGCCTGAGTGCGGATCGGCGCCTGATTTTTGGCGGTGGCGAAAACTATCGCGCCGGTTTCCCGCGCGATATCGCGGCCTTTGTCAGGCCGAACATGCGGAAACTGTTCCCGCAGCTCGCCGATGTCGCGATCGACTACGCCTGGGGAGGCACCCTGTCTGTAACGTTGCGGCGTCTGCCGCATATCGGCCGGCTGCCGCCAAACCTGTATTTCGCGCAGGGTTATTCAGGCCACGGTATTTCCATCGCGAACTTTGCCGGCAGGATTATTGCCGAGGCAATCGGCGGTAGCGCCGAACGATTCGATGTTTTTTCCAGCCTTCCCGTGCACACTTTTCCGGGTGGCACCTTGCTCCGTTACCCCGGCATGGTGCTTGGCATGTTGTACTATTCGCTGAAAGACAGGCTGTAACTGCTGAGTAACCCGATAATGAAAAATATACAAGTCAGGCTGGCAAGCCGCCCCAGTGGCTGGGTATCGCGGGATAATTTTACGATCACGGAAAACGAAGTTGCTGAGCCCGGCCCGGGCCAGGTGCTGGTGCGCAACCTGTTCATGTCGGTCGATCCGTATATGCGCGGCCGCATGAACGACGTGCAATCCTACATCCCGCCATTCCAGATCGGTGAAGTGCTGCAGGCCGGCGTGGTCGGCGAAGTGGTTGCCAGCAATTACCCCGGCGTTGCCGAACGCGATTACGTGATGGGTATGCTGGGCTGGGAAAATTTTTCCATCAGCGATGGCCGGCTGTTACGCAAGCTGCCGCGAAGCTCGGCGCCCTTGTCCTGGCACCTAGGCATCCTCGGCATGCCGGGCATGACGGCTTATGTCGGGCTGATGAAAATCGCGGCAGTCAAACCGAGTGATACGGTGTTCGTGACCGCAGCCGCCGGGGCAGTCGGCAGCGTCGTCGGCCAGCTGGCCAGAATTCACGGCTGCCGGGTCGCCGGCACCGCGGGCACCGAGCGCAAGGTAGCGTTGCTGAAGAAAGAGTTCGGCTATGACGCCGCCTTCAATTACAAATCCAGCGGCTCGCTGGCCGCAAGCATCAAACAGGTTTGTCCCGCCGGCATTGATGTGCTGTTCGAGAATGTTGGCGGCGAGATTTTTGAGGCAGCGCTGTGGAATATGCGCGACCACGGCCGTATCGCGCTGTGCGGCATGATTGCCGATTACAATTCGGAGGAACCGCAACCCGGACCGCGCGGCATGATGCTCATGATCGGGCGCCGCCTGACGATGCGCGGTTTTATCGTCACCGATCATCCGGAAGCTTGCGACGAATATGTTGCCAAAGCGATTGCCTGGGTGGCCGAAGGCAAGCTCGTGTACCGGGAGACAATCGCAGTCGGTGTCGAGAACGCGCCGCAGGCATTCATCGACATGTTGCGGGGCGGCAATACCGGCAAGCAAATCGTACGGCTGTCCTGAGGTGGCCGTACGCAACATCCTGCGCATCGGTGACCCACGGCTGCGTGAAGTTTCGAAGCCGGTGGAACTATTCGATACGCCCGAGTTGCACGAACTGATCGACGACATGTTCGATACCATGGCAGCGGCTGACGGTGCCGGCCTCGCCGCACCGCAAATAGGCGAATTGCAGCGCATCATGATTTTTGGCGTGCAGCAGAATCCCCGTTACCCGGATGCCGAAGAGGTGCCGATGACGGTACTGATTAATCCCGAATATTCGGTGATCAGTGACGCCGTGCTCGGCTCCTGGGAGGGTTGCCTGTCAGTACCGGATATGCGTGGCTACGTCGAACGGCAGGCGCGCATCAAGTACCGCGGCTACGACCAGTTTGGCATGCTGGTCGAGCGCGAAGCCGATGGTTTCCACGCGATCGTGTTTCAGCACGAATACGATCACCTCGACGGCATCCTGTACCCGGACAGGCTCAACGACCGGAGCCTGTTTGGCTATACCGAGGAACTCGCAGCAAGCGGCATCATCTGAAGAATCACCTTGCCGAGCGCACGGCGCCCGGCAATGGCGGCAAACGCGGCGCGGAAATCTTCAAGGGCATACGACTCACTGGTCTGCGGCACCAGCTTGCCGGCAGCAAGCAGCTCCGCAAGCTTCTGCATGTTGCGGGCCTGCAGCCCCGGGTTTTTCTCTGCCCAGGTTCCCCACCAGACACCAACGATGCTGGCTTCCTTTAATAAAGCGATATTCGCCGCAAACGCGGGAATGTCACCCGAGGCAAAGCCGACCACGAGGTAGCGGCCGTGCCAGTTGAGTGCGCGATACGCCTGCTCGGCCAGCTCGCCGCCGACCGGGTCATAGACGACATCCACGCCATCGCCGCCGCAAATTTCCTTGACCGAGTCGCGCAACGACGCCGTCGAATAGTCGATCAGCGCATCGGCGCCGGCTGCACGGGCAAATTCGAGTTTTGCCGCACTGCTCGCGGCGGCGATCACGCGTGCACCGAGCGCTTTGCCGATTTGCACGGCGGCGATGCCAACTCCGCCCGCGGCGCCCAGCACCAGCAGCGTTTCACCGGCCTGCACTGACGCGCGTTGTACCAGTGCGTGGTAGCTGGTGCCGTAGGTGACGGAAAAGCCGGCGGCTTGCGCGTAATCGAGTTCCACCGGCATTCGCATACTCATCTTTTCGTAGGCAACACAGCGCTCGGCAAACGCACCGCCGCGCGTCGCGACGATGACCCGGTCGCCGGGAGAGAAGTCTCTTACGCCGGGGCCAATCGACAGCACTGTGCCCGCTGCTTCGTTGCCCGGCACAAACGGTGTGGGTGTTTTTACCTGGTATTTGCCGGCAATCGCCAACAGGTCGGGAAAATTGATGCCGGCAGCGACCACCTGGACCAGGATTTGCCCCGGGCCAGCAACCGGGTCCGGGTATGCTTCGATGCGCAGGGTGTCTGGCGGGCCGTACTGCTTGCAGACCAGCGCGCGCACTACACGACTTCGAACAGTGACGCTGCCCCCTGGCCACCGCCGACGCACATTGTGCAGACGACGTATTTCACGCCACGGCGCCGGCCTTCGATCAAGGCATGACCGACCATGCGTGCGCCGGACATGCCGTACGGGTGACCGATGGATACTGCGCCGCCGTCGACATTCAGGATCTCG
>JAOUHU010000117.1 GCA_029884455.1 Gammaproteobacteria bacterium | reverse complement strand
TCAAAGCCAACCAGGGTAAGCGTTTCAGGCGAGCGACGATTTTCAATTCAATTCCACAGTTGGGAATTGAAGTGCCCTGTTAAGTTATTGATTAACAGGGCTTTTTTGAATGTGGTGGTGATGGGTGGAATTGAACCACCGACCTGCGGGTTATGAGTCCGCCGCTCTGACCAACTGAGCTACATCACCAATGATCGATCCGGGCACCGGGCCCGCGAGGGCCGCAAATTGTCCGGGTGGGGTGGGCCAGTGTCAAGAAATGTCGCCCGCATGGCTGCCCCCAACAGGCAATCCGTATAATGCGCCGACCATGTTTCAGAATCCTGAGATTCCGCTCGACACCCTGCCATCGGTGGATTCCGTGCAATGGCAGGCGCTGGCACCGGCCTACAAGCGGCTGCGGCAGTTACAGGCCCTGCTGGTAGCCGGTGCGGCCTCGGTCCCCTTGTTGATCGTCACTTTCCTGGCCGGCCTCGCGGCGCTGCAGGTCGTATTCATCTGGCTGACGTGGGCGATTTTGAGTACCGCCCTGCTGCTCTGGCCGACCCTGTCGCTGCCCAGACGCGGCTATGTGGTGCGTGACAGGGACATCATTTTTCGGCACGGCGTCGTCTGGCGCTCGGTAACCGCCATCCCTTTCAATCGTATTCAGCATGTTGAGACCAGCAGCACCCCGTTTGATCGCAAATTCGAACTTGCGACACTGCAACTGTTTACGGCGGGTGGCTCGAGCGGCGACCTGAAGATCGACGGGCTCGAATCCCGCACTGCGGAGCAATTGCGCGTCTTTGTTTTGCAGAAAACCGGGGCCAGTATTGAACACGCCTGACAGCGGCACCTGGCAGCGCACCTCGCCGTATGCGATCCTGTTTTTCCTCGGCCGCATCCTGCGACTGATCGCGAAAAACGCCTGGCAGTCTTTCGCGCCGCTGTTTGCTTTGCTGGTCGCCTATCAAGGCGACCTGGTGAACAAATTGATACTCGGCGGCACCCTGCTGGCTGTAATCATCAGCGTCGGCGCCGTGCTGAGCTGGCTGTTTTTCGCTTACCAGGTTCGCGACGACTCGATACTGATCCGATCGGGGGTAGTGAAAAAGAAACAGCTCGACATCAGGTTCGAGCGCATCCAGGGTGTCAATACCGAGCAAAATCCCGTGTATCGCCTGTTGCGGCTGGTGACCGTCACCTTCGATACGGCCGGTTCCTCGGCCAGTGAGGGCATGCTGCCCGCGGTCACGCGCGGGTTTGCGCATGCCCTGCGCGAAAAAATCGGCGCGCGTGATGTCGAACTTGCCGCGCAAGAGGGTCAGCCCGCCGCGGCACCGCGCCGGCTTCTGCAACTCGACTGGCGCGACATGATTCGTATTGGGCTCGCTGATCGTCGCGCGCTGATTATTTTCGCCTTTCTCGGGCCGCTCATGGACCAGATGGACGGCAAGATCGCACAGTTCGTCGAGACGTCATTGGCGTCGAACAATTTTGGCCCCGGCCAACTCGATGTCGGTGCAGGTGCCGCAATTGCCGCAACAATCTTTTTTGCTATCGTCGTAGTGCTGGTTTTCTTCTCCATCGCCGCCGCGTTCCTGCGCTACCACAACTTTGCACTGTTCCTCGACGGTCGCACCCTGCGCTCGACGGGCGGCCTGCTTACGCATCACGAACATGCGATGGATCTGCAGAAGATCCAGACACTGCGTTTGCAGCAGGGTCTTGTGCAAAGCTGGCTTGGGTGTTTCACGATGAGCGCGAAGCAAGCGATCAGCGGGCGCAAGCAGCGCCGCAGCAAAACATTTACGGTTCCCGTGGTCACGGCCGGGCAGTCCGAACAGTTGCGCAATCTGATACTGGCACCTTTGGCCGGGCACTTGAGCCAGGACCCGCGCAGCACTTCGTTCCAGCCGGTATCGCGCTATTACCTGCGCACGCGCATCCTCTATCTTGGCGTGCTGCCCGCGGTCCTGCTGGCATCAATCCTGATCGCATTCGAGGGTATGGCCGGCCTTGCCGCCTTGCTCTGGTTACCGCTGGCCATGCTGGTGTCCTGGCGCAGCTGGCAACGCACCGGCTACCTGCACGATGACGAGGAACTGGTACGGCGATCCGGCCTGCTCGGCTTTCGCACCGTCTCATTGCTGTTTCGCAAGGTACAGCGCGTCACGCTTACGCAATCGCGTTTCCAGCGCCGCAAAGACCTGGCGAGCCTGCGCCTTTACATGGCCTCAGGCAGCGTGCGCGTTCCTTACATCAACTACGCGACCGCGCGGCAATTGCGCGACTATATACTCTTTCGAGTGGAGAGCAGTCAGCAGTCTTGGCACTAGGTCGCGCGCAAGCCGGCCTCCTGCGCGGCTTAAACATTAAAGCGGAAATGCATGACATCGCCTTCCTGCACGATGTACTCCTTGCCTTCCAAGCGTAGCCGGCCAGCCTCCTTCGCACCCTGCTCGCCCTTGCCGGCGACAAAGTCGTCATAGGCAATCACCTCGGCGCGAATAAAACCTTTTTGAAAATCGGTGTGAATCTCGCCGGCCGCCTCGGGCGCGGTCGCGCCAACACGGGTGGTCCAGGCGCGCACCTCCTTCTCACCGGCCGTGAAATAGGTCTGTAATCCGAGCAGTGTGTAGCCGCCGCGAATTACGCGGTCGAGCCCGGGCTCAGCGAAGCCGAGGTCGTTGAGGAATTCTGCCTTGTCCGCTTCATCGAGCACGGCGATCTCGGCCTCGATTGCTGCGCAGATCGCCACCACCTCCGAGCCTTCGCGCGCAGCATATGCGCGTACGGCATCGAGATGCGGGTTGTTTTCGAAACCGCTCTCGTCGACGTTCGCAACGTACATCACCGGCTTCGCTGTCAAGAGGTGCAGGTCACGCAGGATTTTCTGCTCGCTCGCATCCAGCTCGATTGAACGCACGGGTTTGCCGTCATCCAGCGGTGCCTTGATTTTCAATAGCGTATCGCGCAGGAACAGCGCATCTTTCTGCGCGGTTTTGGCATTCTTCTCCGCCTTGTAGAGCTGCTTCTCGACCGCCTCGAGATCGGCCAGCGCCAGTTCGGTATTGATCGTCTCGATGTCGTCAAGCGGATCGATCCGGCCGGCCACATGGGTAACGTCATCGTTCTCGAAGCAACGCACGACATGCGCAATCGCATGCGTTTCGCGAATGTTGGCGAGGAACTTGTTACCCAGCCCTTCACCTTTGGACGCACCTGCGACCAGCCCGGCGATGTCGACAAACTCCATTGTCGTCGGGATAATTTTCTGCGGCTTTACAATCGCAGCGATAACGGCGAGACGCGGATCCGGCACAGGCACAATGCCGACGTTAGGATCAATCGTGCAGAAAGGATAATTTTCAGCCGGGATTTCTGCCGCGGTCAACGCATTGAAGAGTGTTGACTTGCCGACGTTCGGTAGTCCAACGATGCCACACTTGATTGCCACACTAAGCTTCCCTGGTATGTAACTGCTTCATTGCGGCATTCAGGCCGGCATCGACTAAAACCGGCAGGGCTGCAATCGCCTCGTCAATATTTCTTGCCACTGCCGCCTCTACTTCGGCCCCGGCGCGCTGCAATACGTGGCCCGTGACGGCATCTTTTTCGCCCGGATGCCCGACGCCGAGACGCAGGCGCAGAAAGTCCGCGCCGCAATGCCGAATTACATCGCGAATGCCGTTATGGCCGCCGGCGCCACCGCCCTGCTTGAATCGCACCGTGCCGGGGGGCAGGTCGATCTCGTCATGCACCACCAGCAATTCGCTTGCCTGCAGGCGGTAATAATCCAGCGCCGCGCGTACCGGGCCACCGCTGAGATTCATGTAGCTTTGCGGCTTGAGCAGCCACACCTCATGACCATCGATACTGATACGACATACATCGGCATCAAATTTTTTCTCATGCCGAAATGCGCCCTTGTATTTCCTCGCCAGCGCGTCGACGAACCAGAAACCTGCGTTATGCAGGGTTTTCTCGTACTTGTCGTCGGGATTTCCGAGACCGGCAATAATACGGAGCTGCGTCATTGGGCGATCATCTTAAACAAAAAGACCGCCACACGGCGGTCTTTTGCTGTTGCAACGCTGCGTGCTAGGCGTCTTTGTCCTTGTCCTTGTCGTCCGATACCACTGGAACTTCGGCAGCCACAACAGCCGCGGTTTCTTCCTCGATCGCCGCAGCCTTGATCACATGGATCGCGACAATCGGGTGATTGTGTTCCGGCCCCTGTGCCAGTTCCGGAATCGCGACACCCTCGGGCAGCTTGATATCTGACAAGTGCAGCATCTGGTCGACGCCAAGATTGGCGATGTCGACTTCAAAATACTCCGGCAGATATTTCGGCAGGCAGACGACTTCGACGTCGGTACGCAAATGCGAAATGGACCCGCCACCGAC
>JAOUHU010000116.1 GCA_029884455.1 Gammaproteobacteria bacterium | reverse complement strand
GTTTCGGCCGACCTACTACGTGGCCTTGCGCAAAGTCGACACCAAGCTTCGCGATCAGCGTACGGGTCTCCGCACTTTCCACATATTCGGCAACCGTCTCGAGCTCCATCACCTTTGCTACCTGGGTAATCGCCGCAACCATTGATTCGGAGATCCTGTTGTCCGTGATGTCGCGAATGAAGCTACCGTCAATTTTCAGCGTATCGACACTGAAATTTTTCAGATAAGCAAATGAACTCAGGCCGGCGCCGAAATCATCAAGTGATATGCGACAACCACGATCGCGCAGCGCATTGATAAATGTCTGCGCCTTTTTCAGGTTGGACACGGCGGAGGACTCGGTGACTTCAAAGCACAGGCGTTTTGCAGAGATGTTACTGGCTTTCAGCTCGCCGTCGATAAACTCGAGAATATCGTCATCGCCGAGCGACTGACCGGAAAGATTGATAGAGAAATTGGCACCAGTTGACTCTACCGCGGCGGCACTTTCCCCCAGCCGGGCGATCGTCGTCGAAACTACCCAGCGATCGATTTGCGGCATCAGCCGGTATCGCTCCGCAGCCGAAAACAGTGCCTGTGTCGGAATATATGATTTCTCGCCATCACGCATGCGCAACAGGATTTCGTATCGCGGCGGATGGTTATTGTCCTTCAGGCTGGCAATTTGTTGCGCCAGCAGCTCGAACTCGTCGGCGTCGATTGCCTGCTGGATCTGCGATACGAGCTGCATGTCGTCATGGCGCCGAATCACGCTGAGGTTTTGGTCGTCGTAAACCTCGATGCGGTCGCGACCGTGTTCTTTCGCCCCTTCGCAAGCCATACGTGCAGCAGTCAGTGCGTGTCCCTCGTCGGCCGAGTGCACGCTGAACTCGGCAACGCCGATGCTCATCGTAACCTGCAATGACTTGTCGCCCTGCAGGTAACGCAGGGCCGCACCTTTGTCACGGATCTGGTTTGCCAGCTGCAGTGCCTGTTCGCTGCTCGCATGTGCCAGCAAGATACAAAAGTCATCGCCCGTCAGACGCGAAACAACCGCGTTTCGTGACAAGTCTTCTTCCAGCAGGCTGGCGAAGCGCACGATTACCGCGTCGCCGGCATCGCGGCCAAAGGTATCGTTGACCAATTGCAGGTTATCGAGATCCAGGTAAATAAGCTGATGTGGCTCAGCTGTGTCCCGCAGCGACTTTGCCGATTCCTGCAGCTGCGCCTCGAAGCCGGATCGATTCATCAGGCCAGTCATGGCATCGAACGAACGTTCAATCACATATTCGACCTTACGCACGATATGTGCCATGAAGCGCCTTTCGGCTTTGCTAAACTCTCCGCCATCAACGCGGCCCAGTTGCGCCAGCACCCCTTCGAGATTGCCCTGTTTGTCCAGCAAAGGGCAAAGCAGCGTCTGGTACCCCTGATCTGCCACACCTTCGGCATCCTCGACCCCGGGAATCTCAAATACCATTGGCCAACGATGGCCTTCCAGTTTCGGCATCATGTGATCGATGAGGTAGCGATCAAGGACCTTGCGGTTGACGTTCTTCCAGCTGGAATGAGTGGCGCTGACGCGAATACGCTTGCCTGGAATCAACATCACGCTATAGGCGATGCCAAGGAAGCGGCCGCTTTGCCCAACCAGTTGCGCCAGCCCGGCGTGACTTCGCGAGGTACCATGAATCTTCTCGTCCACTTCGTAAACGAGTGTCAGTTCTTTTTCTATCGCCTCATTTTTTGCTTCGAGCTCCTGCAGCCGCCGGTTAAACAGCAGCCCTTCGCCTACCATCGCGAGCGCCGGAGCCAGAATACTGGCGATCATGCTTGCGTTGAACGACGCCGACTTGCCTGTATTGCGCGAGAATACGGCAATCAGGATGCCGAGACTGATATCCTCCTCGGCAAACACCGGCAGAACCAGCAGCGTGCGGCCCGAGTGCAGGGTACGACGCATGACCTCGGCTGCCCAATCACGGCCGGACAGGATTTCGTCAGGCAGTTCGGCCACAAAGTTGTCAATCTCGTAGTCATCGGCACCGTCACTGCTCCAGATGCAGTGGCGCCCGGAATCGTAGAAACAGAAACACTGCGCCCGCGGGACCAGCGAGTGCAGCAATCCTTTGGCCTTGCCGATGTCCTCGCGCGCATGCAGATCTGGCTGTTCGGCTGGCAACTCTCGCTCCCGTCGCAAACAATCTTTGCCAAGTGACCAACAATGCCAGTTGCAGCGCGCAGCTGCCGTGATTCAGGTCTCAAGTGAAACTAATATGACCCGGGCTTTTCGCGGTTTCTAGATTGATGTCAGCCAGTCGTCATCAGAACCTTCATTGACACCTTCAAACAGCGGAGTCGACAGGTAACGCTCACCGGTATCCGGCAGCATCGCAAGGATAACGGCCCCGTCTGCGGCCTGCACCGCAATATCAAGCGCTGTCGCAAGGGTAGCGCCGGATGAAATACCGGCGAATATACCCTCGCTGGCAGCCAGCTCACGAGCAACCGCGATGGCTCGCGCGTCACTGATCGAGCGCAAGTCGTCATAAATTTCCCGGTCGAGAACCGCAGGAATGAAATCCGGCGTCCAACCCTGGATCTTATGTGGTGCCCAGTCTTTGCCCGCCAGCAAGGCGGCTGCTTCTGGTTCGGTCGCAACGATGGAAACTTCCGGTCTTGCCGCCTTGATAACGCGCCCGGCACCGGACATCGTGCCGCCTGTACCGTAGCCGGTCACCCAATAGTCGAGTCGGCGGCCCGCGAAGTCACGCAGTATCTCCGGGCCGGTTGTGCTTGCGTGGTATGCAGGGTTGGCCGGATTCTCGAACTGCTTTGCCAGAAACCAACCATATTTTGCTGCCAATTCTTCGGCTTTCTTCACCATGCCGGAGCCGCGCTGGGCGGCCGGCGTCAGAATTACCTTGGCACCCAATCCGCGCATGATCTTGCGCCGTTCGACGGAAAATGAGTCGGCCATGGTCGCCACAAACGGATGGCCTAACGCCGCACATACCATCGCGAGTGCGATGCCGGTATTGCCCGATGTCGCCTCGACCACGGTCTGCCCCGGCTTCAGTGCACCCGATTGCAGCGCATCGGTAATGATCGCAAACGCCAAACGATCTTTGACCGATGCCATTGGATTGAACGATTCAACCTTGACGTACAGTTCAACATGATCAGGGCCCATTCGATTGAGGCGGACAATCGGTGTATTGCCAATGGTTTGCAGAATGTTGTCGTAAATCATCACGGGATCCTTTGTTCTTTTGTGTGTTAATCAAGCCACCCGATAGCAGAGTCTAACTCCGTCCGGGCGATCCACATTAGCACTGTTGTTTGCCTGTGTATAACCGGTCGTTATATGAGCACCCGCCTCCAAACAATTGGTTATGCCAACACGGTCCTTTCCCGCCGCACAGCCCTGGCAGGAATTATTTGCGGCAATTGAAACGAACCGTGATTTCCGCTGTCACATCTTTGAATGTGGGGGCGCCGGGATGAAACTACAGCAACTGAGGTACCTGCTTGCGATCGCAGATAATGGCTTGAATATTACCGCTGCGGCAGAAAAGCTCTATACATCGCAACCGGGGGTCAGCAAACAGCTAAAGCTGCTCGAGGAAGAGCTCGGCTTGCAGCTGTTCCTGCGCAAGGGCAAGAGCCTCGGCGCGGTAACCAGCGCCGGTGAGCAGGTTATCGAGCGAGCTCGATTGATTATGCGCGAGGCGGAAAACATTCGCAGCCTTGCGTCTTCCTACTACCACGAGGAAGAAGGCACTCTTTCCATCGCCACCACTCACACGCAGGCGCGTTATGTGCTCCCGAATGTGATTCGTGTATTTCGAAACCGCTTTCCACGCGTTAATCTGAAAATTCATCAGGGTACTTCGGAACAGATCGCCGACATGGTGAGCAGCAACAATATCGACTTCGCGATCGCAACCGGCTCACACGAGTTGTTTCGCGACCTGCTTCTGATTCCAAGCTTCCATTGGGATCGCAAGATAATCGTGCCAAAGGATCACGAACTGGCGCGGCAGAAGCGCAAGATCACGCTCAATGATCTCGCCAGGTTTCCCCTGGTCACATACGTGTTTAGTTTCGGCGGTCAATCGATGTTGAAAAGGGCTTTTGCGGAGAAGGGCCTGGATCCGGATGTGGTATTCACAGCGCGCGACGCCGATGTCATAAAGACTTACGTCCGCATGGGGCTTGGTGTTGGCATCGTCGCCGGGATGGCAGATGATCAGGAGGACGAAGATATGTGTGCAATTTCGGCAGCCGGCCTGTTCCCGCGCAGTACTACCTGGATCGGATTTCGAAAGGACTTGATTTTGCGACGTTACATGCTCGATTTCATACGCCTGTTTGCACCACACATCACCGCTGATCAAATTGAACAGACACGCAATGCACGCT
>JAOUHU010000055.1 GCA_029884455.1 Gammaproteobacteria bacterium | reverse complement strand
CGTACCTCCAGTTTCATCATCTCACCTTATCCTGGTGAGCGTGAAAACCGGGGCACGTCACTAGTTCGTCGTTTAGGGATAGTTCATGCGTACACGAATAGCTTTTGGACTGTTGTGCGTCGCGCTACTTGCTAGCACATTTGTTAACTATCGCTTTTTTCAGGCTATTGAACGGCAACAGTATGATGCTCCCATAAGCGAGTGGATGACTAGACTGTCGGTTAACCAGCAAGTCTTAGCCGACTCCGGAAATTTCCTATCAGATCAAACACTCGGCCTCGTCCATAAATCAATCTACATGGACCTAAGGCATATCAAGCAACAAGAAAAAACAAACCCCGGTCGATTTGGTGCCGCTCGGTTAGAACGTCTCGAGGCAATAATAGACAGTCTTAATGCGGTACGTCATCAGTCCCCTGATTTGTTTTCGGCTCCGAAATTAATGATGGATGACGATTCGCTTGCCGAATACATCAAATTACTTTCGTCCAGCGACCGCTAATGGCCGAGAAGCGAAGTTCTCCAGGATCGCCATCGACTGGCTGCTTTTCGAAAGCGCTGTCGTCCGGGCCGGATTCTGGTCGACTACATTGCGGATGACTCATAAGCCCGACATAGCCGCCAGTGGCCAAGATTGCGTTACAATCTCCGCTGTTGACCCTTTCCGGTCGTTCGGCAAATCAAGATATTCGCTTGTTCTACAGCTGGCTGACTGCACTAGGCCGCCTCAAGGAAGGCTCATGAAACTCCTCATACTTCTCGCATTGCTAGGCATGTTTGCGCCCCTCAAGGCCCAAGACATTGAGTCGATGGACCCGGCTGACCTCGCAGTCAAGGCGTTAACTGAAGGCACTGGATTTCTTGATCCCAGTGAGATGTTAGCGTGGGTAGAGCTACCTCGATCAGTGAAAAAGGGAGATCAAGTAACGCTCAAAATATCCGTCGAAAACGCGCGGGAAAACAGCGACTTCATTCTGGAATCGGTGGATCTGGACGGTAGTTTTCTTAGCGGGTTTCGGATCGAGTCAATTACCCCGTCACCCGCCGAAGTCGATGACTCGTTCAATACACTTACGATGGAGTATCCGATGAAGATCGCGGCCGGTGAAACAGTGGACTTTGTGCTTGAGATGACCGCGATTGAGGCAGGCGTCTATATTGGGGAGGTTAGTATTTGGGACGAAGAAGACTTTCTTTCCAGATACGTTCAATGCAAGGTCGTCGAGTGACCGCTTGTGGCCGTTCTGCGACGAACACTAAGGCTCTGACTGAGGGGCTGCTTCACATCGCATAGGAGCCGGTCGAGAGTTTTGGGGTAAAATGCCGGTCTGTGACCCGAAGCAGCCGGTTGCTTCTACTGTATTCAAGCAGGCCAATTGGCTATGGACAAACGGCGAGAAGACGCACACCTCGATTTCAGAGTGGTCTTGGCTAACCTATGCATTCTGACTTTCCTGGCCTTGCCAATGTCTGTCAGCGCCGACCCGAAGCTGATCGCAATTGAGGAATGCCAGCTAAACGGTTTCCCTTTGGGTGGAACGATCGAGGAAATGCGTAGCGCGCTAGGCGAACCTGACTCGGTATTACCTGTACTGAACACCGGTGATGAATATCCGCATCTTGAAGCTAGTTATGATGGGCTTCGCATAGTGTTCTCGACGCGCGGTCAAACTGCTCTCAGTTACTTCGTTACGTCCGAAAAGTACCTCATTCGAAGTGGTGTAGGAGTCGGTAGCACGAGACAGGAAATTGAAGGCGTTCTTGGTCCAACGAGCTATTACAAATCGGGGGACACTGTATTTATGGTCTACCGGTTGGCCGGACCAGGCGGTCGTGCGCTGCCGGTGCAATTCGATATACGACTACAAGGTGATGTCGCTGTCGGACTCTCTCTGGTTTCACGTTGAAAGCGCTTATCGGAAGAGATTGCTCCGTCAGTGGCCGTCTGCTTCTGGCCGAGAAGCGACTAATTCACAGGAAGTGCTGCAGACGTTGCGACGACGGCTCCGGCAATTTGCGGACGTTGGGAGTAGGGCGATGAGCAACGGTCTTGCGCGGAGCATTTCGCGAATCGATGTTCAGGCCGGCGAGCCAGGATGCATCAGGACGATGAACGTCAGCCGAACGGGTTGACGCGTGTATCGTTACGCGATACATTATCGCGGTGATCAAGAGTTTCCGCCACAAAGGCGTTGAACGCTTCTTCCTGAAAGGGACCAAGTCAGGCATTCAGGCGGCACACGCCGCGAGGCTGGCGCGTCAGTTGCTACGATTGGATGTCGCCCAGCGCCCTCAGGACATGAATGTGCCAGGCTGGAGGCTGCATCCATTGAAGGGCGACCAGAAGGGTCATTGGTCGGTTTGGGTGAGCGGAAACTGGAGATTGACGTTTATGTTCGAGGGCGAAGATGCCGTTCTCGTTGACTATCAGGACTATCACTGAGAGGCCAGGAATCATGGGACGAATGCACAATCCACCGCATCCGGGTGAGTCGATCCGCGAGGACATCCTGCCGGCTTTGGATCTGTCGGTGACGGAGGCTGCAAAGCAGCTCGGTATTGCGCGAGTGACGTTGTCGCGCCTGATCCACGGGCAGTCGGGTATTTCTGCCGATATGGCCAGGCGTTTGGAGGCTTGGCTCGGCGGGCCGAGGCAGGGCCCGAGCGCCGAGAGCTGGCTGAGAATGCAGGCGGACTACGATCTCTGGCAGGCGATGCAGCAGCCCGCTCCGAAGGTCGTCAGGGCGCGGACGGCGGCGATTTGACCGTCTTCGAGCATGGCCCCCTCGCGAGAATATCCAGCGCTGTGACCAGTGCTTGATAGCGTCGGCAGCGAACCCCCGCTACCAAAATAAATGCAATGGCCTTACCGGATGACAAAATCGCCGGTAGGGCCTTTGTGTTTTGGCTGTATGCTAATTCCAGCTCTTTGACCCGTCTGCTGGCCTTCGGCTTAGCCACCATTCGGCCAGACCCGCGAGCTGATAAAGAAGGATCGACAACAGTATAGAGACGATCGCGACGGTCCAGATCATTCCGTAATCGAGATAGCCACGGGACTGGTTGAGAAGATTGCCCAGCCCTTTGCCCGTGGCCAGCCATTCCGCGATCATCACGCCGAGCAGGGCTTTGGGCAAGGCGAGGCGGGCGGCTACGAAAATCCATTGGCGGCTGGCTGGGATAGCGATCAGGTTCAGCTTCTTTGTTGTTGAGGCTCCGTAAACGGAGACAAGATCAAAGGCAGCCCTGGGAATCAAGGCAAATCCCTGAACCAGCACTACAAAGGCCGCAAAGAATGTGACCGAGATTGTAATCACCAGGGTGACTGTCACCCCACGGCCAAAAACAAGTACAGCGAGGGGGGTGAGCGCGACAAGTGGCATGGTCTGTGTCACCAGCGCGAAGGGCAGAAGCGCCCGCGTGACAATTGGGGATGTAAAAGACAGGAGCGCGAGGCCGAAGGCAACGCCAAGGCCGACCAGCATGCCGAAAATGGTGATGGGAATAGTTTCAGCCAGCGCTGCAAACAGGCGCTCTTGTGCGGAAGCGGCAGTTTTGCCGGTTAAGAGGTAATCAACCACACCAAGCGGGGTCTTTGCGATGATCGGAGAGAGCTCGGCCCACCACAGGAGTAGTTGCCAGATGAGGAAGGGCAATAGTATGGCTGCGGCAAGGGCCATTGCGCGCTTCCATTGTGAGTCGGTTGCTGCTTCGGCTGCTGGCGCGGCAACGCTGACATTAACCGCGCGGTTTGTGTCCGTCATGCGCGCGGCGAGGATTGCAGAGAGCGCATAGCCCAGCCCAGCGATCGCCGTTGCCGTCAGCCCGATGCCCCAGAGCCGGTCCGGCTCCGCCCGGCCCAGCGAACCGAGCAGGAAAGTGCCCAGTCCCCAGCGCGCGCCCGAACCGAATTCGGCGAGAATCGCACCAAGCACTGCTGCGGGCGCAGCGACCTGGAAGCCGCTCATGATAAATGGCAGTGCGTTGCGCAAGCGCAAATGCCTCATGAGCTTGAAATCGGTTCCGCCGTAGGCTCGGATGAGGTCAATTGCACCCGGGTCGGCCGATTGCATCCCCGCGAGCGCCGCCGTCATTGTAGGGAAATAGACGAGGAGGGCGGCCAGGGTGATGCGGGCCACATCGCCATCGAGTGCGATGACGAGCACGGGCGCAACGGCGATGGGCGGAACGGTGAATGCAGCGATGTTGATGCCGCGGAACAGACGCTCCGTCAGCGGCCAAAGGCAAAAGCAGACTGCTGCCAGAACCGCGACAACATTACCGAACACGAAGCCTAATGAAGCAGAGCGCAGGGTGGCGATCACGTGTGGCGAGTACTCGCGCCATTCGCTTACGAGACGGGTGAAGATCCCTGAAAGGGGCGGCAGTGTCCCGTCCGCGACCCACCGCAGCTGCCCGGCCACCTCCCACAGCAACAAAAGGCCGAGGACCAGGCCCAGGGTCGCGGTGTGATCACGAACCCGGATCATGCACGCGATGCCGGGGATGGCTTGGCGGGGCCATGCTCAAGCCAGGTGCCAATCTCATCGCACAGCCGGTGGAATTCGGCGTCGCGTAGCAGGTCAGTGCCCCTTGGGCGCTGGAAGGTTATGGGTATGTCAGCGACGATCCTCGCCGGACGTGGCGACAGGACAATAACCCTGTCGGCAAGATAGACAGCTTCGTCAACACCGTGGGTAATCAGAAGCGTGGTGGGGCGTTTCTCTGACCAGATATGCTGTAGTTCGAGATTCATCTGGCGGCGCAGGATGAGGTCGAGCGCGCCGAAAGGTTCGTCCATGAGCAGCACATGAGGGTCAGTGGCCAGCGCACGCGCGATGGCGACGCGCTGCCGCATGCCGCCGGACAGTTCGCCCGGCCGTGCGCGTTCGAAACCTTTCAGGCCGACGAGTTCGATCAAATTTGCGATATGCGCGGCCTCCGGCCTGGCGCGACCTAGCACCTCAAAGGGCAGGCGGATGTTGTCCTCGACAGTACGCCAGGGCAAAAGCGCAGCGTCCTGAAAAGCGACTCCCACCACACCGGAACGGCAGGCCGAGCGAGGCATTCCACCAGCGATTTGGACCGATCCGGCATCTTCAGTCTCGAGTGCCAGTGCCAGTCTCAACAGGGTGGACTTGCCGCATCCTGAAGGACCCAGAAGGGCTGTGAAGGACCCTGCCGGGCAGTCGAGTGACAGATTGTCCACAACGTGCAGGGCATTGCCCTTTATCGAAAACGACTTGGATACGTTCGTGAAGCTAAGGGGAAGGCCCTGCATTGCGGATCAGGCTTCGACTTCTTCGAGCAGCGTAGTGTCGAATATGTCGCGGCTGCCCTTGATACCGATTCGCGCGAGACTTTCGAGATTAGCGTTAATGCCTTCTTCGTCCATGGCAAAGACGCCGTCGGAATGTTCCATCAGCGGCCTCTGTGCGCCATTGAAATAGATTTCATTCTCGATGGTGCGGCCAGTACCGGAAAACCAGGTGTTCTTGAATTTGGGCGGGTAGACGGCGGTGTCGGCAAAATTGGTGTGCCAGCCCTTGCGGCTGGCTTTGAGCCAGGCCACCAGTTCGCCACGTTTGCCCTTGAGCACTTCTTCCGACACGACCACTGCATCGTTATAGGTCTTGTAGCCGAAATCATAGAGCAGAAAGCTGGCTGCTTCTTCGCCGGCCTGCTCGATCGTGTAAGGTACATTGGTGACGAAATCGAGAGAGGCGTCAATTTCACCCTTGATCAGCGGAGTCGGATCATAGGCATAAGGAATAATATTGACGTCGGATTTATTGATGCCGTTGATGGCCAGCATTGCTTGCACGGAAATCACATTGACCGGCGGCACGGCCAGGGTCTTGCCCTTGAGTTCTTCGGGCGAGTTGATCGGAGCCCTGGCGAGCGACACAATTCCCACAGGGTTTTTCTGATATTGCGCGCCGATGATTTTAAAAGGCGCACCTTGTTCGGCAATGATTTTGATGGTGGTGTCCGGTGAGGTCAAAGCAAGGTCTGCCTTGCCCGCAATGATCGAGCTTTCCGGGATCACGTCGGGTCCCCCGGAAAGATAATTGAGGTTCAGCCCTTCCGCTTGGTAAAACCCGGCGTCGATAGCAACGAAATAGCCCGCGAATTCAGCATCGTTGATCCATGCAGCCTGCATGGTCAATGAATTGGCCGCAAAGGCGCGCCCGGGTAACCCGGTTACCGCTGCGGATGCGCCCAGCAGTTGAATGAAGCGGCGGCGATTGGTCATAAAAGGCATTTTTTGTCCATTCGGTTTCAGGAGGTGATGTGATTGCTCAGGCGTCGAGGCCTCGCATCATTCGCAGTTCCCTGAGAGGCGGAGTGGCGGCTATCTGCTCAGGTTCAAGAAGTTCCCAGTGAATGCCGCGGGGCCGGATGCCACGGTTGGCGATGGCATGGAAATGACCTGGGGTCGCGATGTAGTCGACGAGAACATCAGTTGGATTGGGGATCAGCTTGTCCTCGACCACCTGCACGTCATGCACAATTGCGGTCACGGGCGTGTGATCATCTACAAGGCCCAGTTCGGTGAACATCCCCCATTCCATGTCGAAAAAACCGTGACCCTTGCCGAAGCGAACGCCGTCCAATGAGACTGCGGAAGCACCGGTGACCAGGAAATCGAAGCGACCGCGTTCAGCAATCTCAGCCATGCTGATGGGGCGACCGAAGTGCTCAAGCCCGTCGAGCCATGCCGCAAACAGTTCCTGGCCCTTGGGCACCATGCCGGGTTCGAGCAGCCAGAATCCGCGATAGATACCATAAGTCGAAACGACCATGGACTTGCCTGCTTCGAGCATGCGCCGGCGCAGATCCACAAGGCAGTTGTCCGGGGTGATGAAGGCATACTTGCCGGCTTGGTAAAACGCTTGAGCGATGATGCGGTCGGTAGCCTTGTCCGAGTTTTCGAAATCAGGGATCACTTCGGCGAAATTCTTATGAAACCGGGAATCCGGTCTTGCTACAGCGTCGAGACGTGACCAGATTTTTTCGCGTATGATTTTTGTTTTCGTCACGGTGTGTATTCTGTATGTTTTGGTTTTTCTATCATCTGAAACGACGGTTTCACATTGTTTTAGACTTTGCACGCTTTTCTGACTTTTGCCAAGACACCGCGTCCGAAAGCCATCGTTGTCGCTGGCCCCACCAAAACCAGGCAGGCGCAGCGCAATGAGCCAGAAGATGACATTTCGGCTGTCAAATGAGTCCCTCCTCGGTTCACGATACAGGCAAGTACCGGACGGAGTGATGAGGCATTTGATGAGAACATGATTTGCAGAAGAGGTCCTGACACCGGCGATTGCGTGGAAGTGTAATTAGAAACGCGTCCGTCGGATTTTGGCCGTTTCCTGCCAGTCAATATTGCGTTTTTGGGCCGGTACGGGCGACCGCTCTCAATCTAAGCGGCCATCCGGCTAGATTACGTACCGTTTGCGGAGCGAGAGCAGGTAACAACCAATTCGGGCCCCCGATACCAAAAACAAGGCCGACCCCTTCGGGATCGGTCGCGCAGCAACGCCAGGCCGGAGAAAATCGGCGACCGGCATTGCGGGATTTAAGGTAATCTTTGCCGCCAGAATATCAGCACGGAATCGCAGCGTGTCCAAAAAATCCAGGCAATTTCGCCGCTTGCTCGGCAGTAATGAACTCGAGTTTCTTATCGAGGCACACAATGGCATCAGTGCCAAGGTCGGCGAAGAGGCCGGCTTCAAGGGTTTATGGGCCGGCGGCCTGTGCATGTCGGCGCAATACGGTGTGCGCGACAACAACGAAGCCAGCTGGACGCAGGTACTCGAAATGCTCGAGTTCATGGCGGATGCGACGACAATTCCGATCCTGATGGACGGCGATACGGGCTTCGGCAATTTCAATAACGTGCGTCGGCTGGTACGCAAACTGGAGCAGCGCGGCATCGCCGCGGTTTGTATTGAAGACAAGCTATACCCCAAGACCAACAGTTTCATCAAAGGCGACAGACAGCAGCTCGCCGAGATCGACGAGTTTTGCAGTCGCATCAAGGCCGGCAAGGATGCCCAGTCGGACGATGACTTCGCCATCATCACGCGAATCGAGGCATTTATCGCCGGCTGGGGGCTCGGCGAGGCGATACGGCGCGCCGAGGCGTATCACGCTGCAGGTGCAGACGGCATCCTGATTCACAGTGCCCTGGCAACGGCATCTGAAGTACTGGCGTTTAAGCGTGAGTGGGGCGACCGGTTACCGGTAGTGATTGTACCGACGAAATATTACGCAACACCGACTGATGTGTTTCGCGACGCCGGTTTTTCGATCGTGATCTGGGCGAATCACCTGTTACGCGCTGCGCTCACGGCCATGCAGGACTGTGCGGCCACGCTGGCACAGGAACAGAGCCTCGTGCCGATCGAGAATGACATTGCGTCGGTCAAGGAAATTTTTCGCTTGCAGGGGGCATCGGAACTTGAGGACGCGGAGGAACGCTACCTGCCACAGAAGGGCCGGGAATCACGAGCCGTCATCCTGGCCGCGTCGCGCGGCACGGAACTCGGGGAGCTCACGGCCAGCAAGCCAAAAACGATGGTTGAGGTGGGTGGGCAGCCGATCCTTGGTCATATTGTTAATACTTATAATAATGCCGGCATACGCAATATTTCGGTCGTCCGTGGTTACATGGCGGACAGCGTCAACTTGCCGGCGCTCAGGTATGTAGATAACCCGGGGTACGCCAGCAGCGGCGAACTGCACTCATTGGCCAGGGCACTCGAGGCCGAATCCAGCGATGGCCACAGCCTGTATGTGTCTTTCGGCGATGTTCTGTTCCGTCGTTACGTTCTCGATGCCGCCGCCGAGCCGGAGGATGATTTCGTCATTGTCGTGGATACCAACTGGCAGGGTTCAGTGAATCTCGGTCGAGTTGCCGACTATGTATCGTGCAGCGAAGCACATTCGCGCCGTGCCTATTATCACAAGGTCTATCTCGAGCACGCTGACGAAGCGCTCGCTGATGAAAGGCGGCATGGTGAGTGGATAGGGCTGTTGCGAGTTTCGAAAACCGGTTTGCCGATATTGCGCCAGGTGGTTGCGGAACTGGCTGCGGATCCCGCCAACAAAAGCGCACAACTGTATGATCTGCTTAATGAACTGGTCCGACGCGGCCATCGACCCCGCGTTGTTTATACAACCGGCCATTGGCTGGACATAGACAGCCTCGATGACGTCCTTGCAGCGAGTTCGTTTACGTGATCGTTGCCGAAGACTTCATCCAGGCGGCGAGCCGTCACGGTTTCGATTTGTACTCCGGGGTGCCGTGTTCGTTTCTGAAACCGTTCATTAATCGCGTCATCGACTCCGACAAGCTGCGTTATGTCGGTGCAGCGAACGAGGGCGATGCGGTGGCGATAGCTGCGGGCGCCGAACTCGGTGGTCAGCGCAGCATCGTGATGTTTCAAAACTCGGGGCTTGGCAATGCCGTCAGTCCACTGACGTCGCTGACCCACATCTTTCGCATACCGGTATTGCTGATCGTTACGCTGCGCGGCGAACCGGGCAGACCGGCTGATGAACCGCAACACGAGTTGATGGGCGAAATTACGACCCGCATGCTGGATCTTATGAACATTTCCTGGGATTTTTTTCCGGAGAGCGACGCGGACATCGAATCCGCATTGCTGAAGGCGCTTGCCAGCATGCAGGAGCACAGTCGACCGTTCGCGTTTGTGATGCGTAAAGGCAGCGTCGCTGATGCGGAGCTGCAGGCACAAGCGGTAGTGCGGCCGCTGCCGCGACAAGCGTCATCGCTTGCGAGAAAGCCGGTTGCACAGCGAGGTGCAATGTTGCGTGCGGTGCAATCCGCAAGTGCGGCGGATGATGTGATCATTGCCTCAACCGGCTACACCGGCAGGGAGCTGTACGCAAGCGGCGACCGGCCAAATCAGCTTTACATGGTTGGCTCCATGGGATGCGCAATCAGCATTGGACTTGGCCTCGCGCTTGCGCGACCCGAACGGCGCATCGTGGTGCTGGATGGCGATGGCGCGGCGCTCATGCGCCTCGGCGCGTTGGCAACTGTTGGCTTTGAACGGCCTGGCAATCTGCTGCATATCGTTCTCGACAACGGGCTGCATGAGTCCACCGGCGGGCAGGCAACGGTTTCGCAGTCCATCGATTTCTGTGCGCTGGCCGCCGCATGCGGATACACCCAGGTTGCCTCAGTGTCTGCGCCCGCCGAACTGGCGGCGCTAATCGCGCGGCCGACACGCGAACTGACTTTCGTGCATGTACCGATTTTGCCAGGGGTGCCTGAATTGCCGCGACCGTCAATAACGCCTGCAGCGGTTGCAGCGCGACTGCGCGCGCACTTGCTGGGCAGCAGGACTGATAGCCGTGCATAAGCGTATGATTTTGCTCAACCCGGGCCCGGTTACCTTGTCTGCGCGCGTCAGAAACGCACTAAGCGCGGGCGACTGGTGCCATCGCGAGTCCGAATTTGCAGATCTCACGCGGGAGATCAATTCGCGACTTGTCGGCGTTTACGCGGATATGCGTGATGATTTCGAATCGGTGATGATGACCGGCTCCGGGACCAGTGCCGTCGAAGCCATGTTGGCAAGCTTTGCTCCCGCCGAGGGCAGCACGCTGGTGCTGGCGAACGGCATTTACGGTGAACGCATGGCACAAATTCTTCGCGCGCAGCGCAAGCCGCATGAGCTGTTGCAGCAGAGCTGGACAGCAGCCCTGCCGTTGGACGAGGTGGCCCGGCTGCTCGATCGCCAACCGGAAATTTCCCATATCGCGACCGTCCAGCATGAAACGACGACCGGGCGCCTGAACGATATCGACGGCGTCGGCGCGCTGTGTCGTGAGCGCAAGCTGATGTTGTTGCTGGATGGCGTTAGCAGTTTTGGCGCGGAGCGCGTTGATGCTGGCGGGTGGAATCTGCAAGCCCTGGCCGGCACGGCAAACAAGTGTCTGCACGGCGTGCCGGGCCTGTCTTTTGTTATCGCTCATCGCGATGCATGGTCGCGTCCACCGGCAAACACGGGCAGCGTGTATCTCAATTTGTTCGGCTACCACTCCGCACAGCATGGTTCTGGCTATTCGCCATTCACGCAGGCGATCCAGGTCGCTTTCGCGCTGCGTGAGGCCCTGCAGGAGCACGACGAAGCGGGCGGCTGGCAATCGCGCCGCGCCTTATATCGGCAGCGCGCCGCACAGACGCACACGCAACTGAGTGAACTCAATGTCGAGACTTTGCTCGATGTCGACGCCTATGGTTCGGTGCTGCGTTCGTATCGACTGCCGGTGGGCATAACGTACCAAAGTCTGCACGATGCGCTAAAGCAGCAAGGATTCATCATCTATGCAGGGCAGGGCGAACTGGCGCAGCGCATCTTTCGACTGGCCTACATGGGGGATATCCAGCCGGCGGACCTGGAGGCGCTGTCGGCCGCGTTGCGGTCGGCGCTGGCGCCTGCAACGACCACGAATTCGCGATGATCAGGACAGCTGTCATTCTTGCGGCTGGCATTGGCTCCCGTCTTGGCGGCGAACTCACCGATCGGCCCAAGGGATTTCTGCAACTCGGCGATCGACCGATTATCGAGGAATCGTTGGCCAGGCTCGTACAAGCCGGTATCCGCAAAATCTTTATCGTTACTGGCCACCGCGCTGAATACTACGAGTCGCTTCGCCCGGCTGCGGGTGTCTCGCTCACCACTGTACACAACCCGGAATATGCAGCGTCTGGCAGCATGTATTCCTTGTATTGCGCGCGACAGCAGTTGCGGGATGCGTTCCTGCTACTCGAATCCGACCTGATCTACGAACCGCGTGCGTTGGCCGAACTGCTCCGGCATCCCGCTGACGACGCAGTGCTGGTTTCAGGGCCGACAGGCGCCGGCGACGAAGTCTGGGTAGCCACAAGAGGCGGCAGGTTAAGTGGTATGTCCAAGCAGGCCGACTCGTTTGACGACGATCAGCAGATCGTCGGCGAGCTGGTCGGAATTTCAAAGATTTCGCCGGCCTTGTTTCGCATCATGCTGCGCGTCAGCGAAGCCGCGTTCGAGAATTCCTTGCGCTACGACTATGAAACCGGCGCTTTGGTCGCGGCCGCACAGGAACGCGCTATTGCCTGCCCGCTGATAGCGGATCTTGCCTGGTCCGAGATCGACGACCCGAGCCATTTACGACGTGCTCGTGATATCGTTTATCCCGAGATCCGGCGCCGTGCGCATGCAGGCGTCGAACAGCAATGAGGTGTCCGAAATGTCAACCACGGTTCGATTCGTACGAACAGTAGCGCTGGCCCTGGCCTGCCTGACGCTGGCGCAGCCAGCGCATGCCTATCTCGACCCCAGCACCGCGAGCATGGTCATTTCCGCCATCGTCGGCCTGTTAGCCACACTTTCTCTGGCACTCAAGACCTTCTGGTACAAGATCAAGTCTTTTTTTCGCAAACAGCAAGACGATAATCCCGATGCTGACGAATCGGAGGATTTTTGAGCGGCGTTCACTCTTTGCTCAAATCCTGGCAAAACTTACGGGCATTCAAGAGGCTGCCGGCGAATCACCGTCACATCGTCATTTACTCGGAGAGCCGCCAGGACTGGCACCACCATGAGGCGCTGATCCGCTGCCTGACTGAGGACCACGGCCAGACAATTTGCTACGTGTCGTCCGATGCAACCGATCCTGGCCTGCACCAGGCCAATGAGCGCATCCTGCCCTTTTGCATCGGCTCGGGATTGTTCCGGATCGTGTTCTTTCAGACGCTTCAGGCCGATGTGCTGCTCACGCAGCTGCTGGATCTCGATAATCTTGATCTGAAGCGATCCGTATATCCGGTGTTTTATATCCACATGTTTCATTCCATGGTCAGTACCCACATGGCGGATCGGGCAGATTCATACGACCATTACGACGCGATTCTTTGTGCCGGGCCGCACCACGTGAGTGAAATTCGCAAACGTGAGTTGCTGCATGGGCTGCCTGCAAAACAACTGATCGAACACGGCTATGCGCGCCTGGAACAGCTGATCGAGGCCCGTCGCGACCCGCCGCAGCCGGAAGGGCAGAACGTGCACGTGCTGCTGGCGCCGTCCTGGGGAGATCAGACCATCCTGAACTCTTGCGGCATGGAGCTGGCCGGCATTCTGCTCGAAGCAGGTTTCCGCCTTACGCTGCGGCCGCATTTTCAGACCCGCTGGAATTCGCCACAGGTGATTGACCGTATCGTTGATCGCTTCGGCGATCATCCGCGGTTCTCGCTGGTTGAGCTGATGTCCGAGAGTGACTCGCTGTACGACTCACATGTCATGATCACCGACTGGTCGGGCGCCGGGATTGACTACGGTCTGGGTCTCGAGAAGCCGGTCTTATATATCGACGTGCCGCCAAAATCTCGCAACAACACCTGGCACGAGCTTGGTATTGAACCGTTTGAATCATCTGTCAGGGACAAGATCGGCGCGATCCTTGCGCCCGATAATCTTGCGGCTGCACCGCGCATAATCGGCGAGCTGCTCGGTGACCGGGCGCGTTTTCGCGACCAGGTCCGTTCGCTGCGCGCGAATGCCGTGTTTAATCTTGGTAGTAGTGCCAGGGCCGGCGCTGCAGCCGTAGTGAAAATAGCGGGTGAAGTGTCGAATGCAGCTTGAGAAAGTGTCTCGACGGCAGATGTTGCGCTGGGCAGGCTGGTTCGGTAGTGCCAACGCAGCCGTATACGCGCTCATCCTGCTGCGTTACTTCCAGGATTATCCATTCAGCGATGACCTGATCGCGAACATTTATGTTCTGCTGGCATTCATCGGCCATGCAGGCAAGCTCGCGTTCCTGCCGTTGATCCTTGCTGTGATACCACTGTTGCTGCTTTGGCCGCGGCGTCGTCCGGTCATCGCTGTAGCGGTGATTCTTGCAAGCATCGTCGCGAGCCTGTTGATGCTCGATGCAAACGTGTTTGCGGAGTATCGCTATCACCTGACCTGGCTGACGTTTGTCATACTGGAGCCGGCCACGCTGGCATTCGCGGGCGTTTTCCTCTGCATCGCGCTCGTATTCGAAGGCATGCTGGGCGGCCTTGTCTGGCGTCGGCTGAGCATTGGACCGCCGCCTGTACGCGGTCGCTGGCCAGCATCTCTCCTGCTTGGCTGCCTGCTCGTAAGCCAGTTCGTGCATGTCTGGGCGGACGCCGTCGGGCACACGCCGGTGCTGCAGCTCACTCGCTACATGCCGTTCTACCATGCGGCCAAAGGCAAGCGAATCCTGGCGCGACTGGGCCTGATGAACCCGCAATGGCAGGACGCAAGTCGCACTTTGAATCGCAGTATGGCGGCGACCGATGGCGAACTGAGTTACCCGTTGGCGCCGTTGCAATGTCACGGCAGCCCGGAGCCGCTGCCAAACATCCTGATCATAATGATTGACGCGTTGCGTCCGGACACTGTGCGGCCGGAGCTGATGCCGAACCTGGCCGAGTTCGGGCGCCACACGTCCCGTTTCGCGCAACACTTCAGCGGCGGCAACAGTACACGGACAGGCATGTTCTCCCTGTTTTATGGACTTCCGGTGACTTACTGGCAAAGTTTTTACGCGCTGCAGCGCTCGCCGCTTCTGATGGATCAGGTTCGCGATCGCGGCTACCAGGTTGGGCTATTCAGTGCCATAGGATTTGCGTCGCCGATGCAGGCGGATCGTACTGTTTTCGCATCATGGCCGGGCCTGCCGGGCGTTAATGAGAACATTCCGCTCCGTGAGCGCAATCAGGCTGCGACGGATGACTGGCTGGCATGGCTGGGGTCCCGGAACCTGGCAAGTCCGTTTTTCAGTTACCTGCACTATGCCCCGGCGAAAGCGGAAGTACCGGGAGTGGATGCCGGCACGTCGGCAGATGCCACGCCTGCCGATGAGAATTACAGAGCAAATACACAAATAGAGGATGAGTGGCTCCGCTATCGGCGCGCAATGGCGCTTTTGGATCAGGAGTTCGATCGCGTTCTGGATGCATTGCAAAAAGAGTCACTGCTCGAAAGTACCATTGTTATCGTCACCAGTGATCACGGCACTGAATTTGACGACAATGGACTCGGCTATACGGGTCACGGCACCGCGTTCAGCAGCGCACAGTTAATGGCACCGATGATGCTCGCCTGGCCCGGCAGGGAGCCTGCCAGCTATGCACACCGGACATCACACTATGATCTGCCGACGACATTGCTGCAGGACGTGTTTGCTTGTGACAGTCCTGCGGGCGAGTATGGCATCGGCCGAAATCTCTATGCGGGAGAGTCGTGGCCCTGGATAATTGCTGGCAGCTACAGCGCCCAGGCGATTCTGCAACCTGAGCAGGTGATCGTTTCCTATCCTGGTGGATTTGTTGAAGTTCGCGACCAGGACTATCAGCTTGTCGATGACCCGGAACTGGATGTCGAGGTGATCAGGGAAGCCATGGAATCCAAAAGTCGTTTTTTCAAATAATGCCTTTGCAGCGGTATCTCGGTCTGTCGTTATTGTGTGTGTTGGCCACGGTATTCGTGCCGCTGCGAGCGGCAGACCAACGGTCGACGACGGTCACGATCGCGCCGGTTGGTGGCCTGCCGGTATTGTTTGCAGACGGAATCCGGTTGCGCTGGCTTGTTCCCGGCGACGTCAAGGCAAGCAGCCAGCTTCAGGAAATGCTTTACGACGAGGTGCGTGAAGACATCGGAACAGGCACACGCCTGACGCTGACCTCGCGCGAGTCCTTCGATGGGCGTCAGCTGGTGCATCGCTATGAGCACGTGCATGGCAGCGCGCATGCGTGGCAGCTGGATCTGGATCTGCCCCCCGGGGTGGCCGTGGAACTGCTGGGCGAGCCAGGCTTTGTCCCGGAGTCTCTGCCCGGATTCGGAGCGGTCTACAGCAAGGTGTCGCCAGTCGCCATTGCCGGCGGTGATCAGCAGCTACTGGAAAGCGCGGCCGGGGCCTCGATTGCGCAGTCGCCTAATACAGCTGCCTGGTTCGGCATCCGCAATCGATTCCAGGCAGGCCTGTTGCGTGCCGATGTTGCCGTCGAATTACGTGTCGATGCGGCACGGGCAAACCTGCCGCGCGTGATCGCAAGGCCTGACGGCGGAGGGCGTCTGCAACTCGATCTGTACGCAGGCCCGGTCGAGTCTCATAGCCTTGCCATAGTCGACCCGAACCTGACTGGCATGCTGTATGCGGCCCTGTGGAACTGGCTGCGCCTGCTGTGCTTCGGCATGGCGTGGCTGTTGACAAGTATAGTGTCACTGGTCGGCAATATCGGGCTGTCAATAATTCTGCTGTCCTTGAGCGTAAAACTGCTGATGCTGCCGCTGACCGCGATTGCAGATCGTTGGCAGGAGTCAGTGAACAGGACGACGGCTACGTTGCAGCCGAAAATTGACGCCATCAAGCAGCAATTTAAAGGCGAGCAGGCACACAAGCGCATCCTGGCGGCCTACAGGGAGCATCAGGTTAGCCCGCTGTACCCGGTTAAAAGCGCTGCCGCATTTCTGATTCAGATTCCGATTTTTATCGCAGCGTTCGATATGCTGGGTCAGAGCACCTTGCTTGATCACACATCATTCCTGTGGATAGACGATCTCGCGAAACCCGATCGCGCGCTGTTACTGCCCTGGGATTTGCCGTTTTTTGGAGCGCATCTGAACTTGCTGCCATTCCTGATGACGGCTGTTACGCTGTTGACCTCGGCGATACAGGCAGATACGGCGCTGACACCGGGGCTGCTGCGGAAACAGCGCGCACGTCTGTACCTGATGGCCGTTATGTTTTTTCTGCTGTTCTACACTTTTCCGGCGGGCATGGTGCTGTACTGGACCACGAATAATGTCCTGCACCTGTCGAAAATAATGATCAGGGGCAGCAGGAGCGCAGACTGCCAGGCAGATTAGAGTTCAGTCCGACTCGTGCCAGGCGAGGTGGAAGAGTCCGTAACCAGATAACACGGGCTGCGGCACCGCCACGCCGATGACTTCGCCGTCCAGCGGGGAAACGACATTGAAGGCTTCATCCGTCAATGGATCAACCACTTTGCCAAGTGTGTCACCTTCTTTGATCAGGTCACCCAGTTTGGCCATCGGAAAGAAGAATCCGCCGTGCCCCCGTGCAGCCCGCACCCATTTTGAGCGCTGGTAAACACGGTCATCGGCGGTTTTCTGGACTGCGTTGTCCGTCATGTCGAGATAGGCCATAACATTGTGGACGCCACGCATGCCACGATCGATCTCGTCCTCCTCGAAGCGCAACGGCTCGCCGGCCTCGTAGATGATCGCGGCGATCCCAGCTTGCGCCGCTTCGCCGCGCAGGCTGCCGTCAGGGCCGCCGCCATTGACGACAATGCCGAGACCGAAATGCAGGGCGAGGTCGTGGATCGCCGGAATGGACAAATCGGCACGTATCTGCGGTACGTTCGCCCGGTTGTTTGATGCTGTGTGCAGGTCGATCAGCGCATTGCAGTTCTTGATGATTTTTGTGAATACGGCATAGGCAATGATGCTGGCGACGCTGCCACCAGCACTGCCCGGAAACGAACGATTCAGGTCACGCCGATCGGACAGATAGCGATTGCCAGTGCGGACGCCCTCGGCATTGATTGCCGGCAGTGCGATGACTGTGCCGCGCAAGTCTTTCGGATCGATCTCCGCGAACGCGCGCCTGGCGACTTCCACACCGTTCAGCTCATCACCGTGAATGCCTGCGGCAAGGCACAACGTCGGCCCCGGTGCTGCGCCTCGCGCGACAAACACCGGCATGTTGAGGTACGAGGCCTCGAATGATCGGTCGTCTATAAAGGGAAACTTGTTTTTTGTGCCGGGAGCTGTCTCACGGCCAAGCAATTGAAATGGAGTCGACCAGTCCTCGGCCGCATGCCCTGCCGCCGGCACGATTCCGGTGCCGACGAACCAAAGTGTCAATGCCAGTTGCACACCTGTTGAAGCGTTTTTCACTTGCCGGACTCCTCATTCGTTATCGGATTGTCCGTTTTATCGGGTTGCATCCACGCGCGCAGAATTTCATAGCTGACTGCGAGCGTTACAGCGCCAACAAACAGACCGCTGATACCTATGGACGCCGCACCGCCTATTGCGCCCAGCAATATGACCAGCATCGGTACATTCATGCCGCGGCCGAGCAGAATCGGTTTCAGGATGGCATCGCTGAAACTGACGAGCGCCGCGTAAATTGCGAATATCGTTGCCGGTACCGGATCGGCGACTGAAAATACCCACACGGCGACCGGCGCTAGTACCAGCAGCGGGGGCAACTGAACAATTGCCAGTACAAGAACCGCACCTGCCCAGATTCCTGGTGCGGGCACGCCGATTGCAACCAGGCCAATG
>JAOUHU010000115.1 GCA_029884455.1 Gammaproteobacteria bacterium | reverse complement strand
AGGGTTGGTGAAGCGGCTGCGCGATTCGACGCGCGCGAAGAGACCATCAGGAATGAGGAATCCGCCTGGGCCAACTTCATCGTCGACCAGGCGCGCGGCGCATTCGGCGCGCCTGTCGCTGACTTCGCTTTCATTAACAGCGGCTCGATTCGCATCGACGACTACATCATGGGTGACATTCGCTACGAGGACATCGCGCGTACTTTCGGGTTCTCGTCTTTTCTCCGCTGGGTGACTCTCAGCGGCGCCGAATTCAAAACGCTGATGGAGGCGGGTTACGTCGGTGAGGGCGAGGGCAACTTTCCGCAGGTTTCAGGTTTCCGGGTCTGCGTCGATCGTCGCCTGTCCGATCGCGAACGCATCGTCAGCCTGCAGGTGCCGGCAGGCGCGGACTGGCAGGAAATCGATGCGAACCGGCAATACACGCTGGTGCTGCCGGATTTCCTGTACCAGAACAATGATGGCTATGTCGTTCCGGACAAGCTCAAAGACCCCGATGCGCGCACCGGCGCCGAGCTCAAGTACCTCGTGCTCGACGCTATCATCAAGGCGCAGCAGCTCGGGCAGAAGGTTGGTGAGGCAGTCGACCCGAAGAATCCGCGCTTTGTCGCGCTGGGTCCGGAGCGCGAGGCTTGCTGGTAGGAGGGTTTGCCACAATCTGCCCTGCAAAAAAAGGGCGGTCCGAAGACCGCCCTTTAATTTTGCAACGAGGCTCCGTGGATTACTGACCGAACTTGATATCAATACCCAGGCGAGCTTCCCAGAGGCTGCGCTCGTCAATTGTCGTCTGCAGGCTCGAGCTTTCGCTGAAAGCGCTGTACACGTACTGGCCGGAGCTGTTTACACCCGCCGTTACGCGATCCGGTGAAAAGAACTCCGCGTCCGTGACCTTGCCCCAGTCGTCATTCAGCAAGTTACCGAGGTTGTAGATCTTGAGGTAAATACGGCCGCGGAAGTCGTCGCCGAGCGGAATATCCTGGCTGATGCGCAGATCAAAACGCTGCGTCCAGCCAGTGAACTGATCATTACGCTTCACGAATCCTGGTTTCAGATGGTTTTCGTCAACCCAGGCAAAGAACGCATCGCTGGTCGCCTGGTTCCAGGTAAAGACCACATTCGGATCGCTCGGGCCGTCCGGGATGTACAGCAACTGCCGGCGCAGTGCCGCGTCGCCTTCCAGACGTGTCGTTCCGGCAACGTTGGGAGTGTTGCCCATCGTATACGATTGCGGCTGGCCTTCATTGACATAGCCCATCAGCGTAAAGCGTGTTTCATTATCGCCAAAGAAGTTCCTGGCGTAGTCGAGATGCAGGGTAAAGCGGTGCGGCACGGCCCAATTCGAGGTCGCGGCGCTCGGGTCGTTCACATCGCTGGTTGCATAGATGTCGAAATTTGAACCAGCTGTTGACGAAGTCATCGGCGAAACGTCTTCAGCGTCGGTGTACGCATAGCCCAGCATCAGGTTAAGGCCCGATTCAAACTCCTTGCGCAGGACGAAGGAAATCGTGCTGGCCTCCGGCGATTCCGAAGAGTTGGTCAGCATCAGGTTGTCCTGGCCAAACTGGTAGCTGTAAATCGGCCGACCAAGAATGGTGTAGCCGTTGAGCCCGGCCGAAGTGTTGATGGCCTGGGATACGTCGACGTAGTACGCGGGATCGTTGCCCTTGCTGTACAGGTAATCAACATCCAGCGACATGCCGCCCCAGGGCAGGTCGTACGTACCGCCAAGAGCGAACTTCCACTCACTCGGTTGTTCATAGTTCGGGTCGATCAGTGCGAGGAAGCGATCATTGCCGTCGGACGGGGTCACCGCCAGCACATCGTCAACCATTGCCTGCGCGGGGTCATACCCCGGCCGTCCAGCGCCAGACAGCATGATGCTATCTGCCGAACCCGGCAGAATCGTCCAGGTGTTGATGCCTGGCCCGAGTTCATCTGAGAACGTGATGCCGGAACCGGAGCGACGCTCAAATTGTGCGTTGGTCAGGCCGTCGTTGCTCCAGGCATTCGAAATCCAGACGTTCGGGTTGCCGCCGGAATAGAGCCCGACACCGCCGCGCAGTGTAAGGTCATCGCGCACGCCCCAGGTAAAGCCGAGGCGCGGCATTATGATGTCGAGTCCGTCGAGGCCGGCATCATTGCGGTAGCCGGTCGTCGCTTCGAAGTTGGCGTTGTAATTCGGTGTGTCGCTGCTGTCGAACCACTCGTAACGCAGGCCCGCAACGATGGTCAGGTCCTTGCTATCGAAATAGATCTCGTCCTGGATGTAGAGCGCATTCAGCGTGTTACTGAATATCGCCGCTGCGTCAGTCGCGACGTTCGTGCCGCCGCCGCTGCCGTAATAGATACGGTCCGGCCGGCCCAGCGTAAAGGAGTCGATGCCCGAGGCGCGGCAGGTATTATTGGCTGGGTTGCCGTCCGTATCAGCTACAACAGTGCGGTCATAGCGCTGCTGTGGCGTCAAGGCGAAACAGGCGGGGTCGGTGCCGACCGAGTTGTCGAAAAAGCGCATCTCTCCGCCCTTCGAGTGTTGCACGAAGATGTTGAAAATATCGAGCTTCTCGGAATCGTAGCCTGCGGTGATGACGTGATCGCCCGCCAGGTAGTTCATGGCAACCTTGAAGTACTCGGACTCGGTCGAAAGCTTGTTAGCCTGCCGCGAATCGTCGGCACCGATAAACACAGTATTGTTGCCAATACTGATTTGCATTTCGGCAAAATCCTTGTCGCCGACGGTAACCTGCGAGTCATTCATCTCGCTCGAGCTGTAAAACAGCTCGGTGGACAAGGCATCAGTCCACTGCGAGGACAGCTTCAAGGTAAATACTTCTGCTTCGGCTCCTTTCACGTAGCCATGATTCGATAGTTCGATCTGGCTGCCGCTGTCGTCCGAGTTACGGTCCTGGAAGCCATCGAAGTAGCTGTAAATGAACGCAGCGTTGTGCGCGTCGTTGATGTTCCAGTCGAAGCGCGCCAGGTACTTCTCTGCATCCTGCACGCCGTCTTTGGACAGCCCGCCAGCGTCGTATTCGTAAATGCTCTGAGCGAGGCTGGTAATCGTATTGAAGTCAGATTCTGAGAACCAGGAACGTTCGGTGCCATTGCCCGAACCCGCATAGCCGCGCGCGAGGAAGCGAGGTTCTTCTGATTTCTCGTAGGCCGCGAAGAAAAACAGCTTGTCCTGGATAATCGGTCCGCCGACGTGCGCGCCGTAATAGCTCTTGTCATAGGACTCGAGCTCAAACTTGGACGAGGAATCCGGTACCTGGTCGCCGCGGAGGCCGTCATTCGAATACTCGTAGAAGGCCTTTGCTTCCCATTCATTGGTGCCGGACTTCGTTACCGAGTTGATATTGCATGCCGAGAATCCGCCGTAGGTGACGTCGAATGGCGCGAGCTCTACTGCTATCTGCTCGATCGCGTCGAACGGAAATGGCATGCCGACCGCGGTCGAGTAACCGTTTTCGTTCAGCCCGAACCGATCCGAGGTGCTGACGCCGTCGAGGGTCACGTTATTGAAGCGCGGGTGCTTGCCGGCACAGTTGAGGCCGAAGCCGTCTTCATCCGCGTCGACCATCAGGCGCGGATCGATGCCATAGACGTCAGAAATATCGCGGCTAAACGCGACCGAGTTCTCGATGGCGTCCAGGTTGAAGGTCGCAGCCGGTCCCGAGGTGGTTTCAATCAGGTCGCTCGCCTGTCCCACGGCAACGATCTCTTCGATCGCGGCTGTCTGAACATCGACCGTCAGGTTGTAGGTGTCACCAACGTTAATCGAATCCACGCTGACCGATTCCCGGCCGTTGACGGTGACCTGGTAAGGGCCGCCAGGCAGCAGCCGCGTCGCCAGGAACAGGCCGCTTTCATTGGTCGCGTAGGAGCGTTGCACGCCACTGCGCAGATCTTCGACGACCACGGTCGCACCGCTGACGGCAGCACCGGTTTCGTCCTGTACCTTGCCGCGAATGGAGGAGGTCGTGGTCTGTGCGTTTGATACAACAGACACCGCAAGCAGCGCCACAGCCATAACGGCCATGAGCCCTTTTTTCAGCAGCGGTATCCGGGTCGATTGCAACAATCGATATTGGTTTGTCATTGCGTTTCCTCGAGTTTTATTGCGAGGGCGCAATCCTATGCCTGGTTTGTGACATCTGGATTACGCCGGGTTGGCCGACAAAACTGTCGCTCGTGATGGCGCAGCGCTGTCCGGTTTATGTTTGATGCAGACAAATCTAACGCAGCGAAAATGCTTGTGCAATAAGGGTTTACGCGCATCCTCGCGGGTCGCCCGGGTGGGTCGTGGTGATCAGATTCCCCCACCCTGCAAATTCAAATGACGAAAAGGTTACAAGCTCTTGTTTTTCAGTCGCTTGGGGCCGGGCACGAATGAGAGCCCGGGTAGCATCCCCCGGCACCGGGGCGCGGACGGCGTGCCTGACTCCACGGCACCAAGCTGCCCGGATGCGAAAATGATGCGGGCCAGCAACCGTCTCAGCGCAAGCCCATGTTGTGGTTTTTATGCCACATATGCGCCTCGGCGAGATCGATGCGGAGCAGCGGCGCATGCTGTTTTTCGACT
>JAOUHU010000114.1 GCA_029884455.1 Gammaproteobacteria bacterium | reverse complement strand
GAAATCACCGTCGTTGTCGAGATCGATGGCAATCGACTCGATGCGATCCTGGATATCGTTGTAAAAAACGCGCGCCTCGATCACGCCTTCGTCATTCGCGAGTCGGTGCTCGTAGCCGATTTCATATACCCAGGCGGTTTCCGGCCGCAGCTCCGGATTGCCAGCGGAAAACCGGTCCTCGCGAATATTGTATTCGGGGACGAAATTGGAAAAATTCAGCTGGCTGACAGTTCTTTCGATCTTGATGCGCCACTGGTTTGCGGCGTTCGGCGCAAAACGCACGTCGACGCGCGGCTTCACGAAGTCGAAATCCGTTTCATTGTTGATATCGGAGCCGGTCTGCGTGATTGTGGAAAATTCCGCGACCAGTGAGCTGGACGCAGTCCAGCGCTCACTCAGTGTCCAGTTATGATTCGCAAACAGTTCGATACGAATTTCCTCGACCTTGGACGAGGGGTTGAAAATGTCGATTTCTTCGGCGATGCCATCGCCGTCTTCGTCAGAAAACACCTGGATGGTCTGCTCCAGCGTATTGAGGGCTGACTCGGCGCCAATTTCGAGCGTCTGGCTGGCGGCGAGCGGCCAGAAATAGGAGGCGCGGACAATAGCCTCGGTCTTCAATTCGTCGATCGGGTTACGGCTGACTTCACTAAGCACATCACCGTCGAGTTCATTTCTTGCTTCAACAGCGGACAGGTCGTCATGCGTATACACCGACAGAATCTTGAAATTGCCACGGCTGCCGACCGGCCGCTCGTAGGTGCCACCGAGTTCCCATTCAAGCCATTCGTCGACCACCCGGCTGCGCAGATCGACCGCAGAGGCAACGGGCGTGCCGTCAATGGCAAACTCGGTGTAAGGCGTGACGTCGAACTCTTCGATGCTGGAGGGTTGGACCAGCACGTTCAACTGCAGTTTATCGCCACGGTCGAACTGGTACGTGGAATTGGCAGCGAAGGCGTATTCCTCCATCTCCCGCGTGGTCTCGGTAGGCCGGGCCTGCATCAATTCACCGCTCGGATAGTAATAGTCTTCGTCCCGATAGCGGCGTGTAAACGCACCCATCTGGTTATCCGTAACGGTGCGCCGGTCCAGGCTGAGAAAATAGGCTAACTTTCCGAGTTCGCTGTTGTAATGCAGGGCGCTGTCAAAGTCGACCCAGCCGCTTTCGTCCAGTTGACTGCCCAGCATGAATGACCCGGAGCTGCTCGCGGCGTCACCTTCCTTGAGAACAATGTTGACGATGACGCCGTCGCTTCGGACATCGATATCGCCGGTCGTGCCACGCAGCAATTCGACCCGCTCCAGGTTCTGAATCTGTATGCGGCGCAAGGCTGCGCTGATCTCGTTGGATTTGCCGGCGAGCCGCCGACCGTTGATCAGGACCTGATCACCATCAGAGCCAAATCCGCGACGATTGTCGTTGCCGCCGCCACCACCACCGTCATTGCCGTCGAGAATTGCCGATGCCCCGGGGATGCGGCGCAAAATGTCCTCTGCGGTTGTGACATTGTATTGTGCGAAGAACTCCTCACCGTAAACGATCTTGGACGAATCGGTTTCCGCTGCAACGGTCTGCCCGTCATTCGTGGTCTGGTCCGCGCCGGATTGCGCCCAGAGCGACTGGGCCGCGACCAGCTGCAGCACAAACAACATCGACGCACTGCTGCGCGCAAATTCGCTGCAAAGTGGCACTTTACTGTGGCTGCGCGTGATAACAGTCAACATAACTACGTATCTAATTGTTTTGGCGAGACGCAGACCAGACCCTGCAGAGGGCGGCACAGCGAGTATGGGCGCTTGGACCGGCTAACAGTAACCGAGTTCAAGGAGCCGGAGCAACACCGTTCGCTGCTCCCGACGATAAGTGATCGGCCCGCGACAGAAATTGACCGTAAAGTTCGTTGCTGGTATTGGCAAGCTGCGGGCAGAACGTAATATGCCGACTGTTGCGGCCCACAGCTGCGTGACCAACTGGCGAGACTGTGAAATAGCGAATGATAAAAATTACCGATTTACGCATGACGTATCCGCTCGAAGCCGGGCCGCTGGATGTTCTTTCGGGCGTCAACATGAACATCGCGGACGGTGAAACGGTTGCGATCGTCGGGCCATCCGGCTCCGGCAAGACCACGCTCCTGATCCTGCTGGCCGGGCTTGAGCAGCCCGCGGCCGGCACTATCGAGTTCGACGGCGTGAATATTACCGCGCTGGATGCCGACGCACTCGCCGACATCCGGCGCGACACGCTCGGCATCGTGTTCCAGTCATTTCATCTGGTACCAAGTCTCACTGCCCTTGGCAACGTAGCACTGCCGCTGGAGATTGCGGGACGCGAACGGGCACGAGAACATGCGCGCCAGTTGCTTGCACGCGTCGGACTTGCGGAGCGCGCCCTGCATTACCCGTCGCAGCTGTCCGGCGGTGAGCAGCAGCGCGTTGCCATAGCCCGTGCACTGGTGCATACGCCGAAGATTGTGCTCGCCGACGAACCAACAGGTAACCTGGACCTGCGCACCGGAGCGACGATTATCGATCTGCTGTTCCAGCTCAACGCTGCATCCGGTTCGACGATGATCATGGTGACACACGACGATGCGATCGCACGACGCTGCCAGACAGTCTATCGGCTGAACGATGGCCGGCTCATCAAAGACGAGAGCCATGCGCTTTCTGCTTGATCTTGCCTGGCGCGACCTGCGCTCACGCGGACAATCGCTGTGGGTGTTCTGCGCCTGCATTTTCCTTGGCGTCACGCTGGTGGCTGCGACAGGTGGGCTATACCGACTGATAAACGATGGCTTGCTGGCGGATACGCGCGTACTGCTGGGTGGCGACGTTGAAGTCGATGCAGATACACCTTTGCCGGAAGGGGTGCTGAGCTGGATGCGCGCACGCGGCGACGTTTCACTGGTGACTGAACTCAACACCATGCTCGGTACCGAGGCCGGCAACTACCTGCGCGTCGAGCTGCAGGCGATGAGCGGCGTGTATCCGCTGTATGGCAAGTTGACGCTGCAGCCGGATATGCCGCTTGATGACGCTACGCGCTTCGTCGATGGGCGCTGGGGTGTCGCAGTTGATCGCGTGCTGGCAGAGAATCTTGGCTTGTCCATTGGCGATGAAGTCTATGTCGGTTCACTCGTGATGCCGGTGCGGGCACTGGTATTACAGCAACCGGATCGTGCACTCAATGCCGAGTGGCGTGGCGCCCCTGTGTTGCTCAGCGACATGGCATTGGCCGAGTCCGGGCTGGTGCAGGCCGGCAGCCTGATTGACTACAATTACCGCGTTCGAACAAGCATACCTGCGCGCAACTGGCAGACCCTTTTTTACGCCGCGTTCCCTGGCGAGGTCTGGGAGGTTCGCACTTTCGAGAATCGTGGCCGCCGTATCGGCGAGCGACTTGATCAGCTCGCTTCCGGTCTGCTCATTATCGCCCTCAGCACCTTGTTCATTGGCGGCCTCGGTGTATTCAACAGCATCCATGCCTACCTGAACGGCAAACTAAAAACCATCGCAACGTTGCGCGCGCTTGGTCTGCGGAACCGGCGACTTGCTTTCGTTTACCTTGCCGAGGTCGGCTTTATCAGCAGCGCCGCAAGTCTGCTGGGCGCCGTGGTCGGCGGTGGCTTCGCGCTCGCCGCCGCCAGCGTCGTGGCCGCGGAACTGCCTGTAGCAACCGCGGCCGGAAGCCTGTCGTTACCGCTACTGGTTGCGGCGGGCTTCGGCATGCTGACGGCCTACGCATTCGCCTTTCCGGCCATCGGCCGAACGCTGGCTGTCGATCCTGCCACCTTGTTTCGCGGCACCTCGGGCAAGCCGGCGCAATCGACGGCCGCATGGTGGCTGGCATCGTATGTCTGTGCATTTTTCATCGTGGCACTGGTAATGCTGGCGCTTCCCGACGCGCTCTTTGGGGCCGGCTTTGTGCTTACCGTCGCACTGCTGTTGCTGTTGCTGGACTGGGTGGTCCGCGGCATCCGGCGAATTGCTGCGCGGCTGGATGATCATCCGGCGCTTGCGGGACGTTTCGATATTCGCCTGGCGCTGGCAAATCTGCATCGCCCGGGAGCACCGGTTCGCAGCACGCTGTTGTCGCTCGGGTCCTCGCTCACCTTGCTGGTCGCGTGCACGATGGTCGTGGTGTCATTAATCCGGGCGATCTACAACACCATACCCGAGGAATCGCCGGCACTGGTCCTGTATGACATCAGCGACGGACAGCGCGACAGCGTTGTCGAGACACTGCAACAACTGCCGGCCGGGGTTCGTGTCCAGACCACGCCGCTGGTGCGCTCGCGTATTCTGGCAGTCAACGGGCGGCCGACCGGCGATCTTGAATACCTTGATGGCGAGCAACGGCGCGATGCCTCGCAGGATGATTACGACCTCAGTTATTCAGCCGGCAACATCGACGACGTTACGCTGGTTGCCGGAGAATGGTGGCACGGCAAGCCAGCCGATATCGCGCGGCTTGCGCTTGAGGATCATGAGGCCGGGCAACTCGGACTGCGCGTCGGCGACGTCATTACCTTCGGTATCGAGGGTCGCACACTGGACGCACAGATCGACGCGATTTTCAGCCAGCAGGGAATACAGACACGGTTCTGGTTCGAGGGTATCGTCTCCGATGGCG
>JAOUHU010000054.1 GCA_029884455.1 Gammaproteobacteria bacterium | reverse complement strand
ACGCGGAAACCACCCCAATGCGGTGGCCGTGGTATCGCCGGGTGGTCGGAACCAATGATCGAGCCAAGGTTTTTGGCGACGTTCACGCCGAGTTTCAATGCGCGTTTGCTGACCTGTGCCAGCAGCGCCTTGCGCGACTCGAGCGGCGTGCTCTGGTCGCTGCCCCATGCGCCGATCTGGCTGCCCCAGTCACGGGTAGCAAAATAAGCGTCACTTTCAGCCTCCGGAGAACGCACCGCCTGACCTTCTATTCGTACCTGTCGGCCTATCTGGTCCCAATGAAACAATACCGCGACATTGGGATTTTCCTGAATCTGTCGCGCCTTGTCGGACTTGTAGTTGGTGTAGAACACAAGATATCCCGGATGCGCCAGGAAATGTTTGCAGAGCACCATACGTGCTGCAGGTTTCGCATTCTTGCCGCAGGTGACAATTGCCATCGCGTTCGCGTTACGACGGACCGCTTGCTCCTCCGCGTGCGTTAGCCACGCCAGCGCCCAATGCATGGGGTCATCGGGCAACTGCTCCGGAAGCCGGTCGGCGAGGTAGGGACTGTTCACGATCAGAAATGAATGACCGAGCGGATGCTTTTGCCTTCGTGCATCAGGTCAAAAGCCTTGTTGATTTCCTCGAGCGGCATCGTAAAGCTGATGCACTCGTCAATCTTGATTTCCTTGTTCATGTATTGCTCGACCATACCGGGTAATTGCGTGCGGCCGCGGCAGCCACCAAATGCGGTACCGCGCCAGACGCGCCCGGTTACCAGCTGGAATGGACGCGTGCAGATTTCCTGGCCGGCGCCGGCGACACCGACAATGATCGACTCGCCCCAGCCCTTGTGGCAGCACTCAAGTGCTGCGCGCATCAACTTCACATTACCAACGCATTCAAACGAAAAATCCACACCGCCGTTGGTCATATCGATGATCACCTGCTGGATAGGGTCGCTGAAATCACCTGGATTGACGGTGTCCGTCGCACCGAACTGACGTGCAAGGTCGAACTTGCCGGGATTGATGTCAATCGCAATGATGCGACTTGCCTTCGCCATCTGCGCGCCCTGGATTGCGCTCAGGCCGACACCACCCAGTCCGAAGACTGCGACTGTATCGCCAGGTTTGACCTTTGCCGTATTCAGTACGGCGCCAATGCCTGTGGTAATGCCACAGCCCAGCAGGCAGACCTTTTCCAGTGGCGCTTGCGGACTGATTTTTGCCACCGCGATTTCCGGCAACACGGTGTACTCGCTGAAAGTGGATGTACCCATGTAGTGAAATATGGTCTTGCCGTGCAAGGCAAATCGCGACGTGCCGTCTGGCATCAGGCCCTTACCCTGGGTCGCGCGAATCGCCTGGCACAAATTGGTTTTTCCCGAGGTGCAGAAACTACATTCGCGACATTCCGGGGTGTACAGCGGAATGACATGGTCGCCAACCTGCACCGAAGTTACGCCGGACCCAATCTCCTCGACGATTGCACCGCCTTCATGTCCCAATATGGCCGGAAATATTCCCTCCGGATCTTCGCCCGACAGGGTAAAAGCGTCGGTATGACAGACGCCCGTGGCGACATTACGTAGCAGCACCTCGCCGGCCTTTGGGCCGTCAAGGTCAATGTTCTCAATCTCGAGAGGCTTGCCGGCCTCCCAGGCCACAGCGGCACGTGTTTTCATAGTTAATGCGCTCCATCGGAATGATGCTGATGTTCGCATGATTGGCGGTCCGCGGACAACGCAACACCGCTTGCCCCGGCTTGGCGGAGTCCTGTAAAACGGTTGCTGTACTGCCTGCGGGCGCCATAGACGAAAGCAATGAATCTGGATGAACTACGTAGCGAACTTTCGGCTGTCGATCGGCGGCTGGTCGAACTCGTCGCCGAGCGCCAGCGGCTGGTCGGCGATATCGGCCGCAGCAAACAATCCAGCGGTGCCGGTACGCGCGACTATGCGCGCGAGAAAGAAGTTCTTAATATGGGCCGCGCGCAAGCCGAGCAGCTAGGCATTGATCCCGACCTCGCCGAAAATATTCTGCGACAACTTATTCGCTCGTCGCTCGCAAGCCAGGAGCGGGATCGCGTCATATCTGAAGGCAAAGGCGATGGGCGGACAGTGCTGGTGATCGGCGGTGCCGGCAATATGGGCAGATGGTTCGTCGATTTCTTTGCATCGCAGGGATTTGCAACCACGATTGCGGACCGATGCATGCAGGACGCGCCCGGAGTCTTCAATGACTGGGCTGATGCCGGCGTTGATTACGATGTAATCGTCGTCGCGACCCCGCTCGCCGTTTCCGGTCAGATTCTCGCGCAACTCGCAGTGCTACAGCCAGCCGGGCTGGTGTTCGATATCGGATCATTGAAATCGCCGTTGCTGGAGGGCCTGGCCGATTTACGCGCTGCCGGCTGCCGGGTTGCCTCGCTGCATCCGATGTTTGGCCCCGGGACGCGCCTGTTATCCGGCCGGCACCTGATCTTCGTTGATGCCGGCTGCGCCGAGGCTACCGCCGCCGCCAGGGACTTATTCGCCGCCACAATGGTGGAACAAATCGATATGAGTCTTGACGATCATGATCGACTGATCGCCTATGTACTGGGTCTGTCACATGCTCTGAACATCGCGTTCTTTACCGCATTGGCGGAAAGCGGTGAAGCGGCACCAAAACTCGCACATATGTCGTCGACAACATTTGACGCACAGTTGCTGGTGGCTGCCGCCGTAGCGCAGGACAACCCGCATTTGTATTTTGAGATTCAATATCTAAACAAGTTCGGTTCGGCGCCGCTCGATGCCCTGTGTGAAGCGGCCAGCAGAATTCGCGATGTGGTTGCCAGTGGCAATGAGGACGCCTTCGTTGATCTGATGCGCAAGGGGCGGGAATATATCGCGATGCGCGGCTAACGAGACCTGGGCATGGAAACGGCGGCAGAGCTGGTAGCCCGAATTGAGGCTAACGAGGACAAAATGCGCCGTTCGCAGCAGCGCGAGCTTCGCCTGTTGCGGTCGGACGGACTCGAAGGCCTGCTGAGTGAATTGCTCGACGGTCTTAAATCGAGTTACGGCCTGCCCTACGTCAGCGTGGTGTTGTGTGACCCGGATCATGACATCAGGCACCTGATGCTCGCATCCGGTGTGCCGCTTGAAAAATTCGATCGCCTGCTGATGGTGGATTCGATCGCAGGGTTGACGCCACATTATGCCGCCTTGAGTCAGCCCTGGCTTGGCGCTTACTCCGCGTGCGATCACCAGTTGATTTTTCCGCGATGCGGGAAACTTGCCAGTGTCGCCATCATTCCGCTGTTGCATCGCGACAGGCTGATCGGCAGCATTAATCTGGGTAGTGATGAGGCCGCACGGTTTACGCGCGAGCTGGCGGCGGATTTTCTGCAGCACCTCGGTGTAATCGCGTCATTCTGCATCGAAAACGCCGTCAACAGGGCGAGACTGCTACGCAGCGGGTTTACAGACGTGCTGACGGGCTGGCATAACCGCCGTTATCTGCAAATTCGATTACTCGAAGAGCTGGCTCGTGCGCGCCGCGACCGCAGTCACGTTGTTTGCCTGATGCTCGATGTTGATCACTTCAAGCGTATTAATGATCGCTGGGGGCATGTCGCCGGTGACGCCGTCTTGCGCGAGCTCGCCAGTCGCATCGATGCCGAGGTGCGGGCTAGCGATGTTGCGGCACGCTACGGCGGCGAAGAGTTTGTAGTGCTGTTGCCGGATACAAATACCGGCGCTGCCGAGCGACTTGCTGAGCGCATTCGCGCCGCGATCGCGTCCGGGCCGTTTACATTGCCGGATGGTGATTCTGTTACCGTAACTGTCTCGGTCGGTATTGCCGCTGTCTGCCCCGATCCCGGCGACGATGACCTCAAGACTGCGGGCGATGCATTGCTGGCGCGAGCCGACGTCGCCATGTATCGCGCCAAATCGGCCGGTCGCGACCAGGTCGCAGTTGGCGATGTCGCATGAAGCTGCGCTACTTGCTGGCTGTGGTGTTACTCGCCGCTTGCGCGCCGGAGCCACCAGCTGTCGGGGAGTTGCCGGAACTGCCGGTGGTTGTTTACGCCGCCTATCGCGACAAGGCCTACCTGCCGGAACTGTTTAAGGAATTTACGCGCGACACCGGCTGGCCGGTGGTCGTGCGTAACGGCACCGCGGCGGGCATCGTCGATGATGTCTTGCAGGATCGTGTAGTGCCGCCTGCCGATGTGCTGCTGACGCCTTCGGTCAGCGGTGTGTGGCGCGCCGCCGAAGAAGGCCAATTGCGGCCAAATTATTCGCCCGTAATCGCCGATGTGTTGTCCTGGTTACGAGACCCGGACGACTTCTGGGTCGCACTCAGTTACCGCAATGCTGTCATTGTCTATTCGGGCGAACAGTTTTCCGCGAGTGACTTGGTGACCTATGAAATACTTGCCGAACCGAAGTTTCGGCGCAAGCTTTGCCTGACGACGTCCGGGCTTTCAATCAATCGTGCAGTGCTGGCGATGATGCTGCAAAAACTGGGAGCGCGGGAAACGGAACTCGTCGTCCGCAGTTGGGTGGCCAATCTTGCTTTGCCTCCGTTTGCGAGCGAGGAGGAGCTGTTACACGCACTGGTTTCCGGCCAGTGTCTGGTCGCGATTGTGTCGAGCGACGTGGCAGAGACCATGCCGGATTCGAAGCTGAAGGTTCATACACCGATCGATTTCTACTCGGATATCGAAGGTCTGGGTATTACTCGGCACGCACGTAATCCCGAGGGCGCTGCAGTCCTGGTGGAGTGGCTGCTCGATGAAGACGTGCAGCGCCGGCATGCCGAGCGGCTGTCATCGTTTGCTGCGACCGGTGCATTGCAGGGTCGGCACAATATCAACGCGGTCGCGAGTGGCGAGGAAGAGGCGCGCTTGCTCGCGGAGCGTGCACGTTACTATTAGGCAGACATCACGCGAGTCAGCGGGTAGCGCGAGTTCGACTCATCAGGATAAGGAACAACGGTACACCGATCGCCGCCGTCAAAGCACCTACCGGCAACTGCCTTGGTGCCAGCACGGTGCGGGAGAGGGTATCCGCAACCAGCAGCAGGCAGCCACCGGCGAGCGCCGATGCTGGCACGACGATGCGATGATCGCTGCCCGCTGCGAGCCGGATTAGGTGCGGCACAACCAGACCTATGAAGCCGATTACTCCGACCGTGGTAACTGACAAAGCCGTCGCGAGTGACGCGGCGGCAAACACCAGGTAACGAAACTGTATTACTGGCAGGCCCAGAATGGCAGCCTGCAACTCGCCACGCGACAGCACGTTGAGCTGGCGTGCCAGCAGCATGCTGCTGGCAGTCAGCACCACGAGCAAAATCAGGCTGCGTCCGGGTTGCAGTGCGTAGCTAAGGTCACCCATGAGCCAGAACAGCATGCCGCGCAAATTGCTGTCCGGACTAAGCGCCAGCAGCAGGGTGGTTGCGGCACTGAAGCCAGCTGCGAGCACCACGCCGGTCAACAACAGCTTCGCCGGTGCCCAACTGCCGGTACCGTGAGCAATCGAAAACACCAGCAGGGTAGCAGCCATGGCGCCGCCAAAGGCGGCAAAATCGACCACCAGGCGGCCGAAACCGAGAATCATTGCCAGCAAGGCGGCGACCGCCGCGCCGCCGGACGTGCCGAGGATATAGGGTTCTGCCAGCGGATTACGAAGTAATACCTGCATCAGCACGCCTGCCACGGCGAGCAATCCACCAATCGCAAATGCAGTCAGTGCACGCGATAGTCGGAGATCGATGACAGTGGCAAATACCGGGTTGCTGTGATGGCCGCGCAAGGTTTCAAGCATCTCGCTGACACCGATATCGGCGCTGCCAGACACCAGAGCAACAAAGAAAACCCCGATGGCAATGATCCCCAGACTGGCCAGCAAGGCTGCGGGGCGCCTTGTGATCAATGTTATTCTCCCATTGCAGTGGCCGCAGCAAGCGCGGGGCAGAGTTGAGGCTAATCAATACGGGTGATTGGTGTAAAGTAATTATCAGTTTGGGTTTGTACATTGCTTGCCATGAGCAACGACTGGATTGACGAAGAGGGTTATCGCGCCAACGTCGGCATCATTCTTGCGGATGAGGCCGGCAAATTGATGCTTGCCGGTCGGGTCAGCAATAAAGGCTGGCAGTTTCCGCAGGGTGGCGTGCTGCGCGGTGAAGACCCGCAAGCCGCAATGTACCGCGAATTGCGCGAGGAAATAGGCCTCGAGAAAGATGATGTCTGCGTACTGGGGGTTACACGAGACTGGATTCGCTATCGTTTGCCGGACAAGTACGTACGCCGCAACACCACGCCGGTCTGCATCGGTCAAAAGCAGCGTTGGTTCATGCTGCGGCTAAACTGTTCGGAAGACAAGTTGCGTTTTGATCTTGGCGAGCAGGCCGAATTCGATCGTGTGCGCTGGGTGGACTATTGGAGACCCGTCAACGAGGTCATTTACTTCAAGCGCCGCGTTTATGCGCAGGCCCTGCATGAACTCGGCACAACGGCTTACCCGCACGTGGTCCCGCCGCGTCCGCGCTGGTGGCCGAAGCGCTGGCATGCGGTATTCGAGAGAGATATTGCGCTCGCTAAGAAGGCTTGAGTACCGCCAGCAATACGATCGCTATCAGCAGCACGCTCGGAATCTCATTGAACCAGCGCAGCCAGCGGGTGTCGGTTGAAGGTGCGCTAATGCGCAAACGACGCATCCAGCTGAAACATCGCCAGTGAAATACCAGCAGACTGGCCAGTAAGACCAGCTTGAGCTGTACCCAGTCCAGTTGCAATAGTCCTGGGTTGCGAAACAGCATCCAGATTCCGAACGCGCTGGCCAGGACGGCGCCAATCGTCATGATCACGAACAGGCGTGTTTCCATAAGCTCGAAACGCTCTCTGCTGATCGCGTCGCTTGCCATCGTGTGATAAATGAACAAGCGCGGCAAATAAAACAGACCGGCAAACCAGGTCACCACGAAGACGATATGCAGGCCCTTGAACCAGAGATAATGTGCAGTCACGGGGATATCATGCCTAAACCTGTGACTCACGTCACGCATGTGGGCGATGATCGTAGCCCGGCGCACTTCTCACCGGCCGGGTCACCGCGTAACATAACGTCTTTACCGTGACAGAAGCTTTCAGTGGCCAGACACTCGCCGTTTCAATTGCACAGCCGCATCCGCGTTTTTGCGACACGTTTTATTATCCTGATCCTGGTAGCGGGATGTGTCTACCTGTCCTTTGAATATGGCCGTATCAGGGCCAATTACGATATCGTTGCAGTGAGCCGCGAGCGGCAGGCGTATGACGATCATATCGACACGCTGAATGAGGAAATCGCGACGCTGAAACAGCTTGTTGCAAAGCTGGAAACTGACCGGGCTGTGGACAGTGAGGCGTACAAGGAAGTTGAAGCAAACCTGGTAACCCTGCAGGCGCAAATCCAGGAACAGGCAGATGCAATTGCATTCTATCGCGGTATTGTTTCTCCATCTGACGGCACCGCCGGGTTGCGTGTACAAAGCCTGAGACTGACACGCGCAAGCAATGAGCGCGCATACAATGTGCGGCTAGTGCTTGTGCAGGTACTGCAGCATGATCGCAAGGTCTCCGGTGACGTTGCCCTGATTGTGGAAGGAACGCAGGACGGCAATGAGGCATCGTATACATTCGAGGACCTGTCAGCCGGACAAGATGATTCGGACTGGGAGTTTTCGTTTCGGTATTTTCAGAATTTTGATCGCGAGATCATTTTGCCCGATGGTTTTGTGCCGCAAAGAGTCAGGATCGCGGTCAATTCAAAAACTCGTTCTATCGATAGTATTGAAGAAAGTTTTTCCTGGTCGGGCAGCCGGGCATAGCAATTTAGCAAGGGCCCGATTCGGGCCTGCAGGAGTAACAGATGTTTAATCGCAAACAACGCCGGCATACCGTCGTCGACACACTGGTTGGTGCGAACACGAAGATTAACGGTGACTTGAATTTCACGGGTGGTTGCCACATTGATGGAACTGTTAAGGGTAATGTAAGCGCCGACTCGGACGGCGATTCCGCTTTAAGTGTGAGCGAAGATGGCAATGTGGAGGGCGGTGTAACGGTGCCTTATGTTGTATTGCATGGCATCGTTCGTGGCGATGTGTTTGCGACGCAGCGCGTCGAGCTTGGAGCAACCGCGCGGGTCATAGGAAACGTGTATTATAATCTCATCGAAATGGCGATTGGTGCCGAGATTAATGGCAAACTCGTGCACCAGCCAGAAGGCAAGGTACCGCTGTTGACGCAAACAAGCCGGATTGATGAATCCGCCGCGTTAGCTGCGAAATCGTAAAACATTGCAATTATTCAGAGTCGAAAAGTCATGAACCTGCAGGCACCTGTCATCGGAAGCACCGCGCCGCCGCCACAGATCGTTTTTACCGATGCGGCGGCGAACAAGGTCAGCCAGTTAATTGCCGAGGAAGACAATCCGCAGCTCAAACTCCGGGTATTCGTCTCCGGCGGAGGCTGTTCGGGCTTCCAATATGGCTTTACGTTCGATGAGAAAATCGAGGACGGTGACAGCCGGGTTGAGAATCAGGGGGTCACGCTGCTGATAGACCCGATGAGTGTGCAGTACCTGATGGGCGCGGAGATTGATTACAAGGAAGATTTGCAGGGAGCGCAATTTATTATTCGCAACCCGAATGCTGCAACAACTTGTGGTTGTGGTTCCTCCTTCACGGTCTGAGACTTCCGCCGAGGTCCTGGCGGCCGTCGATCTCGGTTCTAACAGTTTTCATATGATTGTCGGTGAGCTGCGTCACGGCCAGATGGTCGTGCTCGACCGATTGCGCGAAACTGTAAGACTCGCCGAAGGGCTTTCGAAAAACGGCGAGATTTCGGCGGCCGCGCGGGTGCGCGCTGTCGATTGCCTGGCTCGATTCGGGCAGCGATTGCGTGAAGTGCATGCAGCGAACGTACGAGCCGCGGGCACCAGCACTCTGCGGCGCGCCCAGGAAGATTCCGGATTTTTGGCCGAGGCCGAAGCAGCGCTCGGCCATCCCATAGAGATTATTCCCGGTCACGAAGAAGCTCGTCTCATCTACAAAGGCGTTGTGCATAGTCTGCCACCGAACAAAGGTTTGCGTTTGGTAATGGACATTGGTGGTGGCAGCACCGAAGTCATTCTCGGCATGGCAGCGGAACCGCAGAAATTGGAAAGCCTGCACCTCGGTTGCGTGTCCATGACTGAGCAATTTTTCCCCGATGGACGGATAACGAAGGCTGCTTTCGAAGCGGCTCGACGCGCCGCAAGGCTTGAGCTTCGGCCGGTTAAATCTTTTTTCCGCGATGCCAGCCCATTCGAATCGATTGGCACCTCAGGAACCATCCTCGCTACCGAAAACGTTGCGACGGCGCTTGGATTAATCGACTCGCATACGTTGACACGCGATGTGCTGGAACAGCTTATCGAGAGGGTCCTTGGTTTCGATTCGATTGAAAACTTGAAGCTGATCGGTTTGGCCGACAGACGCGCACAGGTCTGGCCTGGTGGGCTTGCGATCCTGGTCGAGTTGATCACAGTGTTGCGGGTGGAAAAGCTGGCCGTTTCCGATGGCGCCCTTCGCGAAGGTCTGCTGTACGACCTGGCGGGTCGATTGCATCATGAAGACGCACGCGAGCGCTCCGTGCGAGCGATGATGTCGCGCTTCCAGGTCGATGCAGGGCAGGCAAAGCGGGTGGTCACTACCGCCATCCTGTTACATGCGCAGTGCGCAGGTCACTGGCAACTCAAGTCACCGCTGACACCGAATATCCTGAAATGGTCAGCGGAACTACACGAGATTGGACTCGACATTTCGCACGATGGCTACCAGAGACATGGCGCATATATAGCAGAGCATGCCGACATGCCGGGCTTTCCACGAGCAGAGCAGCGCTTTCTGGCCTACATGATTCAAAATCAGCGCCACCAGCCGGACGCACGACTGTTGCAATCGCTGCCGCGTGACTGGCGTGAGTCAGCGCTGCGGCTGTCATTGTTGTTGCGACTTGCGGTATTGTTGAATCGTAGCCGAACTGAAACCGCAATTCCGCCGGTGAAAATCTCGGTACAGAATCGCAACGTCGCTTTGCGCTTCGATCCCGACTGGCTTGCCTTGAACCCATTAACCGTTGCGGATCTGGAACGTGAACAGGGATACCTGCAAGCGATCGGCTTTGTTCTGACCTTTAGTTAGGGGAAGCGAGTAGCTTCAGAAATACCTCCTGCGCCGAGATGGGTGTTTTCTCGCCGGGCTGCAGGCGCTCATAGCTGCCGTCACCGTGTAAGGTCCAGGCCTGGCAATTGTCGGCAAGAAACAGTTCCAGGTCATGCATGATTTGATCTTTCATGGCCTTCTGGCGAATTTCGAAGCAGGATTCATTGCGCTTGAGGAGATTACGCTCCATCCAGTCAGCGCTGGAACAGTAGAATTCTCCATCGCCATTGTTACCAAAAAAATAGACCCGCGAGTGCTCAAGGAAACGGCCGACGATGGATCGCACTCGAATATTCTCCGACAACCCGGGTACACCCGGTCGCAGCGTACAAATGCCGCGCACAATCAAATCGATTTGCACGCCGGCCGCTGAGGCCTCATACAGCGTGTTGATAATGCCGGCTTCGCTGAGTGAATTGATCTTGACGATGATGCGGCCCTGACCACCGGCTTTTGCAATTTCGGTTTCACGTCGTATCTTTGCGGTCAGCGCTTCGTACAAAGTGAACGGCGCGGTCAACATGCGGCTCAGATCGCCGGCGGCAGTCAAACTTGTCAGCTGCATAAATACGCGGTGCACGTCCTCGCCTAAACGGCGGCTGCTGCTCATGTAGCCATAGTCTGTATAAACGCGCGTAGTGGCGTGATGATAGTTGCCGGTACCAAGATGGACATAACGCCGCAACTGGTCTTTCTCCCGACGTACCACCAGCGTCATCTTGGCGTGCGTCTTGTAACCAACCAGGCCATACACTACATGCGCGCCAGCCTCTTGCAGGCGGTTTGCCAGTGAAATATTGGCTGCTTCATCGAATCGAGCCATGAGCTCGATAATTACCGTCACTTCCTTGCCGGATCGAGCTGCACGCACGAGGTGATCGACAATCGGCGACTCCGGCCCGGTCCGGTACAACGTCATTTTGATGGCAAGTACGTTGGCGTCTGTTGCTGCCGAGTATATGAAATCGATAGTAGGTGCGAAGGACTGGTACGGGTGGTGTAAGAGCACATTTTTCTTCGCCAGGATAGAGAAAATATTCTCGTCGCCGAGCAATTCCTTGGGGTGGCCCGGCGTGAATACAGGGTATTTAAGTTCCGGTCGGTCTTCGATATCACAGACAGTCGCGAGGCGATTCAGGTTCACCGGGCCCCGCACGAGATACATGTCGTGTGCTTGTAATTGAAAATGGTCCAGCAGGAATTGCTGCAGGTCCGCGGGGCACTCGTGCCCGACTTCGATTCGGACCGCGGCACCATATCTGCTCGCCTCGAGTTGACCCTCGAGTACATGCACGAGGTCACTGACCTCTTCATCGTCGACATAAAGATTGCTGTTGCGTGTAATTCGAAACTGGTAACAGCCGCCAACCTCCAGCCCAGGAAACAGCTCGTCAATGTGCTCGCGAATAATGGACGACAGGAAAACATAGTCATGACAATCAGGGTTGCTGAGGTGGTCCGGCAGGCGAATAACCCTCGGCAATGACCGCGGCGCCTGCACCACGCCGCGATGGCGACGACGGCCGAACGCATCCTTGCCTTCGAGCCGCACGATAAAGTTCAGGCTCTTATTAAGTACCCTTGGAAAGGGTCGCGACGGATCGAAAGTCAATGGCGTGAGGACTGGCACTACCTGTTGCAGAAAATAATCATGCAGCCACAGGCGTTGTTCTTCCGACCATGCCGGACTCTCGATGAAACGAACGCCCGCTGCTGCCAGCTCCGGCAACAGGACATTATTCAGAAACTGATACTGTTGCTGAACAAGCGAGAGGGTCTGATGACGCAATGCATCGAATACCTGTTGTGCTGTCAGTTTGTCCGGGCCCTGGGTTGGCGCACCAATCTCAATTTGCTGCTTCAGGACCGCGACGCGAATTTCGAAAAACTCATCCAGGTTAGTGCATGTAATACAAAGGAATCTCAGCCGCTCAAGTAGTGGCACGGTCGGATCCAAAGCCTGGGCAAAAACGCGCTTATTGAACTCGAGCTGGCTGAGTTCGCGATTGATGTATAAATCTGTCGGCGGCTGCGCTGGCGCGTCCATGGAGATCTCGCTGGATCGGGAGAGTCAGTATAACAATGCGCACCTCGCCAAAACCTTGCAAAGTTCGCAAATTATCGAGGTTGATGAATGGTTCCCAGCATGGCTGCGTGGCGGGCACCGGTAACGCTGGGCAGGTTTCCGGGCAGGTTTTGCAGGCGGCGTTTTGCCAGCCAGGCGAAAGCGACCGCCTCTACCCAGTCCGGATGCAGCCCGGCGGTCATAGTCGAGGCGATCGTATTTGTTGGTAGCAAAGCGCTAATTCGGCGTATCAATTCCGCATTATGAATTCCGCCGCCGCAAACCAACAGCTCGGCAGTTCGCGGGGCAAAGCTATGTACCGCGTTTGCAATCGATTGGGCCGTCAGGGCGCAAAGTGTCGCCTGGACATCAGCCGCCTCGATCGCATTGATATTGGCCGCAGTGATCCAGCGAAAATTGAAGTGCTCAAACCCCGTGCTTTTCGGCGGCAGAGCAGAAAAATAATCGTCCGCGAGGAAACGCTGCAATAATTCCGGGTTCACAGTGCCGGTACTTGCCCAGGCGCCGTTTCGGTCATATGGCGAGGCGCAATGCTTGCGAGTCCAGGCATCCATCAGCGTGTTGCCCGGGCCCGTGTCAAAGCCTACTGTCGCCTGTCCTGGGGACAGCAGCGTGAGGTTTGCGATTCCACCGATATTCAGAATCACTCGACTGGTGTCGGGCACAGCAAAAAGCCATTCATGGAAGAACGGTGCGAGAGGTGCTCCCTGGCCGCCGGCAGCGATATCCGCACTGCGAAAATCCGCGACCGTAGTAATGCCGGTACCGGCTGCGATGATTTCCGGGTCGCCAATCTGCAGCGTGAACGGGTGCACAGCATTAGGCTGGTGCCGAACGGTCTGGCCATGGCTGCCTATTGCGGTCACAGCGCTTGCGTTGACGCCAGCATCTCGCAGCAGTGCCAGGGCGGCGTCCCGAAAGCATTCGCCTGTGCGACGCTGCAGGTCGGCCAGCTGCGGTATGTCTTCGTCCAATGGGACGGCGACGGCCGCCAGCAGGTCATCTCGCAACGCGGACGAATAGGGATGGTCCCGCGTATGCAGAATCCTGATCGAGTTTGCACCTATATCGACCAGAGCGGCGTCTATGCCGTCCATGCTTGTGCCTGACATCAGGCCGATATACAGATCACTCATTTGCTACAGCAGTGAGCTTACGGAGCCGCAAGCGCGACGGAGGCAAGCTGGGTGCTTTTGAATTGCTCGAGTTCCTCGAGAATGACTGCCGAGGCCGACAGGAACTGTGGTCGATACTTGTCTGCAATCGGGCTGGCTTGCGGCAGATCGACAGTGCGGGGATTACGGTGTACACCATTAATGCGATATTCGTAATGCAGATGATTCGCAGTCGCCAGTCCGGTTGCGCCGACATATCCTATGGTCTGCCCCTGGCGGACGCGCGCTCCCAATGATGCCTTGCTGTCAAATTTCGACATGTGTGCATACAAGGTTGTGATATTGCCGCCATGCTGCAGGATGACGGCATTGCCATAGCCGTTCCTCACGCCACGAAAAATAACCTTGCCGTCTCCGGCCGCCTTGATGGGTGTGCCGCGCGGGGCTGCGTAGTCAACACCTTTGTGAGCACGAATGGTATTCAAGATCGGATGGCGACGGCTCGGGTTGAAGTTCGAACTGATGCGAGTAAAGTCGACCGGCGCACGAATAAAAGCCTTGCGCACGCTGTGGCCATCCGGGGTGAAGTAGTCTGTACGGCCGGACTCGTCGATGAAACGAATCGCACGATTGCTGCGACCATTGTTATTGAATTCGGCCACAATAATTTCGCCGTCGGTGACAAATTCACCGTCCTGCCAGACTTCTTCCCACTGCACGTAGTAGTTGTCACCAGCGCGAATGTCGAGCACGAAATCGACGTCCCAGGCAAATATGCCAGCGATATTCATGATTAGCTTGTCGGACAGCCCGGCGGCAGCGCCACTTTCAAATAGCGACGTGTCGATAACGCCGTATGCCATCCGCTTGCGAGTTTCGATCGGCCGATCAATGACGTTCGCCGTATAGCCGTTCTCGCTTTGCTCGATCTGCAAGGCGCTGGTCAAGTTGAGCGCAGAGTACATCTTGATGAGCCGACCTTCGTCGTGAGTAATCTCGAATACGTCACCAGGTTTTAATTTGCGAAATTGGGACTTTGCAACATCAAGACGAGCAACTGTTGCCAAGTCGCCGAGGTCGAGGTGGTTGCTTCGAAACAGCTTGTCCAGCGTGTCACCTGAGCTAATCTTAAGTGTCAGTGTCTGATACTCAGGGTCAGGAGCGAGCACCAAGGGAACGGGGCTGGGTACGTAGGCCGCCGAGCCTGTGCCGGAAAGGTCGTCGTAGTGCGTATCGCTCGCCGATGGAATGGCCGTCATTTCCGGCGTCGGTGGCATTACGACCGGATCGTCCCGAGAAATTTCCAGCATTGAGGTCAGAGTCAGCCCGAGAAGTGGTATGCCGAGCCCTGCTACAAACCACTGCAGGGCCTTCGATTTTCGCGGCGACTTGGCGGCCGTCGGTTTGTAATCGCGTAGCAGTGGACTGCTCGAACGCTGCACTCGGCATTCCCCCGATCAAAGATGCCGCTACTCTACCGTGAGGTTTCCTACAGGTCAAAGAAAGGTGTTATAAGTCATGATCTTAAAATGACCCGTGGCGGAATGTTATTTTTGGCTCTTAACAGCCGTTCGGGATGCTAAAGTTTCGCGGCAATTGTAGGGTCAGGCACTACGCTATGAAAAATATTGAATACCAGTTGCAGGAATTGCTGCGAGGCGCGGAGGAGGTGTTGCCCGAGGGCGGGCTGGCCGCGAAGCTCAAAACCGGCAGACCACTCGTCGTCAAAGCCGGGTTCGATCCAACTGCCCCAGACCTGCACCTTGGGCATACCGTCCTGATCAACAAGATGCGCCAATTTCAGGAGTTCGGCCACGAAGTCGTATTCCTGATCGGCGACTTTACCGGAATGATCGGCGATCCATCCGGCAAGAACGCAACCCGGCCGCCATTGTCTACGCAGGAGATCAAGTCTAACGCCGAGACCTATGCGGCACAGATCTTCAAAATCCTTGATGAGAAAAAGACGCGTATTGAATTTAACTCGACCTGGATGGGCAAAATGGATGCCGCCGGTCTGATTCGGCTTGCATCGCATCACACGGTTGCACGAATGCTGGAACGGGATGACTTCAGCAAACGATATGCAGGCGGTCAGGCTATCTCGATCCATGAGTTTCTCTATCCGATTGTGCAGGGCTACGACTCGGTGGCACTCAAGGCAGACGTCGAACTTGGCGGCACGGACCAGAAATTCAATCTGCTGGTAGGGCGACAGTTGCAACAGGATTTTGGACAGGAGCCGCAAATTGTATTGACGATGCCGCTGCTCGAGGGACTGGATGGTCTGCAAAAGATGTCGAAATCGCTCGGTAATTATGTGGGTATCACGGATGTCCCCAGCGAAATGTTCGGCAAGATAATGTCGATATCTGACGAGTTGATGTGGCGTTACTTTGAGCTGCTCAGTTTTCGCCCTTTGCAGGAAATCGAGAACCTGCGCAACGACATTGCCGAAGGAGCGAACCCGCGCGACGCAAAATTCGAATTGGCGGGAGAGATCGTGACCCGATTTCACGACGCGGCACTGGCGACAGGAGCACGGAACGAATTTGTTGCACGGTTTCAACAGGGAGCGATGCCGGAGGATATTCCGGAGTTGGTAGTGCAAAGTACTGGCGGGACCTTGGGCATTACGCATTTGCTAAAGGTTGCAGAGTTGGTTTCGAGCACGTCGGAAGCGGTTCGCATGATCGAGCAAGGCGCGGTGCGTATTGATGGTGACCGCGTCGACGATCGATCATTGATGATTGCCGCCGGAAGTCGTGGCATATACCAGGTTGGGAAGCGCAAGTTTCGCCGGGTAAAACTAGTTTGACGGGAGTCGAAATGAAGCATGCTGGGTTCACGCTGCTTTTGACAGCACTGTTGTTGAGTGTGATGGCGCGCGCCGATGATGTTGACGATAACGTGCGCCGTGAAGAGCAACGGCAAGCGGCATTTCGTGCCGGGTTGGAGATCATTGTCGATTCCTTGAATTCGGGTTCTTATGAATTGTTTGCGAGCGCAATCGATCGTGAAGAATTTCTTGGTCGCGTTTTCGGGTTGCGATTAATAGATCCACGCGTAAAGAAGGATTTCACCGAGCAAGTTAAAGTCCAATTTTCCGATGTAATAAAGAGAGGTTTCGTCAGCTCGAAAGACGGTTTCAGGGCAATCGTCCTCGGCGTCGAATCGCGTGGTGATCGCGGCCGGGCTGTAGTGCGCTTCGACCTGCCCGATTTGCAGTTTTCCTACCACGAGTACGAATTACGGCTCGATGCAAATGATCGCGTCGTAGTGGTCGACTGGATCGACTACTCGCAGGGCGAGCGGATTACGGATGGTCTCGGTAACTATTTGGTAGTAACCCTGCCAAGCAAACAGGCCGCGCGCAAATTAGTCGAAAGCAAGAGCGTTACCGACGCCGATATGTTTCAGTTTGGCGAGCTCTTGAAGGCTGCGCGTGATCGGGATGTCGAGCGTTATGTAGACATCATTAATGGCCTGAGTCCGGAGCTGCAGCGCGAACGATTTGTGATTCTGAGCAGTGTGCAACTCACAAAACTGGGCCGGAATCGCCGCTTGACACGTACCGCCCTCATACAGATGGCGAAGTACTTCCCTTTTGAGCCGCTGTACTCATTGATGTTACTTGACTACTACGTTCCAGTGCAGAAATACGAAGACGCACTCACAGCATTGCGCGCGACCTACGATCAGCTTGGATTCGATGATGCTGCGATGGAGGCAAGAATCTCGGCAATCTCATTGGCCATGGGGAACTCGGCGGACGCAACCACATATGCGGAACGCGCGATTGAGCTGGAGGCTGATCTTGAGCTCGCATGGTGGTCGGCTCTGCGGGCGCGGAGTTCTGTGGCAGATTTTGTGGGATCTGTTGCGGCTCTGGAGATGCTTGAAAACAAATTCGGCCGCAAGCTGCGTCGCGCGGAGCTCGAGCGCGACAAATCATTCGCACCCCTGCTTGCTTCGGCAGAATTTACGGCCTGGGTTGAGGGGCGTCCATAGTCCTGTGGCCGTGAGCAACAACCTGAAGATCGGCGATTTTACGCCCACCAGTGCCACTGCTATCTTGCGGCTTGATCTGGAACGGCTGGAGTAGTATTTCCAATTCGAAGACATCGACAGGCTTGTGCTCGGCGATCCGCAGCGCGACAGCATCGATTGTTGCGGCCACATTCCGTTTGCAAAGATAAATACTGACTGGAGATGCATAGCAGACTGCGCGCAGCGGTCCATTTGTCCGGGTCCGCGGGATTCGTTCATCGTACTCCGCCACGACTTTGGGAGTACCACCGGGTGGACACGTATATGGTTTACGGGCAATCTTTTAACTATTTGAAAATATTGATAAAAACAACCAAGTATCGACCTTGGTTGGCGATTTGCCGTGAATCTTGGCTTTAGGTGTTGACGGGTGCCGATTCGCGGCTATAATGCCCGTCCGCTGCAGGTACGGTGTCCTACGGCGAACCTCCACACGAAGTACCCAACAGGCCCGGGCTGTTAATCTAACCCGTTTGGCCTGTATAATTGTGGGCTGCCTCACGAACGTGAGGATCGTTCTTTAAAAACTTATTCAGATAATTTGTGTGGGTGCTCGCGTTGGAATTTGCATTGGCTATATCAACGTGAGAACCAAGTTTAATTTGTAATTAAAGTTGGGAATCATGTCTTTAGATAAAGCTCAAAGCTTTAAACTGAAGAGTTTGATCCTGGCTCAGATTGAACGCTGGCGGCATGCCTAACACATGCAAGTCGAACGGAAACGATGGGAGCTTGCTCCCAGGCGTCGAGTGGCGGACGGGTGAGTAATGCTTAGGAATCTACCCAGTAGCGGGGGATAGCCCGGGGAAACTCGGATTAATACCGCATACGCCCTACGGGGGAAAGCAGGGGATCTTCGGACCTTGCACTATTGGATGAGCCTAAGTCGGATTAGCTTGTTGGTGAGGTAAAGGCTCACCAAGGCGACGATCCGTAGCTGGTCTGAGAGGACGATCAGCCACACTGGGACTGAGACACGGCCCAGACTCCTACGGGAGGCAGCAGTGGGGAATATTGGACAATGGGGGAAACCCTGATCCAGCAATGCCGCGTGTGTGAAGAAGGCCTGCGGGTTGTAAAGCACTTTCAGTAGAGAAGAAAAGCCTGGGGATAATACCCTCGGGTCTTGACGTTACCTACAGAAGAAGCTCCGGCTAACTCCGTGCCAGCAGCCGCGGTAATACGGAGGGAGCGAGCGTTAATCGGAATTACTGGGCGTAAAGCGCACGTAGGTGGCTTTGTAAGTCGGATGTGAAAGCCCTGGGCTTAACCTGGGAATGGCATTCGATACTGCATCGCTAGAGTATGGTAGAGGGAAGTGGAATTTCCGGTGTAGCGGTGAAATGCGTAGATATCGGAAGGAACACCAGTGGCGAAGGCGACTTCCTGGGCCAATACTGACACTGAGGTGCGAAAGCGTGGGGAGCAAACAG
>JAOUHU010000053.1 GCA_029884455.1 Gammaproteobacteria bacterium | reverse complement strand
TGGCGTCGTCGTTATGGTTGTCACCTCATTGCCGGCGGATTCCGCCTGGCGCGACGCGGACGGCTCGCTGGCGACCGGCACGGCCCCGATCATGCGTTCGATCGTGTCGCTTATCTTCCTGATGTTTATCATCCCGGGCATCGTCTACGGCATTGCGGCGAAAACCATCAAGAGCTCGAAAGATGTCATCGACGGCATGACCAGGGCCATGCACAGCATGGCCTACTACCTGGTCATCATGTTTTTTATTTCGCAGTTCGTGTACGCATTCGGTGAATCGAATCTTGGCGTACTGCTGGCCCTGCAGGGGGCCGCCGGATTGCAGGCGCTCGCATTGCCGGCCGCCGTCACGCTGGTCGGCATCGTCCTGCTGACCGCATTCATCAACCTGTTCGTCGGCTCGGCCACCGGCAAATGGGGCTTGCTTGCACCGATCTTTGTGCCCATGCTGATGGCGCTGGGCATTTCTCCCGACCTGACACAGGCGGCCTATCGCGTCGGTGACTCCAGTACCAACATCATCACACCACTGATGCCGTACTTTCCGCTGGTGGTGGTCTATTGCCAGCGATACGTGACAAATACGGGAATCGGCACGCTTACCGCAATGATGTTGCCGTATTCGATGTCGTTCCTCGTGGCGTGGACGATATTCCTGGTTATCTACTTCCTGCTTGGACTTCCGTTAGGGCTCGGCGCCAGCTACACCTATCCGTGATAGCTCAGTCGCCCAGGCAGGCACCTGCGTAGGCCTTGTCGACCCGGGCGTTTTCCAGCTGACACTCGTTATCGTAGGTAACGCCATCCAGGCCGCAAACCGGCAGCAGCGTGCGCGGACAATTTTGCCCCTGAGCCTCGCAGACGCCGGCGTAGTCAATGCGTACGCCGCGCCGCTCTGCATGGCACGCATTGCTATAGGTTAGCTCGTCCTCGCCGCACACCGGCACAAACAGGTCCGGGCAGGGCCGCACGCCACAGGCCCCGGGTGTGAATGTCGTGATACCCGCGGCCTCGGCGTTGCAGACATTGTTATACGTTTGATCGTCGCTGCCGCAGACCGGAGCCACCACGAGCGAGCAATTGTTCACATCGCATACACCTTTGTGCTGCACCGGCACGCGACTGGCGTCTGCTTCGCATCGATTCAGGAAGCTGCGGCCATTCATACCGCAGACCGGGTCTTCTGTGGCTGGGCAACCGCTCGCGGTACATGCGCCGAGCCCGGCGAGCGCTACCCCGGACTGTTGCGCGAAACACTCGTTGATGTAAGTGTTGCCGTCGATGCCGCAGACCGGATCAAAATCTTCCGGGCAGTTGGTCGCGCCGTCCTCGCATCGTCCCGGCGCAGCGACCTCGACCCCGGCGGCGCCAGCGACGCACGAATTACTGTAGGTCTGCTGGTCTACGCCACACACCGGGTTGTATTCCATGGTGCAGGCCGTGGCGTCCTGCTGTGCCTGAACAAGCTGAGCCAAACCCATTATTGCGGTGCTGGCCAGTATTGCCGTGAATGCTTTCATGATTGTCATTAGAGTTCGCTCGCGTGGCCGGGTTCAACAGTATTCAACGCCTCGCTGATCGGTATCAATCTGACCCGGGACTTGTCCAGCTCTGCGAGCCGCAATTCGAGAAACCCCAGCGTTTCAGGATAAGGGTGTCCAATCGCGATTGCGACCCCTTGTTGTAGTGCAATCTGCTCGAGTCTTTCGAACTCGCGAGTCATCGCCTGCACCGACCGGTCATGGTCCAGAAACACATGACGCCGTGTCGCGGCGACACCCGATTCCGCAGCAATTTGCAGCGCGACGCTGTCAGCAGTGGTGTAGCTATCAACAAAGAACAGGCCGCGATGCGCGCTGATTGCCTGCATCAACCAACGCATGTGCCCGGGATGGCGCGTCAGCAAGCTGCCGCGATGGCTGCTGACACCGATCGCATAAGGCACCGACGCCAGCGCCGCATTAAAAGCCTCATGAAAGGCATCGCGGCTCATATCCAGCGTAATGCCGCCCGGTTCGATCTCGCCATCGTGGTCAATCGCCTGCAGTGGCAGGTGCAGCAGCACTTCTTTGCCCTGCTCTTTTGCCGACCGCGCCAGCACCTGTCCGCTGGGGGTCGATGGAAGTATTGCGTAGCTGACGGGGCCCGGCAGGCTGATCGCGCGCTGCCCAGCGGCATACTGATAGCCAAGATCATCGATGATGATGGCGATGCGACCGGTGGCCTGTGGCGCAGCCTGGCCCGCGAACAGCAGTGCTGCGAGGCCGGCCAGGTACCGCAAACGATTCATTGCGTACTGCTGTGCATCACCTGACGACCCTGCAGCCGGCCTATTGCCTCAACCAGTTGCGCATCCTGCTCACGATTGACGGCACTGCTCAGGCTAAGGTCCGGGAATCCGTCGGTGTCGTCGATCAGCACGTCGGGCGTAATACCGACTTCATGAATGGAGTCGCCGGAGGGTGTGTAGTAACGCGAGGTGGTCAATTTGATCGCGCGCCCCATCGACAAGGGCACCACGGTTTGCACCAGCCCCTTGCCAAACGTTGGTGTGCCGACCACGGTCGCACGATTATGGTCCTGCAAGGCACCTGCGACGATCTCCGACGCGGATGCCGATCCCTTGTTTACCAGGACCACCATGGCAGCGCCATCAAGCACGTCGCCGCGATGCGCGGAGCGAACGAATCGCGACTCGGCAGTACGTCCGTCGGCAGAGACAATGATGCCGCTGTCGAGAAACAGGTCGGATACATCGATCGCCGCATCCAGGACGCCGCCAGGATTGTTGCGCAGGTCCAGCACCAGGCCATCGAGCATGCCGCCCTGCGCTTTTTGCAGCTCGTCAACGGCGCGGCCGAGCTCCTGCGCAGTGGAGTCCGTAAACTGGCTCAGGCGAATGTAACCGTAGTTCGGCTGCAGGCTCTCGTGGTGTACGCTGGCAACGCGAATCAGATCGCGGCGCATTTCGTAATCAATAGCCTCCTCGTCTCGCAACACGGTAATGGTTATCTTCGAGCCGCGCCGGCCACGCATGCGGCCTATCGTATCCTGCAATTGTTTCGCATCGACCACATTGCCATCGACGGCAATGACCTGGTCGCCAGCGCGAATTCCGGAACGTGCCGCCGGCGAGTCCGCGAGCGGTGTGATCACCCGCACTTTCCCATCCACCTCGGACACCTCGATGCCTACGCCGGTATAGCTGCCGGTCGTGCTGATGCGAATATCCCTGTACTCGTCGGCATCGAGATACTGCGAGTGCGGGTCAAGTTCGCTGAGCATGCCCCGCAGCGCGCTCTCAATCAGTTCGTCGTCATCGATAGGCTCTACAAACTCACTCTTCACCCGTTGCATTACCTCGACCAGCAGCTGCGCCTGGTCGGAGGGTGTGCTGGCCGCGACCGATCTCTGTTTTCCCGCCAATAGCTTGCCGCCGAACGACAGGCCAAAGCCCAGCGCCGTACCGACAACAACAACCAGAATTGCTCTGGTTTTCAATGACATGTAGATCTCCCAGCACCCCCCGCACTGGCTGACGATAACATAGCGCCGCACACGGACCTATATGCCCCGGTCACGTTTCGGGCTAATTTCCAGGGCGTCGCGTAATCCACTCACGCGGGTTCAGCGGCGCGGTCCCGCGCCGAATTTCGAAATACAGCGCCGACAGCGCCTGGCCGCCGCTGTCGCCGACCGTAGCAATCACGTCACCAGGCGCAACCCAGTCGCCGGCATTTTTCATCGTGCTCTCGTTGTAGCCATACAGCGTCATATAACCCTCACCATGCTCGACAATCACGAGCAAGCCGAGCCCGGCGAGCCAGTCCGAAAACACGACCCGGCCGTGATACACCGCGCGAACCTCCCGGCCGCGCGGCGCCGCCAGCACCACGCCGTTCCACTTCAAGCGGTCACTGACGCGCGGCTGGCCGAAGTCGTGCAGCAAGGTGCCCGCAACGGGCCAGGTCAGGCGCCCTTTGTGCGCGCTGAATGGATCCTCGGAGCTGATTGGATAGTCCGAGAGAATGCTGGTCAGTTCGTCGATCAGGCGCGCGAGATCCTTTTCCTGTGCCGCCAGTTGCTCGATCTCTTTGCTCTCGCTCGCAATGCGGCCCTGCAGAGAAGCGAGCAGGCTGCGCCGTGACTCCTGCGCCGCATTCAACTTCGTGAGCTCTGTGTAGCGTTCATTTGCGAGGCCGGTGAGGCGTGCCTCCTCGGCTGCAGCCTGGCTCCGAAGCATCTCCAGTTCCGTGAGATGGCCGTTCACCACCTCGATGTTGCCGGCACGATAGTCATTGAGATAGCGGTAGTAGCTCAGCAGGCGCCCAAGCGTGGCCGGGTCGCGCTGGCTCAGCAGCAGCCGAAAGCGTTCCTGGCCACCACTCATGTACGCCGCACGTACCTGCCCGGCAAGCTCACGCGACTCGTTGCTCAGTTCAAGCTGGTGTTGATCTATGCGGGCATCGAACTCGGCTTTGCGCCGGGTACTGTAGTTGCGTTCGCGCTCCAGCTCCTGCAAGCGAATGCGTTGCTCCGATATCTGCACTTCGGCAGCCTGCAGTTGCGCGGTAACCTGGTCCCGCGAGGCAGCGCTCTTGTCCATGCTGGCCTTCAGGGCGCTGATCCGATCACGTACTTCCTCAAGTTCCTGCTCCTTGATCTTGGCCAATTCGCCGTCCTGGGCGGACAGCGCCGATGCCGCCAGCAACAACGGTAAAATCAGCATCGAGAGCGGTTTCATAGTGGCTGAGTTTGGTATAATGCGCGCCTCGTAACAAGCCACGTGCCTACCCGGGCGAGCAAAAGAAATCATGGAACAGATCCTCGAATTCACCGGCAATAACGCCGTGCTGGTGACCTTGCTCATGATCAGTTTTCTCGTGTTGATCTTTAGCGAGATACGTCGCAAGAGCAGTACTCTCGTTGCCGTCGAACCGACGGATGCGGTGGCGCTTATCAATAACGATGGTGTCGTTCTCGATCTGCGCAGCAACGAAGCATTTTCGCGCGGCCACATTGTGAACGCGAAAAACATTCCGTTTGACGAGCTTGACGCCCACAAGGCAAAGCTGGAGAAATTCAAGGACAAACCCATCGTCGCCGTTTGTGATGCCGGCAGCACGTCGAACCGCGCAGTAGCCACATTGCGTGCGTCGGGTTTCGGCTCCGCCTATGGTTTGAAAGGTGGCATGACCGCGTGGGGGCAAGCCGGCATGCCAGTCGTTACAGCAAAGAAAACCAAGAGCAAATCGTAGCTCAAGCGATAGTTTTTTCGTTCGCTGGTGCGTCTGCCGGCGAGATCAATTTTTAAATACAGGAAAGTGAGATGGCCGAAGAAAAGCAAGAGGGTAACGAGAAACGAATTACAGTTGTCAAGATTTATGTGAAGGATTTTTCATTTGAATCGCCGCAGGCGCCACAGGTTTTCAGATCCGAAAAGTGGGCTCCGCAGACCAACCTGAACCTGCGCAGCAGTCAGCGCAAGTTGAATGACAGCCTTTACGAAGTGGTCCTGACCATAACCGTTGATGCCAAAGAGGGCGATAAGACCGTTTTCCTGGTTGAGATACAACAGGCCGGCTTGTTCGAGCTATTGGGTTATGACGAAGCTGAGCGTGCCGCCATAACCGGCAGTTATTGCCCGGGAATTCTTTTCCCGTACGCACGTGAGGCCGTTGCCAGCACGATACAACGTGGTGGTTTTCCGGAATTCGTGCTGCAGCCGATAAACTTTGACGCGCTGTATGCGCAATCGCAAAAACAGGCGGCCGCTGCGGCTGCGGCCAAAGAGGAGAAGCACTGATAGGTACAGCGCGCGCGCAGGCAGTCATCGGCGCTGGTTCCTGGGGAACTGCGCTGGCCTTGCAGTTTGCGCGCAACGGCTGCGACGTTCGGCTTTGGGGCCGCAACTCCGCGGCAATGCAGACGCTGGCCCGCGATCGCAGTAACGAGCGCTACCTGCCGGGCATTGCCTTCCCGGAAAACCTTTTACCAGTGAGCAGCCTTGCCGAGTGTCTCGATGGTGTCAGGGATATTCTGGTTGCTGTCCCCAGTCACGCCTTGCGCGAAACCCTGGTCGCGATTCGTCCTTATCTCGATGCTGAATCACGGCTTTGCTGGGCGACCAAGGGGTTCGAATTGCACACCGGCAAGCTGCCACACCAAGTGGTTGGCGAGGTGCTCGGCGCGCAGCGCAAGCTGGCGGTCTTGTCCGGGCCCACATTCGCAAGGGAGGTCGGTCAGCAACTGCCAACCGCGATGACCATTGCTGCGAATGACAGCGCATTTGCGACCGAACTCGCTGCATCATTGTCGGGCAGTAATTTTCGTGCCTACACTTCGGACGACATGATCGGTGTTGAGGTCGGCGGCGCCGTCAAGAACGTGCTGGCGATTGGCGCGGGCATGTCAGACGGCCTCGGCTTCGGCGCTAACGCCAGGGTCGCCCTGATTACCCGCGGCCTGGTGGAGATGACCCGCCTCGGCGTCGCCCTCGGCGCGAAAAAGGAAACCTTTATGGGCCTCGCCGGCATGGGTGACCTGGTACTGACCTGTACCGACAACCTGTCCCGCAACCGGCGTCTCGGACTGGCGCTGGCCGGCGGCAAGTCGGTCAGCCAGGCGCAGGCGGAAATTCAGCAGGTCGTCGAGGGGGTGATGGCTGCCGAGGCCGTGCACGAAGTTGCCGCCAGGCTCGGCCTGGAGATGCCGATTTGTCACCAGATCTATCGCATCCTCTACCGGGGTGCCCAGCCGCTTGAAGCTGTCGGTGCCCTGATGCGACGCGAACTCACCGCAGAGTAACGGCGGCCTGGCGGCGTGCCAGTGCGTTGCGAATGGCGTATCATGCGCCGTGCTTTACCGTGCGTTGGTAGCAAACATCAGGGGAGGTCTGCCATGCAAAGACGCCAGTTTTGCCGCGCAGCGCTTGCAGCCAGCGTCGCTGCGGCCATTCCACTGTTACCCGGCTGCGAGAAAAAAGCCCCGGTAGCAAGCACGGCCGATACCAGTATTCGTGCCATCTCCCTGGGCGGCGCCGAGATCGAGCTCGAAAAAGCTGCCATCAGGGAGCTTGGTGACAGCCTCACCGGCCCGGTGCTGCTGTCGGGCCACCCCGAATACGATGCCGCGCGCAAGGTCTGGAACGGCATGCATGACAGGCGACCAGCCTTGATTGCGCGCTGCTTGAACACGACGGACGTCAGCAATGCAGTGAGTTTCGCGCGCGAGCGTGGGCTTTTGACTGCGGTGCGCGGTGGCGGCCACAGCTGGCCCGGAAAATCCGTCTGTGATGACGGCATCATGATCGACCTGTCGCTGATGAACACGGTAACCGCGGACCCCGCAGCGCGGCGCGCACATGCCCGCGGCGGTGCGCTTTTGAACGCGCTGGATACGGCTGCACTCGAACATGGCCTGGTAACAACCGCTGGCGTGGTCTCACACACCGGCGTCGGCGGCTTCACCCTGGGTGGCGGCATGGGTCGCCTGAACCGCAAGTATGGTCTCGCGGTCGACAATCTGCGCTCCGCGGAGATTGTCACGGCTGATGGGCAGATCCGGCGAATCAGCGCCGAGCAGGAGGCCGATCTGTTCTGGGCGATTCGCGGTGGCGACGGCAATTTTGGCGTTGTCACCGAATTCGAGTTCGAGTTGCACCCGTTTAATCGCAATGTGCTGTCCGGCAATATCGTCTGGCCGGTAGCACAGGCCAGGGACGTACTCGAGTTTTACGCGGAGTGGTACCAGGGCCTGTCCGACGAGCTGTATGTTGGCCCGGCAATGGCCACAATGCCGGACGGCACCGGCATTATCCTGATGGAGGTCGTTTACAACGGTGACCCGGCTGTTGGCGAGCGAGAGATCGAGCCGCTGCGCAGGCTCGGCACGCCGCTGGATGACGGCGTCAGGATGCAGGACTACACGGTAATGCAGACCCAGGAAGACGTGACTTTCGGTCATGGCGTGCGCTCCTACATCAAGAGCGGCATGGTCAGCGAGTTTACACAGGAGCTGGTGAATGCTTTGCTCGAGGCCTACACGAATGATCCGCGTCTCGCGATGTTTACGCACACGCTCGGTGGCGCCGCCAAACGCGTCGGCGAGCTTGATACGGCATTTCCGCATCGCAACGCCGAGACCATGCTCGGCTTCGGCGGTGGCTGGATGGATGCCGCTGACGATGAGTCCGGCATCGCATTATCGCGCCTGTGGTATTCCAGGCTGGAACCTTTCATGGGCGGTTACTACACCAATATCGATTTTGATGGCTCGGGAGCCGCAAGCAATTTCGGGCCTGCCTATCCACGGCTGCAAAAGATCAAGGCAAAGTTCGACCCAGGCAATTTGTTTCGCCTGAACAGCAATGTCGAACCAGCCGCATAATCCAAACAACAACAAACAATCTATTGGGGAATCAGTATGGACAGACGTCAGTTTTGCCGAACCGCGGTAGCCGCCAGCGTTGCTGCTGCCATTCCGTTCTTGCCAGGATGCGAGCGCAAAGTGCCGGTTGCCACCGAGGCAAATACCAGCATTCGTGGCATTTCGCTCTCAGGTGCAGAAATTGAACTCGAGCAGGCCGCGGTCCGGGAGCTCGGCGAAAGCATGCGCGGACCGGTCTTGTTGTCCGGCCATCCCGACTACGACGGCGCGCGCACTATCTGGAACGGCATGCACGACAAGCGCCCGGCGCTGATCGCGCGCTGCCTGAATGCGGACGATGTTAACAAGGCGGTAACCTTCGCTCGCGAGCGCGAATTGCTGCTCGCGGTTCGCGGCGGCGGCCACAGCTGGCCGGGAAAGTCAGTCTGCGACGATGGCCTGATGATCGACCTTTCGCAAATGAATACGGTTACGACGGATGCCGCGGCAAGACGCGCGGTCGCTCAGGGCGGCGCGCTGCTGAACGCCCTGGATACCTCGGCGCTCGAGCACGGACTGGTCACCACGGCCGGCGTCGTTTCGCACACGGGTGTTGGCGGCTTTACGCTTGGTGGTGGCTTTGGTCGCCTGAACCGCAAGTACGGGCTCGCGATCGATAACCTGCTTGGCGCGCAACTGATCACGGCCGACGGCACGATTCGCAGGGTCAGCAGTGAGCAGGATGCCGATCTGTTTTGGGCTCTGCGCGGCGGTGGCGGAAACTTTGGGGTTGTGACCGAGTTTGAGTTTCAGCTACACCCGTTCGAACGCAACATTTTCTCGGGCGGTATAGTCTGGCCGATCGCGCAGGCGAGAGACGTGCTGGAGTACTACGCCGAGCACGCGGCTGGCCTGTCTGATGAGATGTACATCGGACCGACACTTATGACCATGCCGGACGGCACCGGTGTGATTGCGATGGAGGTTGTCTATAACGGCGACCCAGCTGCGGGCGAAAAGGAGCTTGCGCCGTTTCGGCGTATCGGCACACCGATAATGGACGGTGTTGTCGTGCAGGACTACATGGTGATGCAGACACAAAACGATGTTGCTTTCGGTCATGGTGTCCGCTCCTATGCCAAGAACGCCATGGTCAAGGAATGGTCGCAGGGCCTGGTCGACGCATTGCTCGATGCGTATAGCGCAGACCCGCGCATATTCATTACCAATCATGTTGCCGGTGGCGCCGCCGGTCGCGTCGGCGAACTGGATACCGCTTTTCCGCATCGCAACGCAGAAATCATGCTGGTCATTGTCAGCGGCTGGATGGACCCGGCACAGGACGAGGAGGCGATCGCGGCGACCCGGGCTGTCTACGACAAGGTGGATCCGTTTACCGGTGGCTACTACACGAACATCGATACCGACGGCGCCAGGGCGGCGGGCAATTACGGCCCGGCGTACGGGCGATTGCAGGCGATCAAGACGCAGTACGATCCAGGTAACCTGTTCCGCCTGAACAGTAACATCGAGCCAGGCTGAGTCAGGCGCCGTTTTCGAAACCAAGCTGTCGCCACGCTTCATAGACGATCACGGCGGCAGCGTTGGCGAGATTCAGGCTACGGCTGCCGGCACGCATCGGCAGCCGTAGCCGCCGCTCGGCAGGCAGGGCGTCGAGCAGTTCCCGTGGCAGCCCGCGGGTCTCTGGCCCAAGCAAAAACGCATCCTGTTCCTTGTAACGGGGCCGGTCGTGGCGCGTTTCGCCGCGAGTACTGAGCGCGAAAACGCGTGGTTGCTGCAAAACTTCGAGACAGGCTGCCAGCGATTTGTGTGTGCTCACTCTGGCAAATTCGCGATAGTCGAGGCCGGCGCGGCGCAGCTTTTTCTCCTCGAGGTCGAATCCGAGCGGCTCGATCAGGTGCAATGCAACACCGGTATTTGCACACAACCGGATAACATTGCCCGTGTTTGGTGGAATTTCCGGCTGGTAGAGAATCAGGCTGAACATTGACGTAGAATGCCGCATCCGATGACCGGCTCACAAACAAATTCGCTGCACGTCGACTTTTGCGGTCTGTCTCTGAACTCGCCGCTCGTGCTGCTTTCCGGTTGTGTTGGTTTCGGCGAGGAATACACGCGCGTCAACGGTTTTTCCAATGCCGATGTCGGTGCTGTCGTGTTGAAAGGTACGACGCTCGAGCCGCGTCTCGGAAATCCGGCGCCGCGCGTCTACGAAACACCGATGGGTATGTTGAACGCGATCGGGCTGCAGAACCCTGGCGTCGATAAAGTAGTTGACGAAATTCTTCCCGGGCTCGATTTCCGCGAGACACGATTTATCGCCAACGTCTGCGGTTCCACGATCGACGACTATGCGGCGGTTACGCGGCGCTTCGATGACTCAGCTATCGACGCCATCGAGATCAATATTTCCTGCCCGAATATCAAGGAAGGTGGCGTACAGTTCGGCAACGTACCCGAAATGTCAGCTCGCGTTGTCGCTGCGTGTCGCGCGCAAACCGACAAGCCCATCATTACCAAGCTGTCGCCGAACCAGACGGACATTCGCGAGAATGCTCGCCTGTGTATCGAGGCCGGCACCGATGCTTTCGCTGTGATCAACACCGTGATGGGTATGGCGATCGATGTCGAGGCGCGCCGGCCGATCATTGGCAACGTACAGGGCGGGCTGTCGGGCCCGGCGATCAAGCCCATTGCGCTGCTGAAAACGAGGCAGGTTTTTGACGTCGCGAGGGTCCATCGCATTCCGATCATCGGCCAGGGCGGTATTACATCGGCCAGCGATGCGCTGGAGTTTTTGCTCGCAGGTGCGTCCACGGTCGGCGTCGGCACCGCGCTGTTTTACGATCCGCTGGTCTGCAGCAAGATCAACGCGGGCATCGCCGACTATCTCGAGCGTCACAAGTTCGCCTCTGTCACCGATCTGACAGGCGCCCTGGCCTAAAGGGGTCAGAGCCCCTTTTTTCCCAAATACGAACGCGATAGTTTAGTTGCCACATCTGGTCCAAAAAGGGCTCTGACCCCTTTTTTTAGTCGAGCTGCAGGGCTTTCATTTTTCGAGCCAGCGTGTTGCGCCCCCAGCCGAGCAGCTTGGCCGCTTCCTGCCGACAGCCATGCGACCGGGCCAGGGCAAACTCAATCAGGGTTTTCTCGAACAGCGGCACGGCCGTCTCCAGCAATGCGGCGCTGTCCTCGCCGGACACCTGGCCTTCTGCCCACGTGACCAGGCTGCGCGTCCACTCCTGCGCGGCCTGCCTGCCGGACTCACTACCGCCAAGCTCGGCCGGTATATCCTGGGCCGTAATCACCCGCCCCGGCGCGGTTACCATGAGGCGGCGGGACGCATTCACCAGTTGGCGCACATTGCCTGGCCAGTCATAGGCCTGCAACGCATTCAGCGCATCGGCATCAATCGATTTCGCCGGCGCGTCCAGCTCCTGCGCCGCTTCACCAAGATAATGTTGCAGGAGAATCGGGATATCTTCGCGTCGATGCCGCAATGGCGGTGTATTGATGCGAATTACGTTGAGCCGGTGGTAGAGATCTTCGCGAAAGCGTGATTCTTTGACTGCGCGCGCGAGATCCTGGTTGGTCGCCGCGATCACTCGCACATCGACCTTGATCGGCACCTGGCCGCCGACACGATAGAATTCGCTTTCGGCTAACACCCGCAACAAGCGTGTCTGCAGTGCCGCCGACATGTCGCCGATTTCATCCAGGAACAGCGTGCCGCCGTCCGCTTGCTCGAAACGACCGATGCGGCGGGCGTCGGCGCCGGTGAATGAGCCCTTTTCGTGGCCAAATAACTCTGATTCCAGCAATTCGGCGGCGATCGCCGAGGTGTTCAACGCGATAAACGGCTTGTCCGCGCGCGGACTGTGCTGATGCAGCGCGCGTGCGACCAGCTCTTTGCCGGTGCCGGATTCTCCGGTAATCAACACCGTCATACTGGAACCCGCGAGTCGGCCAATGGATCGAAACACTTCCTGCATTGCCGGGGCCTTGCCGATAATCGAAGCAATCGCCTGTGGCGGCGGCGCTTCGCCGCCGCTGTTGCCATTGTGGTGCGCGGCCTTGCTGACCAGCTCGATCGCCTCGTCGATGTCAAACGGTTTCGGCAGGTACTCGAATGCGCCGCCCTTGTACGCCGCGACGGCGTTGTCGAGGTCGGAATGGGCGGTGATGACAATAATTGGCAGGCCCGGCCGGGAGTCCTGCAGACGCTGCAGCAGCGTGATGCCGGACATGCCCGGCATGCGCACATCGGTGATCAGGACATCCGGCGACTCAGTCTCGATTGCATCGAGCAGGTGTTCGGCGCGGTCGAAGCTGCGCGATTCCATGCCCGCCTGCCGTAACGCTTTTTCCAGCACCCAGCGGACCGACTGGTCGTCATCGACAACCCAGACATTCAGCGCCTGCTTACTCATGCGCGGCCAAGGTCAACGGTATGCGCATGATGAAAACGGTCCGGCCCGGTCGGCTCTCGAACTCGATCATGCCACCGTGACGGCTGAGCAGTTCCTGTGCTGCCGGCAAGCCAAGCCCGGTTCCGTCCGGCCGGCTGGTTACCAGTGGATAGAAGATCGAATCCTGCAAATCGACTGGAATACCCGGGCCGTCGTCCTCGATTTCAATAGAGGCGATAACACGATGCCGAATTTCTCCGATCGTGAAATTCATCACCGCGCGGCTGCGCAATGTGATCGTACCTTGGCCGTCGAGAGCGGCAACCGCATTACGCATCAGGTTCAGAATTGCCTGCACCATCTGGTCGCGGTCCAGGTCAATCATCGGCAGACCGGGATCATAGTCGCGCCGAATCGTCAGGCTGCGATTGTCCTCGGCCTCGACGAGGCGCACGACATACTCCAGTAATTCGTGAACGTTCTGCGGCTCCTTGTTAGGCGGGCCGCCGGGCCCCAGCAGAACGTCAACCAGGCCGGCGAGCCGGTCCGTCTCGCTGATCACAACGTCGGTATATTCGCGCTGCTCTTCGCTGGCCAGTTGCCGCGCGAGCAGTTGTGCGGCACCGCGAATGCCGCCGAGCGGATTTTTTATTTCGTGAGCAAGCTGGCGGATCATCTGCCGCCCGGCACCGTGTTGAATGAGGAGCGCGTTTTCGCGTGTAATCCGGTTGCGTCGCGTAACATCAGTCATCTCGACCAGCAGTTCGGCTCCATCACAGTCGATTGGCGATACGCGGCAGTCGACGATGCGATCACTTGAGTGCGCCTCGTTCGGGCTCAGGCGCATTTCGTTGGCGTAATGATCGCCGCTTTGCATGACGCGACTCAGGATGTCGCGCAGCTCCGGTTCGTCATCGACCAGTTGCAACAAAGATGCGCCTCTGGCGCGTCGTGCGCTGATGCCCAGGATGTTTTCTGCGGCCGGATTAAGGCCCAGGATCAACAGGCTGGAGTTGAGCAGGATGACGCCCGAACTCAGGCTGTCGAGAATTTGCTGTGCATTGCTGTTTAGCGTGCCGTCATCGCCGGATCGGCGTAACCGCTGTGCTATCAGCGTTTCACCACGTTCTGTTGCACGTAGAATCGGTTCGGCTGGCTTCGAATCATCAGCTTGCCCGTGGCATCGATGACTTCGACCTGCAGGTTGTGTACGCCCCGAAATACTTCGTCGATGGTGAAGTTCGCGCCCGTCACCGAGCGCTCCTCGCCATCGAAGTACGCCCGAATCCGATGCCCGTTCTGCAGCGCCGGGCTCACATTCACGCTCACATTCAAAACGCCCTCTATGTTCCATAGCGTTTCTTCGGCCGCCGGCGACACGATCGTGATGCTGTCGTAACGGAATGCGGCGGCTGCCGGCACGCTTTCTGCGGCCGCAGTGGCAGCGGGTGGCGGGCGGGAGATACGCGCACCGGTTGTGCGCGAGTATTCGGATATGTTGACCTGCTCGGCGCCTTCGACCGGCACATCCGAGTAATGCACGACGCCCTCGGCGTCAGTCCACTTCCATGCGCCGTCGGCCAGCGCCAGTGTGGCAGCGAGCAGTGCGGCAAGCGTGAAAATCGGACCTTTTTGCATCGGCTGAGCATAGCAAGTTACGCGGTTTCCGGGCTAGTCGCCGGGCGGCAAAGTGCCGCCCGGTTCACACTTTTCGACCTTACAGGCTGTAATACATGGCGAATTCGACCGGATGCGTGGTCATGCGCAGGCGCGTGACATTTTGCATCTTGAGGTCGATGTACGCTTCGATCAGGTCATCCGAGAAGACATCGCCTGCCTTGAGGAATTCGTTGTCTGCCTCCAGCGCGCGCAATGCTTCGTCCAGCGAGAACGCGACCAGCTTGAGTTTCTTCTCTTCTTCCGGCGGCAGGTCGTAAAGGTCCTTGTCCATGGCGTCGCCCGGGTGAATCTTGTTGATGACGCCGTCGAGGCCGGCCAACATCATGGCGGCAAATGCCAGGTAGGGATTCGCCATAGAGTCCGGGAAACGAACTTCGATGCGCCTGCCTTTCGGATTGGAAACATACGGGATACGAATCGAGGCGGAACGATTGCGCGCCGAGTAGGCAAGAATCGTGGGTGCCTCGAAGTGCGGCACCAGGCGCTTGTAGCTGTTGGTTGACGGGTTGGTGAATGCATTCAACGCCTTGGCGTGCTTGATGATGCCGCCGATGTAGTACAGCGCCGTATCCGACAGGCCGCCGTATCCATCACCCGAAAACAGGTTCTTGCCGCCCTTGAACAGCGACTGATGCACATGCATGCCGCTGCCGTTATCGCCAACCAGCGGCTTGGGCATGAAGGTCGCCGTCTTGCCGTAAGCGTGCGCGACGTTGTGTACGGCGTACTTGAGAATCTGGACTTCGTCCGCTTTCTTCACCAGCGTGTTGAACTTCGCGCCGATCTCGCACTGGCCTGCGGTCGCTACCTCATGGTGATGCACTTCGGTGACCACACCCATGTCCTCGATCGCGAGGCACATCGCGGAACGCAGGTCGTGCAGCGAATCCACCGGCGGCACCGGGAAATAGCCGCCCTTGACTCCCGGGCGGTGGCCCGTATTCGCGCCATCGTAGCCGCGATTGGTATTCCAGGCGCCTTCGTCCGAGTCGATCTTGTGCCCGATGCGATGCATCGAGTCTTCCCAGCTGACGTGGTCGAAAACGAAGAATTCATTTTCCGGACCGAAGTACGCCGCATCCGCGATGCCGGTCGACTTCAGATAGGCCTCCGCACGGGCTGCCAGCGACCTTGGGCAGCGGTTGTAGCCCTGCATGGTTGCCGGCTCAATCACATTGCAGCGAAGGTTTAAGGTGGTCTCTTCGGAGAACACATCGATGACGGCGGTGCTGGCGTCCGGCATCAGGATCATGTCGGATTCGTTGATGCCCTTCCAGCCGGCGATCGACGAGCCGTCAAACATCTTGCCGTCCTCAAAGAGGTCCTCGTCGACCGTGTGCGCCGGCACCGTGACATGCTGTTCCTTGCCGATCGAGTCGGTAAAACGAAAATCGACAAATTTGACCTCTCGCTCTTTGATAAGGCCGAGTACCTCATTGGGCTTCATGAATCCTTCCTCCGATGTTCAGACACAAGTAGTTGCCCGCCGACGGCGGGGCATCTTTCAAGATCCTTTGCAGAATGCGTGCCAAAATGGTGCGTAATGTAACTTGTTGTTTTTAATTGGTTTGTTATTTATGGCTGAATGCATTTTGCACCAACATGGTGCGCCGAGTCAACGACGCGCACCATGTTGGTGCACATTGGTTCCCGGCGAGAAACATCCCGCCCGCCGCCCCCTTTCCGCGACGCTCAAGATATACTGCGCGCCTTTGAGGCCAACAGGTCCGCCATGGGCAGGAAAAAAACGTCACAGAAACTCAGCTTTCAGGACCTGATTCTGAAGCTGCAGCAGTACTGGGCGGAACGTGGCTGCGTCATCATGCAGCCTTATGACATGGCTATGGGGGCCGGTACGTTTCATCCGGCTACCTTTTTGCGGGCCATCGGCCCCGAGCCCTGGAGCGCTGCCTACGTCCAGCCCTCGCGGCGGCCGGCCGATGGCCGCTATGGCGATAATCCGTTTCGGCTGCAGCATTACTACCAGTACCAGGTCGCGATCAAGCCCTCCCCGGACAATTTTCAGGAACTGTACCTCGATTCGCTGCGCGCGATCGGCATAGACACGTCCGTGCATGACGTCCGCTTTGTCGAAGACAACTGGGAGTCGCCCTCGCTGGGCGCCTGGGGGCTGGGTTGGGAGGTCTGGCTCAACGGCATGGAGATTACCCAGTTCACCTACTTCCAGCAGGTCGGCGGGCTCGAGTGTCGCCCCGTGACGGGCGAAATCACCTACGGTCTCGAGCGGCTGGCCATGTACCTTCAGGACGTGGCCAGCATTTACGACATCATCTGGACCGATGGTCCGCTCGGGAGAATTACCTACGGCGATGTCTACCACCAGAACGAACTCGAACAGTCGCGATTCAATTTCAGCGAGGCGGATATCGACGACCTGTTCCACGCCTTCGACCACGCGGAGCATGAGGGCATGCGACTCATCGAGCTCGGCCTTGCCCTGCCTGCGTACGAACAAATGCTGCAGGCCTCGCACACATTCAACCTGCTGGACGCACGCCAGGCCATTTCAGTCAGCGAGCGGCAGCGATTTATCCTGCGTGTTCGGACGCTGGCGCGTGCGGTCGCCGAGGCGTATTTCGCCAGCCGCGAGGCGCGCGGCTTTCCAATGGTTGCCTCGGTACGCGGCAAGAGTGCGGCAGCATCGCGATCATGAGTGCGGCGCGCGATTTTCTGGTTGAAATCGGTACGGAGGAACTGCCCCCCAAAGCGCTGCGCTTGCTGATGGATGCTTTCGCGGACAGTCTTGTTGCTGCGCTCGATGACGCCCGGCTGGAACACGGTGCCGCGCATCGCTACGCAAGTCCGCGGCGGTTGGCGGTCCTGGTCGAGGCGCTCGCCGGCGAACAGCCATCGCGTCGTGTTGCGCAAAAAGGCCCGCCCGTTTCGGTAGCGTTTGACGCGAGCGGCAAGCTGACTGCGGCGGGCAATGCGTTTGCCAGGAAATGCGGCGTGAAGCCCGGCGACCTTGCCCGGACGATCACCGACAAGGGCGAGTGGCTTTCCTGCGAGGTACTCGAGCCTGGCCAGAAGGCGGCCACACTGCTGCCTGACCTGGTAGAGGCCGCGCTGGCTGCGCTGCCGATACCGCGCCGAATGCGCTGGGGTGCTGGCGATGCGGCCTTCGTGCGTCCGGTTCACTGGGTCGTCATGTTGCACGGCTCCACCGCACTGAAAGCGAAAATTCTCGGCATCAAAGCCGGCAACAAGACCCGCGGCCACCGTTTTATGGCAGCCGGGCCGATCACGATTGCAAAACCTGCCGACTATCTCGGCAAACTGGAAGCGGCTGGCCACGTCATTGCCGACTTCGAGCGCCGCCGGGAGCTGGTCAAGCAAGGTGTGCAAGCGGCGGCCAGGGCCGTGCGCGGCAGCATCGTCAATGGTGAGGCTCTGTACGATGAAGTCGCATCGCTGGTCGAATGGCCGGTGCCGCTGACGGGCAGCTTCAACCCCGATTTCCTCGAGCTGCCGCGCGAAGTGGTGATATCGACGCTGACCGGACACCAGCGTTATTTTCCGGTCGCCAACAAGCAGGGCGAGCTGCTGCCATACTTCATCACGGTCGCCAACATCGAGAGCAGCGATCCTGACCAGGTTCGCAGTGGCAACGAGCGTGTAGTGCTGCCGCGTCTTGCAGATGCGGCTTTCTTTTGGGAGAACGACCGGCGCAGCTCGCTCGCGACACGCTTTGACTCGCTGCGGGAGGTGGTTTACCAGCATGGCCTCGGCAGCCTTGCAGACAAGAGCGCACGGGTCGCGACGCTTGCCGAGTGGATTGCCACCGGGCTGAAGCACCCGCCCGATAAGGTACTGCGGGCGGCAACGCTGGCGAAGTGCGACCTGATTACAGGACTGGTGGGCGAGTTCCCCGACCTGCAGGGAACGATGGGGCAGTACTATGCGCGCCACGACGGCGAGCCCGACGACGTAGCCGATGCCATAGGCGAGCATTACCTGCCTCGTTTCGCCGGAGACACCTTGCCTGCTTCTGTCGATGGGCGGATTTTGGCCCTGGCGGATCGGCTCGACACGCTGGCCGGCATCTTCACCATCGGCAAAAAACCCACCGGAAATCGCGACCCTTTCGGTTTGCGACGCGCCGCGCTAGGTATCGTGCGTATCCTGGTCGAGTGCGGCATGGACCTGGATCTCGTGGCGATGGTTGCCGTTGCCGCGGAATCGCAACCGGCTGGCAAGCTCGGTGCGGACGAAGTAAAAACCGAGCTGCTTGCTTACATAAACGAACGCTTGCGCCGCTACTTTCTCGATCGTGATACCAGCCTCGCAACCGAGACCTTCGATGCCGTGCTCGTGCGCGAGCCGCGCTCACTGGTGGACTTCGAGTTGCGGCTATTGGCGGTGCAGGCGTTCATACAACTTGAGTCGGCTTCCAGCCTCGCCGCGGCGAACAAGCGTACTGCGAATATTCTCAAGCAGGCGGATGTGGCTGGCGACGCAAGCGTGAAAGA
>JAOUHU010000052.1 GCA_029884455.1 Gammaproteobacteria bacterium | reverse complement strand
AAACATCAGGAAGATAAGCGACACGATCGAACGCATGATCGGGGCCGTGCCGGTCGCCAGCGAGCCGTCCGCGTCGCGCCAGGCGGAATCCGCCGGCAATGAGGTGACAACCATAACGACGACGCCAAGCAACAGCGCGATCAGCGCCGCGTTCAGGCCTTTACGCTCCAGTGGCTCAAGCGGATGCATGGTCGGCAAATCTTCCAGGTCACCGTCGAGCTCGATTTTTTTCAGCCGCGGCTCAACGACTTTGTCGGTCAGGTACCAGCCAAGCCCGATGATCAGCGCGGATGAGGCCGTGGTGAAAAAATAGTTGTTGAGCGGGTTCAGCGTGATGGCCGGATCCAGAATGCGTGCGCCGGCCTGCGACAGGCCCTGCAATAAGGGATCAAGTGAGGACGGCAGGAAGTTCGCCGAAAAACCACCTGACACGCCGGCGAAGGCGGCAGCAATACCCGCCAGCGGATGCCGGCCGGCGGCGTAAAAAATAATGCCGCCGAGCGGGATCACGAGCACATAGCCGGCATCGACCGCAGAGTGGCTCATAATGCCGACCAGGATCACCATTGGCGTGATCAGCCACTTCGCAGTAACGCCGAGCAAGGCACGCAGGCCGGTATTGATAAAACCGGTATGCTCGGCAACACCGATGCCAAGCATGGCAACCAGCACAACGCCGACCGGATGAAAATGCGTGAAGTTGGTTACCAGTACCGATAGCCACTCCGTCATCCTCGAGCCTTCGAGAAGGTTGTTGATGACAAGCGGCTTACTGGTTCGCGGATCGACCAGGTCAAAGCTCAGGTACGACAAAAGCCAGGACAGTATCCAGACGATAACGACCAGGCCGACGAACAGCATCGTGGGGTCCGGAAGCTTGTTGCCGACACGCTCGACCGCAGCCAGCATGCGCGTAGACAGGTTCTCTTTTGTTTTTACATCCGACATCACTTTTCCCCGTAAAGAAAAGGGGTCAGAGCCCTTTTATTCCCATATGCGGAAACTGCCATATATGGTCGTAAAAGGGCTCTGACCCCTCTTGGGTTTCTACCAGCCGCAGCTGCGACCCGCGTTCTGTTCCTTGAGGTAAACCATCAGGGGCGCGAAATACTCGATGATGGCACTCGCATCCATCTCGCGAGTGCCGGTCAGTTTCTCGAGCGTATCCTGCCAGGGCACGCTCGCGCCGGTTTCGAGCATCGCAGTCAGCTTCGCACCGGCCTCCTTGCTGCCGTAGATGGAACATTCATTGAGCGGGCCCTCGAAGCCCGCCGTCTCGCATAGCGCGCGCTGGAACTGGAACTGCAGGATACGCGCCAGGAAATATCGCGTGTAAGAGACGTTGCCCGGCACGTGGTACTTGGAGCCCGGATCGAAGTCTGCCTCGCTCCTCTCGATCGGCGGCGCGATACCTTGGTACTTCAGGCGCAGGTCCCACCAGGCCTGGTTGTAATTCTCCGGTTTGATGTCGCCCGAGAAAACGCCCCAGCGCCATTCGTCGATCAGTTTGCCAAATGGCAGGAAGGCAATCTTGTCGAGCGCCTGTTGCATCTGGCGATTGATGATTGCCTGCTGCGACTGCTGGGCAGAGGCAACCAGGCCGACCTCGGCCAGGTACTCGGGCGTCATTGACAGTGTTACGGCATCACCAATCGCTTCATGGAAACCACCGTTTGCACCATCGCGGAACAACATTGGCTGCTTGTTATATGCACGCTGGTAATAGTTGTGGCCGAGTTCGTGATAGATAACCCGCAACTCGTCGTAGGTTTGCTTGATACACATCTTGATACGCAGATCGTCTTCGCCGTCCAGGTTCCAGGCGCTGGCGTGACACACCACGTCGCGATCCGCAGGCTTGGAAAACTGTGAGCGCTCCCAGAAGGTGTCCGGCAACCGCTGCATACCCAGCGATACATAAAAGTCCTCAGCCGAGCGCACCATTTCCTGTGGCGAGTAATTCTTGGCCTTAAGCGTGGCATCGACGTCCAGATCCGATACCCCTGGGTACGGTTCCATGAGGTCATAGATGAAACCCCATTCCTGCGCCCACATGTTGCCCAGAAGGTGCGCCGGAATCGGGCCGTCCGGCGGCACTTTATCAGTGCCGTAGTGCTCGCCCAGCTTGGCGCGTACATGACAATGCAACTCGTCATACAGTGGCTTGACCTGCTCCCATAAGCGCGCGGTCTCGCCTTCGAATTGCTCGGCGCTCATGTCGTACTTCTTGCGCCAGAGTTCGCCGAGGTCGGCGCTGCCAAATTCCCTCGCGCCTTCGTTGGAGAGCTCGACAAAACGCTCATATTTGGCGCGCATCGGTTTGGCAATTTCACGCCAGCCGGCCCAGTACTCGAGCAACTCGTCGTAGTCCCTGCTCTGCTGCATCAGGCCCTCAAGTTCGGAGCCGCCGAAACACTCGTTGTCATTGCGACAGTACTTGCCGGCACCATACATGCCCTGTAACTCGGTAAGAATGCCCGACAGTTCCTTGCGCTTGGCATCGTCGTCCGGGGCGACCATCAGCGCGCCGTCCTTAAGCAATTCCAGGGCGCGCCGTGTGGCCGGGTCAACGTCCTGGCCGTCATAGCGCATTGCTTCGCGGACCTTCGCCGTATGCCATGCCGCGTAACGTTCGTTTGCCAGCGCATCGACCACACCGGAGTCCTCGTTAATGTAGGTCGCACGTAGCCAGCCGGCCGCGTTCAGTTCACGCCACCAGTCCTTGTACTCGGTATTGACCCGATCGATAAACTGTTGTGCGGTTTCGTCTGCGACAGCATTCGGACCTGCTGTCCCGCCAGGCTCGCCGGACGGCGAGCAGGCGCCAAGTAAGCTTGCCGCTATGACCAGAAGAATTAATCTCTGCATGTCAGTGACACCCCCAATAAAGTTCATGCCGCCCTGCCGGCGCGGCCGCACCGGCTGCGACCGTACACCATATCAAGTGCAACTTTCTACCTGACCAGTTAACTCTCGCCGGGTTCAGCCTGGTCGGCGGTTTTTTTGCCGAACAGGCGCGACATGAGAATGCCCGCTTCATACAGCAGGTATACCGGGATGGCGAGCAGGGTCTGGCTGATGACGTCGGGAGGGGTCAGCAACATGCCGACCACAAAGGCCATCAGGAAGACGTAGGGGCGGGCTTTAACCAGCGTCTCCGTCGTAGTCAGCCCGGCCCAGACCAGCAGCAAGGTTGCAATCGGAACTTCGAAGGCAACCCCAAACGCTAGCACAATGGAGATGATGAAATCGAGGTACGACGCAATGTCAGGCGTCCACGGCGCGCCGTCTATCTCGATGGACCCGAAGAATCCGAATACCAGCGGAAACACGATGAAGTACGCAAACGCGATACCCGCATAGAACAACACGATGCTGCTCGCCAGCAATGGAAATGCAAAATGTTTTTCTTTTTTGTACAAACCAGGCGCAACAAATGCCCAGACCTGGTAGAGCACCACCGGCATGGCCAGAAACAGCGCGACAATAAAGGTCAACTTGAATGGCACCAGCAGCGGTGCCGCCATGCCGGTAATAATCATCTCCACGCCGGGCGAGGCTGCAAACAGCGGTGCCGATACTGCCTCGTAAATATCTTGGTTAAAGGGTATCAGCGCAGCAAACAGGACGATAACCGCGGCGGAAATTTTCACCAGGCGACTGCGCAGCTCAACAAGGTGCGACAGCAGCGTGCCCTCGGCCAGCACCTCCTCAGATTCCGCAGTCACGCTCATCCCTGGTCTTTTTCATGCTGCGGAGAATAGCCGTCGTCGTCGCGCGGAATATGATCGGTGACCACGTCATCGTCGTAGGCCGGATCAGCGGGATCGGGAGTCGAGGTGCTGGCGGCATTATTGCTGATGGCCGGTGCAACAGGGCTTTTCACCGCTGCAATCTGCGGTTTGTTAATGCTGTGCAGCTCCGCCGCACGCAACTCCTCGTCGAGCTGGCGCTTCATGACGCGCGTCATGCGTCGCGCCTGGCCTACCCAGCCGCCGACTTTTTGCGCTATTTCGGGCAGCCGTTTCGGACCGAGCACGATAAGGCCGATCACCAACAGCAGCAGTAATTCAGCGGAACTGACTCCGGACATAAGGACAGCGGCTCAGGAGTCCTTGCGAGACTCATTTACCGGAGTGTTGTCGAAATTTGCGTCTTCCTTTGCGGCCTTGTCGGAGCTCTTTTCGATTTTCTCCTTGGCATCTTCGGCATCACTCATGGCGCCCTTGAAACCCTTGATGGCCTTGCCGAGGTCAGCACCGAAATTGCCAAATTTCTTGGTGCCGAAAATTGCCAGCACGATCACCAGCACGATCAGCAGTTGCGGCCAGCTTATGCCTGATAACATTGCAAAACTCCTCTTACAAGAATACAGCGATCATAACCCGCCACCGCGGACAATTCCGGGCCGGCGTCACAGCACATTGCGCCTAGCTTTCGAGCCAGAAAGTTACCGGGCCATCATTCGTCAGGCGGACCTGCATATTGGCACCGAAACGCCCGGTTGCAACTCTTTCCACGCGTTGCCTGCAGTTCGCGACCAGCCGTTCAAAATAAGCGGCTCCCTTGGCTGGGTCGGCCGCCCGCGTGAAGCTCGCACGGGTGCCTTTCCTGGTATCCGCGGCCAGCGTAAATTGCGGCACGAGTAACAGGTCGAGCCCGGCATCGAGCAAGCTGCGATTCATCCGATCGGCAGTATCCGGGAAGACGCGGTACGTGAGTATACGCTCGGCCAGCCGCACGACGTCGGCGTCGGCGTCGTCGCGATGCACCGCAACCAGCACCAGCAGGCCTGGGCCAATGCTGCCGACGACCACGTCATCGACAGTAACAGATGCCTCGCTGACTCTTTGTAGCAAGCCTATCATTTGCGAACGCTTTCACTATTTTCGGGCGCGGGAGGGCCTTTATTAATGCATCAACGAGATACGAAAGCCATAGCGGATTGAGAGGCTTGAGACACTTGACTGGCCGACCGGCGCGTGGGGAAGTACTGTGCGAGACCGCCATGGATGGCCCAGTCAATACCCACAATTCGGTTCCGGGCCACGGAAGGTCTGGGCCCCGGTCTTCGGATCGGGGTCCTTTTGATGAAAAAAAAGACCAATTGTCCCACCCAGTGCTAAAATAGAACAAAGTGGGGTAAGTTATTAAATCGAAGTCAAAAATAAACGACTGGTGGGGCTCTCCCTGAGTCGCTGCTGCTGCCAAACGCCCATTGGCAAGCCACCCCGCAGCCCATAGACTAGCGGCCATGAAAAGACGCCATTTTGTGGGAGGTCTGGCCGCGGCCGCGAGCGTCGCGGCCTGTAGCGATCCGGCAAAGGACTGCAGCGGGCCTGATCGCCGCGCCGCGGAGCAATTCGAATGGTCATGCGTGACGTCGTGGCCGCCGAAACTGCCGGGTATGGGTATGGGCGTGGAGAACCTGGCCAGCCGAATCAATGCCGCTTCCGGCGGGCGACTGCGGATCAAAGTTTATGGTGGCGGTGAGCTCGTGCCGGCCTTCGAGGTTTTCGACGCGGTTAGTCGCGGCACGGTCGAAATGGGGCACGATGCGTCCTATTACCACAAGGGCAAACTCGACGCGGCACAGTTTTTCACCACCATTCCCTTCGGCATGAATTATCTCGAGCTCAATGGCTGGTTGTATTACGGCGGCGGGATCGACCTTTGGCGCGAGCTGTATGCGCCGTTCAACCTGGTGCCGATACCCTGCGGCAATACCGGCGTGCAGATGGGCGGCTGGTTCAACCGCGAAATCAATTCAGCCGCCGACCTGGTCGGACTCAAGATGCGTATTCCCGGTCTCGCCGGTGAGGTGTTGCGCCGTGCCGGCGGCACACCGGTGACCTTGCCGGGCGCCGAAATTTTCACCTCGCTGCAAACCGGCGCAATCGACGCCACCGAATGGGTCGGCGCATACAATGACGTGTCTTTCGGCCTGCACAAGGCGGCAAAATATTATTATTACCCCGGCTGGCACGAGCCGGGTCCGGGCCTGGAGACGATGATCAACAAGACCGCATGGGATTCATTACCAGCCGATCTGCAGGCGATCGTGGAGACGACCTGCCAGGCGATCACCACCGACATGGTGGCGGAGTATACCCACGGCAATACCTACGCACTGCAGCAGCTGCTCGACGATCCCGAAGTCGAAGTAAGGTCGTTTCCACGCGAAGTGATGGACTTGCTGAAATCGATTACCGCGGACATCGTCGCCGAGTGGGTCGAGAAAGACCCGGCGGCGAAAAAGATAGCCGATTCCTACTACGCGTTTCTCGACAAGTCCGCGTATACGCAGCGCGTTACCGAACAGGCGTACCTGGACACCCGAACCTAGTTCCCGTAGATCCGGCCCGGTAACCAGGTCGCAAGCGCCGGAAACATCGCGATCACCAGCAAGGCAAGTAACTGAATTGCGATAAATGGCATGACGCCGCGATATATTTGCGCCGTTGTCACTGCCGCCGGCGCCACGCCGCGCAGATAGAACAGGGCGAAGCCGAACGGCGGCGTCAGGAAAGACGTCTGCAGATTGATGGCGATCATAATGCCGAGCCAGACCGGATCGAGGCCCATCGCCAGCAGCACGGGACCGACGATCGGCACCACGACGAAGGTAATCTCAATGAAATCGAGCACGAAGCCGAGCAGGAACATTACCAGCATGACTACGAGCACGGCCGCAAAAACCCCGCCAGGCAGGGACTCGAGAAGATTGCGGACAACCTCGTCGCCGCCATAACCACGAAACACCAGCGAGAAAATCGAAGCGCCGATCAGGATCATGAAAACCATGCTGCTGATGCGCAGCGTGCTTTGCATGACCTCGCGCAAACGCGCATAACTCAGTTGCCGGCGAACGAGGGCCAGTAAAATCGCGCCCATGGCACCGACGCCGGCAGCCTCGGTGGGAGTCGCCTTGCCGCCCATGATTGAGCCAAGTACTGCGAATATCAGGAACAGCGGCGGGGCGATCGCGGCCAATACCTGCCACAGGCTGACCTGCTCATCAGCACCGCGCACATGCGCCGGCATAGCAAGCGGCCTGAACAAAGCAATCGCCATGATGTAGATGACATACAGCAGTACCAGCAACAGGCCCGGGACAAGTGCGCCCGCGAACAAATCACCCACAGATACGGTCCTGGGCGCAAAAATTCCCTGCTCCAGCTGCGCATGCTGGTAGGCCGTGGACATGACGTCGCCCAGCATGACCAGGATAATTGACGGCGGAATAATCTGCCCGAGCGTACCGGATGCACAGATCGTACCGCTCGCTATCTCGGCCGAGTAGCCGCGCCGCAGCATGGTCGGCAGCGACAGCAGGCCCATGGTGACAACGGTAGCGCCTACGATTCCGGTGCTTGCCGCCAGCAGCATGCCGACAATCGTCACCGAGATGCCGAGTCCGCCGCGCATGCCGCCAAACAGGGCGCTCAATGTGTCGAGCAATTGCTCCGCGATGCGCGCCCGCTCAAGCGTAACGCCCATAAAGACAAACAGCGGTACCGCGACCAGCGTTTCGTTGCCCATGATGCCGAAAATACGATTCGGCAACCCGGACAGCAGCGCCTCTGGAAAATTGCCCGTCAGGACGCCCAGCGCCGCGAAGATCAGCGCCGTGCCACCGAGCGTAAAGGCAACCGGAAAACCGGCCAGCAACACCAGCACTACAGCAACAAACAACCAAAGTGCTATCCACTCCATTACTCGCCGCGCCTCAACACCGCGATCGAACGCAGCAGCATCGACACGCCCTGTGCCGCGACCATCAACGGCATGACAAGCAGCACCAGTTTCACAATCGGCAACACCGGATAAGGCAGCCCGCCGGATTCACGCGATGCCTCATGCATTGCCCATGACGCCAGCGCAAAACCGTAGGATTTCCAGGCGAGAAAAATGCACACCGGCAACAGCAGCAACAATACACCGAGCACATCAACCCAGGCCTGCTGGCGTGCAGTCATGCTGCGGTAAAAGACATCGACCCGCACATGGCCTTCGTGCAGCAGCGTGTAAGCGGCACCGACCATGAACACGGTCGCATGCATCCAGATCAGTGACTCCTGTAACCAGATAGCCGATACGTCGAACAGGTAGCGCAGCACGACGATAACGAAGGTCATAATGACCATGAACAAGGTCAGCCACGCGACGCATCTGCCAGACAGATCGCTGCAGCGTTCAACCAGGTTACGCCGTTGGCTGTGCAAAACGTTTCAGTGCCGCCAGAAAGCGGGCGTAATGAGTACCAGCAGCGTGAATATTTCCAAACGGCCGAGCAGCATCGCGACAATGGATATCCATTTGCCCGGGTCCGACACGCTTGTGAACGCGGACGCAACGTCGCCGAGGCCCGGCCCAAGGTTGTTCAGCGTCGCCGCAATCGCGGAAAAGGCCGTGACCTGGTCCAGGCCGGTGGCCATCATCGCCAGCATCATGGCACTGAAGACAACGACGTAGACCGAAAAAAAGCCCCACACGGCGTCGACAACGCGGTATTGCACCGCCTTGCTGCCGAGTTTGACCGGAATTTCCGCGCTGGGATGAATCAGCCGGCTGATCTCACGAACACCTTGTTTATATATGAGTAACCAGCGCACGACTTTGATGCCGCCTGCGGTCGAGCCGGCGCAACCGCCAACGAAGCTCGCGAATAACAGCAATACCGGCAGCGCGGTCGGCCAGCTCGCGTAGTTCGCGGTGGTGAATCCGGTGGTGGTTGCGATAGACACGGACTGGAATAAACCGGCGACGATGGCTTCACCAGGCGTATCAAATGTTGCATTGCGCAACAGGCCCAAAATGACCAGTGCCGCGACGCCAAGCAAAATGACGGTGTAGCCGCGAAGTTCCGGGTCACGCGAGTAATGTCGCATGGTTACGTAGCGCCAGGCATAAAAGTGCAGTGAAAAATTGATGCCGGCTGCGAACATGAAAAAGATCGCGACCAGATCAATGGCAGCGCTGTTGAAATAACCCATGCTGAGGTCATGAGTCGAGAAGCCGCCGATGGCGACAGTGGAAAACGCATGACACAAGGCATCAAACCAGTCCATGCCCGCCGCGAAATAGCTGAGCGCACAGGCGATGGTGAACGCGAGGTACACGTACCACAGCGCCTTCGCTGTCTCCGTAATGCGCGGCGTCAGCTTGGTATCCTTGACCGGGCCGGGAGCCTCGGCGCGATACAGCTGCATTCCGCCAACGCCGAGCATTGGCAGCACGGCGACGGCCAGCACGATGATACCCATGCCGCCGAGCCACTGCAGTTGCTGGCGGTAGTAGAGGATCCCGCGCGGCAACTGGTCGAGGCCGCTCAACACGGTCGCACCTGTTGTAGTGAGGCCGGAGATCGACTCAAAAATCGCGTCGGTCAAAGACAAGGTGAGCGCATCGTCGAAATACAGCGGCGCCGCGCCAAAGGTGCCGAGAACGGTCCAAAACGCCGCGACGATAAGAAAGCCGTCGCGCAAGCGCAAATCCTTGCGCGAACGGTGCACCGGAAGCCACAGCAGCAAGCCCGCAACGAACGTCAGGGCGAAGCCCTCAATGAATGGCAGCCACGAGGTCTCTGCGAACACCAGGCTGACGATTACCGGCGGCAGCATGGTCAGACTGAACATCATCAGAAGCAGCCCCAGGATCCGCTGTACCACCGCCCAATTCATCAGTGTCCGTCCGTGTCAGACAAAAGACACGCCAACCTGGAAAAGGGTTTCCAGCTGGTCGATCTTGCGTCGGTCTGTCAGAAATAGAATGACGTGATCATCCGCTTCAATAACAGTATCGTGATGCGCCATGATTACGCGTTCGCCACGCACCAGCGCGACGATCGCGCAGCCCCGCGGCAATTCGATCTCCTCAATTGACCGGCCAACGACCTTCGAGGTGCCCTTGTCACCGTGCGCAATTGCTTCGATTGCCTCGGCGGCGCCACGCCGCAACGAATGCACCTTGACCACGTCGCCGCGGCGCACATGCGCAAGCAGCGAACCGATCGTGATCTGCTGTGGCGAGATCGCGATATCGATACTGCCGGCCTCGACCAGGTCAACATAGGAGGCGCGATTAATCAAAGCCATCACCTTGTGTGCGCCGAGTCGCTTCGCGAGCATTGAGCTCAGGATGTTCGCCTCTTCCGAATTAGTCAGGCCGCAAAATACGTCAACGTTGTCGATATTTTCTTCCAGCAGCAATTCTTCATTCGCTGCATCGCCGACCAGCACGATTGCCTTGTTGAGCTGCTCCGAAATCTGCCGCGCGCGGCGCGGATCACGCTCAATGATTTTGACCTGGTTGGTATGCTCGAGTGCAAGCGCCAGCCGCACACCGATGTTGCCGCCGCCGGCAATAACCACGCGCCGCACCGGCTCCTCAAGCCGCCGCATTTCGCTCATGAAAACGCGAATGTCCTTGCGATCGGCAATAAAGAAAATCTCGTCGCCTTCCTGGATAACCGTATCGCCCTCGGGCAGCATTGCCTTGCCATCCCGATAGATAGCCGCAATGCGCGCCTCGGTATTCTTGATATGGTCCTTCAGCGTGGCAATGCGCTGGCCGACCAGCAAACCATCGCTATCGGTGCGCGCGCCGACGAGACGGGCCCGGCCATTGGCAAAGTCAAGAACCTGGGTCGCGCCCGGATAGAGAATAAGCTGCTCGACGTGCTCGCACACCAGCTGCTCGGGGCTGATGCGAACGTCGACCGGGATCGCATCCTGGGTAAACAAATCCCGGGCGATCATATATTCGGTCGCCCGAATACGTGCAATTTTGGTCGGCGTATGAAACATCGTGTAGGCGACCTGGCAGGCGATCATGTTGGTTTCGTCGCTGTCGGTCAGTGCGATAACGATGTCCGCATCGTCGGCGCCGGCGCGCGTGAGCGTATCCGGGTAGGCTGCATGGCCAACCACGGTGCGGATATCCAGCCGGTCCTGCAACTCGCGCAGCACCTCAGGTCGGGTATCAACGACGGTAACTTCGTTGGACTCTTCGCGGGACAGGTGCATCGCGGCAGAGGAGCCAACCTGGCCGGCGCCGAGAATCAGAATTTTCATCGTGATGAGTTTACATCAGATCGAGATTTGCATAGCTCAGAACAAGCCATTTTGTGCCGGCGTCTTCAAAATTGACCTGCACACGTGCATGCGCTCCCTGGCCCTCGCAATTCAGAATTACACCGTCGCCGAACTTCCTGTGGTGTACCCGCTGTCCGAGCCGGATACCGATCTCGGCGCCCTGCCGAACGCCTGAACGCCCCGGGCCTGGCGAGCGTAATGGCCGCGATATCTGCACCCTGGGTCGAATTTCCTCGATGTACTGGTCCGGGATTTCCGCGACGAATCTCGATGGCTGCGAAAAACTTTCCATGCCGTGCAGGCGCCGCTGCTCGGCGTAGCTTATATACAGGGTTCGCATCGCGCGCGTGATACCGACATAACAAAGACGTCGCTCTTCCTCCAAACCCTTGGGATCCGATATCGAGCGCTGGTGCGGAAACAGGCCGTCCTCCATGCCGGACAGGAATACCAGCGGGAACTCGAGCCCCTTGGCCGAATGCATGGTCATTAACTGTACGCAGTCGTCCCAGGCGTCCGCCTGGCCTTCACCTGCCTCGAGTGCGGCATGCGAAAGGAACTCGTCAAGTGTTGACATTTCGGCAGCCGGGTCCGGCTCGAAACTACCGCCGGCGCTGATGAGTTCAAGCAGGTTTTCGATACGCGTCTCGCTTTTTTCGCCCTTATCTTTCTTGAAAAATTCAACCAGGCCACTGGCATGAATGACGTGATCGATGGTGGCTGCAAGATCGAGCCCGTTAGTATCACGAGCAAGGGCCTCGATCAGCAGCAAAAACGCATGTACCGAATTAGCCGTGCGGCCACCGCACTCGTCACTGGCCAATGCCCCGGCAGCGCGCCACAGGGAGCAGGCATTGGCGCGCGCGTAACTGCGAATCATCTGCGCGCTGCGCGCGCCGATGCCGCGTGTTGGCTTGTTAAGTACGCGCTCAAACGAACTGTCATCGTTGCGATTCGAAATCAGTCGCAGGTAAGCCAGCGCGTCCTTGATCTCTGTGCGTTCGAAAAACCGCAGGCCGCCGTACACACGGTACGGAATGCCGGCGTTGATCAGGCCTTCTTCCAGTACCCGGGACTGCGCGTTCGATCGATACAGCACTGCAGCATCGGCACGCAAATTGCCCTGCTCTATCCAGTCACGCAAGCGGCCGATGATGAAGTCGGACTCATCACGTTCGTTGTATGCGGCATAAACGCGGATCGGTTCGCCGTCAGCACCGTCGGTCCATAGTTTCTTGCCAAGCCGGGAGCTGTTGTTCTCTATGACAGAGTTGGCGGCGTGCAGTATGGTCGCCGTTGAGCGGTAGTTCTGCTCCAGCTTGACAACCGAGGTGCCAGGAAAGTCTTTCTGGAAGCGATGAATGTGCTCAACCCGCGCACCGCGCCAGCGGTAAATGGACTGGTCGTCATCCCCAACCACGAATGGAATACCGGTCTTGCCGGCAAGCAGCCGAAGCCATGCGTACTGAATCGCGTTGGTGTCCTGAAACTCGTCGACCAACAGGTGCGAGAAGCGCCGCTGGTAGTAGGCCAAAAGCTCCTCGTTGTCGCGCCATAATTCGTGCGCCCGCAGCAGCAGCTCGGCAAAATCGACCAGGCCGCCGCGTTCGCAAACTTCTTCGTAGCCCTGGTAAAGCGCAATCATCTGGCGCCGGTTCGGGTCGCCCTCGTCGTTCAGATGCCGCGGCCGCAAGCCCTCGTCCTTCTGCCCATTGATAAAGTACTGAATGTCTCGAGGTTCCCAGCGGCTGTCGTCTATCTCGAGGTTCTTCAGCAGTCGTTTGATCAGGCGCAGCTGGTCGTCGGAATCAATAATCTGAAAATTCTGCGGCAGGTTCGCTTCGCGCCAGTGCCGGCGGAGCAGGCGATGCGCAAGTCCGTGAAAGGTACCGATCCAGAGTTGGTTTACCGGAATATTCAGCAGTGCCTCGATGCGGCTGCGCATCTCGGCGGCGGCCTTGTTGGTGAAGGTAACCGCGAGCAATCCCTGCGGGCTCACGCCTTCAACATCGATCAGCCAGGCGGCCCGGTGAACAAGCACCCGGGTCTTGCCGCTGCCAGCCCCGGCGACGACCAGCGTCGGCGCGGCGGCCGCAGTAACGGCTTGCCGCTGCGCGTCATTCAGCGAATCAAGTATCGGTGTAACGTCCATTTGCCGGCCGGTTTGCCAATCGAGCCGGCAATGGTAGCAAATTGTCGCAGGGGACCGTGTCCGCGACTACTGTTGCCAGGTCACACCGAGCGAGAACCAGGACTTGTCGTAGCCGATGCGGGTGTCAGTCGATACTGATTCTCGCAACTCCGCTTCGGCGATGAGGCTCAGGTGCGGAGTAATGCGAAACTCTGCGAGCAGATTGCCGCGCAGCGTTTCCAGGGTCTTGGTGCCGGCCACCGGGTTGTGAAATGCAAACGCGTTCGGATAATCGTAGTTCCGATAGTAGCCGCCGAGCTCGAAGCGAAAGCGTGGGTTCGGTGCCCAGTTGAAATCGAAGCCATACTGGTCGCGGCGGTAGTCGTTGTAGCCAAGATACCGGTCCTGGCGATCGGTCAGCTCGACGTTGAAGCCGAACCACATGTTGCTTGTAATGCGCTGCCTTGCAGTAAGTCCAACCGCGAGATAATCGTAGCGCAGGTCCGGGTTGGTAACCGGCTGGTTGCCGTCCAGGTCAAAGGCAGGCCGATCGCCATAACGGCGACTGTACTTGTCCACCGTGAAGCGCAACAAGGAGGTGCTGGTAAACTCGTACTGCGCATGCGCCGCGAACAGAAAGTACTCGTGATCGTACTCCGGCACGATTCCGGGATCGTCATAGTTCCAGAGCTGCCCCTTGATGCGCAGGCCAAGCGCGAAGCGATCATAGGCCTGGACCCAGGCAAATTCCGGTCCGTAGCGGGTGTAGTTCATACGCTCTTCGATGGTTTCGGCGTTGACTTCGCGAGCCGTGCCGTCGTCGGGATCAAAGTAGGTTTCATCGTGTTGCGCGAAAGTAAATGCACTGAACACGCGGCGTTCGCGGTTCTCATCGGCGCGCCGGTAACTGCTGCCAAAGCTGAATTCATGACTGTACTCGTCGGCGTTTTCCAGCTCCTTGTCCTGGTACAGTCGGCCAGCGACGCGGTAGGCGCCATAAAACGACTCGTACTTCAGGCTATTAATCGAGTACCTGAGCTGCAGGTCGATCGGTACAAACGCACCGGAAACCACTTCCGGGGATACCAGCGGCAGGGCGGGGTCCGCGAAGTCGATATAGTCCTGGCTTGGTGCGCGAAACACGTTGTCATCGGTGCCAAAACCGATGAACGCGGTCAGGTCAAAATTCGTGAACTCTGGTTTTGTTGCGCGCTTCTCGACTCGCGCCAGCAACACGTCGTCCTCGCGCTTTTCGCTTTGCAACCGCGAGATGGCGATGATCGCGAGCTTGCGGATGTCGGCGCGCTGCTCCTGGTCGCGCGCCTGGCGAAACCAGTTCAGCGCTTCGTCGATATTGCCGGCCGCATAGGCATTCAGGCCGAGATTGTATTGCGAAATAACACGCAGACCGGGATCCTGCGCCGCCTTGAGCAGTGACGTGCGCGCCCGGATATACTGGCCCGCCCGATAATGCGCGACGCCAGTGTTGTAGTGCAGCAAGGGTGTATCCATGCCGGCCTCGTAGGCCTGCCGATAGCGCAGCAGCGCTGCCCAATACAGGTCGTCACGAAACAGCCGATTGCCGTCGGCAAAGATTTCACTCGACGTGAGCGCTTTGCTCTGCAGCGGCGCGAACAGCAGGCACGCTGCCAGCATCGCAACGCCGATGCCAAGCCTGCGTCGCCCGATGTAATTCATTACGCGAATAGCCCATGCTCCAGGGTGCACGTTATGTCAGATCTAAGAGTACCGATTTTCCGCACCGCAAAACTATGACGTGGTGCATAAAAAACCCCCTGAATGCGCCGCAAACAGGGGGTTTTTGCGGTTTTTGTACGGTTTATTCTATCTCGAGGTCGTCGTCGTCCATGTCGTTGTCGCCCATGTCGTCGTCTTCGTCATCCTCGTCATAGTGATCGTCGTCGACGTCTTCGCCTTCTTCGAAGTCATCTTCCTCGTCAAAGTCCTCATCTTCTTCAGTGAAATCCTCGTCTTCGGCGAAGTCATCCTCATGCTCTTCGAATTCGTCCTCGGACTCGGGTTCGTCGGATTCCTCGTCTTCGGACTCCTCATCCTCGAACTCTTCATTGTCACGATCCTCGTCGCGAGCGTCGTCACGGTCGTCATCTTCCTGCTCGCCATCCTCGGCATCGTCACTTTCCGCTGCGTCGTCGCTGTCGGGGCCGCGCATTTCCGCGATGACATCATCCACGTCGCCGATGTCATCAATGACTTCCATGGTTACGTCGAGATCGTCGAACTCATCGGCAGTGGCCGTCGCCGGCAACAGGGCCGCGCCAACCAGGGCCAGGCTTGCGAAAAATACTCTAATCCTTTTCATGGTCTTACTCCGTTCAGGAAATGTTTAGCCTAAGGCGGAACAGCCGATCACGATTCTCATGTTCGAGTCTCGCCAGCAATTCGCCGCCGACGGGCGTCAGTGCAACTAATCTGAGAGGCAACAAGTTCCGACCGGCGGTGAGGCTCGTTTCCCAGCTCACCTCACTCTGCCCGGGGAACCCGGCGAGTTCGACGCCAGCCGGCAGTGTTACCGTCAGCGTCACGGCGTCCAGCGCCGTCGCGGAAGCAAAAACCAGGTTGACGGTTCGCGGTTCCTCGAGCGTCATCGTGATGCCGGGAATCGACGCGCTCACCGTGTCACCTGCCGACTGCATTCCAGGGGTGTGCAGTAGCGTGCTGCTCAGCAACCAGAGTGCGAGCCCGGCCGCAATCGCGCCGCCGAATCCGCTCAGCAGCCAGCGATTACGTTCGCGGCGGGCGCCCTTCACGGTGGCGCGAGCCAGCGCCTGATCGTAAAAACCTGCGGCCGCCTGTGGCATAGGGTAGTCCTTTAACAGTGCCTGAATCCGGGCATCGTCCTGATCGCCGTGTGCCGTATTGTGATTGTCGTCATGCATGCTTGTGTCCTGCCTGATCCTTTACACGCCGGGGCTCAGCAAAGGGTTCCATCTTTTTCCAGAATTTCCCGCAACTGCGCCCGTGCACGGTGCAGGCGGGACTTCACGGTTCCCAGTGGAGTTCCGGTAAGTTCTTGTATTTCTTCCAATTTATAACCCTCTGTGTCGTGCAGCAGGACAACCACGCGGTGATCCGTACTGAGCATTGCCAGGGCCCGGTCGAGGCGCCGGATGGTCTCGCGGCGCTGGCCATCCATCACCGGGTCGGAGGAGCCGGCGATAGCGGCCAGCCCATCGCCCGGAAGCTCGCCCTCCGCGACCAGCTGCAGGCGGCGCCTGGCGAATCGGCGCCGTTCGTCGATGAACAGGTTGTACATTACGCGGCCGAGCCACGGTCCCGGCTGATCAATGGACACGAGCTGATCAAGCAATCCATAGGCTTTCAGCAGCAGCTCCTGGAACAGGTCTTCGGCCTCGGCCTTGCTGCCGGCCAGACGCCAGGCGAGTCGATACAGGCGATCGAAGTGCGGTCGCACCAAACGCTCGAAGGCCAGGTTTCTGTCCGCGGCACTCATGATGCGACCGAGTGTAGCGCGAGGTCGCAGGGCTACAAGGATACGGTTGGCAGTTTTTTGGCCGGTCAGATAGTGATCTGGATCAGGAAATAATGGTCGATCAACAGTGCGGCGAACAGGAACCCCAGGTAGGAAATCGAAAATCTGAATGATTTCATGGGCAGTTCGAGATCCTGCGGCTCGCGCCACATCTGGATCGAGTAATACAGATAGCCGGCATCGAGTACGAGGGCGGTGGCGAGATAAATCAAACCGCTCATTCCGGTCAGGTAGGGCAGGATCGTAATCAGCACCAGCAGGATCGTATAGAAAAGTATATTCAGTCGGGTATACGCCTCGCCGTGCGTTACCGGCAACATCGGGATGCCGACCTTGGCGTACTCTTCCTTGCGCGCTATCGCGAGCGCCCAAAAATGTGGCGGCGTCCAGACAAAGATGATCAGGAACAACAGCAGGGCGCTGGTGTGCACTTCGCCATTTACCGCCGTCCAGCCCAGTACCGGCGGTGCAGCACCGGCAGCACCGCCGATGACAATATTCTGCGGCGTCGCCCGCTTCAGGAAGACCGTGTATACCACCGCATAGCCAATCAGCGAGGCAAAGGTCAGCACTGCAGTCAGTGGATTGACGATGAACCACAGCATGATCATCGAAATGACACCAAGCAGCGACGCAAAACTCAGCGCAGCGCGCTCCGATACCCGCCCCTGCGGCAAGGGCCTGCCACGGGTACGCAACATGTGTATGTCGATGCGCGCATCCAGCACATGATTGAATACTGCGGCCGATGAGGCGGCCAGCCCAATGCCGAGCGTGCCAAACAACAGTGCCGTGGCGCCGGGCCAGCCGGGCACCGCGAGGAACATGCCGACAACTGCCGTGAACACGATCAGCATGACCACCCGCGGTTTGGTCAGCTCGTAGTAGTCACGCCAGTCAAGATAAGTTTCAACGTTTGCGCTCATGCAGGTTCCACTAGCCTATGTGCGACAAGCGCAGCAGGTGTTCGATGTCAGAGACCATTTCTGATGGATCAATATCCGGCCGAAAATACATGACAAGATTTCCGAGCGGGTCGAGCAGAAAATAGCCACCCGCCGCGAGTTCGTTGGGCTTCTTGTTATTCAGCAGGGTTACAAGGCGTACCTCCTGCGCAGCGACCAGCCCTTGATGCTCGGCAGCGAGGAACACTGTATCGGGCGGCGTATCGCCGTGCAAGAAGCCCCGCACCAACCGGTCCTGGTCCTTGCCGAGCATTAGCCGACTCTGGCGAAGTGTGTACAGGGCGTCGCGACAAGCCGCCGAACATTCGGATTCATGCACGTACAACAGCATCCAGCGCCCCTCGCCCTGCAGCAGCAGACCGGACTCGGACAATGCCTCGCGCAGGTTGACGATTGGCTGCAGCAATGCACCGTGATTGCTGCCACGCCTGGCAAGTTCAAAATGTCCGCCGAAGTACAGCCAAACGGCAAGCAGCAAAGGGCCGAAAAAGACCAGCGCGATCAGCGTGAGCTGCAGGCGTGCTGACCTCGGGCGTGAATCAGGCATGCGTGCTCCGCAGTTCCGCCCGGCGCCGCCGCCAGTGCCAGATGAGCAACGCTGCCAGTACCGCGGCCATGGCGAACCATTGCAGGGCGTAGGCAAAATGCCGGCCCGGCCCCATTTCCTCCGGTACCCAGTGGCGCACGAATCCGCGTTCATCATCAGGCTCCAGCAACAGTACAAACGCCTGCACGTCCTGGCCAAGCTCGGCAGCAAGCTCGGCGATGGTTGGATACACCGCGAGTTTCGGCCAGGCCGAGCCCGGACTTACGGCGGCACCCATTTTGTAACCGGCCCGTGGCAGCGAACCGGCGCGGCCATGCACGGTCACCAATTCGGCATCGATTGCTGGCAGTACCGGCGCGAGACCATTGGCCGCTCGCTCGATCCAGCCGCGATTCACGAGCAACAGCTGATTGTCGGCGTCCAGAATGAGCGGCGTCACTACGTAGTAGCCGTAGCGGCTGTTGAGAATGATATTGTCGAGCAGGAACTGGCGCTGGCCATCGAAACGGCCCTGTACGCGCAGCTTCTGGTATGGCCGCACTTCCATCCCGGCGACCCAGGTCGTCAGGCCCGAGTCGTCGGCGTACAGCTCCTGTGCCGCGCGCTTTTCCAGGCCGCGACTGACCTGCCAGCCGCCAAGACCTGCAAACTGTATGACCAGCGCGAAGCCGGCCAAAAACGGCAGCCACGTGGGCATCGACTTCAAGCTGCTCTGCTTCACGTTATACTTCCTGCCCGCCTGTCAGGGATTCGCAGTGAAAATAGTTGTCATTGTATTGCTGCTCGCCATCGTCGCCAGCCTTGCTACCGGCCTGTACCACCTGTCGCGCAAAGACCACGATTCCACGAAGGTGCTCGGCGCACTCAAGGTACGCGTCGCCCTGTCGCTGCTGCTGATCGTGTTCCTCGTTGCCTCGTACTACCTTGGCTGGATCAACGGTTGAAGAGGGCTGCGGGGCGTTTTTCGACCGAAGTAAAGCGCAGCGCGGCGAGCCATGAGGGAGAGAAATGCCCCACAGCCCTCTGCACCAACTACATCCAGTAAACGAAGACGTACAGGCCTACCCAGACCACATCAAC
>JAOUHU010000113.1 GCA_029884455.1 Gammaproteobacteria bacterium | reverse complement strand
ATCAAGGATGTTGCCGCATCGCTGGATTTTTATTGCAACCAGCTGGGCCTTGTTGAATTGCGCCGCCACGAAAGCAAGCCGGGTCGCTTTACGCTGATTTTTCTTGCGGCGCCGGGCGACCAGGACGCGCAGCTCGAACTGACCTGGAACTGGGACCCGGAAGACTACAGTGAGGGGCGCAATTTCGGCCACCTCGCCTACGCAGTCGACGACATTTACGCGGTCTGCCAGAAACTCATGGACGGCGGCGTAACGATTAACCGTCCGCCGCGCGATGGCCACATGGCGTTCGTGCGCTCGCCGGATAACATCTCAATCGAGCTGTTACAAAAGGGTCCTGACCTGCCGCCACAGGAACCGTGGGTCTCTATGCCGAACGTTGGACACTGGTAGGCGGCAGCAGCGGCGGTAGCAGGTCATCATCGTCAGCCTCTTGCTCCGAGAGGATGGCGAAGGAACGCAAGCCCCGGGCAAGTGCGGCTCCATCCCAGGCGGCAGCTTCGGGTCCGTAGCTCTGCCTCGACAGTGCGCGCAATTCCTCGGCCAGCGGCGACGAGACACGATCTGCGATGGCGCCGATGCTGCGCGGCGCATTATCGGGCCACTGCAGCTGTCCCCAGGCAATTATGGCGGCGCGCACGCCGGCGGCGTCCGCCGCCAGCGCCGCCGTGCGGGCTTTTTTCAGCAGTGCGGCCTGGCGCTTGTGCGTCGGCAATACGGCCGGCTCACGCGGCGTTCGCGGCGCTGCAGGACTGCGTGCTGACCACCACCATGCCGAACAGGTCAGTAAAAGCAATACGGCGAGCGCTTCGCTGACCCGGCGCCAGAACTCACTTTGCACGGCCACGCTCGTTACTGCGGTGACAGCAGTGCTGTCGGATGCGTCCGGAATTGGCGTCACAATTTCCGGTTCCTCAGCACCGATAATGGTGATCGTGCGCTGCGGCAATGTGGCAATCTGCCATTGCTTGCTCTCCGTGTTCCACCACGGTACTTCCAGCGCTGGCAGCTGCACATCACCGGCGCGCACACCGATCAGCGCATACTGGTCCTGGCGTATGCCGCGAATTCCACCCGGCTCAATCCTGCGGCTGAGTTCCGGTTTGTCCGGATACACGCTGATGCCTTCCGTCGTCGGCGGCTCAATCGCCGGAATCTGTGTCTCCAGTTGTCCGAGTGCTTCGATCGAAATACGCCGCGTCAGGGGTTCCCCCGCCTTGAGCTCATTGCCTTGCTGCGACCAGTCCTCAGTCAAGGTCAGGTCGCGTGCTGGCAACCAGTTGGCATTCGGAAACCGTGCCGGGGGCGCGGGCGTCGGTAAGACAGTGACAGTCAGCGGTTCGGACTCGTAAATCTTGCGCCCGGTAATGCGGCCGTCGCGCAACACGCGCGCTTCAAAGCGCGCTGGCGACAATTGTATTTCGCCGCTTTCCTGCGGATAGATTGCAATCACGCGTTCGATGACGCCGTAAGGCGTACCGCCGATCACCGCTTCGTAGCTGCGGTCATCGCCGGCAAGTTCGAGTAACACTTCTGCACCGCTCACTACCGGATCACGCAATGCCGGTTGCCGTACCGCAACCGAGCGATAGATCTTGACGGTCAGCAACAACTGCGCCTGTACATAGGTCTCGGGCGTATCGACTTCGGTGGTCACAAAGACCTCGGCCTCGCCCGGTGGCGCGTAACTGGGCTCACTGATTTCGACGACCAGCGGATTACTGAACTCACCGCCGATGCTGATCGGCGGTATGGTCAACTGGCCGGCGCGTTTCGGCATCAGCACGTATGACCAGGTCTTGCTGCGCCGGATCTGTCCGTTAAGGATCGTAGTGTTCGTTACGAAGCTGCTCTGGCCGACCAGGAAATCCGTTTCGAGCACCGTAACATCGGGTTGCGCGTCGACGTTCAGATCGGTCGTAATATCGAGCGTGAATGACTCATTCAGATCGACGTCGGCACGATCTATGCTGGCAGTGACCGCCGCGTTGGCGCCGCTTGCAGCAAGCAGAAACATATAAACGATAAGTCGAACTACCACGGCTGTACCTCGTCATCGGGCCAGGTATTGTTGCCATCCTGGTCCTTGCCGGTTTTTTGATATTGATAGCGAAACTTGTTGCGCAGCAGCGAGCCGGGATCGTTCGGGATACGCCGCAGCCACTGCTCCATAGCCTGCTGCTGTTCGGCCTGCTCGCGCAAGGCCTCGAGCTCCGCCGCGGTCAGTTGCTCGGTCGGGTCACCCTGGTTTTGCTCGGCCTCGTCTGCCGCGCGTTGCAATTCTTCCTGCAGGGCCTCGAGATCTTCCGCAGACATTTCCTGGTCACGATCCGACGCTTCGCCATCCTGCTGTTCACCAGCATTCTCGGAATTCTCACCTTCCTGTTGTGATTCGCTGTTGCTCTCGGATTGCTCGCCTTGGCCCTGCTGATCGGACTGCTGTTGTGCGCCGTCCTGCTGTTGCTGTTCTTGCTGCTGTTGCTGCTCGAGCAGCGCCTTGATCAGATCGCGATTGTAGGCGGCGTCCGCGTCTTCCGGGTCGATTGCCAGTGTTTGTTCATAGGCGTCGAGAGCGGATTCGAATTCGCCCTGGCGCGCCAGCGCGTTGCCAAGGTTATACAGGCCGCGTGCGTCTTCGCGTTCTGCGAACTGGGCTGCGCTCGCCCGGTAATCTTCCGCCCGATACTGTGCAACCGCGCGCCATTCCGGATTCTCGAACAGCTCGGCAGCATCTGCGGGCGCGCCCTGTTCGAGTTTTCTTTGCGCCTGCTGGTCCCTGGTAAGCCAGAGGTCGTTCCAGTCCAGCGCATGTGCCGCCTGGTCAGGCGGCAACAGCAGGAACAGCACGACTACGATCCAGCCACGACGAAATACCAGCGCGGCGAGTGGCAATAACAACAGCAACAGCCACGGACCCTCCTCACGCCAGCGATCCGTCGCGAGGGCCTCACCCGAGGCCTGCCGCGTGCCAAGTTCGCCGGACAGCAGCAGGTCAAGATCGCGCTGGTCCGTGGAGAGCACGGCATACTGCCCACCGCCGGCCATCGCCAGCGCACGCAGCGACTGGTCCTCGAGTTTTGGCACGGCGATCTGTCCGGACCGATCAATGACGAAACCGCCGTTGAACTGTGGTATCGGTGCACCTTCGCGCGTACCGACGGCGAGCACCGATAGCAGATATCCCTCCGCCTGAAGTTCGCGTGCTGCGCGTTCTGCGGCCGGCGACGATCCGCCATCGGTAATCAACAGGATTTCACCGAAAGTTGCCGCCGCGTTCTGCAGCAATTCGCGGCCCTTGTTAATTGCGGCAATCGGATAACTGCCCTGGCTCGGCATGATGTCGGTACTCAGGCTGCTGACCAGCGCCGCGATCGTATCGGTGTCGTTCGTCAGCGGCGTAACTGTAAAGGCATTGGCGGAATAAACGACCAGTGCTGTCTGGCCGCTCTTGCGCCGCCCCAGGATATCGAGAATCTTGAGCCGCGCACGCAGCAGGCGGCTCGGGGCAACATCCTGCGCATCCATCGAGCGTGACAGGTCGAGCGCGATAACGAGTGCCTGGTCGGAGCGAAACACCGGTTGCTCGATACGCTGCCAGGCCGGCCCGGCCAACGCCAGCACGCCCAATACCGCGCCGAGCCCGAGCAGCCACCACCGATACGCACCGCTGCGATTTGGCGACACAGAGAGTACAAAAGGTGCCAGTGCCGGCGACACAACATTTTGCCAGCTGCCGGCACCCAATCGCCGTCGCGCCAGCAGCCAAACCGCCACCACTGCCAGCGGCAGCGCCAGCAGCCACTCGGGGCGCAGGAAATGCAGCTCAGACAGCATCGGCCTCTACCCTCGCGGCGGTCCGCCGTGCGAGAACGCCCTGCAATAACTCGCTGAGCACCAGCAGGACACTGAGTGCGAACGCACCAGCGAGCGGAACATAGAACAGCGATTTTACCGGGCGAAAACCGGCTTCCGGCTCCTCGACCGGCTCAAGCTCGTCCACCAGCCGGTAGATTTCCTGCAGGCCCGCCGTATCGACGGCACGAAAATATCGACCGCCGGTCATGTCGGCAATGGCGGTGAGGGTTTCTTCGTCAAGGTCTGCGGAAGGATTTATATTGCGGCGGCCACCTATCAGTGATGAGACTTCCATCTGCTCTGCGCCAATTCCGATGGTGTAAATACGCAGGCCGACCTGTCGCGCAAGTTCGGCGGCTTTCAACGGTTGTACCTCACCGGCCGTGTTCGCGCCGTCAGTGAGCAGCACGAGCACCTGTTCACCCGGCTCCTCCTCGAGGTCGTGGATGCGTTTTACCGCCAGCGTAATCGCATCGCCGATGGCAGTTTTCTCGCCCGCCAGCCCGATAAAAGCTTCGAGCAGCAGGACTTTGACGGTCTCGCGGTCGAGCGTCAGCGGCACCTGCAGGTAGGCGCGCTCACCGAACAGGATCAGGCCAATGCGATCGCCTTCGCGGCGACCGATGAAGTCACTCGCGACCGCCTTGGTCGCAGTCAACCTGTCGACGCGCCGCGCGCCGAGCTCGAAATCCTTCTGGTCCATGCTGCCGGACAGGTCGACGGCCAACATCAGGTTACGCCCGGACACGGGCACCTCAAGTTCGTCGCCGATACGCTCGGGTCGAGCGGCGCCGATTACCAGCAGCACCCAGGCAATCGCCGCAACCCAGAGTTTCCAGCTCAGTAATTGTTCGGCTCGCGAGCGATCCGCGAGCACAGCAAATCCGCCAAAATTCGGCACCTTGAGGCCCGCGT
>JAOUHU010000112.1 GCA_029884455.1 Gammaproteobacteria bacterium | reverse complement strand
GCGCGCAGTCCTGATCAGCGCTGCCGTGCGCGCGAGTCCGAGTGAAACCGAGGGCTGGTCCTGGTAATAGTCATAGTCGACGATGTGCATATGCAGGTCCGTGGTCTCGAGGATCCGGAGCTGCATCGTTAACTCCGGCGCAGGTGCACACGCCGCGGCAATCGCGAGGCTGGTGAGAACGGCAAAATGCAGACGAAAGTTCATGGCAGCCGGAATTTTGACAGAAAAAAAGGGGCAGCGAAGCTGCCCCTTTAGGATAGTGCCTACAATTTACCGAGTTAGAAGCGGATTCGAGCGCCGAGCTGAATGCGGTACACCGATGGCAAGGATGCAATTTCTGGCTTGGATACAATCGACGAGGCACCAACCAACGGATCGTAGCTGCTTGTTGGCGTCAACAGGTAGGGACCACCCGGTACCGGAATCTGAACGTTGGCTGGCGCCACGACGGATGGCTCGGTGTAACTTTCCACACGGCCCCAATCATTGTTCAGCAAATTGCCAAAGTTCTCGATATCCAGCAAGAAATCGAAATTCAAGTTTCCAATCTTCACTTCCTGCACAAAGCGCAAATTGACAATGCTGGTCCAGCCTGTTTCGCAATCATTGCGGCTCACGATCGAACCACGATGACCTTTGAGGCATTCGGCATTGCCAATAAATTCATCAAGATCGGCCAGGAATGCCGGGTCACCCGAGATGAACGGGTCGCTGGGACCCGTCGGTACATAAAACAACTGCGAGCCCGCGATATCAGTCTCGGCACCGCAATCCGCAAGTGCTAGTCCGCCAAAGGCACAGACACCATTGGTGCCGAAGACGTAATTAAAATGCCGACCGGTACGGCCGGTGTAAATCAAGCCAACGCTTGTAACGTTGTCGCCGAAGATTTCCTTTTGCCAGCTCAAGGTCGCAGTAACGCGATCTTCCGTTTCGAAATGTGATGGCGATACGGTCGGATTGTTCATATCCGTGCCCGTATCAAACACCAGGGTCTCGAAGGTTACGAAGCGGTTGTAGGAGCGGAGTTCGTTCACATCCTGGTGCGTGAAGCCCAAACTGAGGTCCCACATGCCGGCACGCGTTTCAAAAGCCTTCGCAACGCCCAGAGAGTAAACGGTGCCATCGCCCTTGCTGGTGTTTCTTGTGGTCAAGTCCCAGCCGAAGCCGAAGCCAGGTTGGTCATAGATCGGCCGGCCGTCGGGCGCCGTGTCAATGACCGAGCGGCGCTCTTCGAATATGTCGTAACCATTTTCGACATCGGAGAAAATGACATCAGCAGACAATAGCCAGTCGTTGCCCAGGAACCACAGGTCGGCGAGGTACTCGACACCGAGGCTGTACTTCCAGGTGCTCAGGATGTCGTAATTCGGATCAATGGCGTCCGTCGATGCGTTCGGGTCGACACCGATCTGAGATTGCAGGTTTCTAAATGCAGAGGTTGGGTCCGGCAACTCGGCCACAGCAGCTGCAACGGCGACCGGGTCCATGAACGCCATCGGGAACGCAAAAGTTCGGCTGATGCCGTCACCTGCGTAACTGTTGGACAGGACAATCAGCGGAGCGCCACCCCCGAACAAGCCTGCACCGCCCCGAACGGTCAAGCGATCCGTGGCGGTCCAGTTGAAACCGAAGCGAGGCTGCACAAGGTCGCTTCCGTCCATGTTGAAGGTATTTTCAAAGCCACGCCGATCGAAGAAGTCTGTGTTTTCTTTTATCGGATCATTGTTTGAGAGTGTGTCGTAGCGAATACCAAAAGTCAGTGTCAAGTCATCCGTCGGCCGCCACTCGTCTTGCACGAAAAAGCTGTCCACATCGAGAGTGAAATCGGCTTCGGCATCCGTGGCGACGCCGGTATTCGAGTTGCCGTAGGTGGAACAAAAGCCGTCGATGATTCGATTCTGCAGGTCGGCCGGGGAATTAAAGCAAAAAAGACCCTTCGAGAAGGGCAAAAAGCGATTCCGGACCGATTTTGATTCCCGCTCCCAGCCCGCTGTCAGTGTGTGGTTACCAGTGCTGTAATCAGCTTTGACTCGGAAAATATCCGAGTCATTATCCAGCTCATTGGAGTGGCGGAAGCGATCGCCACCAGCCAGGATGACGCCACCTCCGGCAGTGCGTACAAGAAACTCGTTGGTTGTGCTATCGACGCTCTTGTCGCGCCTCACTACCTCTTTGGTACCGATCTTGACTTCGGTCGACAGCTGATCGGTCCAGTTCGAAAAGAACTGCATCGAATACGCTGTCATTTCCTGGTTGATGTTGTAGCGGTTCGAATTCAGGGCTGCCGATGTTGGGAAGTCGTCGAACAGCACATCGGTCTTGGCGTACTGATAGGTGGCGACGGCTCGGTGGTCATCATTCAAATACCAGTCGACTTTCAGCAGTCGTTTCTCATCCTCATCCGTATCGCTGACTGCAAACTCACCGGGGTCAAAACCATATTCGTTCTGCAGTATGCTGGTGACGTTATCAATATCGCTCTGTGTAACTCCGGGTATTGCGCTGAGTGGCTGAGCGTTGGCCGGAACCGTGGTTTCAAATTTCTCATAATTAGCGAAGAAGAACAGCTTGTCCTGAATAATGGGGCCGCCAAACGTAAATCCGTAGGTGTCTTCGGCGAAGTCGCCGATGTCAATACTGACGCCATCCGATTCGTCGCCAGACAGGCTGTCGTCCGTGCTGTAGTAGAACGCGCTACCGTGAAATTCGTTGGTGCCCGATTTCGTGACGATGTTGATGTTGCCGCCAACGAAATTTCCGTAAGTCACATCGTATGGAGCAATATTCACGTTTACGGCTTCAACGGCGTCAATGGATATCGGCGTGCGTGACGTTGCCGAAGCATTTTTGTTCAGGCCGAAATTATCGTTTTGCGGAATGCCGTCGATCGTGACGCTGTTATAACGGAAGTTCTGCCCGGCCATCGAAACGGCAGGACCACGCGCGACACTGTTATCAACCAGGATTTTCGGGTCTCTGGCAATTGTGCTGGTAAAATCACGGCCGATTGAAGGAGTGGCGTCTATTGCCGCGCGGTCGAAGTAACTGGTAACGCCCACTGAAAGTTCTTCAGTCGTTGCCTGGGCAGTGACGACAATTTCTTCGAGAGCAGGACGCACAGTAATTGCAACGATTCCGGTCTCGTCGAGATCGAGGAAGATATTTTGTTGCACATCTGCGGTATACCGGCCTGGATCTGCGACTTCGACCTCGTAAGGGCCTCCTACCGCCAGACCAAGAGCAGTCGCGACACCGGCATCATTTGAAGATACCGAAACGGACCGGCCTGTGGGCACGTGAGTGATACGAACTCCGACGTTACCGGCAACCGCACCGTTGGTGTCTGTGACGATGACGCGCAGCGAAGAAGTGGTGCTCTGCGCCTGAGCTGGCCCTGTAAGCAGAGCCAAGGAAAGTGTTGCAACGACGGCAACGGAAAATAGCCTAATACTGATTGAATTATTCACAAGTTTCCCCCAGGTGATTTTTTGGTATTTCGATGCGCAGAGTATAGCCTAGCTATGGCCGAGCGGCTTTGGCACCGCGCGCCGGTTACGAATTTGTTCGGAGTTCGTTAAGATGTCTGGAACCAGTCTAAGCACGCTTCCCTGAAAGCGGAAACAACATGCAAAAAATCCCTATTTACCAATCACCTGAAGATGGTCGCCTGACGGCGGCCATGCTTGCGGATTTTCATGCATCGGGTGTCATCGTGCTGGAGGATTTCGTCGCTGCGGCCGCCTGCCGGGCCTTGCGCGAACGCATGCAGCAAATGATCGATGAATTTGATCCGGCTGAGGTCAAGCATGTATTTTCCGCGGTGGAGCAGACTCAGCTGGGTGACAGTTACTTCGAAGAATCGGGCGACAAGATACGGTTCTTTTTTGAACAACACGCGTTCAATGAGCGCGGTGAACTCATCAGGCCAAAACAGCTAAGTCTCAACAAGGTTGGCCATGCCATGCACGATCTCGACCCGGTTTTCGATGCGTTCTCGCGAACGCCAAAACTCGCGGCCGCCGTCCAAAGCCTGGGCTACCTTGAGCCTCTCATCCTGCAGTCCATGTACATCTTCAAGCCGCCACACATCGGCGGCGAAGTGATATGTCACCAGGACTCCACCTACCTGTATACGGAGCCCGAGTCCTGCACCGGCTTTTGGTTTGCGCTGGAAGATGCGACCACCGAGAACGGCTGCATGCATTTCATCCCGGGTGCGCACAAGGAGCCGCTGAAAAAGCTTCAGCAGCGGAGCGCGGACGGAAAGTTGGTGCTGACAACACTCGACGCGACACCCTGGAAAAACAGCGAGACGCTGGCAACGGAAGCGAAAACCGGCACGCTCGTTATTTTTGACGGCCGCGCGCCGCACCTTAGCGGGCCGAATCTATCTGACAAGTCGCGACATGCCTACACTCTGCACGTCATCGAAAAGGGCTCGCATTATCCGGCGGAGAATTGGTTACAGCGTAGTGCAGACTTGCCCATGCGCGGGTTCACTCACTGATGCTGTTCACGGACGTCATACGAACCAAGCGCGATGGCGGCGAGCTCTCCAGCGAGCAGATCCGGTATTTTGTCGATGGACTTGCCGACGGCAGCATTCCGGCAGAACAGGTGTCGTCGCTGGCAATGGCGATATTCCTGAATTCGCTGACCTTCAATGAAACCGCGACCCTGACCATGAGCATGGCGTCGTCGGGCACCGTGCTTGACTGGTCAGACCTCGATCTCGACGGCCCTGTGGTCGACAAGCACTCGACCGGTGGTGTCGGTGACAAGGTCAGCCTG